>JAGZBU010000004.1:0-76819 GCA_018369675.1 Parahaemophilus parainfluenzae | reverse complement strand
TTTCGCCCTTTTGTCTGGCTTCTGGCAAATCAATATGGATTAAATGGAGATGTCAATAATGATGGACAAGGCGTGTTAATTCGTTTTGTCTCTCCACCATCCGACTCTCTTGAACAATTTTTATCCGATCTACAAAATAAGCTTCCACCACTGGCTCAAATTACGGATATTACTCAGCGCGCCATTGATTGGCCAGAAGCAACTGAAATAACAGGTTTTACTATCCGGGAAAGCGAAAACAATCAAATGGATACGCAAATTATTCCCGATGCAGCAACCTGTCCACATTGTTTAGCTGACTTATTCGATCCCAACAATCGACGTTATCACTACCCTTTTACCAATTGTACCCATTGTGGCCCGCGTTTTACCATCATCAAGGCAATTCCTTACGACCGAAAAAACACAGCCATGTCTGTTTTTCCGCTTTGTCCACAATGTGAAAAAGAATATAAAGATCCCGCTGATCGTCGTTTTCATGCTCAACCCAATGCTTGTTCGGTCTGCGGCCCGCATATCTGGTTACAAGATCGAGAACAAACGCTTGCTACTCATGAAACTGCGCTAAAACAGACCGCACTTTTATTGCAACAAGGTTACATCGTCGCGGTTAAAGGCTTAGGCGGTTTTCATCTGGCCTGTGATGCGAATAATCAAAAGACTGTTGATTTATTACGTCAACGGAAACATCGTCCGACAAAACCGTTAGCCATTATGGTGCCTGACCTGCAATTTTTACAGGATTTGAGTTCTCAAGAAACAGAATTACTAACCAGCAGTGCTGCGCCAATTGTACTGCTAGCGAAACATAAAGTACCAAATATTGCTGATAATATTGCACCTAACTTGCAAGAAATCGGTGTGATGCTACCGAGCAATCCACTACAACATTTATTGCTACGAGCAGTCGATCGTCCACTCGTAATGACGTCTGCGAATGCCAGTGGGCAACCTCCCGTGCTAAAAAATGAACATGCTGTGGAACAATTAGCTGACTTGGCTGATTTTTATCTTTGTCACAATCGTGATATTTTACAACGCGCCGATGATAGCCTCGTTCGTGTTGCCTTCGATGGATTAGAAACACTACGTCGAGCTCGAGGCTATGTGCCCGATGAAATACCACTTGAAACACAAAGCACAAAAAATGTATTGGCTTTGGGTTCTGATCTGAAGAATACATTCTGCTTACTACGTCACAATAAAGCCGTACTGAGCCAACATATTGGTGATACTGCAAATGAGCAAGTGCGGTCACAATTAAGTGAAAATCTTGCATTATTTCAGCAAATTTACCAATTTAAACCAGACATTATCGCGGTGGATGCTCATCCTGGCTATTTTTCACCTTCTATCGGAAAACAACTTGCTGAACAGCAACAAATCACACCAATAGAAGTACTACATCATCATGCCCATATTGTCAGCGTAATGGCCGAGCACAATTGTAATGAACCTGTAATCGGTCTTGCATTAGACGGTATCGGCATGGGGGAAAATGGACAGCTTTGGGGGGGCGAATGTCTACTCGTTGACTATCAACATAGTCAATATTTAGGTGGTCTGCCTGCTGTGGCTCTGCCAGGAGGCGATCTTGCAGCTAAACAACCTTGGCGCAACTGGCTGGCTCACCTGCATCAATTTGTGCCACAGTGGCAAGAAATTCTCACTAAAACCTGTACAGAACCGAATTGGCAAATACTAGTCAATGCTATTGAACGCAGACTAAATTGCCCCTCTATATCATCTGCGGGTCGCTTATTTGATGCCGTAGCTTATACTCTCGGTATTGCACCTACCATTGTTTCTTGGGAGGGCGAAGCGGCCTGCCATTTAGAAGCACTGGCAAATACCTCATCTTTGGCGACACAAGCACAAAGTGCGGTCAATATTCCAGTAAAAATACCGCTTATCGGCAATAAACTGGATTTGGCTTATTTCTGGCAAAGTTGGTTGAATTACCATGCGTCTGTCGCAGATAAAGCCTTCGCCTTTCACTATGCTCTCGCCCAAGGTTTTGCTGAACTTGCTACAAACCAAGCACGCAAATACCGATGCCGTACTATCGTATTATCTGGCGGTGTGATGCATAACCAACTATTACGCCGCTTATTAAAAGAAAATCTGAGCGAACTCCATGTACTAAGTGCGCATAAACTACCAATGGGTGATGGCGGACTCAGTTTAGGTCAGGCGGTTATTGCCATGCATAGAAACTGATAATCCCTAATATTAAATATAAGAAAAAGAGTTAATCGAAAATAACGATTAACTCTTTTGTTTTTGTATTTATTTTTTATCTTTTATAACGGAATACTGGAAAAGAAAACCAATAGTAACGGTGGCAGAATATTCGTCACAAAGCCAAATGAAATCGCAATTGGCGTGACTTCAATACCTCCCGCTTTTTGAATAATTGGCAAAGTGCAATCTATTGCTGTCGCCCCCGTAATCCCAATTGCAGTCGAACGGAAATGACGCATAAATAATGGGATTACAAATAAACTGACAATTTCACGGGATAAATCATTAAAAAAGGCAATACTACCCTGTACTGGTCCCCATGCATTGGTCAATACTACACTGGATAACGAATACCAACCCATTCCAGAGGCAAACGCCAGTCCTTGCGTAATTGGCATCGCTAAAACGAAAGCAGCAATGATACCGCCTAGTAATGAAGTAAAAGTAAACACCATCCCCGTTTGGAAACCTCGTTTATTGAAAAGGGCCTCTTTTAAGGAAATACCGTTATTTCTTAGCTGAATCCCCACAAAGAAAATCAGTACGATCAATACATACAGATTAATTCCAGTAGGCAACATGAGATAGGATTTGAATAAGAAACCACAAAGGGTACCAATCACCACTGTGCCGGAAAGTTTGAGCGAGTCAATTAAGGAGTGCCAGCGAGAATCAATTTTACCTTGTGATTTAAGTGGCTCAGCGGGGTTAAAGCGGTCATAAAGCATCAAGCCAATCATATTGGATCCCAAAATGATCGCCGATAGCGTCACCGCAGTTGTGCCAATAATCGGCAGTTTATGCTCTAAATCATCTAACTGACCAAGTAAATAGCCCATTAAGAAAAGAATAATGTAAAGCAAAAACATCACGATATGATTTATTTTTGCAATATAGGATTTATTGTTGACCTTTAATAAATAGCCTAACACCATTGGTATTAAGACAATTAATAAGCCATTTATCATATCCTGCATCATACATCTCCTTTCTTATTCCATTGAAGCTAGCATACCCCTTTTCACCCCTTTTTTCAAAGCGCATAAAAAAAGTGCGGTCAAATCAACCGCACTTTTAATCATCTAAAAATTAAACTGATTAGCCATTTACTTGGCGACGTGCTAATACAGCATCAGATAACTGTTTTAACACGATTTCTGTATCTTCCCAACCGATGCAAGCATCAGTGATACTTTGTCCGTAAGTCTGCGCTTTACCATCGACTAAATCTTGACGACCTTCAACAATATGGCTTTCTACCATCACACCAAAGATTTGTTTTGAACCGCCTGCAATTTGCTGACAAACATCTTCACAAACTTCCATTTGTTTTTTGAATTGTTTGCTACTATTGGCATGGCTGAAATCAACCATGACATGTGGAATACGACCTGATTTTTCGATCTCTGCACAAACTTTTGCAACGTCTTCTGCTTTATAGTTAGGACCTTTATCCCCACCACGTAAAATGATGTGGCAGTCTTCATTTCCTTTTGTTGAAACAATCGCCGAATGACCAAATTTTGTCACAGACAAGAAGTAATGTGAAGCTTCTGCCGCCCCCATTGCATCTAAGGCTACTTTTACGCCACCATTTGTGCCATTTTTAAAGCCTACCGCACAAGATAAGCCTGAAGCTAACTCACGGTGAACTTGAGATTCCGTTGTTCTCGCACCAATTGCGCCCCAGCTCATGAAATCAGCTACATATTGTGGTGTGATCATATCTAAGAACTCACCGGCTGATGGTACGCCTAAGTTATTGATGTCAGATAATAATTTACGTGCAATACGCAAACCATCATTTAAACGATATGTATCATTTAAATAAGGATCGTTGATTAAACCTTTCCAACCCACTGTTGTACGCGGTTTTTCAAAGTAAACGCGCATTACCACTTCAAGTGTATCTTTATATTTATCACGTAATACTTTTAAACGTTTTGCGTAATCTAATGCGGCTTTAGGATCATGAATAGAACAAGGACCAATTACCACAAGTAAACGGTCATCTTTCCCATGAATAATATTGTGCGCATGCAAACGGGTTTCATGAACTAAATCAGCCGCTTCTTGACTTGCTGGAAATTTTTCTAATAAGGCAATTGGAGGTAATACCTGATCGACTTTTTCAATTCGGGTATCATCATTTGCAACTTTTACTTCGATTTCTTCTTTCTTCGTCGCCATATGTCACTCTCTAAATCTTAAATGTTGTGCTTAAATCTAATGGCGTTACTCTACACCTATTTTTTGTACTAGTAAACTAGTTCATTTGAATTCTTACACAATTATTATGTGATTGCGTAAGATTTATACTACCTAAGCAGTAAAACAGGGCGTTATTAAACTATATTTCCGCCTTAGCTGGCAAGGCTTTTGACATAAAAATAGGTTGAACCAGCCCTATTTAAACAAAATGATTCTTTTATCTTTCAAATTAACAAAGAGGTTTAGATAAATGCGGGCAAAAAGAACAATTTCAACATCTATCGCACTTTTTAAAAAAATTTTTTCAATGCCCTTGTTTTTACTGAACATCCCCCTCATTTTTTTGTCTGATTGAACACTGATTCAATCATTTATTTTTACTTGGAGAACTCTATGAAGAAAAGAAATTTTGTATTAACCGGTATAGCATTAGGTTTAAGCGTGTTTGCAACCTCTTTATCCGCTCAAGCGGCTATTCCAAATGAGATTGTCGAACAAGGTAGCCTTGCGCCTATGTTAGAAAAAGCACAAGCAGCAGTAGTCACCCTTTCTGTTGAAGGCAAAGCAAAAGCAAACAGCCGTTCAGCATTACCTGATGATATTCCAGAAGAATTTAAATTTTTCTTTGGTGATCAATTTGGCGAACAATTTGGTGGAGATCGTGGTGCATCACGCAACTTCCGTGGTTTAGGTTCTGGTGTCATCATCAATGCCGATAAAGGTTATGTTTTAACTAATAATCACGTGGTAGATGGTGCAGATAAAATCACCGTAAAATTACAAGACGGACGTGAATTCAAAGCAAAACTTGTTGGAAAAGACGAACAATCTGATATCGCTTTAGTGCAAATCGAAAAACCAGCAAATCTCACCGCGATCAAAATGGCTGACTCCGATAAATTACGTGTCGGTGATTTTACCGTTGCTATTGGTAACCCATTCGGCTTAGGCCAAACCGTCACCTCTGGTATTGTTTCGGCACTAGGTCGTTCTACTGGTTCAGATAGCGGTGCGTATGAAAACTATATCCAAACGGATGCGGCGGTAAACCGCGGTAACTCTGGCGGTGCATTATTGAACTTGCAAGGTGAATTAATTGGTATTAATACCGCGATTATTTCTCCAAGTGGTGGTAACGCAGGGATTGCCTTTGCGATTCCAAGCAACCAAGCCAACAATCTCGTTCAACAAATCTTAGAATTTGGTGAAGTACGCCGTGGTTTACTCGGTATTAAAGGTGGCGAATTAAATGCCGATTTAGCAAAAGCCTTTAATGTCAGTGCGCAACAAGGTGCATTTGTAAGTGAAGTCATTCCAAATTCTGCTGCCGAGAAAGCAGGCTTAAAAGCAGGTGATGTCATTACCGCAATGAATGGTCAAAAAATTTCAAGTTTTGCCGAAATGCGTGCGAAAATCGCGACTTCTGGTGCGGGTAAAGAAATTGAACTCACTTACTTACGTGATGGCAAAACTGACAACGTAAAAGTAACTTTACAAGCAGACGATGGCTCTCAAACGGCAAGTAAAACAGAACTTCCTGCATTAGATGGTGCAACCTTAAACAACTACGATGCAAAAGGTGTTAAAGGTGTAGAAATTAGTAAAGTACAGCCAAATTCAATGGCGGCACAACGCGGTTTAAAATCGGGTGATATCATCATCGGCATCAACCGTCAGCCAATTGAGAGTACGCAAGACTTACGCAAAGCGCTAGATGAAAAACCATCTGCCGTTGCACTCAATATCTTACGTGGTAAAAACAACTTTTACTTATTAGTACAATAAAATGAAAGTGCGGTCAAAATTGACCGCTCTTTTTCTTTATTCCGATATCATAAACTGCTCTCTCAATTGATGAAGCTGATCGCGTACTGCGGCGGCTTTTTCAAATTCGAGATCTTGAGCAAATTTATACATTTGTTGTTCCAATTTCTTAATTTGTTGTTGGAATTCTTTCGCGGACTTAGGTGCATTGTAAAGTGCGGTCGGTTCAGCTGCTGTTTTACCACGCTGTTTCGATTTGGCTTTTTGATTTGCACCTTGGCCAATATCTAATAATTCACCCACTTTCTTATTCAATGCCTGTGGAACAATGCCGTGCTCTTCATTATATTTCATTTGTTTTTCACGACGGCGATTCGTCTCGGTAATGGCTTTTTCCATAGATTTAGTAATACTATCAGCATACAAAATCGCTTTACCATTTAAGTTTCGGGCTGCACGACCGATGGTTTGGATTAAGGAACGTTCGGAACGCAAGAAACCTTCTTTATCCGCATCTAAAATTGCCACAAGAGAGACTTCTGGAATATCCAAGCCCTCACGTAACAAGTTGATACCAACCAATACATCAAATTCGCCTAAACGTAAATCACGAATAATCTCTACACGCTCAACGGTATCAATATCTGAATGCAAATAACGCACACGAATACCGTGCTCGTCTAGATAATCCGTTAAATCTTCCGCCATTTTCTTCGTCAGTGTTGTCACTAAAACTCGCTCATTTTTGTCCGCTCTTTGACGCGCTTCAGACAGCAAATCATCCACTTGAATGGACACTGGGCGAATTTCAATTTGCGGATCGAGTAAGCCTGTTGGACGTACCACCTGATCGACAATTTCACTGCCTGATTTTTCCAACTCATAAGGACCTGGTGTTGCGGAAACGTAAATCGTCTGTGGCGCTAAACGCTCAAACTCTTCAAAGCGTAATGGACGGTTATCCAATGCAGAAGGCAAACGGAAACCATATTCCACCAAGGTTTCTTTACGAGAACGGTCTCCACGATACATCCCACCAATTTGTGGCACAGTTACGTGCGATTCATCAATAATCAAAATCGCATCAGACGGCATATAATCAAATAATGTCGGAGGCGGTTCGCCTTCATTTCGGCCAGAAAGATAGCGTGAATAGTTTTCGATGCCTGAGCAATAACCAAGCTCATTCATCATCTCAATATCAAACTGCGTGCGTTGGGTAATGCGTTGCTCTTCCAACAATTTATGCTCTTTGATGAAATATTCACGGCGTTGAGCAAGCTCCACTTTGATTTTTTCAATAGCATCTAAAATACGTTCTCTCGGTGTCACATAGTGGGTTTTCGGATATACCGTAAAACGCGGAACTGCGCCAAAACTAGTCCCCGTTAAAGGATCAAATAAACTTAAACGTTCAATTTCATCATCAAATAATTCAATTCGTACCGCTCGATCGTCTGATTCTGCAGGGAAAATATCAATCACTTCACCGCGCACACGGAATGTACCACGCTGAAAAGCTTGATCATTTCTTGTATATTGTAATTCCGCTAACTTCGCTAAAATCTGACGTTGATCGATAATTGCCCCTTGTTGTAAATGCAACATCATTTGCAAATAGCTATCTGGGTCTCCCAAACCATAAATCGCCGAAACAGATGCGACTACGATAGTATCTCGACGCTCTAAGAACGACTTCGTAGCTGAAAGACGCATCTGTTCAATTTGATCATTAATTGAAGCATCTTTTTCGATAAAGGTATCACTACTCGGTACATAAGCTTCCGGCTGATAGTAATCATAGTATGAGACGAAATATTCCACCGCATTTTCAGGAAAGAACGCTTTCATTTCCGCATAAAGCTGAGCAGCAAGCGTTTTATTGGGGGCAAGTAACATTGCGGGACGATTTAATGTCGCTATGACATTTGCAATAGTAAATGTTTTGCCTGATCCCGTTACCCCGAGAAGGGTTTGATGCGCCAAACCATCCTCTAAATTTTCGACTAATTTTTCGATTGCTTGGGGTTGATCACCGGAAGGTTTAAAATCGGAATGAAGAATAAAAGGCTTAGTATTAATTTTCTCTGCCATAAGTGCGGTCAATTTTTTTACTGTTTTAGAAGTGTGGTTATTTTAACACATTTATTACTCCAAATTGAGCGATAAAAATCCAAGTTTTACACACACTTAGGCGTGTCAAGTCTTAAACACTTCAAAATTGAAAAATATTTTATTTTTTTTGCTGGACTTTATTTAACGTATTGATATTTAAACAAATATTACCGAATGGCTAATAGATGAGCAATTTGAGACAAAGCCAGTCTGCACCAGTGGTTGACCATTTTAAACAAAAACAATCCACAAAGTTATCCACAGGCTTTGTGGATAGCAAAAACGGTAAATTTTTTTATGATTTTTTTCATTTTGAGTATTGACAAGCGACAGGTCGCTCATTAAAATGCGCGCCTATTCTTTGTGATACCAAATTTATTCCTCCTTAGTTCAGTCGGTAGAACGGTGGACTGTTAATCCATATGTCGCAGGTTCGAGTCCCGCAGGAGGAGCCAAATTTCTCTTTTGGTTTAGCTTTCGTTTGTCTCCTTTTACGAATCCTAAATTTGTAGCCAAAAGAATTTAAGCCCATCGTGTTGATGGGCTTTATTTTTATCTAATCAATGCTTATTTGATAAATTATCAGGCTAATTTAATGATGAACGATCATCCATTAAGTTATCGCATTCCCAGCCAATATAGTCGCCTGAAAACTCCATAGCTAATTTTTCAAAGCGCTCTACCCACTCGAAGATCTCATTACTGTCTAATGAAAGCTCTTGCTCCAATTTCACCATGAAATAAGGCGGTTCATCTTCTTCCGTCTGGATGGCTTGGCTTGAATATTTCAACGTACTAAAAGACACTTTTCCAAGTGTTAGTTCATCCATAAAGGGGAACATTTTTTCTTCTTCATCAAAATGGAAAGTGTGTTCAATCAAATAAGTATCACTTAAATTGCGCCCTTTGCTATTCAGCATACTCAAAATCTCTTCCGTCGCATTTAATTTCATTTCCAATGGTGAAGCCAATAAGAAATCGAAATAAGTATCCCAATTGGGATCATCCTGCACATTGATTTCTGAGACAAAATCGAGTTGTTGAAGGGTTTCTTTAAGCAAAGCATCGTGTTCACAATAGAAATGCATTTTTGCCTGATGGTTACAAATAAAGTGCCCAGCAAAAAAAACATTTGGAAGTGCGGTCAATTGTGCAAGAATTTTAAAAAGACGATTAATCAATTTTTCATATTCGTCTTCATTTGGTAAACCGTCCTCATCTCCCTGATAAGGCACGGTAAATTGCACAACCTTACTGAGATGTTTACCATGATAAACATCTAAATCTTCAATATTTGCGGTAAACACGGCTGGCATGCCATTCACTTGCGAACGATAATTCTGCCAATTTGCCATATCCATGCTGCTTTCCTATTTAAACTCTGCCCAGATTGGTGCGTGATCGGATGGTTTTTCCATCGCACGAATATCCAATGCAATGCCAACGTCCACGCAACGCTCTGCTAATTGATGATTCACTAAAATATGATCGATACGTAATCCACGGTTATCATCGAAACCTTTTGAGCGATAATCAAACCACGAAAACTTGTCATTGACTGTTGGATTTAATTTGCGGAACGTATCTTCCAATCCATAATCGTATAAACGTTGATACCATTCACGCTCTTCGGGTAAGAATGAACATTTACCGGTACGCAACCAACGTTTGCGGTTTTCATCACCAATGCCAATATCTAAATCAGTTGGACTGATATTCATATCCCCCATAATTAAAACCGGATTGGCTTTATCGTGATCTTGCTCTAAATAGCGTTGAAGATCCGCATAAAATTTTTCTTTTGCCGGAAACTTAGTTTCATGTGTACGGCTTTCGCCTTGTGGGAAATAGCCATTAATTACTGTTAACAAACCAAATGGCGTTTCTAAATCCGCCATAATAATGCGTTTTTGCGCATCTTCATTATCTGTTGGAAAACCACGACGTACCGCTTTCGGTTCTTGTTTAGTTAATAGTGCTACACCATAGTGGCCTTTTTGCCCGTGATGAAAAACGTGATAGCCCAGATTTTCAGTAATTGCATAAGGAAAATCTTCATCTGCTACTTTGATTTCTTGTAAACCAATCACATCTGGTTGGTATTTTTCAATAATTGCTTCAAGTTGATGAGGACGGGCACGTAAACCATTAATATTAAAAGAGATAAATTTCATTTTTGTTCCTAATGTGAAAAATTGAGTCTATTATACAAAATAATTGAAATCTTAACCGCACTTTTCCTCTGTAATGGAAGAAGTTACGCCTATTAATGTGATTACGCTTCAGTTACAATCAAATGAATTTTACCCTTCTTTCTCATTAAAATTTTTCCTAAAAACGCACTTTATAAATAAAAGTAACTTGCTTATACTGGCGGCGCTTTTATTACTTTACTCGGATCATTTTATGAATATTTATACTTACTTGTGTTTTCTCACCACAATAGCCATTCTTATCAGTTTTATCACACGAAAACTGAACGATAATATCCAATATACCATCGCCATCACTGCCACTTCTATGGCAGGCTCGCTTTTCCTGGTGTTATTGGGGTATTTCGGCTGGTTTAATTTGGACGACATCGCCACACGCGTCATCGAACGTATTGATTTTAAAGATTTCTTATTGAACGGGATTTTAGGCTTCTTGCTCTTTGCCGGCGCCTTGGGCATTAAACTTCCAGTCTTAAACAATCAAAAATGGGAAATTACCACTTTCGCTCTGTTCTCAACGCTTGCCTCCACCTTTTTTATTGGTTTTCTACTTTATGGCGTCGCCTTACTTTTCGGTTGGCATATTGATTTAATTTACTGCATCTTATTTGGTGCACTGATATCACCTGATGACCCAATTGCCGTACTTGCCATTATCAAAAACTTAAAAGCACCAAAACGCCTATCCATGCAGGTGGAAGGCGAATCACTTTTTAATGATGGGATTGGCTTGGTAATTTTTACCACGGTTTTTGCTGTCGCATTTGGCGGGCATGAACCGACAGCAAGCGGCATTCTCCATTTATTTTTTAAAGAAGCTTTAGGCGGGATTGCATTTGGATTGGTTTTAGGTCTATTCGCCCATTATCTGATTTCAGCCACCGATGATGGTTCGTTAGAAATTCTCTTAACTTTAATCGTACCTACTGCGGGCTTTATGCTGGCTAATCTCTTACACGTCTCAGGCGCATTAGCCATGGTTGTCGCCGGGATTTTAATTGGTAACTGGACAAGATACACCGGATTTTCTCAACAAAGCCAACGTTATTTGGATCACTTTTGGGAAATGATCGATCACTTTCTTAACTCCTTACTCTTTATCTTAATCGGTTTAGCAATTTTATTGATTCATGTGTCTTGGCAAGGGTTAATCTTAATTTTCCTTGCTATTCCAGTTTGCTTAATCTGTCGCTACGCCAGTGTTTGGTTGCCATTCCAAGTTATGAAACGCTACCGTAAATATAACCCTTACACCATGAAAGTTCTCACTTGGGGCGCATTACGAGGCGGGTTAGCGCTCGCTATGGCGCTTTCTATTCCAAGTGGTCAATTTTATATTGAAGGATTAGAAATGGATGTTCGTGATCTTATTTTAGGTATGACGTATGCGGTTGTGGCATTCTCAATTCTCGTACAAGGCATGACAATTGAAACCTTAATTCGTAAATCAAAAGAAGCCACCATGCGTGAACGTGGCTATACGGGTATCGGATTAGCGAAATAATCAATCACGTTTATATCTTTGGCTCAGCACTTGCTGAGCCTATTTTTTGAATCTGAGACATAACACCTTCACGATGCCACCATTCCCCTTCTTTAGGAAGAGTAAACACATCAAATGCCTGACCTTTAAATTCAAATTGCAATCTTGCAGCGTGCAAATAAGTGCGGTCAATATTTTCGGTATTTTTACCATAAAACACATCGCCTAAAATGGGGCTTCCTAAACTTTTCATCGCCACACGCAATTGATGGGTTTTACCTGTTTGTGGCTTTAAGATAAATAATCGTAAATTAGGCTCACAACTTACACTTTCAAAACGCGTAATTGCGGGATTCTCTTTCGATTGGCAAAGTTTCCAAGCCCCATTACGAGCCTTTTGCATATCACCGACTATCAATCCTTGTTTCTTTTTCGGCTTTTGATTGCTGAGTGCAAGATAAGTCTTTTGGATACGATGTTCTGAAAAAAGTCGAAAAAATTCAGCCGCACTTTTAGCGTTCAATGCCAGAATGAGTAAACCTGATGTCACTTTATCTAACCGATGCACAAGCCAAACTTGTGGCACACCAAGCTGCTCAGCAAGCAAAGTGGTTAAACCAATTTCGCTTTGATCTTTATGCACGCTTAGCCCACAAGGCTTATAAATAATGATAAAATCATCGGTCTGATAAATAATGTCTAATTTCATAAGTGCGGTCAAAAATTCATGAATTTTGAACATATTATACTGGTTTATATTATTCCCGTGTTAATTTGGATGGCGGTTATTTCCATCACATTACGTTTGCTCGTCAAAAAACAAGCGGTTTCTGCTACGTTGTCATGGCTGATGATTATCTATCTTGTGCCACTGATTGGCATCATTGCCTATTTGATTTTTGGTGAAGTGAAACTCGGTACTCGCCGTGCCAAAGCCTTTCAGTTGTTAAAACCTAAATATACGAAATGGCTTCAGCAACTTTCAGAGCAAAAAGATCTGGTTATGCATTCCCAAGATCCTCGTTATCATGCCTTATTTAAATTAGTTCACCAACGCTTAGGTATTCCGAATATTCGCGGTAATGAATTGCATATTCTCGATACCCCAGAAAGCATTATTCGAAGTATCATCCGTGATATTCAACAAACTCGCCACTCCATTAATATGGTGTTCTATATTTGGAGCAATGATGGCCTGATTAATGAAGTTAAACTGGCCTTAGAGGAAGCCGTGCAACGTGGAGTAAAAGTTTGTCTTTTACTCGATTCCGTTGGCAGTAATGCTTTTTTGAAAAGTCCTATTTGTAAAGAAATGCGAGCGAAAGGCATTGAGATCACAGAGGCGCTACACGTAAACTTATTCCGTATGTTCTTCAACCGAATCGATTTACGCCAACACCGTAAAATTATCGTCATTGATAATCAAATTGCCTATACGGGCAGTATGAATATGGTGGACCCTAATTTCTTCAAACAAGACAGCAACGTAGGCAATTGGATAGACGTGATGGTGCGAATCAACGGTCCTGTTTCACCGATTTTAAACAGCTTACATGCTTGGGATTGGGAAATTGAAACGACAGAAGAATTACCTCTTTTATTGCCCAATTGCCCACTTGTGGAAATTGACGATAACGACACTCATTCTGTACAAGTGATTGCGAGTGGTCCCGCGTTCCCAGATGATTTAATTGCGCAATCTCTTGCAACAGTCATTTATGCCGCAAGAGAAAGTATTGTGATCACTTCACCTTACTTTGTGCCAAGTCACAATATTGCTGAAGCATTACGTATCGCCGCATTCCGTGGTGTTGATATCACGCTCATTTTACCTAAAAACAATGATTCCTTAATGGTTCGTTGGGCGAGTCGAACGTTCTTTGATGATTTACTCGAGGCAGGTGTTAAAATTTATCACTTTGAAGCAGGACTTCTACATACAAAAAGTGTGTTAATCGATAACAAGCTTGCGCTCGTTGGTACGGTAAATATGGATTTACGCAGTTTCCTGCTTAATTTTGAAATCACCGTTGCCGTAGAAGATCGTAATTTTGCTAATGAAGTTGCCACACTCCATGAAAATTATTTAGCGAATTCTTCCGCTCTCGATATGCAAGAATGGATCAATCGTCCTTTCTATCATCGAATCATCGAGCGGTTATTTTTCTTGTTTAGTCCATTACTCTAAATTTCACAATAAATACAAAAAGGGCGTACTATACTACACAGTACGCCCTTTCTTTTTTCATTTTAGGATTAACGTTTCTTCACGATAAACACTAAAGCTACTAAAACAACTGCTGTTGTTACAAATCCAGCTAAACCTGATTCTGTAAAGCCTACTACAATGTAGCCCACAGCACTTGCTGTCGCGACAGTTGCTGCATAAGGTAATTGTGTGGTGACGTGATCCATGTGATTACATTTTGCCCCGGTTGACGACAGAATCGTTGTATCCGAAACCGGTGAACAGTGGTCGCCACATACTGCGCCAGCCATAACTGCAGACAGACAAGGAAGTAATAACTCTGGTGCTGAGTTAGTCGCCATTGCCGCAGCGATTGGTAACATAATGCCAAATGTCCCCCAGCTTGTCCCTGTTGAGAATGCCATTGCTGAACCAAGGATAAATAAAATTACAGGTAAAAATTGAACTGGAATACTGCCACTCACTAAAGAGGATAAGTATTTACCGGTTTGTGCATCCCCAACCACTTTATTGATTGTCCACGCAAAGAACAGAATAGCAATTGCACCTAACATCGATTTAATGCCGGCAATCCATGCTTTTCCGTATTCTGGTAAAGAAACTTGGCGCTCAAGAATAATCAATAATGTTGACATCGCAACCGCACTTGAACCACCTACAACAAGCGAAATACCTACGGTTGTATTTTCAAACGCACCTAAGAGGCTAAATGGTTTTCCATCTGCTGCTAAGGCTTCACTCCCCGTATGAATCATCATAAAAACTGTGACGGTAATTAAGACTAAAATCGGTAAAATTAAGTTGCGAACTTTACCTTTCACACCTTCAATGACTTCTTCTTTATAATCTCGCTCCATGGCTAATTTTTCATGACGTGCCATTGATGCAATATCAAATGAGAAATAGGCCACAAAGAATACCATTAATAATGAGAAGATCGCATAGTAGTTCATTGAACTCATGGCAACGAATGCGCCCATTGGGGTATAAGAGGTAATAGAATACGTCGCTAATAAACCTGCTACGAGAGTAATAATGTATGCGCCCCAGCTTGATACTGGCATCATGACACACATTGGTGCAGCAGTAGAATCAAGAATGTACGCTAATTTAGCACGAGAGACTTTGAAACGATCAGTGACAGGACGAGCAATCGCACCTACTGCAAGACTGTGGAAGTAATCATCGATAAATGTCACAAACACTAAAGATGCCGCTAATAATTTCGCACCGCGACGACCTTTAATTTTATTTTGAGCCCATTCAGCAAACGCACGGTTGCTGCCTGATACCGTTAAAAGTGCGGTCAATACGCCAAGTAAAACTAAGAAAAACACGATATTCATATTTGAATTCATGCCTTCTTCGCTACTATAAACTAATGCAACAACATTATCTTTTAAATAAATGAGCGCATTCAATGGGTTGAAATCAACCAACATTAACGCACCGACAATAATCCCTGCACTGAGGGAGACCAAAACCCGACGAGTTGCAATCGCTAAAACAATTGCAAGTAATGCGGGTATAATTGAATAAATAGATGAAGAATAATCGACTAGTTCCATTAAGTTATACCTAATAATTTAATGGAGACAACGGCAAGAAAAGACACAATGATGACCAGACCGAACCGTAGCGCTCCATAGTTAATACACAAAAACTATGACAGTCACGTTCCTTTCGAAGACGTGACCAACCGAATAAGATGACGCCTATTCGATTTCGGCAATCATTCCTTTCCTTTCCCTTCAACGCTATCCACTCCAGGAAAATACTCATAATGACCGCACCTCTACTGTTGTATAGGATGGTGAGAGATTACATTAAAATGAATGAAATTACCAATAAAATCTTATACTTTCCCCTAAATCTATTTTTTAATTTAAAGTTTCTAATGAGGTTGTTAAGACTTTGTTAAGTTGTTTTATAAGCAAACGTTTGCAATAACATGGAAAAACAATCAACTTTATACAGTAAAATATGATGACATCCGACCAATTAGTTTCCGTATTTAGGCTAATTCATATTTACCAAATATATTATTTTCGCTATTATATATATCTAGAAAATAATTAAGCATTCACACATATAAAGGGGTAATAATGAACGAATTAACAAAAGGTTTAACGAACCTTCGTAGTTTACGCGCCGCTGTACGCGATTTAACATTAGAACAAGCTGAAAGTTCACTTTTAAAATTACAAGCTGCTGTTGAAGAAAAACGTGCTCAAGCAGCTGAAATTGAACAAGCTGAACAAGAGCGTCGTGCGCGTATCGCAAAATATAAAGAATTAATTAAACAAGAAGGTATCACTGCAGAAGAATTAACCGCCATTATTGGTATTGCACCTTCTTCAATTCGTAAAAAACGTGAACCTCGCCCAGCAAAATACAAATATACTGATGAAACTGGTCAAGAAAGAACATGGACAGGTCAAGGCCGTACACCTCGTGTGATTCAAAAAGCCTTAGATAAAGGTGCCTCTTTAGCTTCTTTTGAAATCTAATTTCACATTAACAATGTAGAACCCATTTTTATGGGTTCTCTTTTTTTATTTATCTTGCAAAATATTCATTATGTTAGAAAAGAAAATATTACTAACCGATTGTCCTGATGATAAAGGCTTAATCGCCAAAATCACCAATATTTGTTACAAACATCAATTAAATATCCTTCATAATAATGAATTCGTTGATTTCGAAACAAAACATTTCTTCATGCGTACCGAATTGGAAGGTATTTTTAACGAAGAAACCTTGTTAGCTGACTTAAATTATAGTTTGCCTGCTGGGACAAATTGCCGCCTAATTAGCGCAAAACGTAAACGTATCGTGATTTTAGTCACTAAAGAAGCGCATTGCTTAGGTGATATTTTAATGAAAAATTACTACGGTGCATTAGATGTAGAAATTGCGGCTGTCATTGGTAATCACGATAATTTACGCGAATTAGTTGAACGCTTTGATATTCCATTCCATTGTGTCAGCCATGAAGGTCTCACGCGTGTGGAACACGATAAATTACTTGCTGAAAAAATTGATGAATATGCGCCTGATTACATTGTATTAGCAAAATATATGCGTGTATTAAATCCAGAATTCGTGGCGCGTTATCCAAATCGTGTGATTAATATTCACCACTCATTCTTACCTGCATTTATTGGTGCCAAACCCTATCAACAAGCTTATGAGCGCGGCGTAAAAATTATTGGTGCAACAGCCCATTTTATTAATAACGAATTGGATCAAGGTCCGATCATTATGCAAAATGTGATTAATGTGGATCACACCTACTCTGCCGATGCCATGATGCGTGCAGGGCGTGATGTGGAAAAAACAGTATTAAGCCGTGCGCTTGATCTTGCCTTACATGATCGTATTTTTGTGTATAAAAACAAAACGGTGGTCTTGTAATGAAAGCTATCACCTTAGAGCCGATTTCTCGTATTGAAGGTGAAATCAACTTACCGGGTTCGAAAAGTTTATCGAACCGAGCATTATTATTAGCGGCATTAGCTAAAGGCACCACAACGGTCACTAACCTGTTAGACAGTGATGATATTCGTCATATGTTAAACGCCCTTAAAGCGTTAGGTGTGAATTACCAACTTTCTGAAGATAAAACTTGCTGTGAAGTTGAAGGCTTAGGTGGTGCATTTCAAGTTGAAAATGGCTTATCACTTTTTCTCGGCAATGCCGGCACAGCTATGCGTCCTTTAACGGCTGCGCTTTGTTTAAAAGGTAACACAGAAGGCGAAGTCATTTTGACCGGTGAGCCACGTATGAAAGAACGCCCAATCAAACATTTGGTTGATGCGCTTCTTCAAGCAGGTGCCAATGTTCGTTATTTAGAAAATGACGGTTACCCACCAGTTGCAATTCGCAATCAAGGGATTAAAGGCGGTGTTGTTAAAATTGATGGCTCGATTTCTTCTCAATTTTTGACTGCACTTTTAATGGCTGCACCGCTTGCTGAGGGCGATTTAGATATCCATATTATAGGTGATCTAGTCTCAAAACCTTATATTGATATCACTCTCGCGATGATGAAAGATTTTGGTGTTTCGGTTGAAAATCAACATTATCAAGTGTTTAAGGTGAAAGGTAAACAATCCTATATGTCACCGGGCAAATACATGGTAGAAGGTGATGCGTCATCCGCCTCTTATTTCCTTGCCGCCGCTGCGATTAAAGGCAACGTAAAAGTGACAGGAATTGGTAAGCATTCCATTCAAGGTGACCGTCTATTTGCCGATGTACTCGAAAAAATGGGCGCGAAAATCACTTGGGGTGAAGATTTTATTCAAGCAGAACAAGCTGAGCTCCACGGCATTGATATGGATATGAACCACATTCCTGATGCAGCCATGACAATTGCCACAACCGCCTTATTTGCAAAGGGTGAAACCGTTATTCGCAATATTTATAACTGGCGGGTGAAAGAAACTGATCGCCTTGCTGCAATGGCTGCTGAGTTACGAAAAGTCGGTGCGGAAGTTGAAGAAGGTGAAGATTTTATTCGAATTCAACCGCTTGCCCTTTCTCAATTTAAACATGCAGAAATTGAGACCTATAACGATCACCGTATGGCAATGTGCTTTGCGTTGATTGCATTATCGGATACACCCGTCACGATTTTAGATCCCAAATGTACGGCTAAAACGTTCCCAACATTCTTCGATGAATTTGAAAAATTAAGTGTTCGAAGCTAAAACTGAAATAACAAAAGGCGAACAAATTGATGTTCGCCTTTTTCTTTTTTAAAACACCGTCAAAAATGACCGCACTTTTCACTACTCTGCTGACGTTGGAATTTTATGACGAATCACCCAATAGATACTCAAAGCAAGTAAGGCACAGATTAGAATAACGAAGGATGTTGAATAGAAAATATTGCCGATACCCACTAACGGAGATACTACACCACCTAAAAAGAAAGGTGCAAAACCTAACAACGCAGATGCACTGCCTGCATATTGGCGTTCACTTTCCATAGCTAAAGAAGAAATAGCCGGGAAAGTAATACCCATTAATAACAACATCGCAAAGAAACCGATTTCAACAAATAACCAGTATGGCTGAATAATCAATACCGCAATGGTATAAAGTGCAGCAACCACAAAAGCCAATACGCCAATTGCTAAAGCCTTACGATTTGGTAATTTACCTCCAACATTTGCCCCGATGACTAACGCCGCGCCATTCGCACCAAAACATAAACTAAAGATAAATGCACTCAATCCATAGAAGCTTTGGAAAATAAATGGCGAAGCCGCAATATAGGCAAACATGGAACCAAACAAGAAACTTTGAATTCCTACATAGCTCATAAATAAGCGATTTTTGATAATCACACCAAAAGTCAAAAAGGTGGAAAATATTGAACCTTGTAAGCGATTTTCGACACTTAAGCTTTCTTTTAGACGGAAGCTGAAAATCAAAACAATCACACCAATCAATGCAAGGAAAACAAACACGCCTTTCCAGCTGATGTATTCCAACAATAAACTACCGAGTATTGGTGAAATAATTGGCGCGAGTCCATTAATTGTCATTAATAAACCAAAGAAACGTGTCATTTCACGCCCACGATAAAGATCCGTTGCAACCGCACGAGAAATTACAACACTTCCTGCCGAAGAAAGCCCCTGAATCACACGTAAAACAATCATCGTTTCAATATTTGGTGAAAACACAATTAAAACTGTGCTGATGATATAAATGACTAATGAAATAATAAGCGGTTTTTTTCGACCAAATTTATCACTGAGTGGCCCAAGAAGTAACTGTCCTAGCGCTAAACCAATCATGGCTGTGGTAAGCGTAAGCTGTGTCATTGAGGCATTCGTTTCAAAAAAGCTCGCGAGTTGTGGCAGTGAAGGTAAATAAAGATCCACTACAAATGGTCCAAATGCAGAAAGGACGCCGAGTAATAACACAAGAAAAAGTTTTGAATTTGCTTTCGCCATGAAAATCCTCAAAAAAAATAAAAATCGAAATAAAAATGAAAGGGCAGATTTTAACTTATATCCGTACAATTAATAAACAAAAAAGCACCGATTATTCGGTGCTTTTGCTCATTACTTCTGAATGGAAGATAAAAATTCTTTGCGAGTTTCGCGATCTTCTAAAAAGACTCCGCCATAGGCTGATGTCACAGTATAACTGTGGGTATCTTTTACCCCACGAGCTTTCACACAGAAATGTGTCGCTTTTACATAAACTGCCACATCATCGGTTTCTAAAATGGTTTGAAATGCCGTTAAAAGCTGTTCGGTTAAACGCTCTTGTACTTGTGGACGTTGCGCAAAAAACGCCACAATGCGATTGATTTTAGACAAGCCAATCACCCAATCTTTTGGATAATATGCTACAGCAACATTGCCATCAATCGTCACAAAATGATGTTCGCAAGTACTGGTTAACGTGATGCCATTCACCTGCACCATTTCGCTTACTTTCATTTGATTTTTGATTTTCGTCATTTTCGGGAAATTGGCATAATCCATTCCACTGAAAATCTCATCAATAAACATTTTGGCTAAGCGATTTGGTGTTTCTTCTAGGCTATCATCATGTAGATCTAACCCAATCAATTTCATCACTTCACGCATATGCGAAGCAATCGCCTCACGGCGCTCATCTTTACATTGAGTCGGATCAATCATTGGTGTTTCGATGCCTTTGGCTACCAAGGCTCGGCGGACATTTTCCGCATCAGGTGAAATCGCGTTCATTCACTTTCCATTTATAAAAAAATAATGCGCCATTTTAGCAAAAGATGAATTATTCGTAAAATGCGAAAAATCACCCTAATTTATTAATTTCCTTCATATTGTATTTCGGGCTACAATATATCCACTTTTATTTGCTCAACCCAAAGGATTGATTATGTTGCCACTTGAAGATGCCTTGGCGCAAATGCTCAACCAACTTCCCTTCCCGACAAAAACTGAAACACTGGCTTTAACTGAAGCCGCTGATCGTGTGTGTGCGGAAGATGTGATTTCTCCGATTAACGTACCGTCTTTTGATAACTCCGCGATGGATGGTTATGCGGTTCGTTTAGCCGATTTACAGCAATCAATGACGCTTTCTATCGCAGGAAAATCCTTTGCAGGTAATCCGTTCCAAGGGGAATGGGTAGAGCAAAGTGCGGTCAGAATTATGACGGGTGCGATGATTCCTGAAGGTGCAGATGCGGTGGTGATGCAAGAAGATGTCACCGTCAATGAAGATGGTTCTGTTACCTTTTCTACCTTACCTAAAGCTAATCAAAATATTCGCCGCATTGGTGAAGATGTAAAAAAAGGCGATGTAGTATTGCATCAAGGGGATGAGTTAAATGCCGTATCTTTACCTTTACTTGCTTCATTAGGTATTGCTGAAGTCAAAGCTTACCCTCGCTTAAAAGTAGCCGTGCTTTCAACCGGTGATGAATTAGTGCCTGTCGGTCAACCATTACAAGCAGGACAAATTTACGATACCAACCGCTTCACCGTCAAATTAATGCTAGAAAAATTAAATTGTGATGTGCTTGATTTCGGTATTCTGCCAGATAACCAAGCAGAATTTGAAGCGGCTTTTGTAAAAGCACAAGCTCAGGCCGATCTTGTTATCACCAGCGGTGGCGTTTCGGTGGGTGAAGCTGACTTTACGAAAACCGTATTAGAAAAAGTCGGTCAAGTGAATTTCTGGAAAATTGCGATGAAACCTGGCAAGCCATTTGCTTTCGGTAAGTTAGAAAATGCTTGGTTCTGCGGTTTACCGGGTAATCCCGTTTCGGCATTAGTGACATTCTATCAATTGGTTCAATCCGCTATTGCCAAATTAAGCGGTAAAAAACACCCGAAAAAACAACCGCACTTTCAAGCGATTGCCCAAACCAATTTGAAAAAATCACCAGGACGTTTAGATTTCCAACGTGGTTTCTATCAAATCAATGAAAATGGTCAACTTGAAGTTCACCCAGTGGGTTTCCAAGGCTCGCATTTATTCAGTTCTTTTGTGAAAAGTAACTGTTTTATTCGCCTCGAAAAAGATCGTGGCAATGTCGCTGCGGGCGAAATCGTCATCATTGAACCGTTTAATCACCTATTGGGGCAATAATGGCTGAATTAAGCTACGAAGAAGAACTGCGTTATAATCGCCAAATTATCTTAAAAGCGGTCGATTTTGACGGACAAGAAAAGCTGAAAGACAGCCGAATGTTAATTGTCGGTCTGGGCGGTTTAGGCTGTGCGGCAAGTCAATATCTTGCAGCGGCTGGTGTGGGTCATTTAACCTTGTTGGATTTCGACACTGTATCGCTTTCCAATTTGCAACGTCAGGTGTTACATACCGATAGCCGATTAAATATGCCTAAAGTGGAATCGGCAAAAATCGCGTTACAACAGATTAATCCTCACGTAAAAATTGAAACCATCAATGCACAACTTTCCGAAGAAAAACTTGCGGAAATCATACCGCACTTTGATGTGATATTAGATTGTACCGATAACGTGGATATTCGTAATGCGTTAGATCGTGGTTGCGAACAGGCTAAGATCCCGCTTGTTTCAGGTGCGGCGATCCGTTTAGAAGGACAAGTATCCGTCTTTACTTACGAACCCAATACCCCAACCTATCGCCAACTTAGCGAGCTATTTGGGCAAAACGTTTTAAGCTGTGTCGAGGCGGGCGTACTAGCGCCAATTGTGGGCGTTGTTGGATCCATTCAAGCCTTAGAGGCTATCAAAGTGCGGTTAAAAATCGGTTCAAATTTATGTGGACGTTTATTGTTAATCGATGGATTAACCATGCGTGTCCGAGAAATGAAATTACCTGTCTAATAGTTGGACAGACCACAAGTCTGTCCTTCTCTCTAATTACTCACAAATAATTATCTCTTCCCTCGTGCATTACCCAAAAACAAATGCTATTATCTTACTCGACAATTCATTTGTCTTATATCGCAAGTTTTGTGTATAGGAAAATGGCAGACACTTCAAAAATCTCTTCATTTTATACCACACTTGCAAATCATCATTTCATTTTAAGGATTTACTCACTCATGAAAGAGATTTTGCAGCAATTCAAACAAAATTATCTGATTAAATACTGGAATCCTGTCGCGGCAGTTATTGCTGCGGGGCTTATTTCAGCTTATTACTTTGGGGTAACTGGCACTTATTGGGCGGTTACCGGGGAATTTACCCGTTGGGGTGGTCATGCTTTGCAAGCGCTAGGCGTCGATGTGTCCGACTGGAGCTATTATAAAATTATCGGTATGCAAGGCACGATCTTCACCCGTATTGATGGTGTAATGATCTTAGGTATGTTCGCCGGTTGTATTTCTGCTGCACTTTGGGCAAATAATGTGAAATGGCGTAACCAGCCGCACAAACGCCGTATTGTTCAAGCGCTCATTGGTGGTGCATTAGCCGGTTTCGGCGCTCGTTTAGCAATGGGCTGTAACCTTGCCTCTCTCTTCACGGGTATTCCACAATTTTCGGTTCATGCTTGGTTCTTTACTATTGCGACTGCTGTAGGTACTTATGCCGGGGTAAAAGTCACCTTACTTCCGATGTTCCGCGTGAAATTAGAATTGAAAAAAGGCGCGGCAAAATTACAAGAAACTGACCCGAAACAAGCGAGTCGTCGTTTTTGGATTGGTATGGTGATCTTTTTTGCTTACCTGATTGCTTCACTTTATGTGATGACAAACTCCGTCAAACTCGGTTTTGCAATGCTTTGTGGGTTAGCTTTTGGCTTATTAATTGAACGTGCTCAAATCTGCTTTACCTCTGCCTTCCGTGATTTATGGGTAACTGGCCGTGCTTATATGGCAAAAGCGATTATCTTCGGTATTATCGTGGGTACGCTCGGCGTATTCAGCTACATTCAATTAGGCGTACCAGCCAAAATCATGTGGGCGGGTCCAAATGCAATTATCGGTGGTTTATTATTTGGCTTCGGTATTGTATTAGCGGGCGGATGTGAAACCGGTTGGATGTATCGCTCAATGGAAGGTCAAGTTCACTTTATGTGGGTAGGCGTGGGTAATGTTGTTGGTTCAACCTATTTAGCCTACGCTTGGGACGATCTTGCCCCTGTCCTTGCGTTAAATTACGAAAAACTTAACTTATTGAAATCCTTTGGCCCAGTTGGCGGTTTATTAGTAAATTACGGCTTGCTTATTCTCTGCTTAATCGCTGTCGTTTGGTGGGAACGCCACTTCTTGAAAAAAGCTAAAGCTAAAATTGCGGCAGCGAATCCACAAACTTGTGGTTGATAATTAAATATTAACGAATTTATTCAAAAAAAAGAGGACATTATTATGGCATTTACCGTTGTTCAAAAGTTAGATAAAGATCCAAAAGACATCACCCCAGATTACACGTTAGATACGCTAGGTGAACCTTGCCCATATCCGGCAATCGTGATGCTCGAAACCATGCCGCAATTGCAAAAAGGCGAAATTTTAGAGCTATTAAGTGACTGTGCCCAATCTATCAACAACATTCCTGTTGATACTAAAAACCACGGTTACACACTATTAAGCGTAGAACAAGATGGCACCAAATTACGCTATTTGATTCAACGTTAATGTAAAAAAGTGCGGTTAAAATTGACCGCACTTTTTTTATAAAATTTTGGTATGCTATGCTAAATACAAACACATCTTAATAATTAATTTTTAAGCTAAGTGATTTTACTTTTAAACTGATTAGTCAATCTATTAAAAAGCCTTCATTATTAACTATTTTATCTACAAGATACGTCACACTCTCATCATCTTGTCTATCAAACTCATAAATGAAGTTATATAAAAAATTACTTAATGGGTAATTATATTTATATACCAATAGCGATAAATCATTTTGAATCTTGAATAAGCTATAAATGGGACTACTATCTTGGGTATTTCTTACTTCAATTATGAATTTTTGAATCTCTTCCTCATATTCAAATAAAATTCTATCAATCTGAATTCTAGAATTAGAAAAAACATCTAATAATTCAATTAAAACATCATGTTTCATACTCATATCATTTCTTACACTATTATTAAGATTTTTATACTCTGGTCATAACACTAAAAACCGCACTTTAATTTCTCAAAGTGCGGTCAGTTTTACTTCAGTTTTTTGCTATTTGTTTAATGCAGTAAGAATGTCATCAACACGTTCTTTTGCATCACCAAAGAGCATTTGAGTGTTTTCTTTGAAGAATAATGGGTTTTGAACGCCTGCATATCCCACCGCCATAGAGCGTTTGAACACGATAACGTTTTGTGCTTTCCATACTTCTAACACTGGCATACCGGCGATTGGGCTGTTTGGATCCTCCATTGCAGCAGGGTTTACGGTGTCGTTTGCACCGATAACCAATACCACATCGGTATCCGCGAAATCGTCATTGATTTCATCCATTTCAAGCACGATGTCATAAGGCACTTTTGCTTCCGCTAAAAGTACGTTCATATGACCCGGTAAACGACCTGCAACAGGGTGAATACCGAAACGCACGTTAATACCACGCTCACGCAATTTCGCCGTAATTTCTGCTACTGGATATTGCGCTTGTGCTACTGCCATACCATATCCTGGCGTGATGATTACAGAGCTTGCATTTTTAAGTAATTCAGCCACTTCTTCTGCCGTTGTTTCACGGTGTTCACCTTGTTCTTCATCAGAAGACACTTGAACATCATTACCAAAACCACCCGCAATAACGCTGATAAATGAGCGGTTCATCGCTTTACACATAATGTAAGAAAGAATCGCACCAGAAGAACCCACTAATGCACCGGTAACGATAAGCAAATCATTGCTCAACATGAAACCTGCTGCAGCCGCTGCCCAACCAGAATAAGAGTTAAGCATTGAAACCACAACCGGCATATCCGCACCACCGATAGATGCCACTAAGTGCCAGCCGAATGCAAGTGCAATCGCGGTCATGAGTAACACTGGGAAGATATTATCTGGGTTGTTTAAGAATGCCACCATCAAGAAAGCTGAAACCACTAATGCCGCTAAATTTAATTTATGGCGATGTGGCAACATTAACGCTTTTGAATTGATTTTGCCGCTTAATTTACCGAATGCGACGATAGAACCCGTGAATGTTACCGCACCGATGAAGATCCCTAAGAATACTTCAACGTTATGGATATTCATTAACACAGGATCGGTTTCGTGTGTTAAGCCGTAACTGTTAAAGCCTACGAGCACTGCTGCTAAACCTACAAAGCTGTGAAGGATCGCAACAAGTTCAGGCATTTCAGTCATTTCAACTTTTAATGCACGTTGAACACCAATCACGCCACCGATGATCATTGCAATGATGATCCATAATGTGCCTTCAGATTGCGGGCCGAAAATGGTTGCAACAAGGGCAATTGTCATACCGACAATACCATACCAACAACCGGCTTTTGCCGTTTCGTGTTTAGAAAGACCGGCTAAGCTCATAATGAAAAGTAATGCAGCGATAATATAGGCTGCTTGTACTAAACCTTCAGACATCGTCTTCTCCTTAACCTTTTCTAAACATCGCCAACATACGTTGGGTTACACGGAAACCACCAAAGATGTTGATGCTTGCCACCAAGATTGCCACAAAGGCTAAGGCATCAATAAAGAAGTTGCCTGTTGGCTGTCTAATTTGCAGTAATGCACCCACAATGATGATACCTGAAATCGCATTGGTTACCGCCATAAGTGGAGTGTGTAGAGCGTGGCTAACGTTCCAAACCACGTAGTAACCGACTACACAAGCCAATACGAATACGGTGAAGTGAGAAAGGAATGCCGCAGGCGCCACAGATGCAAGCCAGAGGAATAACACACCTACCCCCGCCATCACACCGTATTTGATGCGAGGATCTGCTGGTTTTTCTTCCTCTTTTTTAACCGCACTTTGTGCCGCTTTCGCTTCTTGTTTTGGTTGTGCTGACACTTGAATTTGTGCTGGTGGAATTTCTTCCCCATCAAGTACCACAGTCACACCGCGTAATACCACATCGTCAAAATCGATATTGATCTTGCCGTCTTTTTCTTTACAAAGTAGTTTTAATAAATTAACTAAGTTTGTACCGTAAAGTTGAGAAGATTGTGTTGGTAAACGACTTGGGAAATCGGTGTAACCAATCACTTTTACTTGGTTCTCAGTGGTGACCACTTTACCTGCTTCAGTATAAGCACAGTTACCACCGGTTGCAGCGGCTAAGTCCACCACCACAGAACCCGGTTTCATGGAATCAACCATTTCTTTCGTAATCAAGCGAGGGGCTGGTTTACCCGGAATCGCCGCCGTGGTGATAATAATATCCACTTCTTTCGCTTGTTCCGCATAAAGCTCCATCGCGCGACGATTAAATTCTTCTGACATCACTTTCGCGTAACCATCGCCGCTACCGCCTTCTTCTTTGAAATCAATTTCTAAGAAAGACGCGCCCATACTTTGTACTTGTTCTTTTACTTCTGGACGAGAGTCAAAAGCACGTACAATCGCACCAAGGCTATTCGCTGCACCAATCGCGGCAAGACCCGCTACCCCTGCACCAATCACTAATACTTTTGCCGGTGGTACTTTACCTGCTGCGGTAATTTGTCCAGTGAAGAAACTACCAAATTCATGAGCCGCTTCAATCACTGCTCGATAACCAGAAATATTTGCCATAGAGCTTAATGCATCAAGCGCTTGCGCACGGGAAATACGTGGCACAGAATCCATCGCTAATACATTAATTTTTTTCGACGTGAGTTTTTTCATTAAATCCGGATTTTGTGCGCGCCAAATGAAGCTCACAAGTGTTGCACCTTCCTTCATTTGATCAATTTCTGCATCCGTTGGTGGATTCACTTTAAAAATCACATCCGAATGCCACACTTCTGAACTTGAGCCAATTTTTGCGCCGGCGTCGATAAATGCTTGGTCTTCAAAACTTGCTTTGAATCCCGCATCGTGTTCTACGATGACATCAAAGCCCAGTTTTAAGATCTGCTGAACCGTTTTTGGCGTCGCCGCCACACGATTTTCGCTATCAAGCAGTTCTCTAGGTACACCAATTAACATAAATGTTTCCCTCTGGTTGATGAAATTTCAGACAAACTCACGCCTGTCCCTGTCTCTTAAATGACAAAAAGTCATGCAACGATAAATGTATCACTTATTATGGTTATTTGGGGAATTTTTTTAACTGGTTTTACAAGATATTGTGATAGGGATCATAAAAGAATCGAGAGAAATGTGTAGTGTGTTTAACTTTTAGCCTAACGAAATAATGATTCATCAGAAACTAATTAATCAAAAATAGATGAAAAACTGACCGCACTTAGAAAGAAGATAATAAAAAGCCCGATATGATTTATCGGGCTATATGATTAATTTGTTCCACCAACGGTGATTTCATCAATTTTCAAGGCGGGTTGCCCAACACCGACCGGTACACTTTGGCCATCTTTGCCACAAACACCGATACCAAGATCTAAGTCGGTTTCATCCGCGACCATAGAGACTTTTTGCATCACATCAATACCGCTACCAATCAACGTTGCACCTTTAACGGGTTTGGTGATTTTGCCTTTTTCAATAAGATAAGCTTCAGATGTCGAGAACACAAATTTACCTGAGGTGATATCCACTTGCCCACCACCGAAGTGCGGTGCATAAATACCGCGATCCACAGAAGCGATTAAATCATCAAATTTACTTTGACCAGCCAACATATAGGTATTCGTCATTCGCGGCATTGGCAAATGCGCATAAGACTCACGGCGACCATTCCCTGTTGGTTTCACACCCATTAATCGAGCGTTGAGTTTATCTTGCATATAACCTTGCAAAATCCCGTCTTTAATTAAAACGTTACACTGACTTGGTACACCTTCATCATCAATGGTTAAAGAACCTCGGCGATTTTGTAATGTGCCATCATCCACAATTGTACATAATGGCGACGTCACTAACTCACCAATTTTTCCTGTAAATAAAGAGCTTTCTTTACGGTTGAAATCCCCTTCTAAACCGTGTCCTACTGCTTCATGAAGTAACACGCCTGGCCAACCAGCTCCCAAAACTACAGGCATTAATCCTGCTGGCGCTGCAACCGCACTTAAATTTACAAGGGCTTGACGAACCGCTTCTTTAGCAAAATTAACGGCACGAATGTCCCCATTTACCACTTCAAAGAACCAATCTAAGCCAAAGCGTCCACCTGAACCGCAACTACCACGCTCACGTTTGCCATCTTCTTCCACGAGAACAGAAATGGATAAACGCACAAGTGGACGAATATCTGCAGCAAGTGTGCCATCTGTTGCAACTACCAATACTTCTTCATAAATCGAACTTAATGCTGCCGAAACATGCGTAACACGAGGATCTTCAGATCGCGCTGTACGATCCACTAAGTGTAATAACTCGATCTTTTTCTCTTTACTTAAACTTTCTAACGGGTTGATCGCTGCATAACGCTGAACCGCATTCACCGCATTAAATGCTTGAGGCGAAATTAAATTGCCTTCTTTAATTTGCGCAATACCTTTTACAGCTTCAGCACATTGTTGTAATGAGGCTAAATTGATTTGATCAGAATACGCAAAGCCTGTTTTCTCTCCAGAAACTGCGCGTACACCCACACCGCGATCAATATGAAAGCCACCTTCTTTAATAATACTGTCTTCTAATACCCAGCTTTCATCTTGGCTTAATTGAAAATAAAGATCCGCATAATCAATATGACGATGCGACATCACATCAAAAATATTAAGCAATGATTGATGCGATAAATTGCTTGGTGCAAGTAAGGTATCTGAAACCTGTTTTAACATTTGTTCTCCGAAATTTATAAAAATTAATTCTGCTAAATCTCCCCTCGCCCCTCTTTGCTGAAGAGGTGGGATAGTTTTTTGACTAATCTAAATTATCCAATCCAAATTGGTATAAGGCATTTTTCTTATAACCATAAAGTTCAGCCACAATCGCCGAGGCTTTTTTTAAAGGTAATTCTTTAGCTATTAAAGTGAGTGCTTTAATTGCTTGTGGTGAAAATTCTTCGCTATCTTCTGATTTGGGTTTGCCTTCCACGATTAACACCATCTCACCTTTCGTGCGATTCGGATCTTCACTTAACCATTGACGAAGATCACTTAATTTATCCCCTGCAATGGTTTCCCACGTTTTCGTAATTTCACGGGCAAGTACAACATAGCGTTCGCCACCTAATACATCTTGCATATCGGCAAGGGTATCTAAAATGCGGTGCGTTGATTCATAGAAGATTAAAGTGCGGTCTTCTTCTGCGACATTTTCTAACTTATCTTTACGCGCCTTGGTTTTGGCGGGTAAAAAACCTTCAAAGCAAAAACGGTCTGACGCAATGCCCGATGCACATAATGCCGTAATTGCTGCACAAGCACCGGGTAACGGTACTACTTTAATGCCTGCCTCACGACATTTACGTACTAAATGAAAACCTGGGTCGCTAATTAAGGGGGTTCCGGCATCGGAAATTAATGCAATATTGGTACCTTGTTTTAGCTTTTCTACCAACACATGTGCTTTTTCTTGTTCATTGTGATCATGCAAGGCAAAAAAAGGCTTTTTGATACCATAATGACTGAGCAATAAACCACTGTGGCGCGTGTCTTCCGCAGCAATTAAATCCACTTGTGAAAAGGTGTCTAAAGCACGTTGTGTAATATCTTGTAAATTCCCGATTGGCGTGGCGACAATATATAAAATTCCGGTTAAATCATTCATTTTTGTTTGCTTTTACATTGTGAGATAAGTAAGATCGCCCATTATTGATTTATTCATTATGGAGCGAATATGTCTATTCTATTACAAGGCGGTCGTTTTAAAAAACGTTTAATGCCGATTTTATTGTCTGTTGCATTAGCAGGTTGTTCTAACTTATTCGGTAGCAGCTTTACCCAAACATTACAACGTGATGCCAATGCGAGTTCTGAATTTTATATGAACAAATTAGGGCAAACACAGGATAAAGAAGATCAACAAACATACAAACTCTTAGCAGCTCGTGTACTAATTTCTGAAAATAAAGTACCCCAAGCGGAAGAGCTATTAACTGAATTAGTTGACTTAAACGAAGCACAACAATTAGATCGTACGTTAATTGAAGCTCGCATCGCCGCAGCAAAAGGTAATAATGATGTGGCTGAAAGTAAATTACGTGCACTCGATCTGACTAAATTAAGTCCATCACAAAAATCTCGTTATTACGAAACCTTTGCTCAAACAGCAGAAAATCGTAAAGACGTGATTGAAGCGGTGAAAGCTCGCATCAAAATGGATGAAAATTTAACAGACATGCAACGTCGTAAAGATAATGTTGATAAAACTTGGTTGTTACTCCGTTCTGCGAATACCGCTGTCATCAATAATGCCTCAGATGAAGGTAGCGTGGCATTAGGCGGTTGGCTCACCTTAATTAAAGCTTATAATGACAACATCCGTCAGCCAGTACAATTAAGCCAAGCGTTACAAAGCTGGAAATCAGCTTATCCAAATCACGTTGCAGCAACCTTTTTTCCTAAAGAGCTAGAAAGCTTATTGAATTTCCAACAAACGAATTTAGCTCAAATTGGTTTAGTCTTACCTTTAAGCGGCGATGGCCAAATTTTAGGTACAACTATCCAATCCGGTTTCAATGATGCAAAAGGTGACTCAACCATCCCTGTACAAGTATTTGACTCATCAACTACACCGATTAATGACATTATTGCACAAGCAAAAGCATCGGGAATTAAAGCGTTAGTGGGTCCATTGCTTAAACAAAACGTCGATGCTATCATTGCGAATCCAAGCGCTGTACAAGGCATGGATGTACTCACATTAAATGCAACGGCAAATACACAAGCGATTAACCAAGTCTGTTATTACGGTTTATCTCCGGAAGATGAAGCAGAGTCTGCGGCGAACAAAATGTGGAAAGATGGTATTCGCAATCCAATTGTTGCCATGCCGCAAAATGATTTAGGACAACGTGTAGGAAACGCATTCAACGTGCGTTGGCAACGTTTAGCGGGTACAGATGCGAATATTCGCTACTATAACTTACCGGCTGACATTACCTACTTCTTCCAAGGTGCACAGCAAGATACAAGTGCACTTTATGTCATCTCTTCACCAGATGAATTGGCTGAGATCAAAGGTTATTTAGATACCAGCAATCCGAATGTCCGTATTTATGCAAGCTCCCGTTCTAACGCGGCAAGCAATACACCAGAATACTATGCGAAAATGAATGGCGTCCAATTTAGTGATATACCATTCTTTAAACAAAGCGATTCTTCACAATATCAAAAAGTGGCCGGCTCAACCGGTGGTGAATTCCAATTAATGCGTTTATATGCAATGGGTTCTGATGCATGGTTACTCATCAATCACTTTAATGAATTACGCCAAGTGCCAGGTTACACCTTAAGTGGTTTAACCGGTCAGCTTAGCGCGGATTCAAACTGTGATGTAGATCGCGATATGACATGGTATCAAGTACAAGATGGTAACGTGGTAGCGGTTGCGAACTAATCCATGTTTTCATTAAAACGTCAACAAGGGGCGGGCTTTGAACATCAAGCCCGCCTTTTCTTAGAGTCTAAAGGTCTCAAATTCATCGCAGCAAATCAACATTTCAAATGCGGTGAATTAGATCTCGTTATGCAAGACGGGCAAACCATTGTGTTTGTTGAAGTACGCCAACGCTCCAACTCAGCATTTGGATCTGCTGTTGAAAGTGTAGATTGGCAAAAGCAACAAAAATGGCTAAATGCCGCAAATTTGTGGCTTGCCAAACGTAACCTAAGCCTCGAAGATGCGGATTGTCGTTTTGATCTTATCGCCTTTGGAAAAACCGCCAGTGATATCCAATGGATTCCTAATTTTCTCGATTAATGGCTTTTTATAATGTTACAAAAAGTAAAAGATATTTATAGCGAAAGTATTCAAATTCAAATTGCTGCGTCTAGCATGCTGTCGGAAAATATTGCTAACGCTACCCAAATGGTGATGCAATGTTTGCTAGGCGGCAATAAAGTGATCGCTTGTGGCGTCTCTCGATCTTATTCCAATGCGCAGTTTCTCGTATCTAACTTGCTTAATCGATATGATTTAGCAAGACCGAGTTTTCCCTCTGTGCTCTTGAGTTTAGAAAGTGCGGTGGGTTCTTCTCTTGTTTTTGAACACTCGCCTGAAGAATTGTATTGTCACCAATTTAATGCTGTTGCCAAACCAGGTGACTTACTTATCGCTTTTGCACCTTTGGGAACAGAGAAAATTGTGCTAAACACTATTTCTCATGCAGTAAATAAAGAAGTTAATGTCATTGCACTCACTGGCTCTAATAACGACGCCATTCAAGGAATTTTAGCTGATAGTGATTTAGAAATATCGATTCCGGCAACCAAAGAAAGTCGAGTCCTAGAAAACCATCTTTTTGTTATCAATGCCCTTTGTGAATTAGTTGACCATACCTTGTTCCCAAGTGCTTGACAGCAAAATAAATCAATTTCAAACTAGTAGTAATTTAATCTCAAAAATCTTTCTATCAGCCAAAAACAGCGTGTCGCTTTGGCACGCGCGCTGATTTTAGAACCTGAAATAATTATTATAGATGATGCACTTGGTAATTTAGATGCCTCGGTGCGCATTCAATTACTAAATTTAACCCTTGATCTGCAGCAACGTTTAGACATCTCTTACATTTATGTAGGCCAAGACCTCGGCGTGATTAAACATATTGCAGACACAGTCATCGTGATGGATAAAGGGAAAATGATAAAGAGCGGTACGCCTAAAACGCTATTTACCGATCCTCAAACAGATGTAACTGGTCGTTTAGTGGAAAGTTATTTTGGCAAAATTTTAGATGAAACTGCTTGGGTAAAAGACAAAAACACTCCCTAAGGAGAGAAAAAATGAACACACGTCCCTTTTATTTCGGACTTATATTTATCGCGATTATCGCTATACTTGCTAACTATTTAGGAAACACTGATTTTTCCCATCATTATCATATCAGTGCTTTAATTATTGCCATTTTGCTGGGAATGGCAATCGGCAATACCATTTATCCGCAATTTTCAACACAAGTGGAAAAAGGCGTGTTATTTGCGAAAGGCACGCTTCTTCGCACGGGCATTGTGCTGTATGGTTTTCGCCTCACTTTTGGCGATATTGCTGATGTCGGATTAAATGCTGTCGTCACTGATGCAATCATGCTAATTTCAACCTTCTTTTTTACCGCACTTTTAGGCATTCGTTATCTAAAAATGGATAAACAATTGGTTTATCTCACTGGGGCAGGTTGCAGCATTTGCGGTGCAGCAGCAGTGATGGCGGCAGAGCCTGTTACCAAAGCAGAATCCCATAAAGTTTCAGTGGCAATTGCCGTAGTGGTCATTTTCGGGACTCTTGCTATTTTTACTTACCCCTTGTTCTACACGTGGTCACAACATTTAATTAACGCCCATCAATTTGGTATTTATGTTGGTTCTAGTGTACACGAAGTGGCTCAAGTTTATGCGATTGGGGAAAATATTGATCCTATCGTGGCGAATACTGCCGTCATTTCCAAAATGATCCGAGTGATGATGCTTGCACCATTTTTATTAATGCTTTCTTGGTTATTAACACGTAGTAATGGAGTATCAGAAAATACGTCACACAAAATTACAATTCCTTGGTTTGCTGTACTTTTTATTGGCGTTGCGATTTTTAATTCTTTTGATTTATTACCAAAAGAACTCGTGAAATTATTAGTTGAAATCGATTCTTTCTTATTAATTTCAGCGATGGCTGCCCTTGGCTTAACTACGCAAGCAAGCGCAATCAAGAAAGCTGGATTAAAACCTCTGATTTTAGGGATACTGATTTATTTATGGCTAGTGGTTGGTGGATTTTTAGTGAACTATGGAATATCAAAATTAAATGAATGGTGTTCAATTTAGTGATATTCCATTTTTTAAAGAAACCAATTCACCACAATATCAAAAACTCGCTAAAACACCTGGCGGTGAATATCAATTAATGCGTTTATATGCAATGGGGGCGGATGCTTGGTTACTCATCAATCAATTTAATGAATTACGCCAAGTACCAGGATATCTCTTAAGTGGTTTAACTGGTATTTTAAGTGCGGGTACAAATTGTAATGTTGAACGAGATATGACTTGGTATCAATATCAAGATGGTGCAATTGTACCAGTAGCAAACTAATGTTTTCTTTAAAACGTCAACAAGGGGCGAGCTTTGAGCATCAAGCTCGCCTTTTTTTAGAATCAAAAGGCTTAAAATTTATTGCGGCTAATCAAAATTTCAAATGTGGTGAACTTGATCTTATTATGAGTGACAAAGGAACCATCGTTTTTGTTGAAGTTCGCCAGCGTTCTAATAATGCCTTTGGCTCGGCAATAGAAAGCGTAGATTGGCAAAAACAACAAAAATGGTTGGATGCTGCAAATTTATGGCTAATGAAACAAAACATGAGTTTAGAAGATGCCGATTGTCGTTTTGATTTAATCGCCTTTGGCAAAACGCCCCAAGATATTCAATGGATTCCTAATTTTCTCGATTAATGGCTTTTTATGATGTTACAAAAAGTAAAAGATATTTATAGCGAAAGTATTCAAATTCAAATTGCTGCGTCTAGCATGCTTTCGGAAAATATTGCTAACGCCACCCAAATGGTGATGCAATGTTTACTGAGTGGTAATAAAATCATTGCTTGTGGGGTCTCCCGCTCTTATGCTAATGCGCAATTCTTAGTATCAAATCTGCTTAATCGCTATGATTTTGAACGCCCTAGCTTGCCTTCTGTACTACTTAGCCTTGAAAGTGCGGTTGGTTCTTCACTGGTTTTTGATCAACCTACCGATCAACTTTATCAACATCAATTTAACGCTATCGCTAAGCCTGGCGATTTATTGCTCGCCTTTGCCCCTTTAGGAACAGAAAAAGCCGTGCTAAATACGATTTCCAATGCAGTTAATAAAGAAATTCAGGTGATTGCTTTAACGGGTTCAAATAACGATGCGATTCAAGGTGTATTGGCTGAAACTGATTTAGAGATCTCCATTCCAGCCAATAAGGAAACACGTATTTTAGAAAACCATTTATTCGTGATTAACGCACTTTGTGAGCTTATTGATAGCACACTTTTCCCAAGAGCTTGACATTAAAGGATTTTCCAACCAAACTATTTCTAAAATTAATTGACTAACTAATTAACTCACTCATTTATAAAAAGGAGATTAATAATGAAATTGACCCCATTTAAAAAATTAGCCTTCGTCCTAGGCGCATCAATTATGTTACAAGGCTGTGTAGCTGCGGTTGTTGGTGGCGCAGCAGCTGGCGCAAAAGTTGCAACAGATCCTCGCACGATGGGTACGCAAGTCGATGATGAAACTTTAGAAGTAAAAGTTGAAAATGCATTAGATAAAGATGCACAAATTAAATCGGAAGGTCGTGTCCATGCCGTTTCTTATAGCGGACGTGTGTTATTGATTGGTCAAGTACCGAGTGAAGGCGTGAAAGAAACCGCAACCAGTCTTGCAAAAGGCGTGGACGGTGTGAATGATGTCTATAATGAATTACGTGTGGGCAATAAAATTAACTTTGGTCAAATTACCAAAGACAGTTGGATTACCACACAAATTAAATCAAAACTCTTCGTTGGCGATAATGTAAAAGCCACAGATGTGAAAGTGATCACCGAAAATGGTGAAGTATTCTTACTCGGAAACGTCACTCAATCACAAGGTGACTCAGCGGCAGAAATTGCAAGTAAAGTTACTGGTGTTCAAAAAGTCGTCAAAGTATTTAAATACTTGAATTAATTAAACTTTTAAACATTGAAGTGCGGTCAAAAATCATCTCGTTTTTGACCGCACTTTTTTCTTTACAAAGATTTACAAAAAAGATCCTGCCTAAAAAAACATCACTTGAAAGATAAGTCATTTATTTTAAATGACTTATCTTTTGTCAATAATGTAAGTAAAAAATTTACTGCTTGAATTCAATTTTAAAACACTCTATCTTGTGCACCGTCATTTTCCACAACACTATATCTTGTGTTTTATTAAATTCATTTCTCTAGTAGGTTTATCTCCCATGAACAAAGGATTAATGGTTACAAAGCGCGATGGTACGCTTGAACAAATCAATTTAGACAAAATTCACCGTGTGATTACTTGGGCGGCTGAAGGCTTGGAAAACGTCTCTGTTTCTCAAGTTGAATTGCGTTCTCATATTCAATTTTATGAAGGTATTCGTACGTCTGATATTCACGAAACGATTATTAAAGCAGCAGCAGACCTAATCAGCAAAGATACCCCTGATTATCAATATCTTGCTGCACGCCTTGCCGTTTTCCATTTACGTAAAAAAGCGTATGGCCATTTTGATCCACCTCGTTTATACGATCATGTAAAAAAATTAGTGCGTATGGGCAAATATGATCCTGCCCTTTTAGCCGACTATACTCGTGAAGAATGGGATGAAATGGATGGGTTTATTGATCACTGGCGTGATATGACCTTTTCTTATGCCGCAGTAAAACAATTAGAAGGAAAATACTTAGTTCAAAACCGTGTAACCGGTGAAATCTATGAATCTGCACAATTTCTTTATTTATTAGTTGCAGCGAGCTTATTCTCAAAATATCCACAAGAAACCCGTTTGGATTACATTCGTCGTTTCTATGATGCAACCTCAACCTTTAAGATTTCTTTACCTACGCCTATCATGGCGGGGGTTCGTACACCTACGCGTCAATTCAGTTCTTGTGTATTGATTGAATGTGGTGACAGCTTAGACTCTATCAATGCTACCTCTGCAGCAATCGTGAAATACGTTTCACAACGTGCAGGTATCGGGGTGAATGCTGGTGCAATTCGTGCGTTAGGTAGCCCAATTCGTGGTGGTGAAGCATTCCACACTGGCTGTATTCCATTCTATAAACACTTCCAAAGTGCCGTCAAATCTTGTTCACAAGGTGGTGTGCGTGGTGGCGCGGCGACAGTTTACTACCCGATTTGGCACTTAGAAGTTGAAAGCTTATTAGTATTGAAAAATAACCGAGGTGTGGAAGATAACCGTGTGCGTCACATGGACTACGGCGTACAGTTAAACAAATTAATGTATCAACGCTTAATTAAAGGCGCAGACATTACTTTATTCAGTCCTTCAGATGTACCTGGACTTTATGAAGCCTTCTTTGCGGATCAAGATAAATTTGAAGAACTTTACGTGAAATACGAACAGGATCCAAATATCCGGAAACGTTCTGTAAAAGCCGTTGAGTTATTCTCTTTATTAATGCAAGAACGTGCATCAACCGGTCGTATTTATATCCAAAACGTGGATCACTGTAATACTCACTCACCGTTTGATCCGCTTGTTGCACCAGTGCGCCAATCTAACTTATGTTTAGAAATTGCATTGCCAACTAAACCATTACAACATTTCCATGATGAAAATGGTGAAATTGCGCTTTGTACACTTTCTGCGTTCAACTTGGGTAAATTAGATGATTTAGATGAGTTAGAAAATCTTGCCGATCTCGCAGTACGTGCATTAGATGCATTACTTGATTACCAAGACTACCCTGTTCCTGCGGCGAAACGTTCTTCATTAGGTCGTCGTTCACTTGGTATCGGTGTGATTAACTATGCGTATTACTTAGCGAAAAATGGCGTGCGTTATTCTGATGGCTCAGCCAACGATTTAACTCACCGTACGTTTGAAGCAATTCAATACTATCTATTGAAAGCCTCCATGAACTTAGCGAAAGAATTAGGTGCGTGTGAGTACTTCAATGAAACCAATTACGCGAAAGGTATTTTACCAATCGATACCTATAAGAAAGATATTGATAACTTAACGCAAGAACCATTGCATTATGATTGGGAAACGTTACGTCAAGAAATCAAAGAATTCGGTTTACGTAACTCAACCTTAACCGCATTAATGCCGTCAGAAACCTCTTCACAGATTTCTAACGCAACAAATGGTATCGAACCACCACGTGGTCATGTAAGTATTAAAGCGTCAAAAGATGGTATCTTAAGACAAGTTGTACCGGATTATGAAAACTTAAGCGACAACTACGAGTTACTTTGGGATATTCCAAGCAATGATGGTTACTTACACTTAGTGGGCATCATGCAAAAATTCGTAGACCAAGCGATCTCTGCAAATACCAATTACGATCCAAAACGTTTTGAAGACGGTAAAGTGCCGATGAAAGTGTTGTTAAAAGATCTTTTAACCGCTTACAAGTACGGTTTAAAAACCCTTTACTATCAAAACACCCGTGATGGTGCTGAAGACAGCCAAGAAGATTTAGATGACGGCTGTGCAGGCGGTGCTTGTAAGATTTAATAATTTAGGTGGGCTTGTTTACAAGTCCGCCTTTTGATATTTTAGGCAATCAATCATTAAGTGGGTAAAAGCCCGCTATAAGTAAGGATATAACATGGCATATACTACTTTCTCACAAACTAAAAACGACCAGTTAAAAGAGCCGATGTTCTTTGGTCAAAACGTTAACGTTGCGCGTTACGATCAACAAAAATATGAGACATTTGAAAAGCTCATTGAAAAACAACTTTCTTTCTTCTGGCGTCCGGAAGAAGTAGATGTGTCGCAAGACCGTATCGACTATGCCGCGTTACCTGAGCATGAAAAACACATTTTCATCAGTAACTTAAAATATCAAACCTTATTAGATTCTATTCAAGGCCGTAGCCCGAACGTGGCATTATTACCGTTAGTGTCTATTCCTGAATTAGAAACTTGGATTGAGACTTGGACCTTCTCAGAAACCATCCACTCTCGTTCTTACACACACATTATTCGTAACATTGTGAACGATCCATCTATCGTGTTTGATGATATCGTGACGAACGAAGAAATCATCAAACGTGCGCGTGATATTTCTTCTTACTACGATGATTTAATTCGTGATAGCCAACTTTACAGCCTATATGGTGAAGGAACTTACACGGTAGATGGTAAAGAATGTGTGGTGACATTACGTAATCTGAAAAAACAACTTTACCTTTGCTTGATGAGTGTGAACGCACTTGAAGCAATTCGTTTCTATGTATCGTTTGCTTGTTCGTTTGCCTTTGCAGAGCGTCAATTAATGGAAGGTAATGCGAAAATCATTAAATTTATCGCACGTGATGAAGCCTTACACTTAACCGGTACACAACATATTTTAAATATTATGGCTGCAGGTCAAGACGATCCTGAAATGGCAGAAATTGCGGAAGAATGTAAACAAGAAGCCTATGATTTATTCTTAGCGGCAGCGGAACAAGAAAAAGAATGGGCAGATTACTTGTTCAAAGATGGGTCAATGATTGGTTTGAACAAAGACATTTTGGTGCAATACGTAGAATATATCACCAATATCCGTATGCAAGCTGTAGGTCTTCCATTACCATTTGGTGCACGTTCTAACCCAATTCCATGGATTAACGCATGGCTTGTTTCTGATAACGTACAAGTGGCGCCACAAGAAGTGGAAGTGAGTTCTTACCTTGTTGGTCAAATTGACTCTAAAGTCGATACCAATGATTTCGGTGATTTCGATCTTTAATTAATCATTCTACGCAAGAGCGGTCAGTGTTTTCTGAATTTAAAACCTTTGGAAAATTGACCGCTCTTTTGTTTGCATGAATATCAAGACATGGTGATAAACGTTTTGGTTAAAAAAATAGCACAATTTAGCTTTCCTACCTTTATCGCTAACACTTTCCTCATAAAACAGATGACTTCATTAAAAAAGGCTTAACAAAAAACCATGCTATGGGTAGAATAGAAGAAACCTGTTTATTTTCAATAAATCACATTCTAATTACAAACTAGCGAGGTAAAGGATATGTCAGAACAAGAAGTGAAAGAATTAGATCTCAATGGCGAAATGCTTGTTCGCCGTGAAAAATTAGCCGCGTTACGTAAAAAAGGTAATGCGTTCCCAAATCAATTCCGTCGTGACGCCCTTGCTCAAGATTTACATGATAAGTACGAAGCCGAAGATGGTGAAGTATTAAAAGAAAAAGCCATTGAAGTTGCCGTTGCAGGTCGTATTATGACCCGTCGTGCAATGGGTAAAGCAACCTTTATTACCTTGCAAGATATGAGTGGCAAAATCCAATTATATGTTGCGCGTGATAACCTTCTTGAAGGCGTTTATGCTGAAGATGTCGGTAACTGGGATTTAGGCGATATCATTGGGGTGAAAGGTACACTTTTCAAAACCAAAACCAATGAATTAACCATCAAAACAACGGAAGTTCAACTTTTAACCAAAGCACTTCGTCCGTTACCAAACAAATTCCATGGTTTAACCGACATGGAAGCCCGTTATCGTCAACGTTACTTAGATTTAATTTCTAACGAAGAATCTCGTCGTACTTTTGTGATTCGTTCAAAAGTGGTGGCGGGTATTCGTGAATTCTTTATTTCTAAAGGCTTCATGGAAGTTGAAACGCCTATGCTACAAGTGATTCCTGGCGGTGCATCTGCTCGTCCATTTATCACTCACCATAATGCATTAGACGTTGATATGTATCTTCGTATTGCGCCAGAACTTTACTTAAAACGTTTAGTGGTTGGTGGTTTTGAGCGTGTATTCGAATTAAACCGTAACTTCCGTAACGAGGGTGTTTCTGTTCGTCACAACCCAGAATTTACCATGCTTGAATACTACCAAGCTTATGCTGATTATCACGATTTAATGGATAACACCGAAGAATTATTGCGTAAACTCGCGATTGATATTCTTGGTACCACCATTGTGAAATACGGTGATTTAGAATTTGACTTCGGTAAACCATTTGAACGTATTACATTACATGATGCAACTATTAAATACGGTGCAGATAAAGGTATCGTAAAAGAAGATCTTTATGATTTCGATCGTGCAAAAGCAACTGCTGAACGCTTAGGTATCGAAGTACAAAAATCTTGGGGCTTAGGTTCTATTGTGAATGCAATCTTTGAAGAAGTAGCTGAACATCACTTAATTCAACCGACCTTCTTAATGGCGCATCCAGCCGAGATTTCTCCACTTGCACGCCGTAACGATGAAAACCCTGAAGTAACAGACCGTTTTGAATTATTCATCGGCGGACGTGAAATTGGTAATGGCTTCTCAGAGTTAAACGATGCTGAAGACCAAAATGAACGTTTTGATGCACAAGTTGCAGCGAAAGAAGCAGGTGATGATGAAGCGATGTTTAAAGACGATGACTTCGTTGTTGCACTTGAACACGGTTTACCACCAACAGCAGGTGAAGGTTTAGGTATCGACCGCTTAGCAATGCTTTTCGCTAACGCACCATCTATCCGTGATGTGATCCTCTTCCCTGCAATGCGTCAAAAATAATTAAGTTGAAATAACATAAAAGGAAGTCTACGGACTTCCTTTTTTATTGTGTAAAAGTGCGGTCATTTTTAACCGCACTTTCATAAAAAAAGAGATAACCGCCTTCACGATTATCTCTTTTACATTCCAATTTGAAATTATTTACCCCAAACTTCTTCTACGATATCGCGGATAAATTCAAGTTTCTTCCATTGTTGTTCTTCAGTCAGAATGTTGCCTTCTTCTGTTGAAGCAAAACCACATTGTGGGCTTAAGCAAAGTTGATTGATATCCACATACTGTGCCGCTTCTTTAATTCGGGCAATAATTTCATCACGGTTTTCTAACTCGCCAGACTTAGAGGTAATTAATCCTAACACTACTTGTTGATTTTTAATAAAGCGTAAAGGTTTGAAATCACCTGCACGATCACTGTCATACTCCAAGAAGAAACCATCCACATTACAGTGGCCAAATAAGGTTTCTGCGATAGGCTCATAACCACCAGCCGAGAACCAAGTTGAACGGAAGTTGCCACGACAAATATGCATTGTAATCGCTAAATCAGCCGGTTTCGCTGCCACGATTTTATTTAACATATACACATAATCTTTGGCAATTTGATCTAAATCTAAACCACGTTCAGTATAGGTTTTACGTTTATCTTCAGCACAGAATTCGCCCCAACTTGTATCATCCAACTGTAGGTTACGGCAGCCTAATTTATAGAAGATATTCATCGCATCAATATAAGCATCGGCAATATCATCTAATAACAACTGATTGTTATCTTTATAACGTTCAATCGGCTGATAATCTGTAGCACGTACTGTACAAATTAAATGAAGCATTGACGGAGAAGGAATCGTTAATTTAACTTCAGTCTCCCCTGCCATTTTTTGCAATGAGCGATAATGTTCAACAAATGGATGGCTCTCTGAAAAACCGATCTTATCCACAATTTTTAACGTTTTTGGGCGGACATTATCGTGTTTAAATTGCACTGAGAATTTTTCAGCATCCACTTCTTTCACGCCATCTAATGCAGCTAAGAAATCTAAATGCCAAAAAGTGCGACGAAACTCACCGTCAGTCACGGCATGTAATCCAACATTTTTTTGATGTTCTACTAATTTAGCAATTTCTGCATCTTCAACTTGTGTTAAATCAGCACAAGAAATATCGCCACAACTACATTGATGGCGAGCCTGTTTTAAAACGTCCGGACGTAAAAAGCTGCCTACAATATCAAAACGATATGGTGCAGAAGTACGAATAGTGGCATTTGGAAAAAGTTTACTCATTTTGCTTTCCTATATTTAATTCATTCTAATGATAGACTGAGTGTAACAAAATTAACGTCCTCATTAAAGATTTAGACGTCTAGATGGATGTGAATTTTATTGTCATTTTATATGAATAAAATTGATATAAAAAAGAAAAAGTGCGGTTCAAATTTCTCTTAAATTTTGACCGCACTTTTAATAATTAACGATAATTTACTTGTTCACTATCAGATAAATGAATGGTGCTTTTCGCCAACTGCGTTTCTGAAATCACCTTACCGTGACGAATCGAATAACGCGTAGGAACTTGACGGCGTACAGCATCAAAACCATTTTCTGCTGGCAATACAATAAAGTTTGCACTGTTACCTTCTTGGATTCCATAATCCGTTAAACCTAATGCTTTCGCACTATTTTCAGTGACCAATTTCAAACCATCATTAATTTGACCATATCCCATTAACTGGCAAACATGTAATCCCATGTGTAATACCTGTAGCATATTCGCTGTACCGAGCGGATACCAAGGATCAAACACATCATCATGCCCAAAACAAACATTGATGTTATTTTTGAGCATCTCTTTTACTCGTGTTACACCACGACGTTTTGGATAGGTATCAAAACGTCCTTGAAGATGAATATTCACTAATGGATTTGCCACAAAATGAATTTTTGACATTTTTAGTAATCGGAAAAGGCGTGATGCATAAGCATTATTATATGAGTGCATGGCCGTTGTATGGCTTGCTGTCACTTTTTCACCCATGTCATATTTCAACGCCAATGCCGCGACCGTTTCAACAAAACGAGATTGTTCATCATCAATTTCATCACAGTGAATATCAATCTGCTTGTTGTACTTGCGAGCAATATCAAAAGCGATATGCATTGACTCCACACCATATTCGCGGGTAAATTCAAAATGAGGTATGCCGCCAACAACATCAGCGCCCATCTCCATCGCCTGATCTAATAGTTTCTCGCCATTTGGATAAGACAAAATACCTTCTTGTGGAAATGCCACAATCTGTAAATCCACCCAAGGGGCGATTTCTTTTTTAACTTCAAGCATGGCTTTTAGAGCAGTTAAGGTTGGATCAGAGACATCAACATGAGTACGGACATACTGAACCCCATTTGCAATCTGCCATTTTAATGTCTTCCATGCGCGAGATTTTACATCTTCATGACTTAACAATGATTTACGCTCAGCCCAACGTTCAATCCCTTCAAATAAGGTACCCGATTGATTCCAATTAGGTTGCCCTGCTGTTTGTGTTGCATCTAAATGAATATGAGGTTCTACAAATGGAGGATAAACAATACCCTCTTCACCATCGAGTATCTCACCTGAATAATTAAAAACCTCATCTTGAGAAAAAATTCGACTAATTTTTCCTTCTTCAATTAAAATCTGCCATAACCCTTCGCGGTTATGAATATGTACATTTTTAACTAACATCCTTTTTCCTTATTTCATCGCTAATTTTTTACCGAGTAATGGTGTTAAAACCAAATAGGTAACAGCCCCACCAATCACCGCATTCACAGGAATAATGCCAGGTAGTAATTTACCACAAGCTACACCAACAATAACTGCAACGATAGCAGTCCAATTTATATTTAAGAATTTAGCTTGTTCAAAATTCTCATAGGCTTTACGACGTAAAATATAATCAGCAATAATAACACCACCTACAGGAGGAATGGCCGAAGATAAGAAAGTCAGCCAGCCAACGAAATTATTATATAACCACAAGGCGCATAAAGTTCCGATAACACCATTGACGACAGATAAAGTGCGGCTACTTAATCCCGTAATATTCGCAAAACCTAAACCAGAAGCATAAAGCGCATTATCATTTGTCGTCCAAATGTTTAAACCGAGTACAATAATGGCTGGAATAATAAGACCCTGAGCGACCATCACATCAGAAATATCCGCCATTCCAGTCACTGCCGCGCCTGCAGCACCAAAAATAAACATTAATGAGTTACCTAAAAAGAAAGCAATCATACTAATAATGATTGCTTGCTTTGCTTTTCGACCAAATCGCACAAAATCGGCAGTTAATGAGCCTGCACTAATAAAGGACCCTACAACTAATGTAATCGCCATTGAGAGAGAAATGCTTTCTTTTGGCACAATATGTTCCAATACTTCTAAGCCACCGGCATTAGTCACAGCAAGATAAACTGAGTAAGAACCGAATACAGCAATGGCTGGCACGGCAATAGTGGAAAGAATCGTTAGCGCTGAAATACCAAAGAAGACTGTAATCGTCATCAATAAACCTGAGCCAAGAATTAAATAATTCACATCAATACCCGTTACTTTATTCACTGGGATTGCAAACATTGCCACGCCAACACCAAACCAACCAACTTGAGTGCCACCAAGTAATAAAGAGGGCAACCATGAACCTCGAATACCAAATGAATAGCGCGCTAAAATATGCGTAGTTAATCCTGTTTTAGCCCCGATATACCCAAGAAAAGAGGTATAAATCCCTAACATGAGGTTGCCTAAAATAACGGCAAGCCAGAAATCATTATAGGTTAATGATGTCCCTAATGTTCCCCCCGTCCACATACTCGCTGAAAAGAATGTCAAACCTAACATGACAAATGTTAACGCTACCGCGCCTTTTCGCTCATTAGAGGGAACGGGTTTTAAACTAAAATTTTCCGAACTCATTAAATAGTCTCCTTCCGAATAAAAAAATCGAGGCATTCTAATACTAAGAAAACCAAAAAGCAAACGTTTGCGTAAGCGGTGTAATCAAGAAATAGATAAAAAAACACCCGCACTTTCGCGGGTATTTTATCGTTAGCTAAGAAAACTGGACACATAAGAAATTATGGTTTTTCCACTTAATATCGCCATGATAATCACAACGAACCAGCCCGCAAAAGCTAAGCAAATTGGATGTTTATAATTTCCAATAATATCACTTCGGTAAGCCGCTAGCAGAATTAATGCGAGTGCAATTGGGAGAATTAAACCATTCAATGTTCCCACAAAGACTAATACCGCTGCAGGTTTTCCGACAGTCACCAAAACAACCGTAGAAATCACGATAAAGGCGATAATCCAACGATTACGGTTACGTTCAATAGTTGGACAAAGGCTGGTTAGGAAGGAAACTGAAGTATAAGCCGCCCCAATCACTGATGTAATCGAAGCCGCCCAAATCACGACGCCAAATAACACTTGGCCGAAATTGCCTGCCACATATTCAAAAGGTGTTTCAGCAGGGTTTTTAGGATTAAGTGGAACGCCTTTTACCACAATGCCCAGTACCGCGAGGAATAACACAATTCGCATAGTTGAGGCGATCAAAATAGCCGATACAGAACTGCGACTCACTTCTGCCATGGCTTTTTCACCTTGAATGCCTGCGTCTAACAAACGATGGGCTCCTGCAAAGGTTATATACCCACCAACGGTTCCACCAACCAATGTCACAATAGCAATCGGATCAATTTGTTCTGGAATAAAGGTGCGATATGCCGCCTCAACAACAGGTGGTTCCGTTTTAAACATGACATAAAATGTCAGTGCAATCATGATAAAACCCATTAATTGGGCAAAACGATCCATTAATAATCCAGCTTCTTTACGCAAGAAAATTAAAATGGCAATAATACCACTAATGATCGCCCCTGTTTCTGGTGCAATACCGAACATCGAGTTTAAACCAAGGCCTGCGCCGCCCACATTACCAATGTTAAACGCGAGCCCCCCCATCACAATAAGTGCTGCAAGGAAATATCCTGCGCCAGGGAAAACTGCATTAGAAATATCTTGAGCTCGCTTTCCTGATACCACCACAATTCGCCAAATATTAAGCTGAGCTCCAATATCTAACAAAATCGATAGTAAAATCACAAAGCCAAAACTGGCTAATAAGGTGTTTGTAAAAGTTGCCGTTTGAGTTAAAAAGCCCGGACCGATTGCTGAAGTCGCCATTAAAAATGCCGCCCCCAGCACCGCATTTCGGCGGTGAGTGATTGATGCCATAAAGCACCTCCCTTGTTAAGTTGATGTTGTGTGTTATGTTTATTCGGCTTATGCCGTTATTGTTATATGATTTTTTTCTAATTCTTCCACAATGCGTGCCGCAAATTGTAGAGAATGTTGATTATCGCCATGTAAACAGATACTTTCTGCTTTTACTGGCACAAGGCTTCCATCAATGGCTTTGACTTGGCCTTCTGTTACCATTTGTAACACTTGTTGAATGGCTTCCTCATCAGACTCCACCATTGCATTCGGTTGCGAACGAGGAACTAAACTTCCATCAGGCATATAATGACGATCCGCAAATACTTCTGAAATGGTTTGCAAACCTTCTTCCTCGGCTATACGCAGCATTAAGCTGCCCGCTAATCCCATTAATTTAAAATGTGGATCAAACTGATAAACGGTTTGAGCAATCAAACGAGCAAGCTTTTCATCTTTTGCCGCTTGGTTATATAAAGCACCGTGCGGCTTAACATAACTAATTTCCGCCCCTTCCCCATCACAAATCGCTTTTAATGCGCCAAGCTGATAACGCAAATGCGCAATTAACTCCTGTTCAGGTAAATCCATCTGAGTACGCCCAAAGTTTTCTCGATCTGGAAAGCCAGGATGAGCTCCAATGCGAACCTGATTTTCTTTCGCAAATCTGACTGCACTTTGCATTTCTTTTGCTCCACCAGCGTGTAAACCGCAAGCTATATTGGCAGAAGAAAGTAATTTCAATAATGCCCCATCAAAAGGAAAGCCTTCGGCAATATCGGCATTTAAATCAATTTTTTTCATCGACAATTCTCCTAATTTGATCGAGGTATATCTCATTTTTACGACGTAATTTTGCGGCCTGTTCTAAACTAACTGCCTCGAATTGAATGGTTGATCCTAAACGTACCTGTGCCAACGCACCAAGATCCGCCTCGATCACATTGGCAATTTTGGGATAACCGCCCGTAGTTTGTGCATCAGCCATCAAAATAATTGGTTGACCACTTGGTGGAACTTGTACGCTACCAAATTGAATCGCGTGAGACAGCATTTCTAGCGGTTGCTTTAATTCTAATTTTTGCCCTTGAAAACGATAGCCCATGCGATCACTGCTACTTTGTAACGTCCATTTACCTCGCCACCAATAATATTGAGATTTTCGTTTAAACGCTTGATATTCAGAGGACGGTAACGCATGGATCGTATGCTTAAGTGGAATGGGTGCAATCCCAATTTCACTACGTAAAATAGGATCATTTACCGTTTGCAATTGATCGCCAACTTGTAAACAACGCCCTTCTACACCGCCTATTTGAGCTCGAAGATCCGTACTACAAGAGTTCAATTCTTGGGGTAAGATAAAACCACCTTGAACACATAAATAGCCATACATACCAATTTTTGCACGTACCATTTTCAGAACTTGCCCCGCTCTCGCCTGATAACGCCAATAGGCAAAAATCGGTTTGTCATCTAAGGTCATTTCATAAAATGCCCCTGTGACGCAAAAATTCATATCTTGCTGAAATTGTAATGTAAGACCACCTAAAGGCACTTCAATTGCTGGGGCTCCCTCTGGATTTCCCAGCAGAATATTGCCTGCACGTAATGCCAATTTATCCATTGCTCCAGAGTGACTAATGCCAAATCGACGTAACCCAAAACGGCCTAAATCCTGCATTGTGGCACGGGATTGCACATCAATAATATGAATCATAATTCAATGCCCTCCACAACAAATTTCACTGTATCGCCAGCTTGTAATAAAGTAGGTTGCGCCTGATTTTTGTCAAAGAGCGCTTGCTTGGTATGGCCGATTAATTGCCATCCACCTGGAGAGGAAAAGGGATAAATGCCAGTTTGAGATCCACCAATACCCACAGAACCTGCAGGAACAACTGTTCGCGGAGTGGCTCGACGAGGCGTGTGTAAGCATTCAGGTAAACCACCTAAATAGGGAAAACCAGGTTGGAAACCAATCATATACACGGTATAGATAGGTTCACTGTGCATTTGAACTATCCGTTCAGGAGTAGTGTTATGTAACTTGGCGACTTCAGACAAGTCCTGGCCAAATTCACCGCCATAAATTACCGGAATTTCAATATGACGACCTTGAAACGTAGAGACTTTCAATTCTGCCCAATGTTGTTCCAAGCGTTGAATAAGCGGTTCAAAATCCACATAAAAATCCGAGAAGACCGTAAGATTATTCATTCCCACGACAACTTCTACAATATCTTGCTCAGACTGTAGTTGATTGGCAAACGCCCAGAGTTGGCGTTGTTGTTGAAGTGAAGCTGGTGGTGGTAAAGAGCAGACCACCGCCGACTCGCTGATCGGGGTTATATTCATAGGATACCCTTTATTGTGATGTTGCGTTGTTTGTTATTTTTTTGTTACACCTCTCTTTTAAAGGATATTTATAGGTTTTGTCAAGGTCTTGTGTTGAAAATAAAGTGTGATGCAGATCTCATTATTCATATTTTGATCTCAATCAAAATTATGAAATAGCGTATAATTGAGGTGTCTGTTACTTAACAATGATAAAAAAGGAATAAAAATGAAAACATTGAGTGAATTTATTGTTGAACGCCAAGCAGAGTACCCAAATGCAAAAGGGGAACTTAGTGGTATTTTGTCTTCTATTCGTTTATTAGCAAAAATCATTCATCGTGATATCAACAAAGCGGGTTTAACCAATATCCTTGGCCAGTCTGGTGTCGAAAACGTGCAAGGTGAAAGCCAAATGAAATTGGACTTATTCGCCCATAACACCATGAATGCGGCCCTTATGTCGCGTGAAGAGGTAGCGGGTTTTGCTTCAGAGGAAGAAGAAAGCTTTATCGCTTTTGATACTGAACGTGCTCGTAATGCGAAATATATTATTTTGACTGACCCACTTGATGGTTCATCCAATATTGATGTGAACGTTTCGGTTGGGACAATCTTCTCTATTTACCGTCGTGTTTCACCAATTGGCTCACCTGTTACTTTAGAAGACTTTATGCAACCGGGTAATAAACAAGTGGCGGCGGGTTATATCGTATATGGTTCTTCAACCATGTTAGTCTATACCACTGGTCATGGGGTGAATGGCTTCACTTACGATCCATCTATCGGTACATTCTGTCTTTCTCATGAAAATATGCAAATGCCAAAAGACGGTAAAATCTACTCCATCAACGAAGGACAATATCTCAAATTCCCACAAGGGGTAAAAAAATACATTAAATACTGCCAAGAGGAAGATAAAGCAACTAATCGTCCTTATGCGTCACGTTATATCGGTTCATTAGTGGCAGACTTCCACCGTAACTTATTAAAAGGTGGTATCTACATTTATCCAAGTGCAACTAACTATCCAAATGGTAAGCTTCGTTTGCTTTATGAAGGCAATCCAATTGCATTCTTAGCGGAACAAGCTGGCGGTATTGCCTCTGATGGTTACAATCGAATTTTAGATATTCAACCAACTGAGCTTCACCAACGTGTACCACTTTTCGTCGGTTCTGCAGAAATGGTGAAAAAAGCAGAAGAAATGATGAGAGAATTTAAAGAAGATTAAATTCCTAAAGTGCGGTCAATTTTGACCGCACTTTTTTAGCGAACAAAAAGTCGAACCTTGTCAGTTCGCCTTTTTCATTAATGTTTGTTAATTAATCCCGTTTTCTTGCCAGTAGCCACCAAATAATCGCCATAAACAAGAGGCTTGGCATCAGTGCACCTAAAAAGGCTGGTGCATTAAATACCACGCTCATTTGTCCAAAAATTTCATTGACGACATAGAACAAGAATCCAAAGCAAATCCCCGTGACGATTCTCGCCCCTGCGGTGACACTACGTAATGAACCGAAGATAAAAGATAACGCAAGCATCATCATCACACCTACAGAAACGGGCTGTAAAATCTTACGCCAATAGGTTAATTCAAAACGGCGAGAATCCTGTCCTGTTTGTTTTAAGAACGCAATATATTCATATAAACCTGAAATAGATAATGATGTTGGACGTAATGAAACTGCACCTAATTTATCTGGCGTTAAGCTCGTCGCCCAATCTTCTGTTAAACGGTTTGTCGTGGTAATTTGCTCTTTTGATACCGCTGAATTATTGACTTGACGTAATTGCCATTGATTATTTTCTGCAGAATATTGTGCTTGATTCGCATGCTTTAAATGAGTGAGATTACGCTGGTCATCAAAAGTATAAATATAAATATCTTCTAATTTCGCATCATCGGTAATACGACGAACATACACGAAATTATTACCGTCTTTAGCCCATACACCATTTTTCACCGAAAGCATTGAGCCACCAGAAAGTGCACGAGTACGCATATCACGGGCAAACTGTTCAGTTTGTGGAATCCCCCACTCACCAATAACCATGGTAAAAAGCACCAGTGGAAGTGCCGTTTTCATGACGGCTAATCCAATTTTAAAACGAGAAAAACCTGCGGATTGCATCACCACTAATTCACTGCGGCTGGCTAAATTACCTAACGCAATTAAGGCACCTAACAAGGCCGCCATTGGGAAAAAGGTTTCTACATCTTTTGGCATCGTTAAACCTGTATAAGCCACCGCTTGCCAAATATCATAAGTTCCTTTCCCGACGCTACGGAATTGCTCTACGAATTTAATGATGGCCGAAAGACCAACGAGCGTAAATAGTGTGGCAAAAATTGCCCCTAAGATGCTTTTACCGATATAACGATCAAGAGTATTCATCAACATTGTTATTATCCTTTTCTGAATACACGACGGAATTTATGCATAGCAGTGCTATCCCAACTATTCAGCACTATTCCTAAAATTAAAAAGGCGATATTTACCAATGGCATTAACAAACCTGCATCAAGCTTACCTGCGCCACCCGCAGATTTAAATGAGCTTTGTAATAAGAAGTAAATTAAATAAAGCAATAATGCCGGTAAGATTTTCGCAAAACGCCCTTGGCGAGGATTTACTTTACTCATTGGTACAGCAATAAGCGCCATTAAAGGCACGGCTAAAATTAAGGTTATTCGCCAATGCAATTCAGCTTTGGCTGCAGGACTTTTATCTTTTAATAATTGTTCAAAAGATAATTCAGCCGCTTCATCACTTTCTGTATTTGTCTCTTGATGGCCTAAATACGCTTGGTAATCATCAAAATGTGTAATACGGAAATCAGGAAGCACGGATGTGCCTTCTACACGCAAGGTATTTTGTAAATTTAGCACTTGATCGCCATTTGGTAACGCTTTTAACTCACCTTTTTCAGCGGTAACCACTGATGGCTTCGTTTGGCCTTTGGCTTTCATTTGGAAAAGATAAACATCACTGATTTGATTACCATTAATCTTATCAATAAATAAAACGAAATTATTGTTACTTGTGGACATGAACTGACCTGAAGTCAACGCACCCATGGTGGGATTTGCTTTAGCATCTTCAACAATGGCTGCTTGTTTTTGAATCGCCCATGGGGAAAGCCACAAAGCGTTGTACGCTGCCAAGCCAGCTGTGAGTAAAGAAAGAATTAACGCCACGCGAACAAGGATACGTTGTCCCACACCGCAGGCTCGCATAACGGTGATCTCACTTTCTGCGTAGAGTCGACCAAAAGTTAGCAAAATCGCGATAAACAAACATAATGGCAACATTAATTGCGCCATGGTTGGCATCCCTAATCCGAGTAAAGAGAAGACAAGATCGGCTGGCACTTTACCATTTGCCGCTGAACCAAGTACGCGAACAAGTTGTTGACTGAAGAAAATTAAAAGCAAAATAAACAAAATCGCAATCTGGCTTTTAAAGACTTCTTTTGTTAAATATCGGGTTAATATCATTCTTTTTTCTAACTAAAAAACACGGGAAACTGGCTAATTTAGATGGCGTATGATACCTTATTTTCACTGATTTAAATAGCAAATTAGCAACATAAGGAAATAACATGAAATATCAAGCAAACTCAACCGCACTTTCTCAATCAACCGATTGCCTTATTATCGGCATTTATGAGAACAACGAATTTACAAAAAGTTTCAATGAAATCGATCAAATCACAAAAGGCTACCTCAGTCAGTTAGCCCAAAGCCAGGATCTTTCAGGCAAAATTAGCCAAGCGACTCTGCTTCATTCGTTACCGAATCTAGCTGCTAAACGTGTGTTAGTTGTAGGTTGTGGTAAAAAAGATGAAACGACGGAACGCCAATTTAAACAAATCATCCAACGTGTTACCCAAACATTAAAAGAATTAACTATTCAACAAGCAGTAAATAATTTAATGGATGTGGAAATTAAAGATCGCGATCTCTTCTGGAATGTGCGTTTTACCGTTGAAACCATCGAACATAGCCTTTATCAATTCGATGAATTTAAGAGCAAAAAAGCGGATGCTATCGCACTTCAAGAAATCGTTTTTAATACCGATGATTCACAAGCTCAGCAAGCTATTGCAGAAGCGCAAGCCATTGCAAATGGTGTAAAAGCTGCGCGTAATATCGCAAATATGCCGCCCAATATTTGTACCCCGGCTTATTTAGCAGAACAAGCTAAAAAATTAGCTGAAACATCAACCGCACTTTCCCTCGATGTGATTGATGAAGAAGACATGACAAAACTTGGCATGAATGCGTATTTAGCCGTATCTCGCGGTTCACAAAATCCAGCTTATATGTCTATTTTACATTTTAATAATGCGCCTGATAAAAACGCAAAACCAATCGTGTTAGTGGGTAAAGGTTTAACTTTTGATGCGGGTGGGATTTCTTTAAAACCTGCCGCAGATATGGATGAAATGAAATACGATATGTGCGGTGCGGCTTCGGTATTCGGTACGATGAAAGCCATTACTGAATTAAATCTGCCACTCAATGTTATCGGCGTATTAGCAGGTTGTGAAAACTTACCTGATGGCAATGCTTATCGTCCAGGTGATATTCTCACCACGATGAATGGTTTAACCGTAGAAGTATTAAATACAGATGCGGAAGGACGTTTAGTACTTTGTGATGCGCTTACCTATGTAGAACGTTTTGAACCGCAATATGTGATTGATGTTGCAACCCTAACAGGTGCTTGCGTGGTGGCGTTAGGCCAACATAACAGCGGCTTAGTTTCAACTGATGACGCCTTAGCAGAACAGTTATTAAAAGCGGCACAGCAAACTACCGATAAAGCTTGGCGTTTACCGTTAAGTGAAGAATATCAAGAGCAATTAAAATCCCCATTTGCTGATTTAGCCAATATTGGGGGTCGCTGGGGCGGAGCAATTACTGCTGGCGCATTCCTCTCTAACTTTACGAAAAAATATACTTGGGCGCATTTAGATATTGCGGGGACAGCTTGGCTTCAAGGCGCCAATAAAGGTGCAACAGGTCGTCCAGTATCTTTATTAACTCAATTCTTAATTAACCAAACTAAATAATTAATACATAGGGCTAACATTACGTTAGCCCTAAATTTTTCCAAAAATCTGACCGCACTTTATTCTAATTCGAATTCCATCAGTAATGGATTATGATCTGACGAAGTAATCACTTCTGATGTCGCGCTTACCACTTTTACGCCTCGCGTAAAAATATAATCCAGTGGATACCCTAAAAATCTAACCCGCTCATCTTGAGTGAGCACCACAGAATCTAAGCCATATTTTTGCATCAGATTATTCACTAAATTAAGACGAGTTTCATTCCACGCATTAAAATCACCAGACATGATGATAGGGCCTTGATGATTTTCAACAAAGAAAAAGAGCTGCTCTAACTGGGTTTGATAAGTGGAAATACCCCATTCAAAATTAATTAAATGCACATTAATCAGTAGCAAACTATCGCCTTTTTCTAATGGAAAATTCATCACACTTGCCACTTTAGGTATTTGTATTAATGGTTCAGCTACGCCACCACCGCAATACCATTCTGGTTGCGTGTTGGTGAATGTTTTTACACCTGATAAGAGATCTTTAAAAGAAAAAGAGGACACAAAAAGTGCGGTCGAAAATGTACTTAAATTTTGATGCTGCGTCGCCTCTTGTAATAACACAAAATTCGCTTGTTTAGAAAGTCGCGCTAAATCTTCTTGCCAACCTTTATCTTGCCCTTTATGTACATTCCAACTTATCAAATTAAAACGAGAACTGGCTAATTTAGGTACCGAATGATCAGCCTTGTCACATTGCATATTTAACTTGTTTTTAAAAGGAATGTAACTCACTTTTTGTGACGTTTTTAGTTGAATAAATGTACGGTCAAAAATCGTTAAATTCGTAAAAAAATATCCAGCACCTAAAACTACTAACACTAAGCCAATAGTCAAAAATCGATAGATTCGCTTCATTATTGTCCCCTCTCTATGCTCGAATAATAACACCTCATCAAAGCAATGCAACTTTCACTTTAATACGGCATCAATACCTACCTACAACATGGTAACTTTAACTTTTAGCTTTGATTTAAATCATACTTTGCTAAAAAATCCGTTGCATTTTTCTTTCATTATCTTAGTATTTCACTCAACTTTTAACTCTACCTCATCAATAAGGAGATTCATTATGTCTTTTGGAGATAAAAAATTAAGTGAAATCGCTGTCAGCGTACCCGGCTCAACTTCTCTACTTCGTAAATACGATTTGGATTTCTGCTGTGGTGGTTCCGATACACTTGCAAACGCAGCGGCAGAAAAAGGATTAAATTTAGCAGAAATTGAAAACCGTTTAACCGAGCTTCAAAACAGCAAAGCAGAAAACCCTGAAGAATATTGGGTTAATGCAACTTATCCTGAAATTATCGATCATATTTTAGTTCGCTACCATCAACGTCACCGTGAACAGCTTCAAGAATTAATCGTCTTAGCGGATCGTGTAGAAAGTGTTCATGGTGATCGTGAAGACTGTCCAATCGGTGTGGCAGCTGAATTACGAAATATCTATGAAGATTTGAGCAACCATATGATGAAAGAAGAGCATGTGCTTTTCCCAATGATCAAAGCCGGTAACTATATGATGGCGCAGATGCCAATTCGTATGATGGAAATGGAACACTCCGAACATGGTGAACATTTGGAAGTATTGAAATCATTAACAAACAATATGACACCTCCAGCAGATGCTTGCAATACATGGCGTGCGCTTTATAGTGGCATCCAAGAGTTTGCTGATGATTTAATGATGCATATTCACCGTGAAAATAATATTTTATTCCCACGTGTGATTGCTGAAAATCACTAAGCAAAAATCATATAAAGAAAAAGGGCGAAATCATTCGCCCTTTAAATTAGCCTAAAACTGACCGCTCTTTATTTCTCTTCACTGCCTTTATATAAACGGTTTTTATACAAATAGCTGCCAAGTAAAGCATGTGCCAAGGCTTCTTTTTTCATTTCTTCCGGCACTTCTTTTTCAGTTAATGTGTCTTTTTCTTTATCGTAAACATAGCCTTTTGCTTTGCTATTTGGTGTTTGGATAACGACATCATGATTGCCTTTCATTAAAGCTTGGGTTTGATCAAACTGCATAAACGCACGATCTGGATTAACCTCTTGCGTTAAATCAAAGCCAATCATCGGATAATTACCACTTACACCCGCAATAGAAAGCAAGGTTGTCGGCATATCAATTTGACTCACTAAACGACTGTCTCGGCGTGGCTCTACATGATCCCCTAAAATTAACGCTGGAATATGGAAATGCTTAATTGGTACTAAGCTTGCACCTGCTGCACGGGAATCATGGTCTGCAATCACCAAGAACACGGTATCTTTCCAATAATTAGATTGTTTCGCTAATTTGAAGAAATAACCAATGGCATAATCCGCATATTTTGCACTGTTATTACGGGTTGCTTTTGGTTGTTCGTAAAGCTCAATTTTGCCATCCGGAAATTCAAAAGGATCGTGATTGCTTGAACTGAACACTAAGCTAAAGAATGGTTTTCCTTCATTCTGTAATTGGGTAAAAGTTTCGTTCGCTTTATCAAATAAATCCTCATCACTCACGCCCCAAGTCGCAGTAAATTTTGGATTTTGATAATCCTTTTGATCGATAATATTTTGGAAGCCGTTACCATAGAAGAAGCTTGCCATGTTATCAAAGTGCTTTTCACCACCATAAATAAAAGATGTGTTATAACCTTGTTTAGCAAGTAAATCTGCAATGGTAAAGAAACCACTTTGACTGTTATTTAATTTCACTACCGCTCGTGCTGGAGTGGGTGTGAAACCTGCTGTCGTGGCTTCAATACCACGTACAGAACGCGTACCTGTCGCATAGAGATTTTCAAATAACCAGCCTTCTTTGGCTAATTTATCAAATTCCGGTGAAAGCGGTTTTCCGCCTAATGTACCGACAAATTGCGCGCCAAAACTTTCTTCCAAAATAATGACGATATTTTTCGGTTTACCTTGGTAAGTGGCTTGGTTTTTCGTTAAGGTTGGAATCTTCTCTGAAATATAATCACTTTCAGGACGGCCACGGCTTGCTTTAACAATACGCAACATTTCATCGGTATCCATTTTGCCATAAGCTTCAGAAGAAGCTCCTTCATCTTTAAATTGTTGGGCGGCATAAAGAACGGAATAGCCCGAATTCAACACAAGCGAATTGACTAAACCATCGGAAGAGAAAGCTACCATCGCAGGATTCACACCACGGTGTTGGAAACTAGAACGAGCACCTAAAAAAGCAACTGCAATCACAAGCAACGCTACAACAGGACGTAATTTCCAACTCATTGGGCGTAAGTTTTTTACCGCATAACCAGATAGTTTCCAATAACAGATGAAAGCTACAATGGTAAAAATGAGGCTAAAAATGACCGCGGTTAAATGACCTTCCATCAACATTGAAAAGACTTCTTTCGGATAAATTAGATATTCGATAAACAGACGGTTTGGACGGAAATCATAAGTTTCGATAAATGCAGGTGTAGCCAATTCCATAAATAGAATAAACACACTACCTAGAGTGAGCCAGATACGTAAAATCATTTTCCAAATACGGCTATTATGAAATAACACCGTAAATAATGCTGGCACACCAAATAAATAACACAAAGCCACGATATCCATACGCAAGCCTTGTAAGAATAATTGCCCCCAGCCCTCTACCGCAGAGACACGGTCTGCCTGCCAAATCGCAAGCCCAAGACGAGACAAGGTGAAAATGATCAGATTAATGATGACGAAGAGAAAAATCGGATATAAAGGAGAACGTGTTTGTTTCATTTTGACACTCATAAGTCCTGAAGGTATCGCTACCCTTTGATTAATTTAAAGCACGTGAATGTGCCATTCCTTCCATAGACAGATAAAAAAACACAAAGTGCGGTTAAAAATATCATCATTTTTGACCGCACTTTGGAAGAGAAAGATTAAGCTGCAACTAATGCTTTTAATTGTTTTTCATAAGCTGCCCAATCTGTAATTGGATGAGTTGCTACACCTGTTTCCATCGCTTTTTTCGCTACCGCAGAAGATACAGTAAACAATAAGCGTGGATCAAATGGTGTTGGAATCACATAATCAGGTCCAAAAGATAACGCACCATAATTAGCAATAATTTCTAACGGAACTGGTTCTTTCGCAAGACTTGCAATTGCATGAGAAGCCGCCAATTTCATTTCCTCATTAATCGCTGTTGCACCTACATCTAAAGCGCCACGGAATAAGAATGGGAAACAAAGTACATTATTAACTTGGTTTGGAAAGTCTGAACGACCAGTACAAACAATCGCATCCGGACGTACTGCTTTCGCTTCATCTGGGGTAATTTCAGGTACTGGGTTAGCCAATGCTAAGATTAATGGATTTTCTGCCATGGTTTTCACCATTTCAGGTTTTAATGCACCAGCTTTAGAACAGCCTAAGAATACATCCGCACCCTTAACGGCATCGGCTAATGTGCGCCAACCATTATCTTCAATTGCGTAAAATTGCTTGGTTTCATCCATGTTATCGCCACGGCCTTTGAAAATTACACCTTTAGAGTCACACATGGTGATATTTTCTTTTTTGAAACCTAATGCTCGAAGCAAGTTAGTACACGCAATGGCTGAAGCACCTGCGCCATTTACCACTAAGCGAACATCTGCAATGTTTTTTCCAATAATTTCTAATCCGTTTAATGCTGCCGCACCGACGATGATAGCTGTACCGTGTTGGTCATCATGGAATACCGGAATTCCCATACATTCACGCAGCGCTTTTTCAATGTGGAAACATTCCGGTGCTTTGATATCTTCAAGGTTAATTCCACCAAAAGTAGGTTCTAATGAAGCAATAATATCGATTAATTTATCTGGATCATGTTCATTGATTTCAATATCAAATACATTGATGCCGGCAAATTTTTTGAACAATACCCCTTTCCCTTCCATAACAGGTTTTGATGCAAGCGCACCGATATTTCCTAACCCTAATACAGCAGTACCATTTGAAATCACGGCCACTAAATTAGCACGCGCAGTATAACGACTTGCCGCTGAAGGATCTTTTTCAATCTCTAAGCAAGGCTCAGCAACACCTGGAGAATACGCAAGGGCTAAATCATGTTGGGTTTCTAATGATTTGGTTGGGGTGACCGCAATTTTTCCTGGAATTGGAAACTCATGAAAATCTAATGCAGCTTGGCGTAATTGTTCGCTCATATAAAAATACTCCATTTTCACTTAGGCTAAATAAAATTTGCGCCATTATACTCTCTTTTTTAGAGAAATTTGTGATATACCGCAAAAATTTTACAAAATGATTACAAAATATGAGTGAAATCGACCGCGCTTTTTGTCTTTTCTTCACATTTTGAGCCAAAAACGTTACTATGTCGCAAAAAAACATGCAGGATATAAATAATGAGTTTGTTTTCTAAATTTAGAAGTGCCATCAATAAATTACAACGGAAAGCGATTAACAAAACCTTTCAAAAACGGTTAACCAACCAAGGCATGTCAGTGATTTCTGCTAACTGTGTCGGTGCATTTATTTTGCACGACCTCAATCAGCCTTTTAATTCTCCGTTTGTTAACCTTTATTTAGACCCTAGCGATTTTGTTCGCTATCTACAGAACATCACACTCTATCAAGCACAACCGCTTCAATTTATACAAACAGAAAAACCGTACCCAGTTGGTCTATTAGGTGATCTTAAAGTGCACTTTATGCACTACCACTCCGAACAAGAGGCTCGGGAAAAGTGGGAAGCACGCTCACAGCGTTTAGATCTCGATAATTTGTTTATTATGATGACAGATAAAGATGGTGGAAAAGGTGCAAAATATGAAGACTTGCAAGCCTTCGATAACTTGCCTTATCCAAACAAAGTCGTCTTTACCCACAAGCCATATCCTGAATTAAAATCTGCGTTCTACATTAAAGGCTTTGAAAACGAAGGCGAAGTGGGCGATTTATTTACTTTTTCCGGCTGGAATGGCGAAAAATATTATGATCAGTTTGATTACGTCAGCTGGTTCAATCAAAAATAAGAGTTTACGATGCGACTAGATAAATTTATTGCCGAGAATACGGGTTTAACCCGTTCACAAGCCACCAAGGCCATTCGCCAAAGTGCGGTCAAAATTAATGGTGAAATTGTGAAAAATGGTGCGATCAAAGTAAGCCTAGAAGATGAAATTTATTTTGAAGATGATTTATTGCCTTGGGTAGAAGAAGGCCAATATTTTATGTTGCATAAGCCACAAGGCTACGTTTGCTCTCACGATGATGGTGACTACCCAACCATTTATCAATTCTTTGAACCGCCTCTTTCTGGCAAGTTACACAGCGCTGGCCGATTAGATGTGGATACCACAGGACTCGTGCTATTAACAGATGATGGTCAATGGTCACATCGTATTACTTCACCTAAACATCAATGCGAAAAAACCTATTTAGTGACCTTAGCCGATCCAGTTGAAAACCATTATGCTTCAGCCTGTGAAGAAGGCATTTTGTTACGTGGTGAAAAAGAACCCACTAAGCCAGCGAAATTAGAAGTATTAGATGATTACAACGTTAATTTGACTATCTCTGAAGGGCGCTATCATCAGGTGAAACGAATGTTTGCTGCACTTGGTAATAAAGTCGTTGCGCTACACCGTTGGAGAATAGGTAACGTTGAATTAGATGAAAGCTTAGAAGAAGGCGAATTTCGTCCACTCACACAGGAAGAAATTGACAATTTAGTGAAATAATATGAGCCAAAATATTAAACCTACCTTTATTTTTATCGCCACACTAGGCATCCTCTCGATGCTACCGCCTTTGGGCGTGGATATGTATATTCCGTCCTTTTTAAATATTGCTGAAGACCTCAATATCAACTCTGAGCAAGTGCAGCACACCTTGACATTCTTCGCTTATGGTATGGCGGCAGGGCAATTATTCTGGGGGCCATTTGGTGATAGTTTTGGTCGTAAACCAATTATTCTATTAGGTGTCATTATTGGTGCTATCACCGCTATTATTTTAACCGGTATCCATTCTATTGGTAGTTTCACTGCACTGCGTTTCATTCAAGGTTTCTTTGGTGCAGCACCCGTTGTGCTTTCTGGGGCGTTATTACGGGATTTATTTAGCAAGGATCAACTCTCTCGAGTCATGTCCACTATCACACTTGTCTTTATGATTGCACCGCTTGTTGCCCCCGTGATTGGTGGATATATTGTGAAATTTTTCCATTGGCACATGATTTTTTATGTGATTGGCGCGATGGGATTCCTTGCCGCCGTGCTTGTCTTTTTTATTATTCCCGAAACCCATAAACATGAAAATCGAATTCCACTGCGTCTTAATATTATTGCCCGTAACTTCATGATGCTTTCAAAACAAAAAGAAGTGTTAGGTTATATGGCAGCGGCTTCTTTTGGTTTTGGTGGTTTATTTGCTTTCGTCACGGCTGGTTCTATTGTCTATATCGGTATTTATGGTATTCCAGTCGATCAATTCGGCTATTTCTTTATGATGAATATCGCGATTATGACAGCCGCATCCTATTTAAATGGGAAGTTTGTGCTGAAATTAGGTGCGGAAACCATGTTACGAATTGGTATTGCGGTACAATTCATATCAGGAATTTGGTTATTTTTAACCGCACTTTTTGATTTCGGTTTTTGGCCAATGGCTATTGGTGTAGCCTTTTTTGTAGGTCAAAATCCATTAATATCCTCCAATGCCACCGCCTCTATTCTAGAGAAATTCCCAACGATGGCGGGGACCGCAAATTCATTAATGGGAAGTGTACGTTTTGGTGTAGGTGCGGTGATGGGTTCCTTGGTAGCGAGCTTTAAAATGGAAACCGCTGCACCAATGCTCTATACAATGACAGCTTGCGTGGTCATTTCAGCCCTCTCTTATTACTTCCTGACTTATCGAAATGAACGATAAAGTGCGGTCAATTTGAACGTCATTTAAAATAACAAAGGCGGGATATCCCGCCTTTCTCATATTCCATCAAAATTTATTTCCAAATTCGATGATCTAATACTCGTTTTTTAATTTCAGGATAGAGGTCAATTTTAAATTCAGGCTCTTTTCCTGCTTTTAATTGGCGTTGATAGTCTTTCATTAACTTCCACACAATCGGAGAAAGTAAAACGATCGCGACTAAGTTAATAATTGCCATCACAGCCATCACAGTATCCGCAAAATTCCACACAACATTACCTGATTTTACCGAACCGAAATAAACGAAGAATAATACCGATAAACGGAATGCCCATACAAACCAAGTTTTATTTTTAATAAAGCGAATGTTACTTTCTGCATAAGCATAGTTACCGATAATAGAGGAATAAGCGAAAAGCAATAAAATGAAAGCTAAGAAGTGTACGCCAAACTCCCCAACATGATAACGCAATGCGTTTTGCGTTAAGGAAATACTTTTCAGTGTTTCACTGCCATAGTTATCAGAAAGCAGGATAATCACCGCCGTACAAGTACAGACGATCATGGTATCTACAAACACACCAAGCATTTGTACTAAGCCTTGACTAACTGGATGTTTTACATGAGCGGCAGCCGCTGCATTTGGGGCAGAGCCCATCCCCGCTTCATTAGAGAATAATCCACGTTTAATCCCCATCATCATGGCTTTGGAGACTAAAGCACCAAACATACCACCAGCGGCTGATTGGAAAGTAAAAGCACTTCTATAAATATTGGCTATTACCGCCGGAATCATATCAATATGCATACCTAAGATAATTACCGCCATGATTAAATAAAAGAGTGCCATCATCGGTACTACGCTACTAGAAATGGTCGCAATACGTTTTACGCCACCGAAAATAATTGCAGCAGTTAATACCACTAAAACCAGACCTACATATTCACCTTGCCAATTCCAAGCATTTTTAGTTGCTTCCACAATTGAGTTTGCTTGTACTGAATTAAATGCAAAACCAAAAGTAAAAATAAGTGATACCGCAAACGCTACTGCTAACCAACGAGATTTTAAACCTTGTGTAATATAGTAGGCTGGGCCACCACGGAAAGAGCCATCTTTATCTTGAATTTTGAATACCTGTGCTAAAGTCGATTCTGCAAAAGCACTCGACATCCCAATAAATGCCGTTACCCACATCCAGAATATTGCCCCTTCGCCGCCAAGTGCAATGGCTGTTGCCACACCACTGATATTACCTACGCCAACTCGACTGGCGAGCCCGGTTGCAAACGCTTGGAATGGCGTTAAAGAATTTCCCTCTGCTGCACGTCCAAACCACATTTCACGTATACTTGTAGGGAAAAGACGTAACTGCACTACCCCTGTAGTAATGGTAAAAAATAGACCTACACCTAATAAAATAACAATGGTGATATTCCATAATGGTTCATCAAAATGTTCGATAACCCATGTCAATCCCTGTTCAATCCAGTTCCCAAATTCTGTCAGCATAAAAACCTCACTAAAAAATCAATATTCTGATTGTAGAGAGACAAAAGAAAAAATCCAGTTTTCTTAAAGAAAAACTGGATTCTTATCCTATAATATAAAATTTATTCAAATTTTCACTATATTTTTAAATTAAATCTATTCACAGTTTAAAAATAACGCGGCTGCTCCACGAACACCACCGGAATCACCATGTTTTGCTTTTTTGATTGGTGGCACTTTTGCACTACGCATTAAATGAGCAGGCAATGCTTTTGGTAACGCTTCATAAAGATAATCAAAATTCGATAAACCACCACCGAGCACTATCATATGCGGATCAAATGCCGTGATAATGTTGCCGATAGAAATAGCCGCTAATTCAACAAAAATACGAACAAAATCAACCGCACTTTCCTCTTTCGCATAAAAGCGATCGATAATCTCTTTGGCTGATAACTCTTCCCCTTTTAAATCACGGTACAACATTTCAAAGCCGCGACCGGAAATATACGTATCTAAACAGGCCTGATTGCCACAACCACATTGGTAAATTGGCGCTTTATCCCAGCCCAATAGCTTTAAGGCATGATAATTTAATTGAAGGTGGCCTAACTCCCCTGCCATCCCGACTTGTCCTGAGTGAATTTTGCCATTAATTACAAAACCACCGCCGAAGCCCGTCCCCAAAATAAGCCCTAATACAGAAGGATATTGGGTATTTTCTTTATCACAGGCTTCAGAGAGAGCAAAACAATTTGCATCATTTTCTGCCCGCACTTCACGATCTAAAACGCGTTCAAGATCGGCTAAAATTGGCTTATTATCTGCAACACGAATATTCGTCACTTCAGCAAGCCCAGTTGTTAAATTAACAAATCCAGGCAAACCTAAACCTACTGTGCCTTTTTCACCAAAGTGGGCATCAGCACGTTCTACTAGCGTTTTGATCGCTTGTAACCAATCTTGATAATCTGTTTGTGGCGTTGGCACGCGCTCGGTATAAAGTTTTTCTAATTTTTCATTAAAAGCAGCCAATTCAATCTTTGTGCCACCGATATCAATACCGTAATACATATTGTCTCCTCAAAGAGCGGTCAAAATTGTTGGAATGTCTGAACTGTATTTTCCTTGAAATCAAAATGAAAATCCATGATAAAAATCATATTTTCTACAAGCAATAAAAAAGACCGGCTTTATCACTAAAACCGGTCTTTGATGCTATTTATTGTTAAATAAGCCCTTCTTCTGTAAGAAACCAAAAATAATCAAATGAACAATCCATGCCGAAATTATCGCCACAAATAAATCAATTGGATAATGCATTCCTAGACGTACGCGACTAATTAACATTAATACACCCCAAATTGTCATGGCGCCAATAAGTAATTCTGCTTTAAAAGAATGCTTCCCTAATAATTGGCTAAATCCGACGGCTAACATAAGCCAAGTGGCGGCAAAAATAGAATGACCAGATGGGAAGGAATAACCTGTTTCATCTTCATAATGGGCTTTCAACCAGGCTGGTGTATCCGCTTGTGTAGAATAAAATTTATCCACTAATTTTGCACGTTCTGAACGATCTTGATGATAAAAAGCATCCGTCGTACTTTCTGTTTTTTCCGCTAAATAGACGGTAAAAGGACGCGGCTCGGCAAAAACCGTTTTTAAACCTGTTTTAATTACTTGTGTGGATAATACGGACAAGCCCATTACAATCACGCCCATAATCCATTGTTTACGATTTTCAAAAAGAAAACGGAAAAGTAAAGCAAACACACCACAGGTAATTAAAGCGTAAGGCACGCTACCGGTTTCGGTTAAAAGATAAAGCCAATAATCCCATTCCATTAATTGGTTGTTTCCATGCCAATGATAAGCAAAACCCCAAACAAAAAATGGTACAAGACAAAGGAATAACGTATATAATGACAGCCTTTTAAACATTGTTGCCTCTTGATAATAAAAATAAAGTGCATATTTTAGCAGAATAAAGTTGAAAAAGGATAAGTTATGTCAAAAATCCAACTGGTTACTCAAGCCAATTTGCCTACCGAATATGGTATATTTAAAATGGTCGGATTTGAATTTCCCGATACAAAAAAAGAACATGTCGCTTTAGTAATGGGTGATATTTCAAACCAAGATGAGCCTGTGCTTGCCCGCATTCATTCTGAATGCTTAACGGGTGATGCATTACACAGTTTAAAATGTGATTGTGGTTTCCAGCTTGCCGCCGCATTACGTCAAATTAGCGAAGCGGGTCGTGGTGTGTTGATCTATCATCGTGAAGAAGGCCGTGGCATTGGTCTAATTAATAAAATTCGTGCTTATTCATTACAAGATCAAGGCATGGATACTATTGAAGCCAACCTTGCATTAGGTTTTAAAGCCGACGAGCGTAACTTTAATGTGTGTGCCGATATGTTTGAATTATTAGGTGTAAAACAAGTTCGCTTGATGACAAACAACCCGCAAAAAGTAGAAACGATGAAAAAAGCGGGAATTAACATTGTAGAACGCGTGCCATTAAATGTGGGTGAAAATCGTTACAATACGAAATATCTTGATACTAAAGCGAAAAAAATGGGTCATTATATTGTGCATAATAATGAAGAGCATTTAATGACTTGCCCACATTGCCAAGAAGAAGTGATTTAAATAAAAAAGCCATACAACTGTATGGCTTTTCTTTTATCAAAACAATTATTGATTAACGCCCCAATGACGAGTGTCTTTATCAAATTTCATGCCCGAATGGGATCCTTCCGAACCATTAAAATAAACGTCTTTATTTGCGCAAGCTGAAATTACTAATGCACCAATAACAATAAGAATTAATTTTTTCATTGTGTTTACCTTTTTTAAAACTAAGTTGCCAAAATTGTATCACAATTCTCTCCGTATTTTCCTGCTTAAATTAGTCCTTTTCTTGCAAAATTTATCTTTGACTTCTACAATACCGCCTCATTTTTAACTTGTAGTTCGCAAACCTCCTACATAAAAAAACTAGGTATTCTATGAATATTTCAAATCCTAATCACAATCGTAAAGCCCTTGTGATCTTCTCAGGTGGACAAGATTCCACAACCTGTTTAATTCAAGCCATTGCCGAATATGGCGTGGAAAATGTCGAAACCGTCACCTTTCAATACGGCCAACGACATGCCATTGAATTAGAAAAAGCCCGTTGGATCGCCAAAGATGTCGGCGTAAAACAAACGTTGATTGATACGTCCGTTATTAAATCCATCACGCACAATGCTTTAATGGATGCAAACGCTAACATTGAGCAAAAAGATGGGGAATTACCGAATACCTTTGTGGACGGTCGAAATGCACTCTTCTTATTGTATGCGGCGATTTATGCAAAAGGCCAAGGTATTAATGACATCATTACAGGAGTATGTGAAACGGATTTCAGCGGCTATCCGGATTGTCGCGATGTGTTTATCAAATCCATGAATGTCACCCTTAATTTAGCCATGGATTATCCGTTCAATTTAAAAACACCGTTAATGTATCTTACCAAAGCACAAACTTGGGCATTAGCCGATGAATTAGGTGCGTTAGATTATATTCGTCAGCACACTCACACTTGCTACGAAGGTGTTGAAGGCGGTTGCGGGGAATGCCCGAGTTGCAAATTGAGAGATAAAGGCTTGCTGGAATATTTAGCCACAAAAGTAAAAGCTTAGTATCGAGATAATTTAACCCATAACAGATTTAATAGGTTCAAATGAATCCAAAGTGCGGTCAAAATTCACGTCAAATTTTGACCGCACTTTTACTTGATATAGTATCCTTATCTTTTCTCATCTTTGATTTTATAAACGCGTCATTTTTTGATAAAATCACGCCAATTTTTTATAAATAAGTAACTAATTTTAAAAATGACTACAAATTATTCTGCTCAAGAAATTACGGTTCTGAAAGATCTCGAACCGGTGCAAATTCGCCCCGGCATGTACACGGACACGACTCGTCCAAATCATCTTGCTCAAGAAGTTATCGATAACAGTGTGGATGAAGCCCTTGCGGGTTTTGCCACCAAAGTTGAAGTAATTTTACATGCTGATCAATCGCTTGAAGTTATTGATAATGGCCGTGGAATGCCAGTGGATATTCACCCAACTGAAGGAGTTTCTGGTGTCGAAGTGATCTTAACTAAACTTCACGCTGGCGGTAAATTCTCGAATAAAAACTATGAATTTGCCGGTGGTTTACACGGGGTGGGAATTTCTGTCGTCAATGCCCTTTCTGAACGCGTTGATATTCAAGTTAAACGTAACGGCGAAGTATATAAAATTGCTTTTGAAAATGGCGTAAAAGTAGAAGAATTAGAAGTCATCGGAACTTGTGGCAGACGTACAACCGGTACCACCGTTCACTTCAAACCAAATCCAAAATATTTTGATAGCAAGAATTTTTCTGTCAGCCGTTTACGCCACTTATTGCGTGCTAAAGCCGTGCTTTGTTCAGGCTTAGAAATTAAATTTGTCGATAAAGTGAATAACACCGAAGATGTGTGGTGCTATCAAGATGGTTTATCCGATTACTTAACCGAAGCAGTGAATGGTTTTGAAACCTTACCTGAAAAACCTTTTGTGGGTGAATTTAAAGGTTCTACTGAAGCGGTAAGCTGGGCATTATTATGGTTACCAGAAGGTGGTGAGCTTATTGCAGAAAGCTATGTAAACTTGATTCCAACGGTACAAGGCGGAACACACGTAAATGGTCTTCGCCAAGGTTTGCTCAATGCCATGACTGAATATTGTGAATTCCGCAATAAATTACCACGTGGCGTGAAATTAACTGCAGACGACATTTGGGATCGCTGTGCTTATATTCTTTCTCTGAAAATGCAGGATGCTCAATTTGCCGGCCAAACGAAAGAACGCTTATCTTCCCGTCAAAGTGCGGTCTTTGTTGCAGGTGTTTTAAAAGATGCCTTCAGTTTATGGTTAAATCAAAACGTACAAGATGCGGATCGCTTATCTGAAATGGCGATCAGTTCTGCACAACGTCGTCTGAATGCCGCCAAAAAAGTCGTGCGTAAAAAATTAGTGAGTGGTCCTGCTCTACCGGGTAAATTAGCCGATTGTGCATCACAAAATTTAGAAAAAACCGAATTATTCTTAGTAGAGGGTGACTCTGCGGGCGGCTCGGCCAAGCAGGCGCGAGACCGTGAATATCAAGCGATCCTACCGTTACGCGGAAAAATCTTAAATACTTGGGAAGTTGCTAGTGATCAAGTGCTTGGCTCAACCGAAATTCATGATATTGCTGTGGCGCTTGGTATCGATCCTGATAATGAAGACTTATCTCAACTTCGTTACGGGAAAGTCTGTATTTTAGCCGATGCGGACTCTGATGGTTTGCATATCGCCACCCTACTCTGTGCACTCTTTTTACGTCACTTCCCTAAATTGGTTCAAGATGGACACGTTTATGTGGCAATGCCACCACTCTATCGTATCGACTTAGGTAAAGAAGTCTTTTATGCCTTAGATGAAAACGAAAAAGAAGCGATTTTAGAACGCTTAAAAGGTAAAAAAGGCACTTTAAATGTACAACGATTCAAAGGTTTAGGTGAAATGGATCCTTCACAATTACGTGAAACCACCATGGATCCGAATACACGCCGTTTAGTTCAATTAACCTATGAGCTAGGCGAAGATCAAGGCGCGGAAACATTAGAATTAATGGATATGTTACTTGCCAAAAAACGAGCGGAAGATCGCAAAAATTGGTTACAAACCAATGGCGACCAAGTGGATTTAGCTGTTTAATTATTTGAGGTCAATCATGAACGAACAACGTCGAGATTTTTTTAAAAATAGTGCACTAGGCCTAGCAACAATTACATTAGGTGCAGGTTTAAGCCTCATTCCTTCTGCTCAAGCGGAAGAAAAAGCCTCAAATACAGCAACCACTGCAGTTGAGAATTTACCAGAGATTGAAGCTGAACTGACGCTTGCGCCAAATGTGCCAAAACCGATTGAACGTAACTATCCGGCAAAAGTCGTGGTAAAACTGACCGCACTTGAGCAAATTATGGATTTAATGGATGGTGTGCAATTTAAATTCTGGACATTAAATGGTAGCGTGCCTGCGCCATTCATTCGTGTACGCGAAGGTGATATGGTGGAAGTGCAACTTTCCAACTCAGCGAGTTCAATGATGCCGCACAGCATCGATTTTCATGCTGCCGCTGTGCCAATGGGGGGCGCTATCGCAAGTGAAACCCCACCAACGCGTACATCAACCTTCCAATTTAGAGCGTTACGTTCGGGGATTTATCTATACCACTGTGGCAGCCAGCCTGTGGATATTCATCTTGCCAAAGGGATGTATGGTTTAGTTTTAGTTGAGCCAAAAGAAGGCTTACCAAAAGTGGATCGCGAATTTTACATCATGCAAAGTGAATTCTATACCAAAGGTGAATTTGGCGATCCTGGTTTGCAACCATTCAGTATGCAAAAAGCCATTGATGAACGTCCGGAATACGTCCTCTTCAACGGTAAAGTCGGTGCAACTATGGATGGAAATGCCTTAAAAGCGAAAACCGGTGAAAGCATTCGTCTATTTGTAGGAAATGCAGGACCCAATTTATGCTCTTCTTTCCACTTAATTGGTGCCGTATTTGATAATGTGTATGTGGAAGGCGGTACGCTTGTTAATCATAATGTTCAAACTACCCTGATTCCATCCGGTAGTGCCACCATGGTGGAAACACGAATTGATGTACCTGGCACTTATGTCTTTATGGATCACTCGATTTTCCGTGCTGTAAATAAAGGCACGATGGGACAAATCGTGGTCGAAGGCGAAAAAAATCCGAATATTTATTCAGGAAAACTAAAAGACGAAGCCTTTAAAGAAACCAATCCACAAAAACCACAACCTGTTCCTTACGAAATTGACAGTCATAAAGGAATGGATATGGGGCATTCTCATCACGAACATTCTGATGCGAGTTCCGGTGCAACAAGAAAATAGATTAAAAGAATATGAGCAATATTAATTACGAAGGCATCGAGCAGATGCCACTTCGCACCTTTACAGAAAAGGCTTATCTTAATTATTCAATGTACGTCATCATGGATCGTGCATTGCCTTTTATTGGTGATGGCTTAAAGCCCGTTCAGCGCCGTATTATCTATGCGATGTCTGAACTGGGGTTAAATGCCGCAGCAAAATTTAAAAAATCTGCGCGTACCGTCGGTGATGTGTTAGGTAAATTCCATCCACACGGTGACTCCGCTTGTTATGAAGCCATGGTATTAATGGCTCAACCCTTTTCTTATCGTTATCCTTTGGTGGATGGGCAAGGAAACTGGGGGGCACCAGATGATCCTAAATCATTCGCCGCAATGCGTTATACGGAGTCTCGCCTGTCCAAAATTTCTGAAATTCTATTATCTGAATTAGGCCAAGGCACCGTTGATTTCCAACCAAACTTTGATGGCACTTTAGAAGAACCACAATATTTGCCTGCACGTTTGCCTCATATTCTGTTAAACGGCACCACCGGAATTGCCGTCGGGATGGCAACCGATATTCCACCACACAATATTAATGAAGTGGCTGATGCCGCTGTCCTGCTATTAGATAATCCAAAAGCAGGATTAGATGATGTACTCAATATCATTCAAGGCCCAGATTTTCCAACTGAAGCAGAAATTATTTCGCCAAAAGATGATATTCGCAAAATGTACGAAACTGGTCGTGGCTCCATCAAGATGCGAGCAACATGGCATAAAGAAGACGGTGAAATCATCATCAGCGCACTTCCTCATCAATCTTCACCCTCTAAAATCATTGCACAAATCGCTGAGCAAATGACGACGAAAAAATTGCCAATGGTGGAAGATATTCGTGATGAAGCAGATTATGAAAACCCTGTGCGTATCGTGCTTGTGCCTCGTTCAAATCGCGTTGACACGGATGCCTTAATGGCGCATTTATTTGTGACGACAGATCTTGAAAAAAGCTATCGTGTGAATATGAATATGATCGGACTTGATCATAAACCAGCCGTGAAAGGCTTACTTCAAGTTCTTACCGAATGGCTGACATTCCGTCGTACAACAGTAACGCGTCGTTTACAACATCGTTTAGATAAAGTACTCGCTCGTTTACACATTTTAGATGGTTTGATGATTGCCTTCCTCAATATTGATGAAGTGATTGAAATTATTCGTACTGAAGATGAACCTAAACAAGTTTTAATGGCTCGCTTTAACTTAAGTGATGAACAGGCAGAAGCCATTTTAAACTTACGTTTGCGCCATTTAGCCAAATTAGAAGAACATCAATTACAAGCTGAAAAAGATAAACTTGAAGAAGAGCGGTCAAATTTAGAGTTAATTTTAGGATCTGAGCGTCGCTTAAATACCTTGATCAAAAAAGAAATTCAAGAAGACGCAAAAAAATATGCCAGCCCTAGAATGTCTCAATTAGTTGAACGTGAAGAAGCAAAAGCCATTTCTGAAAGTGAAATGACTCCGGCAGAACCTGTTACCGTTATCTTATCTGAAATGGGCTGGGTTCGTTGTGCGAAAGGCCATGATATTGATCCAGCAGGATTAAGCTATAAAGCAGGCGATAAATATCTCGCTCACGCTTGCGGTAAAAGTAATCAACCGGTGATCTTTATTGATAGTACTGGTCGTAGTTATGCTTTAGATCCATTAAGCTTGCCTTCTGCGCGTTCACAAGGTGAACCGCTCACCGGTAAACTCACATTACCAGCCGGTGCAACCATTGAACAGGTTATTATGGAACCTGAAAAACAAGAATTATTGATGGCATCAGATGCAGGATATGGTTTTATTTGCAAATTTGAAGATTTAATTGCACGTAATAAAGCTGGAAAAGCCTTGATTTCTTTGCCAGAAAATGCGAAAGTCTTGAAACCTGAGACACTTTCCGAGTCGGCTTCACTTCTTGTGTCCCTCACTTCAGCGGGTCGAATGCTGATTTTTCCGGTACGGGATTTACCGGCATTATCAAAAGGGAAAGGCAACAAAATCATCAGTATTCCAGCAGCGAATGCAAAAGCGCGGTCAGAATTATTGGTGAAATTGTTCTTAATTTCAGGGCAAGCCAGCCTTGAGTTCCATTCCGGTAAACGAAAAATCACATTAAAACCGGAAGATCTGCAAAAATTCCGAGCGGAACGCGGCAGAAAAGGCTCCCAATTACCACGTGGATTACATAGTAATGTTGACATTGTGGTGGTTGAACCTGAACACAACTCATAAGAATTCTCGAAACCAAACTAAATAGGAGGATATTTCGTGAATATTGTTTTTGATACCTATCAAACACTTGCTTTAGCAAGTTTTGTATTATTACTCGGTTTTTTTCTAGTAAAACGCATTCGAGTTTTACAAACATTTAATATCCCTGAGCCTGTCGTTGGCGGCTTTATTGTGGCTATTGCATTAACCATTTTATACAAAGTAAATGGCACTTCATTCACTTTTGAGAAAAGCTTACAAACATCTATGATGTTGGTATTCTTCTCCTCTATCGGTTTAAGTGCAAACTTTGCTCGCTTAATTAAAGGCGGAAAACCATTAGTTATCTTCCTATTGGCGGCAGGAATACTCATTGTTTGCCAAAATGTCATCGGTATTTTAGGTACTCAATTATTAGGCATTGATCCTGCTTACGGCTTACTTGCTGGTTCAGTTACCCTAACCGGTGGTCATGGTACAGGTGCGGCATGGGCAGAAACATTCACTAAAGAATTTAATCTACCGGCTGCGACAGAAATCGCCATGGCATGTGCCACATTCGGTTTAGTCTTTGGTGGTATCTTAGGTGGTCCAGTATCTCGTTATTTATTAAATCATCAAAAACAAGGTGAGAACCCAGAGAATGATGAAGTAGATGACGTACAAGAAGCATTTGAGCACCCAACTTACAAACGTAAAATCAATGCGCGCTCAATCATTGAAACCATCGCAATGCTTTCTTTATGTTTACTCATCGGTCAATACTTAGATGGCTTAACAAAAGGTACTCACATTCAATTACCAACATTCGTATGGTGTTTGTTTACAGGTGTAATCATTCGTAACAGCTTAACCCACTTATTCAAATTCCAAGTGGCTGATTCAGCGATTGACGTATTAGGTAGCGTAGGTTTATCTATCTTCTTAGCCATTGCTTTAATGTCTCTCAAACTTTGGGAGTTAGCAGGTCTTGCAACCGATGTATTAGTGATCTTAGCGGTTCAAGTTGTCTTCATGGCTTTCTTCGCTATTTACGTCACATACCGTATGATGGGTAAAGATTATGATGCGATTGTATTAAGTGCGGGTCACTGTGGTTTCGGTCTCGGTGCAACACCAACAGCTGTTGCTAACATGCAAGCGATTACCAGTCGTTTTGGACCATCTCACAAAGCGTTCTTAATCGTACCAATGGTAGGGGCATTCTTTATCGACTTATTAAATGCCGGTATCTTAAAAATGTTCTTAAGCGTTGTTGAAGCGCTTCACTAATAAAACGTGAAAAAGAAAGGCTGACATTTTGTCAGCCTTTTTATTTACTTGCTACTCAGTGAGTGTCTTCACTAAATCCATCACAAATTCTAACCGCTCTTTGTTTTCTGGAAGCGCTTTCACAAACTTAAATTTTAATGGACCATCAAAACGATAAACAATTGGATTTTGTTGAATTAATTTGATGAATTTTTCAGGATCAACTTTTGCGGAAGGTGAAAATTCAATAAAGCCACCTTGAGCCCCTGCATCAATCTTCAGTACTTTTAATGGTTTCACCATTAAACGCATTTCAGCAATTTGTAAAAGATTTTTCGTTGCTTCAGGTAATAAACCAAAACGGTCGATTAATTCAACTTTTAATTCATCTAACTCTTGTTTGCTTTCTGCTGCTGCAATGCGTTTATAGAACGACAAACGCATATTTACATCACCAAGATAATCATCTGGTAATAAGGCTGGAACACGTAACTCAATTTCAGCTTGCTGATGTGTAATCTCTTCTAATGAAGGTTCTCTTCCCTCTTTTAAGGCTTTCACTGCCGCATCAAGTAATTCCATATAAAGTGAAAAACCGATGCTCTCAATTTGTCCACTTTGTTCATTCCCTAATAATTCACCTGCACCACGAATTTCTAAATCGTGCGTCGCAAGAATGAACCCTGCACCTAAATTATCTAAACTTTCTAATGCCTCTAAACGACGTTTCGCATCTTTCGTCATTAATTTAGGCGGTGGTGTCAGCAAATAGGCATAAGCTTGGTGGTGAGAACGTCCCACTCGCCCACGCAACTGGTGAAGCTGAGCTAAACCAAAATTATCTGCACGTTCAATAATGATCGTATTTGCCGTTGGTACGTCAATCCCCGTTTCAATAATAGTGGAACAAACTAATACGTTATAACGTTGATGATAAAAATCACTCATCACGCGTTCAAGTTCACGTTCTCGCATCTGACCGTGACCAATGACGACTCGAGCCTCAGGCACAAGTGCGGTCAGTTTTTCTGCCGTATTTTCAATACTCGCCACATCATTATGCAAATAATAAACTTGTCCGCCACGTAAAACCTCACGTAAGATGGCTTCACGAATAATTAAATCATCTTTCTGGCGAACAAATGTTCTGATACTCACTCGGCGAGCCGGTGGTGTCGCAATAATAGAAAGATCACGAATACCATTCATCGCCATATTCAAAGTGCGAGGAATTGGTGTTGCGGTAAGTGTTAAAATATCAATGTTCGCTCGAAGTTGTTTAATTTTCTCTTTTTGTCCCACACCAAAGCGATGTTCTTCATCAATGATGAGTAAGCCAAGATCAGAAAACTTCACATCGGATTGAATCAATTTATGGGTTCCAATCAGAATATCGACTTTTCCTTCGGCTAAATTTTCTAAGATTTGTTTTTGTTCTTTGGCTGTTTTAAAGCGAGAAAGCACTTCCACATTAACCGGAAGATTAGCAAAACGATCTTTAAAATTCTCGTAATGCTGTTGAGCTAACAAGGTTGTTGG
>JAGZBU010000043.1:0-12739 GCA_018369675.1 Parahaemophilus parainfluenzae | reverse complement strand
AATCTGCAATATAAACTTTATAAGCAATTAGACAAGACAAATGATAAAACACCTTAAATTTCAACCGCACTTTTTTATTTTTGCGGCAATGTTTACACTTACAGCTTGCACACCGACTATTCAATTGGACACCCCAAAGGAAGGTATTACTATTAATATGAATGTGGTGGTAGACCATAATATTAAAGTAGAAATGGATGAAAAATCCCAGAAGGCTGTAGGTGAAGTAGAACCTGCGAAGAAATAATTGAATAAATTAAAAAGGCCATCTGAATGTTAGATTTCAGATGGCCTTTTTTTATTCTAATCGCTGACGAGATCTTGCTTCCTCTCGATATTTATAAAATTTATAAAAGAAATCAGGTATTGGTTTGTGATTCTTTCTGAATCTAAATATATTAGACTGAATTTCTTTTAAAATATATGGAATACATTCTATACTATTTGCATAAATATCAGAGAATACTTCATGTTTCTCCTTTATAAATTCTTCTTTCTCTTTAATTTCATTTCTTGTACTCCATATGCTACTAACTGGAGTTTTTATAATAGCCACAGAAAATACAAGAAAATTATAGAAATTAACACAGTCACTATGGAAAAGCGGTTTTATTTCATTCCAAATAAAACCAGTTCCAACAATAATAATTATTACTAAAAATAATAAAAATAATAAAAATTTTAAATACCTTTTAGATAAACTAATATTCCATCCTATATTTTGTTGTTGGCAAGCCAAAGCTGAATAAGGAAAATTAAATTTAGCTATAGCATCTGTATACCAATTTCTCACTTGCTCTTTTATACCTCTATCCTTGCTAATAGCTTCATCTGATATTTTAAGTATTTCCTCATTATCTACAACAGGCTGGTAATCCAAGTTGAATAAACCACAATCAAATTGTTGTTGAACTTCTGCGGCCTTCTCTTGGATGCTTTTTGATACTTTCCCTATCCCTAAAGATATAACTAAAAAGAATGTTGAAATATATCCAAAATAGTACTCGGGATAACCCCTTAAAAATTCAATAGGAATTATTGAAAAAACTGAAATAACTATTGATATGAATAGAATTATTAATGCTAAAATTTTGAATCGTTTAGATTTTGAATATAGCTCACGCTGTACTATCAATAACAGTAAGTTTTTGTCTAAGTTTTGTTCAACTAAAATATTTTTCACCTTTAATCTCCATAACTAGGAAATTCATCACCTAAAACTTTTTTCCAGTATTCAAATGATTGTGCCGTAGAAACTTTTTTCGCATCCTCAATGTTTTTTAGATCATTATTAATTCTTGATGTTAAATTAATTTTCTCCTCATAGCTCAAATGATTTAAATTACCTTCTATATTTTTTGGGTCATTAACAATATTCCATATACTAGTTCTTAAATAATTTAAAGATTGCTCAAACTCAAACTCAATATCATATACGTCTTCTATACTGCTATAATAATTAGCTAACATTACTTCTAATAAATAGGATGATTCTATGTTTGCTTTCCTATCAAATGCTTTACTATTCCAGTATTTAACTAAGCGAACAAGTTCCAAAAATTTTCCATTATGCTTCTGATTGATAGATGTAACTAATTCTTGATCTTTTTCAGGGTTTGTTTTCATCCATCCTCCCTTTCCATTTGGAATTAGATAAACACCTGAAGTTGTATGAAAACAGGGAACAAGATCAAAATTCCATTCATAGGAAGATAATTTTAAAGTGATGGCTTGCTGCCTTCTATGAATATTTGCACTTTCATAATGCCTAATATCGATTAAGGCATTTTTAAACTTATTAAGAAGCTTTGTTGAATTTAGTGATTTATCCTCATTTAAGCAATCTTTCCATAATCCACTATCTTGAACATCCTGCTTTAAATGAATTGAGCAATTTTTATAGTCATAAAGATTTTCATACCAATACAACAGATGCCCATTTAAACCAATCATTATATCAATATCATCTATTGGTCTAACTTTAGTTCTACGAGAAAAAGAACCAAAGTGAAGGTTAAAATTTTTACAAAAATATAAATGTTGAGTGTTTTTTTCAAAGTTTTCTATACGTTCTAGTAACCAATCTCTACTATCTCTTGCTTTTGTGACTCGGTCTGAAGGCATATTCACATTTTCTTCTATCATTTGTTTTAAAGCAGATTGTATTGTTCTAGCCATTTTGTTCGTTCCTTTTGGTTATATAAATAATATTTAGTATTGCTCCATAAAATATGAATTTCAAGCGAAAGTGAAAAGATTATATAATTTTATAGTAATGCATTCTCCATTTAATTTCATTCTATACATCTATAATGAATGTCAATATTATTTGAAAATTTATAGGAATATGATGAACCTTATTTAAGTTAATAAATAAATTTGATAGTTGAGCATAATCAAAAAAGTGCCTTTGTTCCTCCGTTCAAATTACAGTAAACTTTCTGAGTTGATTTATTTTTAACCTTTCTTGGTTTCTTCCACAACAAACAGAACGCCACTGAATACTGAATTGTTGAATAATAAGACACCTTCAGAGGAATGTTATTTAGCCTGTTGGAATGCGTTTCACATAGGCTGTTTGCGATAATTTTAAAATGCCGTCTGAAATGGCGTGGTAGTACCCGAAATGCTGATCAAACAAATAAAGAATGGTTTATTTGGTCATGATTCTTTCCTTTTTACTCCACTAAAACCGACGTCATACTGAGCGATCCTGCAATCAAATTATCATTAAAAAACGTAATATCGTCTTGTGGTTCACGTAATGCCATGATGTACAGCAATGGCAAGTAATGATCCGGTGTTGGGACAGAAAGCTCAGCTTTTTCGCCTAGCTGTTCATAATGCACCAAAGTTTTATCATCTTGTGTCGCAATCGCCTGATTGACTGTTTCACGGAAAGCAAACGCCCAATCATACCCTGCACCGATTTGATCAATATGTTCCCAACTTATCGCCCTCAGATTATGCACAATATTGCCGCTCCCAATAACCAACACACCTTGTTCTCGCAAAGCAGATAATTTTTTCGCCAAATTGAAATGCCATTCTGCCGACTGCAAACGGTTAAGACTAAGTTGTACCACGGGAATATCAGCATCAGGATACAGATATTTCAACACCGCCCATGAGCCATGATCAAAACCACGCGTTGGGTTCAGCTCGACATTCTCCGGCTGTAATAATGACCGCACTTGCTCCGCCAACTCAGGCGAACCAGGCGCAGGATATTGTACTTGGCTGAGCTCTTCAGGGAAGCCGTAGAAATCGTAAATCATCTCAGGGTGTTTGCCAGACGTAACCTGCAAACGGCTGCTGTACCAATGCGCTGAAATCATCAAAATGGCTTTTGGTTTGGCAAACTTTTGTGTAATTAGGCTGAAATTCTGATTGAATGGGTTGTCTTTATCCAACACATTCATCGGGCTACCATGCCCAACAAACAATACAGGCATTTTTTTCATTATTTTCTCCTCAATATTTGATGGAGCAGATTGTACGGTTAACTCTTTGTGTGAAAAATACCACTTTATTAACAACATCTTTTACTAATCAGAAATAATGAATGATAAGGTTTAGGGAGATTGATGTGTTAAATAAGGTAAATATTACAAAGTGCGGTTAAATTTAACGAAAATTTTACTTAAAATTTACTTCATTTACAGTTTATTATCTTTATATTTAGGCGTATGATGACTGTTAGTTTTACATAAGTCCTAAATTTATTTAGGTAAATATATTATTTCTATTTAATAGGAGATTGAATGATGAAAAAATTATTCACAGCAGTACTTTTTGCGGCAGCGATTGCTGTACCTTTTTTTGCTTCTGCGAATACTGCACCACAAACAGAACAAAGTGCAGTACAACCGGAAAAAGCAAAAGGCGTTTGGATTGATGTACGTTCTGCCGAGGAATTTAACGCAGGTCATTTACAAGATGCGGTGAATATTCCTCACGATAAAATCGTTGAAGGTGTTAAAGCGATTGGCTCAGATAAAGATGCACCGATCAACCTTTATTGTCGTAGCGGTCGTCGTGCCGAAGCCGCGCTCACTGAGCTGAAAAATGCAGGCTATACCAATGTAACCAACCACGGCGGTTATGAAGATTTGGTTAAAAAAGGTTTGAAATAAACATTACATCATTTAACGTAAAAATCCCCTAGAGCAGACAGTAGGGGATTTTTACTATAAAGAGCGGTCAAATTTTTAAGTGTTTTGCAAATCATCTTAAAAACTTGACCACTTGCATCATTATCAAGACCGCAGCCGTCTGAAACATTGATAGACCGGTTACTGATGTCCGCTTTCTGCTACTTTTGTCCATTTTGCCAATGTCTGCTTCATTTGTGCCTGAGGGATGAAGCGAGCCATCCGTTCTACTTCCTTGCCTTGATAAAACAGCAGCCATGCAGGTGCGGTCAGCACGTGGAAACGTCCGGCCATTTCGGGTATTTCAGCAATATCGGCTTTTACGGCATACACATTTCCTTCCTCCGCCAAAACTGAGTCAAGCTGGGCGGCCACGACCGTACAAACACCGCAGATTGGGGCTTTGATGTACAGTGATACTAAAGGGTGTGTGGCGATGGCCTGTTCGATGTCTTTCAGAGTGTGTAGTTGTTGCATGTCATGTACTCCTTTGAGCGATTAAGCGCGTTTCAAGTTGTCTAGAAAAGGGACTTTCAACGAAATGAAAACAAGAAAGCAGTTTTAGCCGTTTAGATTTTCTCTACTACTCTCGCTACACTTGCGCCACGGATTTGCCGTATTTCGTACCAATTATCGACTGACAAAATGGTGGGCAAAAGTTCACCGCTTCAAGTTGATGTTTTATCATTAACCGAACACTTTTTTCAAATGTGCTTGGTAGTCTGCGAAGTATTGTTCTACTTGTGGATTTTTAACTACATCGTTACATGTAAATGTCGGTAGACGGGTCAAACCGATGAACTCGTTGAGTTTATGGAAAGGCATGTACACAGCATCCACATCTTTGCCTTCAAAGAAGTCGCCTTCACGGGTGAACGCTTCAATCGGCGCATTCCAAGTAAGCGAAAGCATGTGTTTTTTGCCTTGCAACAAACCACCTGTACCGAAACCTTCGGTCGGGCTGACACGATGACGGCCATCACTGTGGTAAAGCTTGCCGTGTCCAGCGATAAATACTTCGTCTATGTATTTCTTCACTGTCCAAGGCTCGTGCATCCACCAAACAGGCATCTGCCAAATCACGGCATCCATCCACAAGAATTTTTCGATTTCTGTCTCAATATCATAGCCAGCATCAATCACAGTTTCTTTTACATTGTGTCCAAGTGCGGTCAAAACTTCTTTTGCTTTTTTGTGAAGCGTGTTGTTTAACTCACCATGCGAATGGCCGAAAGCTTTACCACCGTTTAATAATAAAATGTTCATTTTTACTCCTAGAATAAATAATTTATAAAAAAAGGATGTGATGTTTACGGATATTGTCTTCTGTTTACTCTCATGAAAGTGCAGTCATTTTATGATTTGTTTTTATTGAGATAAATAGGGTTTAGCTTTATGATGTAATGAATTAAATTCACTAATAAAAGAGAGTTTAAAGAGAAAATGCAGAACTTTAACGAACTGAATTATTTTTTGACGTTGGCGCAAACGCAGAGTTTTGTGAAAGCAGGGCAGCTTTTGGGGATTTCTTCTTCGGCATTGAGCCACAGCATAAAAAATCTGGAAACGCGGCTGAACCTGCGCCTGCTCAACCGCACTACGCGCAATGTGTCGCTGACCGAAGCGGGGCAGCAGCTTTTCGACCAACTTTCTCCACTTTATCAAGCCATAAACCAAGAAGTCGATGCATTAAATGATTTTTTGAATACGCCATCGGGATTGATTCGCATCAATGCCCCTGTAATAGCAGCGGAAGCCGTGTTGTATCCAAAATTAAAGCCGATTTTGAACCAATACCCGAAAACCCGCTTGGAAATCGTGGTGGACGATCGTTGGGCAGATATTGTGAAAGAAGGATTTGATATGGGCGTTCGGTTAGGTAACAAGGTAACGAAAGAGATGATTGCGGTACCAATTTCCGCACCACTCAAAATGGTATTGGTTGCCTCGCCCGATTATTTGGCACAACACGGTTCACCGAAAAATATTGATGATCTGCAACAACACCGCCTTATCGGCATAAAACTCTCCGGTGAACACGGCACGGAGATACAGTGGGAATTCAAATACAAAAAAGAGCTGATTACGTTCACGCCCAAATCGCAGTTTTCCATCAACAATCATTTGCGCCTACAAGCCGTTTCAGACGGCCTCGGCATCGCGTGGGTAGCTCATATGAGCGTGGCGGATGCACTCAATTCGGGGCAGTTGGTCGAACTGTTGCCTGAGTATGCCATGACTTACGAACCGCTTTACCTCTATTACCCCAGCCGCCGCGGGCATTCCAATGTGTTTAAGTTGATTGCGGATGCGTTAAAAGTAAAAGCCGTTTGAAATTTCAGACGGCCTTTTAGGAAAAAGAGCGGTCAGTTTTTTAGGTATTTTTGTAAATCATCTTCAAAATCTGACCGCTTGTATTTTTAAGATTATTTTTCTTTCTTCTGATTCATCAACCAATCACGGGCGGGTTCGAGTAAATAGGCGTAATCAAATGAGTACATATGCTCTGCACCTTTGTGGGTTGAGTTTCCCGGAATTACGGTATTTGGTGCGAAACGGATGAAGTTAATACGTTTGCCTTGGGCAAGCATTTGTTGGACTTTTGCGTCTTGTTCAGTCTGCGGTAATTTGGCAGAGAACTCAGTTTCGGCGTAGCTGACTTTATCTTGTTTCAGCATTTTTCCAACTTGAGCCATGCCTGCAGAGGCTTTTGGATCGGCAGCCGAAACGGTATAAATAAACTTCGCTTTCTCCAATGGTTTTAAAACATTGATATCCCATTGACTGCCGACAAACATAGACGCCGCAAAGAAGTTAGGCTCGATACTATTTAGGTAGAATGAAATCATACCGCCCATGGATTGCCCCGTGGTGTAAACACGATTGGCATCAATCGCTTTTTCGACGATCAGATTTTTGACAAGGCGTAAGGTCATGGGGACTTCTGCTGTTGTTTCCCATTTATCATTGACTGCCGTTTCGGTGTAAGACGGTACAAGAACAAAGGCTGGGTGTTTCGCCTGCGCTTCATCGGTTGCCCAGATAATGCCGCCGTAGCCTTGCATTAGTGGGGCTTTTACGCCTTTTCCTGCTGTGCTGGCATCTGCGATAAACATGACTAACGGATATTTGCGACCCGGCTCAAGATTTTTCGGGGTGTACAAGTTGTACTGCATTTCTTTGCCTGTTTTGGGATCTTTAAACGTTAACACTTCAAAACGCGGTGCAATTTGTTCACGCAAGGCAAGCAAGCGACTATCGTAGGATTTATCTGCGCCGCCGTATTGTTTGTCCCAAGCGGAATTTTGCGTGTTTTGAGTTGTCACTGCTTTTTCAGTCGCATTTGAGGTGGCGTTGCAAGCGGCAAGCAACAAGCTTGCGGCAATCATCGTTACGGTTTTCTTCATCGTGGAAACTCCTTAAATTTTGCGGGAAATCGTCAATGTGTTTTGATGCCTAAACGGTTTAAGGCATCAATGGCAGGTTGAGAAATATGATCACCACGTTTAGCAGACTCTTGATACCAATGAACGGCTTTGGTCATGTCTTTTGATGTGCCGATGCCGTTTTCGTAGCAATGGCCGAGCCAGTATTGCCCGGTGATGTCGCCCTCTTCTGCCGCTTGCATGAAGTAGGCAAAAGCGGTTTTCGCATTCTTGGCGATACCTTCGCCGTTCAGATACATCAAGCCCAGATAACGCGGTGCTTTCATATGTCCCGCCTGTTGAGCTTGCTCAAAGTAGGGCATTGCATGTTGGTAATCCTGTTTTTGATACAAGGCGATACCTTCGTCCAACAGGGCTTTCGCCTGCTCATTATGTTGCGGAACAGTAGAACAGGCAGCGAGAAGGGCTGTAGCGACGAGCGCGGATAGTTTGGATTTCATAAATCACTCCCTAACATGTATCGCGAATTGAAATAATAGTACAAAGTTTCGTTTTAGACATCAAAGTGCGGTCAAATTTCAAGGCTTTTTATTTATCCCTTCACCAAAACAACGCATTAAGCAATCCAATACAATGCGTACTTTTGCTGATTGGGTGCGATGCGCGGTGGTGGCGTAAAGGGTGCGGGTGCGTGTGGTGCGGTTAAGCAATTTGACATCGTAATAATTTTCCAGCTTGCGAATGGCTTGACTGATTGCGCTGGCAGTCATGCCCAAATTCGCCTCATCCGGTATTTGTCGTGAATTTCCCGGCTGTTTGGAGTATAGTAGAACCATATTTGAATAACAAATAATGAAAGGAGAACAAAATGCTTAAATTATTTACTTTACCCGGTGAAGGTAAAATTCGCAGTTCATCACCTTTCGCTTGGAAAACTGAAGCGATGCTGCGTTTATCCGGCTTAGATTTCGAAAAAGAATATGTTGCCGATCTCAGCAAAATGCCTAAAGGCAAAGTTCCGGTATTGCAAGATGGCGAGAAGTTGATCCCTGATAGCTCTCTCATTCAGCGTTATCTAACCGAAACCTACGGCATTGATTTAGATAAACATTTAACGCCTAAACAAAAAGCGATTGCTGAAGCCTTTCGCCGTATGACAGAAGAACATTTATATTGGATGGTCGTATATAACCGTTTTGTCGATCCTCTCAGCAAACCATTTATGATGAAGGCAATGTTTGATGGCATGCCGACCGAACAAGCCGAAGCGATTTTTGCTGTGTTACAGGAAAACGCGAAAAAAGAAATGTACGGACATGGTATCGGAAGACACACGCAATCCGATATTTACGCCTTCGGAAAAGGAGATTTAGACGCCATTAGCAACTACTTAGGCACAAAATCCTACTTTTTCGGCGAAGAATTAACCTCCGTTGATGTGTCCATCGTGCCTGTTGTTGCAAACCTGATTCTTACCCCCATCGACACTGAAATTGCGCTATATGCAAGAACCAAAGCAAATTTAGTCGCCTATATTGAACGTTTCGATCGGGCAGTATTTGGAGAATAAAGCAAGAAATCAAAGGCCGTCTGAAAATTCAGACGGCCTTTTTCATAACAAAGAGCGGTCAAACTTTTAGGTGTTTTTGCAAATCATCTTAAAAATTCGACCGCTTGTATTGTTCTCATTACACTAATTCTTATCTATTCGCTTAGTCAATAAAAAGACCGCCAGTACTAATGCAATCGCACCGCAAATCAAGCTTGGTATTGGGAGGCCATTACGCTGAGGGAGATTTTCGTTCAGCGATAAAATAGATGCAGCAATAATGAGTGCGGCAATAATCAACATAATGCCCACTCGTTCGACAGTCTTACGAAAACGCTCTAATCCGTGAATTTCATGTTCAAGACGAATTTCCTTATTGCTGATTTTTTGTAAGAAAATTTTGACTTCTTCCGGAAGCGAAAGCCAGTTGTTGTAGCTGTCAGCAATTTTTTCGAAACTTTCACTAATCACTCGTTTAGGTGAAAATCGTTTCTTGAGCATTTGTGTAACATAAGGTTTAAGCACGGCTGCAATATCTAATTCAGGATAGAGATAACGTCCGATCCCCTCAATCTGGGCAAAACCTTTTGCTAGCAAATAAACACCCTCAGGCATAATAATGCTATTTTCGCTCATAATTTTGGTAAAACGATTCATCAATTCACTGATATTTAACCCTGCCAAATTGCTTTCAGTGAGGAGCATGAAAATCTCAGAAAGATCATTTTCTAGCGCTTTTTCATTCGGCACATTATAACTGACAGCAAGCTGCTTAATGGTCTCGATGATTTTTCGCACATTTTTTTGAGAGGCATAGTACAAACAATTTCCAAGTAATTCGCGTTCTTTAGGACTGAGTTTGCCCATTGCCCCTAAGTCAATAAAAGCAATCCGCCCGTCAGGCGTTAATAGAATGTTGCCAGGGTGGGGATCAGCATGAAAGAAGCCAAACTCAAATACTTGTTTCATATAGAGATCTAATCCAAGTAAAGCAACATCTTTAGCCAGTAAACCTTGTTGTTCAATCTGTGCTTTATTGGTCACTTTTGAGCCATACACAAAATCCATACAAAGAATGTTATTGTTTGATAAATTCGAATAGGTTTGTGGGACTAAAATACGTGAATCTTGCTTAAAATTATTAGCAAAACGCTCAATGCTACGACGCTCACTTTCAAGGGAGAGTTCTGTTGTAATGGATTCTTTGAAGGTATTTAATAACGCTTTAGGTTGAAGGTTAGAAATAATGTCGTTGCGTTGTTCTAGAAAATTCACGAGATCTTGTAAGATAAGTAAATCTGCCTTAATGACTTCATCAATGCCTTCTCGCTTGATTTTTACCGCAACATCTTGTCCGTTTTTCAACCGCCCTTTGAATACTTGACCGATAGAAGCTGATGCCATGGGCTCTGAAGCAAGCGTTTCGAAATGTTCATGAATATCTATGCCTAATTCACGCTGAAATTTCTCTGCAATATCAATGGGCTGAACTTCTACTTTATCTTGCAATTTTTGTAGTTCAGTAATCATTTCAACTGGTAGCAAATCACGGCGATCACTTAACATCTGCCCTAATTTAACGTAAGTTGTGCCCAGCTCTTCCATTGCTCGACGGATACGTTCATATACAGACACGCTTCCACTTGATTCATTGGCTAACTTATTTGAAAGGGATTCCGGTAACCACTTCTCTAAATTACTGCGTTCAAAAAACTCATCTAAACCATAACGTAATAAGATTTCTGCAACCTGCTTGGCACGTTGAAATTTGTTAAAAATAGCCATTGTAACTTTCCTCTTTGTGCATGCTATTTGGCGAGTATTTAAAATAAGGTTGATTTGCGACTAAATTGAGACAGGTCTTTTACATCTCTAACTGAAGATTTTCAAAAATTGCTGATGATTTCAGTTTATCCATTTTTCAATTGGACCTCTACAATTATTTCCAAGGCAAGCCACATTAGATTTTTTTAATTTAATACTAATAATCAAAATCTCAATGCGCTAAGTTTTGAAGGCTTTTGATTTAAAAGCGCGGTCAAATTTTGAGGTGTTTTTGCAAATCATCTTAAAAATTCGACCGCTTGTATTTTTACTTTAATTTAACTGCAATAACCCCTTGTTTAAAGCCGTTTTTTTAATGTTGGCAATATCGCATCCCAAGCGGTTAAAGCCTCTTTCTCACTGAGTGGCGAACCTTTGGCATTTTTCTTATTGGTACCGAAAGTCATCTTAAATCTCACACTGCCATCATCTTTTTCCCAGATAAATAGATATCGATTTCCCTGCCACTTAACCAGTTTTTCACTGCCAGTCATGCCATTGATGTTGCGCTTTCCTTTGCGGATGGTACTGTATTTTGCCCACGAGAAGAGTTTATCCAAAGCACTATCTTTAGCGAAAAGGTCTCGTTCTAATAGCGGTTTATCATCTTCCTCCAAAGATCCACCCGTCGTCAGCTCGGCATAAACGTCTTGATAGTCTTTGATCTTGATACCTACTCTGCCCCAAAATGGCTCGGATCCCTTATCAGCAATAAACCCCTCTGTCAGGCAGACACCCTGTTGCTGGGGAATGTCGCTCTCACTACGATTTCTAATCTTGTTGAAAAAATCATTCTGTAAATACCCAATAGCTTCATCAACTTTACTTTTTTCCAGCTGTTTAAGGTTTGGTGGCTCTTTACCGTTGACAGGCATAATACGAACAAAGGCTCTAACCGTATAGGCATCATTCTTACTTAATTTGAACCTATAATCGATATAATAGAGCATCCCTTTTACCTCTGGTAACGTCGGATTACTCCATACGGCAGGAGCCTGTGTTACTGTAGCTATCGCTTTATTAGGAATGATAGTACGGTTTTCTATAAAAATATCACTTCCATTATGACCTAGCTTCTGGATCTTTGATGCCAACTCTACTGATTTATTCCAATAGTCTGGTCGCATGGTTACCTGCCAACCATTGTATTTAATCCAACTGGTGCCACCTTTACGATTGACCGGTAAGTTAATTTGGTAACGCCCACTACAAAAAGGCTGCTTAGTCCAATACGTTGCCGCATTTTGAGCATCATTGCTCGCTGCATTTTCTACTGTTGAGTTGGTTTGGGGATGTTGACTGCAAGAAGACAACATAACACTAGTTAAAACAGTGCTATAAAACATCAGTCTAGAAATTTTCATCTTCGGCATGTGCTCTCTTCCTTACTGTAAATTTGAGAATGCTAAATAAAATGGAAATTCTGCTAATACTTTTCTTTCCATATTGATCTTAATAGATGAGTTTACATGTTTTAAGTGTAAAGTGCAACTCTTCACTATTTAAAATGGTATCGAGTTAATTAAGAGAGGATTCAATACATTTTAGGGAGAATAAAAGGCCTTTTGACATTTCAAAAGACCTTTTTCACGTCAAAGTGCGGGCAGATTTTCGTTTACTAAATACAATAATCTTCTTTTAATAAGTGGCGATAGGCGTACAGATAAGATGCGCCGACAAATGCTGCACCACCCGTGACATTGCCTAAAAAGACTGGAATCATATTGAAGAAGAATTGGCTCCAAGTCACATTAGCACCAGCAAAAATCCCGGCAGGAATAATAAACATATTGGCGACAAAGTGTTGTAATCCGATAAGCACAAAA
>JAGZBU010000042.1:0-13411 GCA_018369675.1 Parahaemophilus parainfluenzae | reverse complement strand
ACATCTCGGTCATTAATGCGTCCAACATAACCCAAAATATGAGTCATGGCTTCGCCATATAGGTAATTTCGTTTGAAATAAGGACGTACATCAAGGCTTGGGTATTTATACTGATTTACCGCAAAACGGGCAATTTGTTCTTCCGTTAAGCTTGGTTTGAGTAAAATAGGCGTATAGCGTGTACCACGACGACGCTCTTTTTTGAAATGCTCAATGTCTTCATCTGTGAGTCCCACAACATAGCGCAATTCCTCAAAAGTGTGGTCTAAATTTTCCGTTTTTTCCGGCACGATATATAAACCGAAAAAGGTGAGGTTTTCAGCCAGTAATTCGCCGTAACGGTCGTAAATTAATCCGCGAGTAGGAGGAAGCGGAAGCAATTTAATACGGTTACCATTAGAGCGAGTTTGGTACATGTCGTAATTCACCACCTGAAGATGGTAAATATTGGCAAATAGCACGCCACTTAGGGCTAAAATACCGATGAATGCCACCAATGTCCGACGCGCAAACAAGTTCCGTTCCGCTTTTTTATCGCGGATCGGTTCATTGGTTGGTGCAGAAAAGAATTTTTTTAAATTCATCGGTAATGTAATACGTTATTCTCTGTGATAGGGGTGGTTTGTCGTCAGTGACCACGCACGGTATAAACTTTCTGCCACGACAACACGCACTAATGGATGGGGCAGTGTGAGTGGTGACAGTGACCAACTTTGTTCTGCTGCCGCTTTGCATTCAGGGGATAAACCTTCAGGTCCGCCAATGAGTAAGCACACATCACGACCATCATTTTTCCAACCCTCTAATTGCTCAGCAAGTTGTGGTGTTGTCCAAGGTTTGCCTGGGATATCTAATGTGACTACTTTGCCTTTTCCGCAAGCTGCGAGCATCGCTTTGCCTTCTTGCTCTAAGATGCGTTTAATATCCGCATTTTTTCCACGCTTGCCTGCAGGGATTTCAATGAGTTCAAAAGGCATGTCTTTAGGAAAACGACGTTGGTATTCTTCAAATCCGGTGGTAACCCAAGCCGGCATTTTCGTTCCCACTGCAATTAATGTAATTTTCATCCTTTTCCCTTTCAAAACACCGTCAAAATTGACCGCACTTTATGCCCAAAGTTTTTCTAATTGATACATTTCACGTGCATCGCGCTGCATAATGTGAACGATGGTTTGACCGAGATCAACCACGATCCAATCTGCGGTATTGCGACCTTCTTCACCAAAGGTTTCATAACCGGCTTTTTTACATTCTGCGATAAGGTTATCGGCCATAGCGGCGACTTGGCGGCTAGATGTACCGGTACAAATAATCATATTTTCAGTAATCGATGATTTGCCTTTTACATCAAAATGCACAATTTCGGTGCCTTTTAAATCATCGAGTTTATCAATTACAAATTCAACTAATGACATTTCTTTTCCTATCTAAATAAAGCGATGAATTCTATCATTGAATGAGGGAAAGGGGTAGGCTTGGGGCCGATTTTATTTGAATTGTTTTATGGTCGTAATGCTGCTTAGTAATAAAACTTGGGGCAGTTATTCTGCCCCAAGTTTGAAAGGGTATTAAACCCATAAAAGAATTGCTAACAATTGCGGTGAAATGATCCGTAAGAACATGGTGAGCGGATAGACTGTCGCATAGGAGAGTGCTGCGGCACCGCTTCCTTCTTTCAGTTCATTGGCGAAAGCAAGCGCAGGAGGATCCGTCATCGAACCAGCTAACAGGCCACAAAGAGAAAGATAATTTAATTTTACATATAAACGTGCAATGATACCTACAATCATTAATGGTACAAGAGTGATGAAAATACCGTAGCCCATCCATTCAAGACCGGAACCATTGGTGAGTGTGTCCACAAAGCTACCGCCAGATTTTAAACCGACTACAGCAAGGAAGAGCACAATACCAATTTCGCGCAATGCCAAGTTCGCACTCGGCGGCATAAACCAGTAGAGTTTTCCGATAGACCCAATCCGAGCCAAGATCAATGCGACGACTAACGGTCCTCCTGCTAGCCCTAATTTTAATGCCACAGGGAAACCTGGAATATAGAAAGGAATGGAGCCGAGTAATACCCCTAAGCCAATCCCAATAAACACTGGTAACATTTGAACTTGAAGTAGTTTTTGTTTCGCGTTACCAATAACTGAAATGGCTTGGTTTAGAATGTCGGTTTTACCAACCATGTGCAATACGTCACCAAATTGAAGGGTAGTATGGGCAGTTGGCACCAATTCCACACCTGCACGGTTTAAACGCGAAATGACTACACCATATTTTTGATGAATACCAAGATGACGAATTTGTTTTCCGAGTACTTTTTCATTGGTGACGACCACTCGCTCAGAACGAATTTCGCCACTCAAGCTTGCTACCGGGATATCAACTTCTTCCCCAATGATAAGGTGCATTTTTTTCAAGCCTTCAGGATTGCCGACCAAATGTAAAATATCCCCAAGTTGAACATCGGTATCTGCTTTCGGCACAATAACAAGCTCACCTCGTTTCAAGCGAGAGCAGACGACATCTTCATCATCAAAACCTGGAATTTCAATCAAATGGATACCATTGAGATTAGTATTGGTGACTTTCAGAGACATGCTTTTGAGTGCTTCTTTGTCATGACCACTTTCTTTTTCAAAATTTGCTGCTTCTTCATCCACTTTAATTTTAAAGAAAAGACGAATAAGCCACATAGAAAGTAAAATACCACAAATTCCAAAAGGATAAGCCATTGCATAGGCCATCCCCATGTTAGACGTCGTTTGCGACATACCTAATTCAGAAAGAATTTGCTGACCCGCACCGAGAGATGGGGTATTGGTTACCGCACCAGAGTAAATACCAAGCGCGACATCAAGAGGAATATCCGCAAGCTTATAAATGAGAATTGTCACCACTGCACCAAGTGCAACGATTAAAATGCCTAACCCATTTAAGGTTAAGCCTGATTGCCGTAAGGAAGCAAAAAAGCCCGGGCCCACTTGAATACCAATCGTATAAACAAACAGAATTAAGCCGAACTCTTGCACGAAATGTAATGTATGGCTATCTAATTTAATGCCATATTGAGTGGTAAAATGGGCAACTAAAATCCCACCAAATAGCACGCCCCCAATACCCAGACCCACACCTTTAATTTTAAAATGCCCGATCCATAGGCCAATCACGGCGACGAGGGCAAGCAAACTAATGGTAATCGCAGTTTCACTCATACCGACCTCTAATTTATTAAAAATTTAACTATTTTGGATTATATCAATTAGATTTCTTACTCGCTTGTGACAAAGTCAAAAAATGTTATCTCCATCACATTTTTTCTTGCTTAAAAATAAACACCGCCTAAAATGACCGCACTTTTTTGATTTTATAGGTTGATTATGGATTACGCTCAAGAGGCCATTAATTCGCTTTTATGGATAGCAAAAACATTAGCGATGACGGCTGTTGTGTTTAGCTTTGGTATTTTCTTATTAGTCCGTTTTACCCACTGGGGTAAACAATTTTGGCAATTTGCGGGCGGGTATCTTTCACCACGTCGAAGTATTAAACCTTTGCTATTTTTCTTATTAATTGTGGCGATGACATTAGTCAGTGTGCGTATTAGCTTGGTGCATTCTGAGTGGTATAACAATATGTACACATCCTTGCAGGAATTTAATGAACCTGTGTTTTGGGATCAAATGGTGCTGTTTTGTGTGATTGCGACAAGCTCAGTCATTGCCGCATTGCTGAGTTATTATTTAGAGCAACGTTTTTCTATTGATTGGATCGAATGGTTGAATGGTCAGCTAGTGGATAAATGGATGAATAATCGCGCGTACTACAAAACTCAGTATGTTTCCGCTAACTTAGATAACCCCGATCAACGTATTCAACAAGATGTGCAATCCTATGTGCGAACCACGCTCTCTTTAAGTACCGGGGTGATTGATGCCGTCACCTCCATGATTTCTTACACGATCTTATTGTGGGGATTAGCAGGACCAATGATGGTATTTGGTACTGAAATTCCACGCATGATGGTGTTCTTGGTATTTGCTTATGTGATTATCACTACCGCGATTGCATTCCGTTTAGGGCGTCCGTTAATTATGTTGAATTTCGTCAACGAACGCTTAAACGCTAACTATCGTTATTCTTTAATTCGCATCAAAGAATATGCGGAAAGTGTGGCATTTTATGCGGGGGAGAAAGTTGAGAGTAGCCAACTTTATAAACAATTCGGCGCAGTGATCAATAACATGTGGGATATTGTTTATCGAACCTTAAAATTCTCTGGTTTTAACCTAGTAGTAAGCCAAGTTTCCGTTGTGTTCCCTTTGTTAATTCAAGTGGGGCGTTATTTTGAGAAGCAAATTAAACTCGGCGATCTGATGCAAACGCTACAAGTATTTGGTAAGTTGCATTCAAATCTTTCGTTCTTCCGTAATTCTTACGATGGTTTTGCTGGATACAAAGCCACATTAGATCGTTTAACGGGCTTTAGTTATGCGATTGATATGGCAAATCGTCAATCTACTTCCCATTTACACGAACATGAAACTGACGTACTCTTTAAGAATTTAACCATCAGTAATCCATTTGGAAAAACCTTAATTGAGAATTTAAATTTGACGTTGCCACAAGGTTCAACTCTATTAATTCAAGGTAATTCAGGCGTGGGTAAAACTACGTTGTTGAGAACTGTGGCTGGGCTTTGGGCTTATTCTGAAGGGGATGTGTATTGTCCTACTCATCAGCTTTTCTTATCGCAAAAGCCTTATTTACCACAAGGTAGTTTGTTAACGGCACTGGCTTATCCGAATGAAGAAAAGGCCTTTAATCGTGATGAGATGATTGAGGTATTAAAACAAGTGTCTTTAGGGCATTTACAAGATCGTTTAGATCAAGAACAAGATTGGACACGAATTCTTTCTCTCGGTGAGCAACAACGTTTGGCTTTTGCTCGTTTGTTATTACATAAACCGAAAGTCGCATTCTTGGACGAAGCCACGGCGAGTATGGATGAAGGCTTAGAAGATACGATGTATCGTCTATTAAAAGAACGCTTACCTCATACAACCGTTATTAGCGTGGGGCATCGTTCAACCTTGCGGGCTTTTCATCAGCAACAATTGATGATTTTAGGTAACGGTAAGTGGCAATTCACTGATCGAAATCAGGCATAAAATACCACTAAAATTGACCGCACTTACCTTGTTAGAAAAAATAGCGAGGTAAGTGTAGAGGATCAAGGCAAAAAATCCTGTTATCAAGCTCGATTTTTTGGTACATTTAGCACAATTTTTTTCTATGCTCAGAAATGAGTAATTTTTCACCAAACTAATGACGGAATTCTTATGTTATTCAAAAAAATTCGTGGTTTATTTTCAAACGATCTTTCTATCGATCTAGGTACAGCAAATACATTAATTTATGTGAAAGGCCAAGGTATTGTACTTGATGAGCCTTCAGTAGTGGCAATTCGTCAAGATCGTATGGGCGCATACAAAAGCATTGCGGCAGTAGGTAAAGAAGCAAAACAAATGCTTGGTCGTACACCAAAAAGCATTGTCGCAATTCGTCCGATGAAAGATGGTGTAATCGCTGATTTCTCTGTGACTGAAAAAATGTTGCAATACTTTATTAAACAAGTACATAGCGGTAACTTCATGCGTCCTAGCCCGCGTGTGCTCGTTTGTGTACCGGCTGGTGCAACTCAAGTTGAACGTCGCGCTATTAAAGAATCAGCATTAGGTGCAGGTGCGCGTGAAGTGTATTTAATTGAAGAGCCAATGGCGGCAGCAATCGGTGCAAACTTGCCGGTTTCTACAGCGATCGGTTCAATGGTCATTGATATCGGTGGTGGTACCACTGAAGTGGCAGTGATTTCTTTAAATGGTATCGTGTACTCCTCTTCGGTACGTATTGGTGGTGACCGTTTTGATGAAGCAATCATTTCTTATGTTCGTCGTACTTTTGGTTCTGTGATAGGTGAACCAACTGCAGAGCGTATCAAGCACGAAATTGGTTCAGCTTACATTCAAGAAGGTGATGAAATTTTAGAAATGGAAGTGCACGGTCATAATCTTGCTGAAGGTGCGCCTCGCTCATTCAAATTAACCTCTCGTGATGTACAAGAAGCTCTTCAACAACCATTAAATGGTATTGTTGCAGCAGTACGCACAGCACTTGAAGAATGCCAACCAGAACACGCAGCGGATATTTTTGAACGTGGTATGGTGTTAACGGGTGGTGGTGCCTTATTACGCAACATTGATGTATTGTTATCAAAAGAATGTGGCGTACCGGCAATCATCGCAGAAGAACCATTAACTTGCGTAGCTCGTGGTGGCGGTGAAGCAATCGAAATGATTGATATGCACGGCGGCGATATTTTTAGCGACGAAATTTAATCTCTAAAAGTGCGGTCAGAAAAATCGGCGTTTTTAATTCGTCTGATTTTTTGGCCGCACTTTTCCTTTTAACCCTAGGACAGTGAATGAAACCCATTTTTGGTAAAGCACCACCATTAGGTATCCGACTCTCATTAGCGGTGATTGCTTCGATGACACTCATTTTAGTTGATGGACAAACTTCATCAATGACGAAGGCTCGTAGTGTGATGGAAACTGCCGTTGGAGGATTGTATTACCTTGCGAATGGACCAAGAACAGTTCTAGATGGTGTATCAAGCAACTTGGTGGATACCAATAAACTGCTTATTGAAAATAAAGTATTGCGTGAGCAATTGCGTGAGAAAAATGCTGATCTTTTATTATTGGATCAACTCAAAGTAGAAAACCAACGTCTTCGTTTACTGCTTAATTCGCCTTTACGGACCGATGAATACAAAAAAATTGCCGAAGTACTTACTGCTGAAACTGATGTTTATCGTCAGCAAGTGGTGATTAATCAAGGTGAACGTGATGGTGCATATGTTGGTCAGCCTGTGATTGATGAAAAAGGAATGATTGGTCAGATTATATCTGTGGGTGAGAACACCAGTCGAGTCTTGCTTTTAACGGATGTAACCCATTCTATACCAGTGCAAGTTTTACGTAATGATGTACGCGTGATCGCGAGTGGTACAGGACACTCTGATGAACTTACTTTAGATAATGTGCCTCGTTCCGTGGATATTGAAAAAGGCGATTTATTGGTGACTTCCGGTTTAGGCGGTCGCTTTGTAGAAGGCTATCCGGTGGCAGTCGTACAAAGTGTGTCTCGCGATGGTTCTAATTATTTTGCAACAGTGAAAGCGAAACCTTTAGCTGAATTAGATCGTTTACGTTATTTGCTTTTACTCTGGCCGAGCAATCTTGATATGTCGAAAGTGAAGTCCATGTCACCAGAAGAAGTGCGTCGTTTAGTACAGCAACGTTTAGAAAGCCAAGCCCATGAAGCGACACATTCTGTGAGTAAAACCAAAATTACGGATGACCAAGCGGATAGCACTCAACCGCATACAGGAAAAGAAATCGTGGATCCTGAAATTCCAACCACAATGCCTCAACAAGAGGAACCGGTTTCTCCAGATCAACAAGAACATAGGGATGAAGATTAATGCAAGGGCGTTTTATTTTTCAATGGGCGACCATTTTATGCTTCTTTGTTGTGGCATTAGTGATGGAGTTAGCGCCATGGCCAGCAGGCTTTCAAGCCTTTAAACCTTCTTGGTTAATTTTAGTCTTGCTTTACTGGACGCTTGCTTTACCCGATAGAGTAAGCATTGGTTGGGCATTTTTACTCGGGGTTTTATGGGATATCGTGCTAGGCTCTATTCTAGGCGTACATGCATTAGTGCTTTCTGTCGCCTTCTATTTTGTTTCCAAATATTACTTAATGTTGCGCAATCTTTCCCTTTGGTTTCAAAGTTTATTGGTACTTCTTTTTGTTTTTGCCATTCGAGTGGCGATTTTCTTGGTTGAATTCTCTTTACATGGGGCATTTTTTAACTGGCAGGAAATCTTTGGCGCCATCGCATCAGGCGTGTTATGGCCGTGGGTATTCTTATTGATGCGCACAGCACGCCGAAGAGTCGGATTGCATTAATCATAAAAAAAGCTGATGAAGAGATTCATCAGCTTTTCTTTTTAGTTTTTACGACGGTAGTTTGTTTTTCTCGTCGTAGTATTTCTTGTTTGAGGCGTAGGGTTGCGTTTTAAACGATAAGGTTTTGGAATATCATTAATCAATGAATTCGGGTCATATTGACTGACGGGAATAGAATGACCAATGTATTCTTCAATTGCCGGTAAATTCATTGCATATTCTTCACAAGCAAAGCTGATAGACACACCACTTTCACCCGCTCGACCAGTACGACCAATACGGTGAACATAATCTTCTCGGTCATCGGGTAGATCAAAGTTAAAAACATGAGTCACATCTGAAATATGTAATCCACGCGCGGCCACATCGGTTGCGACGAGAATATCGAGCTCACCATCAGTAAATTGTTTGAGCAATGAAAGACGTTTTTTCTGTGCTACATCACCCGTGAGCAATCCCACACGATGGCCATCCGCCGCTAAATAACCCCAAATTTCTTCACATTTATGTTTAGTATTCGCAAAAACAATACAACGCTCCGGCCATTCTTCTTCCATCAACGTGAGTAAGAGAGGAATTTTGTCTTCATTTGACGGATAGAAGAGTTCCTCTTTAATTCGATGTCCCGTTTTTTGTTCGGGTTCAATTTCGATATATTCAGGGGAATTCATATCTTCAAAGGCAAGTTCGCGTACTTTGTAAGAGAGCGTTGCAGAAAAGAGCATGGTGAGGCGTTCTTGCGGAGAAGGACACTTGCGTAATAAATAACGAATATCACGAATGAATCCTAAATCAAACATGCGATCCGCTTCGTCCAATACTACGACTTGAATATCATCTAAACGGATAATCCCTTGTTTCACGTAGTCAATCACACGACCAGTGGTACCAATTAGAATATCCACACCGGCTTCAATCGCCTTAAGTTGTTTATCATAGCCATCACCACCATAAGCCAGTGCGGTTCGTAATCCACTTGTTTTAGCTAACAACTCTGCATCATTATTAATTTGTACTGCCAGTTCACGGGTTGGTGCAAGAATTAATGCACGGGGTTGATTGGTAGCAAAATCAGGTTGATGTGTTAATAAGTGATGAAATGTTGCCGTTAAAAATGCCATTGTTTTACCAGTGCCAGTTTGCGCTTGGCCAGCAACATCTTTTCCTTGTAAGGTAATAGGTAACGATAACGCTTGAATAGGGGTGCAATATTCAAATCCCTTGTCTTGTAGGGCTTTTTGTACGATAGGATGTAATGGAAGATCAGCAAACCGCTGCTGACTTAAATAATTTTCTTGCATAATAAATAACAGGTTCTCAGAAATAAATGGGGCTAAGGATACCACGAAGTCGGAAAAATATCCTTAAAAATAAAATGCTTATTAATAAGTTTAAGCTTGGGATTGAGAAGATTGGGTTCGTTCCCATTTTCTTGCAATATAGCTACAAGTTGGGTGCAAAGTGAGCTTTTTAGCTTGGATAAAATGAATTAAGGCTTGATAGAGTTTGTCTGCCACACCTTGTCCACGAAGAGAATCATCAACAAACGTGTGATTAGCATTAATGGTATTGGGTGTTTCATAAAAATAGGTGAGTTTAGCGATTTTCTTGCCTTGCTCATCGAGTAAGAAAAACTCCCCCTGTTTACCATTGTCGTGATGCTGAAGACTCATTTGATACTCCATTCATCACTGATATTGGGATCCATGGCAAAATCAGCAGTATCACTTGGAATGGCTTTTTCTTCTGCAGCCCATTCACCTAAATCAATGAGTTGGCAACGTTTGCTGCAAAAAGGGCGAAATTGACTTTCCTGTGTCCAGGGCACGGGCTTTTGGCATGTCGGGCAAGGGACTTCAAAAATTTCATCAGACATTTTTCTTTCTCGATTCACTTAAATAAAATTGGTGCAATTCTAGCACTTTTTGTTTTAAGTGCGGTAAGTTTTCTGGCAATTTTGCATCATTTGAAATGATATCATCCGCCCATTTTAATCTTTCTTCTCGGCTGACTTGTGCATTCATAATAGATTGAATTTGCTGAATATTATTATGATCTCTCGATGATGCACGAGCTATCTGAGTTTCAGGTTTAACATCGATAACAAGCACGCGATCGCAAAGTGTGGTGAGCTTGTTTTCAATAAGCAGTGGAACGACAAACAAGGTATAAGGAGCGGTCTGAGCATTTAACTGCGCTAACATTCTTTCGCGAATAGCAGGATGTAATAAATGATTGAGCCAGTTTTTTTCATTTTCGTCTGCAAATACTTTTTTTCGTAGCTCAGCTCGATTTAATTCGCCCTCTTCAGTCAGAATTGATTTTCCAAAGTGCTCAGCAATTTGAGCAAGCAGCGGTGAGCCTTTTTCAACTACTTCTCTAGCCACAATATCTGCATCAACAATGGGTACACCAAGTTCAACAAAGAGATTTGCAATCGTGCTTTTTCCACTACCGATGCCGCCAGTGAGTCCTACAATATAAGTCATGATGTTCCTTGCTACTTGATTTAAGAGGAGGATGTTTTACATCCACTTCTTAAACATAATATTTTTCAATGTTGCCAATATATTACATTTATAGGTTGATTGCACTGGTGATGATTAACGATAAGCAAAGAAAGGGCGCGAAAGGTAAAACAGGTTTACGAGAAATCCAATAAGCCATTATGCCTAATAGACAAGCAATAAATAAGAAAAGTGGTAAGTGCTCGATGGTGAGATAAGCGCCGATTCCTAAAGCGAGCCAATAATCGCCACGGCCTAACGCTTCCTTCTTATAAAACCATTTAGACAAATGGTAGATGATATAAAAAACACCGAAAAAACTAACCGCACTTTCTAAACTTTGAGAAATCGTCAGAATTGAAAACTCTTGATGTGCGCCGAATAGCCCCAGGAAAAATAAAAACAGGCAAGGTGTAGGTGAAATCAGTTGATAGTGCCAGTCTAGCCAACTGATAACAAAGATAAGACTAAGCGTAATCGCGAGCCATAAAGTAAATAATTCATCCTGAAGAAAATAATTGAGTGCAGCAAAACAGAGTCCAAACCCTAAAAAATAAAGGAAAATATGACCGCACTTTTGAGATTGGATTGTTGCTTTTTCGCTATGGAAAATGGGTCTGTTTTCAGGATAAAGTTCGATATAGTTCTGATAAATTTCTTGTTGGAGATTAGGGATAAAATGATCAATATAAAGCCAAGCAAAGATGCCCGCTAAACCACCCAATAAGAAAAAGGCTAATATCATCATTGGATTACTGATCCCATATTAAAAATCGGCAGATACATACCCATCATGATAATAGCAATTAAACTACCAATGATGAGCATCATTAAAGGCTCTAAAAGTTGGGAAAGTAAATCAATTTGATGATTGAGTTTTTCTTGATAGTTATTAGCAATATGACGCAACATCAACGCAAGTTTTCCACTTTTCTCTCCAATCTGTAGCATTTGTTGTGCTTCCATTGGGAAAAGATGACTACTGACACTTTCTGAAAATGGATAACCTTGAGAAACCCACTGTAAAATTGACCGCACTTCTTGTTGTAGCAGAATATCACCTTTTAAGGTACGTTGTGTTTGCCAAGTTTGTTGTTTGGGGAGAAAACTATTTAGCGCAGGCGTTAATGCCACTCCGGATTGAAGCATTAATTGCAGGTTATGGCTAAAACTGATTAAGCGAGAAAGGCAAATGATATTGCCCCAAATCGGCATGCGACTAATCATCGCATTCTTTTTTTGATTTAGCCAAAGAGAATGTTTTAATGCCATCTTTAGCATAAAAATAGCGAAAATACAGACAATCATCAAGGCGATAAAATGATGTTGTAGGAATTGAGACATGGCTAATAACACAGCAGTTAATGTAGGCAGTTCAGCGGAGTTTTCGCCATACATTTCAGCAAATTGTGGTACAACGAAGAGTAATAAAATCAACGTAAGTGAAAGCGAAATACCTAATACCATGGCGGGATAAAGCATAATTTTTTGTAATTTTCGTTGAAGCGTTAATGATTGCGTTCGACGTTCTGCAATTTTAGTGCATACCTCCGCCAGTTTTCCTGTCATCTCTCCCACTTGAATAAGTTGAATTTCTTGAAAATTTAAATACTTTCCTTGAATTTCCAAGCTTTGTGAAAACGGAAGACCACTTTCAATTAACTCAATTAAGGTGCCAAGCCACTGATGCAATCCCAATTGTGTGCAGTTGTCTTGCAAAATATGTAATGCATTTTTTAATGGAATGGCAGAGCTGAGTAGTGTAGATAGCTGATTTAATAAAGCACTGATCTCAGCATTTTTAGGTTTCTGATTAAGTTGCCAATCTTGTTGCAAGCGAATGTGGCTAAAACCTTTTGCAATTAACAGAAATTGTGCGGCTTGTTTAGATTGGGCAACCAGACTGCCTTTTTGCCATTGTTGTCGCTGATCATAGGCTTGAAAATAAAAGAGTTTTTGCTTTGCCATAGTGATACCTATTTTTTACCTAATACGCGTTGAATTTCGGCGAGATCGGTGACGTGATCTTTTACTTTTTCTAAAGCGCTTTGATAAAGTGACTCAAAATCAGTTTGGTAACGGTTATTTTCGCATTGTAAAAATTGATATACCCCAATACGCCCTTGATACCCCTGATGGCAATCGCAAGAATCACTAAAATGTTGACCGCACTTTAAGCAACGTTTACGTACCAATCTCTGTGCGATAACCAATAAGAGACTATTTTCAATTTCGTGAGATTGAATGCCTAATTGTTGTAAGCGTGAAATGGCTGAGATCGCATCGTTGGTATGTAAGGTAGAAAGTACTAGATGACCTGTTTGAGCCGCTCTTAATGCCATCAATGCACTTTCTTCGTCTCGAATTTCACCAAGCATAATAATGTCGGGATCTTGTCGTAAAAATGTACGAAGTAATCGGCTAAAATCTAAACCGATTTGCGGATTCACTTGAGTTTGAATAATACCTTCTAATTCAATTTCAACGGGATCTTCTGCCGTCATAATATGTTTATCTGGCGTATTGAGCCATTGAAGTGCGGTATAAAGCGAGATACTTTTTCCGCTTCCCGTTGGTCCTGTCACAAGAATTAAACCTTGTGGTTGGCTGAGTGCATGTTGAAATTGGATTTGTTGGTTTTGTGTCATGCCAAGTTCAGCAAAACTTAACTGAACAGGTTTATTTTGTTGTAATCGTAATACCGCTTTTTCTCCCCAATGCGTGGGCAAGGTAGAAAGGCGGAAATCTAAAATATCTGAGAATGTCGTTTTGAATTGAAAGCGGCCATCTTGTGGTAGCCGAGTTTCACTGATATCCAGTTTGGCTAAGAGTTTTAAACGAGAAATTACACGATTGGCGAG
>JAGZBU010000041.1:0-14478 GCA_018369675.1 Parahaemophilus parainfluenzae | reverse complement strand
ATCGACAAGCTCTCCAACAGGCTCCGTTAATGCACCAAGCCCTGGGCCAATTTCTACTAAGAATTGATTCGGTTGTGGATGAATTGCCGCCACGATACCTTGAATCACAGAAGTATCATGTAAAAAGTTTTGTCCAAAGCGTTTACGGGCTGTATGGCCTAAGTGTTTTTTTGAGTTCATAAAATAGTCTAGTAAATGATAAAGTTTGTGGTTTATATCTTTAAATATCTAGCCACTCTGGTTTTATTTCTCTCGGGGAGATCTCATTAACATTATCATGGTAATGAATAATATGGCATGCATTCTTAGAATTGGGATGCCAATGTATAAAATTTTCTTTGTCTTGCGAGTAAAAACAAATCATAGGTCTATTTAACCCTGAAGCAATATGAATCGTTGATGTATCTACCGAAATAAGTAGGGCACAGTTTCTAATCAACTCAATGGTATGGTAGATCGTTGTGTGAGGATTTGGGTAAACAAATACATCATCAAATTGATTAGCGATTCTACTTAAATGCTCATGAGTATCTGGTGTTGAGAGTAAGACCAATGGGCATTTACGATGATTTCTAATATATGCTAAGTAATCTATAACGTGAGTATCGTTAAATTTTCTATTTTTCCCCGCACCATAGAAGTTAATTGTAATGTAATTATTTAACTTGTTATCAGTAATAAATTGAAGAATTTCTTCTTTGGTTGAGCCATCTTGCGGAATGTCATAGCTATTATCACTTAGACTGATGTTTGACTGAGCTAAAGCCTCTTTGTAAATTTCTGAGAAATGACCGTCTTTAGTAATATTTATATTAAAAATATTATAATCTGCTTTTCTATAGCCGATATAATTACGGGCATTGATTATTCTCAATAACAACAAGTCTCGGTTTCTAAGTACAAGAGTTGGATCAATGACAACATCGTATCTTTCTTTTCTAATAAACAGTGCCGTCTTGATGTAGTCGAGAATGTTTCTTTTCTTTACAAGATAAATCTCATCAATGTGATGGTTTCTTTGAAACAGATAAGCGTTCTGTTTCGTGCAGATGACACCGATTTTTATCAACGGGTTAAATTTCTTTATTTCCCGAAAAACAAAAGAACTAACGATATAGTCGCCAATTTTCCCATCTTGTCGCAAAAATAAGAAACTCTTAGGATGTTTTAAACTTTGGGGATTGGCTGATCTTGATGATTTATCGAGTATCCATTTCCCTATTTTTAACCTTAGTGCTTTTAGCTTATTCATATCGATGTTCAATTTTGTCTATTTCTGAGTCACTGTTTAATCCTCTAAATACACATGGTGGTTCAATGCCATAGGCATCAACACGTGTTTTTTGGATTAATCCCGTCAGATAATCAGCAGGCAGTCTTATTGGATAAGCGTAGTTAAGTAATTTTTTAGCGCCCGATAATGTAATTAAATAAGCGGTTGCATAGATAATACATCTTCTTGAATTTTTTGAAGGTGACTTGTAATGTGCAAGTCTATATCCTTCCACAATCCGTTTTTTAAAGAAATGGGATTTAACTTTTCCGTGATCAAAAAAGATCAGCTCATGATTTTTATTAATTTTATTGAGCGTATCCTCAATAATTTCCTTAAAGTGCTGTGAAACGATCGCATCGTCTTCAAGAATAATGGCACTTTCAATATTGTTTTCTACCATGTGCTCATAAACTTTAATATGGCTTATTGCACAGCCAATTTCGCCGAGCGTTAAGGGCTTAGGTGATAAATAATGTTTCGGATAGAAATCATAATCAACAGATTCTAATACGGAAGCAGGCAGTTTTTTTCCATCTGTTGCATCAAAAAAAGTAAAGTCTAACCCCAAACCAGAAAGGCGTTTAGCAATATTTTCTCTTCTTGTTGAATTTTTTAAACTAATTACAATTATTTTAGGTATAGCCATAAATAACCCTTGGGTTGAAGTCATTGGTTTACATACAAATTGACGAAAATCTAAGTAAAGTTTGCTTTAGCCTTTTTCGATAGAACAGTCCTCTTGGAAAGTGGATGTCATATAAGGCTTAGATCTTACTGGTTTCGAATGCTAAATTAAATTTCTACCAGATCTACTTTTTGAAATATTATAATCGAATTATTGAAAAAATAATGGGGATTTCAACAAAATACCATTTTAATCTTTCGTCTAACATTAAAAACGGCTATAATTCGCCCGTTTTTCATTTATAGCCGCAAAAAGTGCGGTCAAAAAAATCATTATTTTAGAGGATAAAATGGCAAAAGAAGATTGCATTGAAATGCAAGGCACAATTTTGGAAACCTTACCAAATACCATGTTCCGCGTTGAGTTAGAAAATGGTCACGTGGTGACTGCACATATTTCTGGCAAAATGCGTAAAAACTATATTCGTATCTTAACGGGCGATAAAGTAACTGTAGAAATGACACCTTATGACTTAAGCAAAGGTCGTATCATTTTCCGTAGCCGTTAATTTAGAAATGAAAAGAAAAGCCGATATGTTGATATCGGCTTTTTTTGTTTGAAAAGCATACAAATTATTTGAAGTCTGAAAAAAAATCTGTATAATCAGCGCCCTTAGCCACGTTCATTTTTTCGTTCCTTGCCTTTGCAGATTGGTGGCTAATCTACGTCAAAGGCTGATTAACCCGTAAGGAGCAGTAATGCGTCACTACGAAATCGTGTTTATGGTTCATCCGGACCAAAGCGAGCAAGTACCAGGTATGATCGAACGTTACACAGGTTCTGTTAAAGAAGCTGGTGGTCAAGTTCATCGCCTAGAAGATTGGGGTCGTCGTCAATTAGCGTACCCAATTAACAAATTACACAAAGCACACTACGTGCTTATGAATGTAGAAGCGCCTCAACAAGTCATCGACGAGCTAGAAACGACTTTCCGTTATAACGATGCTGTATTACGCAGTCTTGTTATCCATACTAAGCACGCCGTAACCGAAGCGTCCCCAATGAAAGCGGCTAAAGAAGAACGTAAACCTTTAGCTGAAGTTGAAAACAACGATTTTGAGGATGCTGAAGAGTAATTCAAAACTTGATAATCGCTTCTCGTTAATCGGCACAGTGTGTCAATTACCCAAGCGAAGCAAAAGCCCTAACGGGATTGCGCATTGCCAATTTTGGCTGGAACATCGTTCCGAACAAGTCGAAAGTGGTTTATCACGCCAAGCGTGGTTAAAGATGCCAGTTCAAGTCAGTGGCAATCAGTTAATAGAAAAAACTCAAAGCATTACGGTCGGCAGTAAACTTCTTGTGGTGGGGTTTATTACTTCACATAAAACCTCAAATGGTTTAACACAGTTAGTATTGCATGCCGAGCAAATCGAATTTATAGATTAGGAGACAGCCAAATGGCACGTTATTTCCGTCGTCGTAAGTTCTGCCGTTTCACAGCGGAAAATGTTGTTGAAATCGATTACAAAGATATCGCTACATTAAAGAACTACATTTCTGAAAGCGGCAAAATTGTACCAAGCCGCATTACCGGTACTCGTGCGAAGTACCAACGCCAATTAGCACGCGCAATTAAACGCGCTCGTTATTTAGCGTTATTACCTTACTCTGATTCTCATCACAATTAAGAAGGAGTTAGGAAATGCAAGTAATTCTTTTAGATAAAATCGTTCACCTAGGTAACGTAGGTGATCAAGTTAATGTTAAATCTGGTTTCGCTCGTAACTTCTTAATCCCACAAGGTAAAGCAGTTATGGCAACTAAAGCTAACATTGAACACTTTGAAGCACGTCGTGCAGAGTTAGAAGCAGCGGCAGCCGCAAGTTTAGCAGCAGCTCAAGCTCGTGCAGCACAAGTGACTGCATTAGGTTCTGTAACTATCGCATCTAAAGCAGGTGAGGAAGGTCGTTTATTCGGCGCAATCACTACTCGTGATGTAGCAGAAGCAGTAACTGCAGCAGGCGTTGAAATTGCGAAAAGCGAAGTTCGTTTACCAAACGGTCCAATCCGTACTCTTGGTGACCACGATGTTCGTTTCCAACTTCACGGCGAAGTATTTGCAACATTAGATGTTATCGTTGTTGCAGAATAATTATCAAAGTTTTTGATAAAAGAAAACCCGACGTAATGTCGGGTTTTTTGTTTTTCTGGATTAAGAAAATATTTTGGTTATTCGTTGAGAATAAAAAAGTGCGGTCATTTTTGACCGCACTTTTATTTACCCATTTAGTGTTTTAAATTACAAACCTAATACAGCAAATAATACCCAGATTGTGTAAATCATGGCTAAGCCGTAAAAGATAAATCCGCCTGCTGGCACGTGGATTTTAAGATCGTGCATCGCGTGATGGATACGGTGTAAACCACACCACATTGGGAAAATGGTTAAAACTAAGATAACTAATTTTCCGATCCAAGAATAAGCGAATGTAATTAGGTTATGTGGATCAATTAATCCGAATGGTAACAATAAACCAAGGATTAAGATCACAACAGGGAAGAAAATCGCACTGACAGTCCCGCCAGCACCAAACATCAACCATACTGGTGGTTCACCAGAGCGTTTTGGATTTTGATCGACCATTTTTTCTCTCCCTACATATAAACTAAAATTAATGCGATAACACTAATCACAGCTGTCACTGCCCACAGTGCATTTCTTAACACGTGATGTGGTAAACGTTCATTTTTAACAATGATGTTCATCACTTTTGGTGTCATCACGAAATAAGTTGCAGTGTGATATAAGGTCGCAATTAATGTGATGATATTTAAGAACACCACAATTGGATTTCTTAAGAAGCCAATGAAATCAACAATACCTAAGCCTGGTACAGGATTGCTTGCAAGGCAAAGTACACCGTAAAGCAATACGATACAGAACCACACAGCAAAGATAGAAGTTGCTTCACGTACCATATACGCTTTGTAGAAATCCAATTTTTGCCACCAAGTAGCCGTCATTGGGCGAACATATTTTTTACGTTTACTTATTGTTACTGACATATTCTTCCCCTTAGCCTTTTGGTTTTAGCATTGAGATAACATAATCTTTGGCACTTTCCACTTTGCCTTGGTTGATTGCAGAAGCTGGATCCACGTGTTTTGGACACACTTCAGAACAATAACCCACGAAAGTACAGCTCCAAACACCGTTTTTACCATTTAATAATGGCATACGTTGTGCTTTACCATGGTCACGGTTATCAAGGTTGTAACGGTGTGCCATTGTAATCGCTGCAGGGCCTAAGAATTCAGGGTTTAAACCAAATTGTGGACAAGCCGCATAGCATAAACCGCAGTTGATACACATTGAGAATTGACGATATTTTTCAAGTTGTGCCGGTGTTTGTTTAGTACGGCTTACTTGCAATTCTTTTGATGGATGTGGTTTACCATCTAACGGTGGTGCTTCGTTACCAATAATATAAGGTTTAATCGCCTCTAAACTTTCAATAAAGTGGCTTAAATCAACCACTAAGTCGCGTTCAATAGGGAAGTTTGCTAATGGTTCAATACGCATATGGCCGCTGTAATCACGTAAGAACGTTTTACAAGCCAATTTAGGTTTGTTATTCACCATCATCCCACAAGAACCGCAGATCGCCATACGGCAGGACCAGCGATAAGAAAGAGACGGTTCAAGTTTATCTTTAATGTAACCTAACGCATCTAAAAGAGAGGTTTGGTTATCATAAGGTACTTGATAAGAGCTTAAATGTGGCTCTTGATCATTTTCTGGGTTGTAGCGTAATACTTCTACAGTCATTACCGGTGAATTAGCCATTTGCTTGCTCCTTAGCTTTCGCAGCCGCTTCTGCCGCTTCTGCTTCAGCACCATAAACACGTTTTGCTGGTTGAGATTTAGTGATTTTCACCGGGCTGTATTCAATACGCGGTGCATCATCGCCATTGTAGTAAGCAAGGGTGTGTTTTAAATAATTCACATCATCACGTTCAGTGTAGTCTAAGCGTTGGTGTGCACCACGAGACTCTTTACGTTCAATTGCAGAGTTGGCAATAGATTGTGCCACATCAAGAATGTAACCTAATTCTACGGTGTAAAGCACATCGGTATTGAATACGCTTGAACGGTCTGCAACACGAATACGTTTATAACGTTCTTTAAGCTCAGCAATTTTATCTACTGCTTTTTGCATGCTTTCTTGGTCACGGTAGATACCACAACCTTCTTCCATCACGGTACCCATTTCGTCACGGATTTCAGACCAAGATTCATTACCTTCTTGGTTATAAAGCGCCCCAAGGCGAGCCACAACATCTTGTGCTTGTGCATCAACTGCTGCACGGTTTGCCGGTTGTGCTTCTGCTGCACGTTGTGCGGCATATTCACCTGCAACACGGCCTAAAACCACTAATTCTGCAAGCGAGTTAGAACCTAAACGGTTTGCACCGTGTAAACCAGAAGACGCACATTCACCCACAGCAAATAAACCTTTAATGCGAGTTTCGCTGTTGAAATCCACTTCGATACCACCCATGGTGTAGTGAACAACCGGACGAACTGGAATTGGTTCATTAACTGGGTTTACACCTTCATAAGCACTTGCTAATTCACAAATGAATGGAAGACGCTCATGTAAATATTTTTCACCTAAGTGACGTAAGTCAAGGTGAACCACATCGACACCTTTTGCAGTTTTTAAGGTGTTGCCTTTACGCCACTCTTGCCAGAATGCTTGTGAAACTTTATCACGCGGACCAAGTTCCATATATTTGTTTTCAGGTTTACCGATTGGGGTTTCAGGGCCTAGACCATAATCTTGTAAATAACGGTAGCCGTTTTTATTCACTAAGATACCGCCTTCACCACGACAACCTTCAGTCATTAAGATACCGGTGTTTGGTAAGCCGGTTGGGTGATATTGGACGAATTCCATATCACGAAGAGGAACACCGTGACGATATGCCATTGATAAACCATCACCAGTTACGATACCGCCGTTGGTATTGAATTTAAATGCACGACAACCACCACCAGTTGCAATCACAACCGCGTTTGCGTTGATTTGAACAAGTGAACCTTCCATCATATTCATCGCCACCATACCGCGAGCATGGCCATCATCAACTAAGATATCTAAAACGAAGTGCTCGTCAAAACGTTGAATTTGAGGATATTGAATGGATGTTTGGAAAAGAGTATGTAATAAGTGGAAACCGGTTTTATCTGCCGCGAACCAAGTACGTTCGATTTTCATCCCACCGAAACGACGCACGTTCACATCGCCATCTGCTTTACGGCTCCAAGGGCAACCCCAACGTTCAAGTTGAGTCATTTCCACTGGAGAATGTTCAACGAAGTATTCCACCACATCTTGTTCACATAACCAGTCACCACCGGCAACGGTATCGTGGAAGTGTTTATCGTAGGAATCTTCCTCTTTAATTACTGCGGCCGCACCACCTTCTGCTGCAACCGTATGGCTACGCATAGGATAAACCTTAGAAACTAATGCGATCTTTAAGTTAGGGTTTGCTTCTGCTGCTGCAATTGCTGCACGTAAACCGCCGCCACCAGCGCCAACAATAGCAATATCGACATTAACCGTTTGCACGATATCCTCCAATCAATAGAAAGTAAAAAAATAAAACGCCCTAAATTAATAGGGGCATGTTGTCATTCTGCCATTTTTGTTTACAAATTAGTAACTTTTTTTCTGGAATAAACGGACAAAATACCAAAAGTGTGATCTAACTCAAAAAAGTTAGTTTTTTATATATTTATAGATGATAACTGTTTGCGTTTAAGAATGATTTAGTCGGATTATTGAGTTAAAAATCACTCTTGTTTACAATAGCCTAATTCATTTTAAAGGTGAAAACGGAGAAAAAAATGACCGCACTTAGCGATAAAAAAACAGAATGGCAACCTTCCGCTTCAATTAAAAACTTATTGGCGCGAGCCAAAATCATTGCGGATATTCGTCAGTTCTTCACTGAACGTGGATTATTAGAAGTGGAAACGCCCGTTTTAAGTGAATTTGGCGTAACGGATCTTCACCTTTCCACCTTTAATACAGAATTTGTTGCCCCTTTTGATGAACTCTCAAAAACACTCTGGCTTTCTACAAGCCCGGAATATCACATGAAGCGTTTACTGGCGGCGGGCAGTGGACCGATCTTTCAAATTGGCAAAGTGTTTCGTAATGAAGAAGCGGGTAATCGCCATAATCCGGAATTCACCATGCTTGAATGGTATCGACCGCACTTTGACATGTATCGTCTGATGAATGAAGTGGATGATTTATTACAACAGATCCTCGATTGTAAACCGGCAGAAACCTTAAGTTATCAGTTTGTTTTCCAAGAATATGTCGGATTAGATCCATTGTCAGCGACTCGTCAAGAACTGGTGGAAGCCGCACGTAAACACAACTTTATGGCAGATGAAGATGAAGATCGTGATACCTTATTACAATTTCTATTCAGTGAAGTGGTAGAGCCTAAAATCGGACAAGAGGCGCCTGTTGCGGTTTATCATTTCCCTTCTTCACAAGCCGCACTCGCACAACTTAGCCCAGAAGATAGCCGTGTGGCAGAACGTTTTGAGTTCTATTATAAAGGCTTAGAGTTAGCTAACGGTTTCCATGAGCTCACGGATGCACGTGAACAACAATACCGTTTTGAAAAAGACAATCGCCTACGTGAAAAAGCAGGCTTACCACAGCGTGAAATTGACTATCGTTTTCTAGGGGCTTTACAAGCAGGCATTCCAAATACCTCCGGTGTGGCTTTAGGTGTCGATCGTTTAATTATGATTGCATTAGGCGCTGAAAGTATTAAAGAAGTGATTTCATTTTCGGTGGAATGTGCTTAGTTTGTTTAAAAAATATTCATTATTCCTTCTGGAATAAATAAAAAAGAAGAATAAATTGCTCAAAATCGAGCGATCATTGTATAGACAAAATTCTGAAAAGTTCGATGTGAAAGGATGTTTTTGATTAAAAAACATCCTTTTTTGTGTAAAAAATGTGATCTTGATCCAATTTTAGAAAATTGAAACGGATCCTCCATTGACACTACTGGTTTATTTTGTAATATTTGCGACGTCTATTTCGGAGATTGAACTTTTTATGAAAAATTGCTTCAATCAAAAATCATAGGTAACAACCAAAAGGAATAACAATTATGAAAAAGACACTAGCAGCATTAATCGTTTCTGCAGTTGCCGCTTCAGCAGCAAACGCAGCAGTAGTTTATGACAACGAAGGTACTAAAGTTGAATTAAACGGTTCTCTTCGTTTAATCATGGAAAAAGCGGATAAAAAAGAGTATACCGCCGCTGGCCAATCAACTAAAAAAGCTAACTCTGCTTTACGTAATGCAGGCTCACGTTTCGGCATCACTGTAAAACATAACTTAGATAACGATTTCTATGCATTAGGTCGTTTAGAATTCCGTTTTGATGACACAACTTCTCGTGATAAATTTGGTAGACTTTACGCTAAACGTGCTTATGTAGGTTTAGGTAGCAAAGCGACTGGTGACATCACATTCGGTCGTCAATTAACTATCGCTGATGATTTAAGCCAAGCAGTTGACTATGAATATGGTTTCATTCCAAAAAGTGAATATATTCCTACTGCAGGTACAGGTGTAGTTCGTTATGACTATAAAGGTATCGAAGGTTTACAATTAAGTGCAAACTATAACTTTGGTCAAACAAATGACGAAAAAGGCAATCCACTTAAACCAGGTATCAAAAATGCTTACGCTGTAGGTGCATTATATACAGTGGGTGATTTAGATGCGCGTTTAGCTTATGGTCACACAAACTTTGAAACTGGTGCATCATACGCTCACCGTTTAGATGGTGTTTTAGCATCATTAGGTTATAAATTTGGTGATTTCACATTAACAGGTGACTTCGGTTATGGCCATGAAAAACTTGACGATGCAAAAGTAAATAAATTCTATGTATCTCCAGGTTTTGCATATCAAGTCGTTCCAGCGTCTAAAGTATATGGTAACTACCTATACGAACGCGCGAAAGGTGAATCTGATAAAGTGAAAACTCACGGTTTCTTACTTGGTGCAGACTACAAACTTCATAAACAAGTTGTATTATTTGTAGAAGGCAAATATGTGACTACTAAAGAGTACGTTAACGATTCTTACGATGGTAAAACTAAAGACAGAGCTATCGGTGTAGGTATGCGTGTATTCTTCTAATCTTTGATTAGATAAGAATCTAAAAAGGCGAATCGAAAGGTTCGCCTTTTTGTTTATTTTTTTAAATCTCCCCAACTTTTTTTAAATCTCCCCAACTCTTTTTAAATCTCCCCAAACCCCTCTTTACAAAAGAGGGGCTTTTTTATGATGTGGCTTTTAGTAGTTTTATTGGGAATATATTTGAGAGAGTTAAGAACGGAGAACGTTTATGGGCTATTAAGCTCCCCCTCTTTCGTAAAGAGGGGGCTGGGGGGAGATTTAATTATTTCAACTTATCCAAAACCAATTTCCCCATCATTTCAATATGTGCTTTTTCAGCATTCAATGCAGGGATGTAGTGATAAGATATACCACCGTGATTTAAGAACGTTTCTTTATTTTCAACCTCAATTTCTTCTAAGGTTTCTAAGCAATCCACCGAAAAACCTGGGCAAATTACCGCGATTTTTTGAATCCCTTGAGAAGCGGCTTTTTCTAAAAAGTGATCGGTATAAGGTTGTAACCACTCTTCACGGCCAAAGCGAGATTGGAAGGTCATATTCCATTGGTTTTCTGTGAGACCTAATTTATCCACAATGGCAATCGTGGTTTGTTTACAATGCTGACGATAATAATCGCCCATATTCTCATAACGTAATGGAATGCCATGATAAGAAAAAAGCAAAAACTCATCGGGTTTTAACCGCACTTTGATGGAATCCACCAACGCATTAATGTAGTTTTCATCAAGATGATAAGAATGAATAAACTCAAAAGGCACAATATTGCGTTCTTGTGCAATGACACGATTAAACGCATCGATTAATGCGCCTGTTGTGGTGCTAGAATATTGTGGATAAAGTGGCAACACAATCATGCGTTCTACATCATTTTTAAGTAAATTTTTGACCGCACTTTGCATCGAAGGATTGCCGTAAGTCATGGCAATTTCGACTTGTGCATTGATACCTTGTTCAGTCAAATAAGCTTGTAAACCGGCTTGTTGTTGCTTTGTAATGGCAAGCAAGGGAGAGCCTTGTTCTGTCCAAATAGCTTGATAATTTTGAGCAATGCGTTTAGAACGCATCGGTAAAATAATGGCTTTTAAAAGGGGATACCATTTCCAACGAGGCAAATCGACCACGCGGGGATCCATTAAAAAATCTGCTAAATAACGAGAGATCGCTGCGGGTTGAGGGGCATCAGGCGTACCAAGGTTCGCTAAAATGATGCCAATTTTTTGAGTTGTAGTCATAAATGTTTGATATAAAGCGTTAATCGAGAAACGCAGCAAAGTTTATCTTGTTCATCGCGAATGTCAATTTGCCAAACATGAGTATTTTGACTTAAAGCAATTGGTGTTGCTTTTGCGGTAACAAAACCTTTTTTCACTGGATGAAGATGATTGGCGTTGATATCTAATCCCAAGGCAATTTGGCCTTCTTCTATACAGAGGAACCCCGCCAGTGAGCCAATGGTTTCAGCCAACGCCACAGACACACCACCATGCAATAAGCCGAAAGGCTGAGTGGTGCGATGATCAACCGGCATTTTTGCCTCAATCCAGTTTTCACCATAAGCCGAAATCTCAATCCCTAAATGCCCAACCGCACAATGTTTTCCCATTTCATTGAGCTGCTCAAGGGTAAATGTTTTTTTCCAAATTGTCATGCCTTTCTTCCTTAATTAATCTTATTCGCTTGCTTTAGTTTGATATAAATCCTCCCTTTCGTAAAGGGATAGATAAATGATGGGATTTTTCATACCTAAATTTGTTTATTTTTTATCCGAAATTTACAATTATTTACATAATTTAATAAAATTTAATGTAAATCTTTACATATATTTACATAACTCAAAATTTACCTTAATTACTTGTAATTTTTAATAAATCTTTTTTTTGATGCTTTCTTTTTATACAAAGTTGGCTTAAAATAAGCTGTTCTGACCAGAAGGGTAAGGGAAACTATTGTCTAAATTTGTTGTCGCCACCTTTTTGATGCTGAATTTTTTGGTGCTGTTGTCTGCGCAACAGCTTCTCAACAATCCTAATAAAAAGGAATAAAACTCATGAACAAAGTGTTTAAAGTTATTTGGAATCATGCTACACAAACGTGGACAGCTGTTTCTGAACTTGGGCATGCTAAGGGTAAAACCAAGTCTAAAAAGATCGTTAAATTGACCGCACTTGCGGGTGCAGTGCTTAGTGTAGTCGGCACTGCTCAAGCTGCTGTAGACGTGGGTTCAAGTTCTATTACAATCAAATCGAATAACCCCGCAGCTGATCATGCAACAAAAGGTATAAATAACATTAATATTGGTACTGGTGCAAATACCTATAGAGATGATGGTAATAATGTAGTCTCTCATGACGCAATTGCAATTGGTACTAATGCAACAGGTAAAGGTGATGCTTCAGTAGCTATTGGTTTAGATGCTAAAACTCCAGGTCAGGGTTCTATTGCTATTGGTCAAAACTCAGAAACTAAAACTACTAGCTCAATTGCTATTGGTCCAGGAGCGTTATCAAATAACGACCTTGAAGTTGCAATTGGTCCTAATGCAAAAGCTAAAGGGGGGGAAACTCTTGCGTTAGGTTCTGAGTCAAAAGCAGATGGTCAGGCAGCGCTTGCTATTGGTAGACAGGCTAATTCTACAGGTTCCTCTGCAGTTTCTTTAGGTAACGAAGCTAGTGCTCTTGCTGCTAGCAGCGTAGCTATAGGTAAGACGTCATCAGCAACGAGTAATAATGCAGTAGCTGTAGGTGTGCAGGCTAAAACAGCTGGTCGTAATGGTGTAGGTGTTGGTGCATATTCTGAGGCTACAGCTGGTCGTTCTACAGCCATTGGTACATTAGCACAAGCTAACGGTGAAGGTTCATTTGCTGGTGGTGCATCTGCGAGAGCAACAGGTACAAACTCTGTTGCTATTGGTGGAGCATGGTGATATTCCTGATGGTAAAACAGGTGAAGAGCTTGCTAAGGCTAAAGCTGGTACAGCAGCTAAAGCAACGGGTGCAGAATCTATCGCTGTAGGTCATAGATCAAGTGCGACTAAACAAGATTCCACAGCAATCGGTGTTGCTGCTACTTCTACAGGTAATTTCGCATTAGCAATGGGTAGTGGTGCAAACTCTGCTGCTTATGGTTCAATTTCAACAGGTTTAAACTCTAAAGCAACTAAAGATGGTGCGATTGCAACTGGTACGCAAGCAAATGCAAGTGAAGTAGGTAGTGTTGCTATTGGTTCAAATGCTCAAGCTAAACATGAAAATTCAGTAGCGCTAGGCACAGGCTCTGTGACTGGTGATAAAGCTCCATTTGCAAATTTAGAGATTGCTGGCAAAAACTATAACTTCGCTGGAACTAAGTTAGATGGTGTTGTAAGTATTGGTACAAAAGATAAAGAACGTCAAATTCAAAACGTGGGTGCCGGTCGTATTTCTCCAACTTCAACTGATGCAGTTAACGGCTCTCAATTATATGCGGTAGCTGATGCTGTAAGTAATCACCATTGGGTTGTCGGCGGTAATACCACTGCTCAGAATACAAGTACTCCTACAGTTAGTAATAAGTTTGATGTTAAAAATAAGGACATCGTAGAATTCCAAAATGGTAAAGGTACAACTGCAACTATAGAACATACCCCTGCGGATAAGAGTTCTGGTCGCGATGCTAAGACTATTGTTAAATACAACGCAAATATCGTAGCTGGAGATAACACAACAGTTGAATATAACGCTGATGGTTCAGTTAAAATTAATGCTAAAGCAGGCACAGATACTACTGCGGCAGTGACAACAACTACTGCCGATGCATTGACTGTAACGAATACTACTACAGGCAATGTAACAACTTACAATGTTGATGCAAAAACTGGTGCTATTTCTACTACAACTGTAGGTGCTGCAACCTATGCGAAAGATGGCGATAAAGCAACTGGTGGTAACTACGGTTCTCGTTTAACTAACGTAAGTACAGTAACAGATATCGTGAATAATGTTTCATGGCATTTAAATTCATCACAGGTAACGGGTACAAACGGTAAAATTACTGAAGGTAGTGATAAAGAAGCTGCGGATGTTAAAGCGTCAAATACTGTAAACATTAATGCAGGTAACAACATCGAAATCAAACGTAACGGCACAACCATTGAGATCAGCTCAACAGCTGGTGCGAAAGGTGAGAAAGGTGACACTGGTGCAACTGGTGCAAAAGGTGACACTGGTGCAACTGGTGCAAAAGGTGAGAAAGGTGATACTGGTGAAAAAGGTGGCAGCATCACTGGTGAAGTTGTTGATAACGGCGACGGCACCCACACAATCACTATTACTGATTTA
>JAGZBU010000040.1:0-14699 GCA_018369675.1 Parahaemophilus parainfluenzae | reverse complement strand
CCTACAAGCCTACAAGCCTACAAGCCTACAAGCCTACAAGCCTACAAGCCTACAAGCCTACAAGCCTAGTTTAATCTTGTCTTTTCAAACTTCCAACACTTTTTTGGAGGTTTGAAATGTCTAAAAATACTTCTGCTAAAAACAGCAATCTTCACGCAGCAAAACGCGGTAAAAATGATGAGTTTTACACGCAACTTTCTGATATTGAGCGCGAACTGCAACACTACACCGCGCATTTCAAAGACAAAGTGGTTTATTGCAACTGCGATGACCCACGAATAAGCAATTTCTTTCATTATTTTTCTTACAATTTTGAACGCTTAGGGCTAAAAAAACTGATTGCCACTTGCTACAAAAACCAACATTCCGATTTATTTAGCAAAAACGACAGTGAGCAAGCCGTTTATTTGATTTACGAGGGCGACAAAGACGGCAACCGTGTACCGTCCCCTGATGAAATTGAGGTGAAACCCTTACAAGGCGATGGCGATTTTCGTAGTGCGGAATGTATTGAATTGTTGAAACAAGCGGATATTGTGGTAACCAATCCGCCGTTTTCGCTGTTTCGGGAATATGTGGCGCAGTTGGTTGAGCATGAAAAGAAATTCATCATTATTGGTAATAAAAACGCGATTACCTATAAAGAAATTTTCCCTTTAATCAAAGATAACAAAATGTGGGTAGGTGTTACACCAATGGGAACGGATATGCTGTTTGATTTAACGCCTGAATATGCACAAAAAATTGTTGCAGAGAAGAAATCAGGCAGCAGCTATCGCATGGTTGATGGTGTACCAAAAGGCAGAGCGCAAGCGTGTTGGTTTACCAATTTGGAACACAAAAAGCGCCATGAAGAATTGATTTTATGGAAAACCTATACACCCGAAGAATATCCACATTACGATAATTACAACGGGGTTAATGTTGATAAAGTTGCTAATATTCCGATTGATTATGACGGCGCAATGGGCGTACCGATTACATTTTTGGATAAATACAATCCTGAACAATTTGAGATTGTGAAATTTAGAAAAGGCGATGATGACAAAGATTTGTCAGTTAATGGCGAATGTCCATTTTTCAGAATGGTTATTAAACACAAAAATCCCCAAAAAGGCTAAATCATGAAAATTGAATTAAAAGAAATTTCTATCCGCGAACTCACGCAAGATTATCAAGATAATGACGAAAATGGCGTATTTGGTTTTTCAGGCTGCCTGAATATTCGTCCGCCGTACCAGCGCGAATTTGTCTATAAAGATAAACAGCGAGATGAGGTAATTCGCACAATTATGAAAGGTTTTCCACTTAATGTTATGTATTGGGCGGTGGGCGAAAATGGCAACTTTGAATTGATTGATGGGCAACAACGCACTATTTCTATTTGCCAATTTAGCCAAAGCATTTTTTCGGTAGAGTTTGGAAAAGGCAAGTTGCTTAACTTTACTAATTTAACTGATGACCAACAAAATAAGTTTTTGGATTACAAATTACAGATTTATCAATGTACTGGGACGAATAGCGAAAAATTGGATTGGTTTGAAACCATCAATATCGCTGGCGAAAAACTAACCAACCAAGAATTGAAAAATGCAATTTATTCAGGTTCGTGGGTTTCAGCAGCAAAAAAATATTTTAGTAAGCCCAAGTGCGTGGTTCAACAACAATTTGGCGATTATTTGAAAGGCACAGCAGAACGCCAAGAGTTTTTGGAAACGGCGATTTCGTGGATTGCAGCGCGTGAAGATAAAACTATTGAGCAATACATGAGCGACCATCAAAAAGATGAAAGTGCAAGCGAATTGTATCAATACTTTCAAGAAGTTTTTGCGTGGGTAAAACGAATTTTCAGTAATCACAGCAAAGAACGTGTGAAACTAATGAAAGGGCAAGAATGGGGCATTTGGTATAACAAATACAAGGATAAACCATTTAATGCTGAAGAATTGGAACGAAAAATTATTGATTTGATTGACAATGATGAAGTGCAGAAAAAGAGTGGTATTTATCATTATCTATTGTCAGGTCAAGAAAAGCATTTGAATTTACGCGCATTTAGTGACAAAGATAAACAGAAAATGTACCAAAAACAAAATGGTGTATGTCCGCATTGCCAACAAAAATTTGAATTGTCGCAAATGGACGCAGACCATATTGTGCCGTGGTCGCAAGGTGGTAAAACCATATTAGAGAACGGACAAATGCTGTGTAAGCCATGCAATCAAACCAAATCTAATAAGTAGTTCAACATACTGCCATAAACTCATTTGGAACAAATAAAAAGTAGAAAGCCACCCATAATGGCTTTCTACTTAAAATATAATCAACACATCGTTAAAACACAGCCTATTATTAAGACATCAGAAATGCAACCTACAATATCAGGCGTCATTTCATTTGGAGCAGAAAATACCGTTTTTTTTCTACCAAGAGAAAGAATTTGTCTCAGGTAGGGATATTTATTATATAGACACAAGTTATTTATCTAAAAACACTTGTTTGTTCTTGGTAGCTTGTTTGAATACTATTACTCATAAATATTCATATAATAATGGACTATTTCCAGACTTACTTAGAAAAGAAAATATTTCCCTACCCATAACTAATCAAAATACTCCAGATTGGAAATATATGGAAGACTATATAAGCTATTTATTTCAGCAACAAAATAATAGTTTACAACAGCTACTTTAAAATATATATAAGCAATCCCTTTCGGGATTGCTTTTTATTCTTGCAAATCGATCAAGTTTCGATCTAAAATACTGCCTACTTTAAGCAAATCTTCTCGTTTGCTTTTTTTCATATTTAATTCGTTCAACCAATTTAGCAAGAGAAACATGACTTATTGGCTACAAAACAATAAGTTGAAAGTTGATTATGCACGTTGAACGAAAAAAATGAAAAACAACAAGAAAACATCACCACTTTTACTTTCTGCACTTCGCAATCTCTCTGCGTTCGCTATTTACGATTTATCTGATACCGAAATACTCATCCTTCTTAAAAATGCTCGTTGGGGAAATTCTCATTGTTTTCATACTGTTCAATGCCCTCGTTGCCAGATTGAGCATAAAGCCTATTTTATTTCTTCTCGTAAGCAATGGCAGTGCAAACATTGCCAACATCGTTTTTCTGTAAAAAGTGGTACGATTTTTCAGCACACTAAACTTTCCCTAAAAAAGCTACTGTTATCGGTTTATTATTTCACTATCAATAGTAAAGGGATTTCTGCTCTTAACTTATCTCGTCATATTGGCGTGCAATATAAAACGTCATGGGCATTACTACATAAATTCCGTGAAGCAGTTGAAAAAACGCAAGATTACACACCACTCACAGGCATTATTCATATTGATGGTTGTTATGTGAATAACTACCTTCGCCCAAAAAATTTTAAACATAAGCGAATTGATAGACGTAAGAGATGCCACCAACGTAAAGACAAATCCTGCGTAATGGTTTTCCGTCAACAAGCTGCAAATCAGGAAATAATAAAAGGAGCCGACCGCACACTCGTTGCGTTAGTTAAAGAGGAAAATGCTGATGATATGTTTGCTTTAACACATCGCTTAGTCGCACAAAAATCTACAATTTGTGCTGATGAAAATCCGGCTTATGATGGCTTGGCATTTCACTATGACTTATGTCGCGTAAATCATTCGCAAGAATATTGCTCGATTGACGGCACCACTAATAACCTAGCGGAATCCTTCTTTGCACGATTTAGAAGAATGATTATGGGTGTGTATCATAAGATGGGAAATAATTACATGATGCACTATGCGAGTGAAGCCGCATGGCGTGAGGATTTTCGTTACCAGTCGGATAAAGACAAATTCGACAACGTACTAAAACGCTGTTTGAAAGCCAGACCTTCACGAGATTTAACTGGCTACTGGCAGGGAAATAAGAAACCTGCGGCAAAATTCGGATTGAAAAGTTTATGTTTGGAAGCATCAAACGATAACCAATATTTAGCCGTAGCCTAAACAATTTAAAGCAACACAAGGAGCAATAATGGAAACCATGACACACACGCCACTTAATGTGGATTTAAAAAAGATGGACTATGAAACATTCAAAACTTTTATACGAGAACTGGCTCAGATGTATTCAAACGTAAAAGATGATGCCTATCTGTTGTTCTATCACAATTTGCGAGACCTTGCGAAAGAAGTCAGTACTTTACCCCGTAATCCATTGATATTTTATGGGGCCTATGAAATTGCTAATAATCAGGTAGTCGTGGCGATATTTGAAATGCAATTTACCGATGAAGTGTTTGAAACCGAAGATGGGAAACCTTATCAGATGCTTTCTATTATTAGTAGTTTTGCAGAAGATAAAATCTATCTACGTTGCCCGACTAAAATTAGAGAACACCTCACCCAACCTGAATACGTTGCTCTCTGTGAACAGGCTTACCCTGCAATGATGGAACAAATGTTACTAGAGGAGCAACGAGAAAGACTGTTTAGAAGAAAACGGAAAAGTGAGTAATGGAAAAATAAGTAGAATTCTGTAAAATACATTTATAAAAAATAATGCCCTTATCTAAATAAGGGCATTTTTGTATGGTTTTGTTTAAATTTTGGTCTTTGTGCAACTGCTACATAATACCGGAAAAATTCATCAGATGAAATTTTCTGCCACCTAAACAGGTGCCCGCACACATAATTAATACATGCTAATTGGTGATTGAATAAAGTTATATTCTTTGGCTGATTCTATAATTTACAGAGAAACTATATCTTTTATTATCTCTACATTTTTTCTAGCTCATCTTCGCATAAAATTAAAAGGTTTTGTTGAGCATTTGCATTATCTTTGGTGAAATCAGTATAAATATCATAATCTGCCATTATTCTATATTGTTTCATTCTTTCTGCAAAATAAACAAAATCAGAAGCTACTTCAGAATAAGTCGAAAAGTTATCTAAAGCTCTTTTATGTCTCCCACCCTCTCCACTATCTAGGTTAATATTGTATTGTTGAGCTACTATGCACATTTCATGAAAAATAGCATAATAAGCTAATCTAGCACTTTCCCTCCAATAAAATTCACCATTTTCTTTTACTAAATCGGCTGATTTTTCTTTTAATTCCCTTGGAGTGATCATTTCATCTCCTCTCGGCGTAAGAAAAACATCAAGTTCTTAATAGGATAATCTCTATGTTTTTTAGTAAATTCTAAAGAATATCTGGCTAATTCTAACTCATATTCTAAATATTTCTCTTCAGAAAGAGAGTTATCATATATAAAAAACCATAAAGAATTTGATTCTTCTAAGTTAGTTTGTATCTTTTGATTACGTAAATCAATATTGCGATCTACTGCAAATTTAAATATGGACTCCACATAATCTAACAATATATTTTCAGGAATTCCTGTTTGTTTTATTGAAACAATTGTATTCAAGTCCATTTTAAACTCTTTATTAAAGTTTTTATACTTTAATTTTTTTAATTGTTGCATAATTTTTTCTGCCTTACTAGTTTGTCCGCAGAAAATATATAAATTCATAGCAACTTTTAATGCTAGAAGATCTCCCGTTATATGATCTAGATAATAATCTAATTTTTTAATAGCAGTTGATATTTCACCAACTAACACTAGAGCTTTCGCATACATTGCAAAAAGTACAGTTTCAGTAGGCGCTTTTTTCAACGCCGATTTAAAATATTTATTAACTTTACTTTTGTCTTTGCGAAGTGCAGCAATCATCCCTAAAATTTCATAACCATAAAAGCTGGTATCTGAAGAAAAAATTAGCTTACTTGCTGAATGCTCAAGTTCATCTAATTCTTTATCACAAATGGGTTTTATGCTAGAAAGAATAGATTCTATCTTACTACCAACTTCTTCAGCTATTACCTGATGCTTAGTTTTAGGTGCAACCATTATTAAGTCCAATATTTTATGATTAAATACTCATTATTTCGTATTGCTGTTTCGTGTTTACTTATTAGCTATGCTTGTTAACCTTTTAGGTTAATTAATCAATTTATATTTGTCAAGGATTACTAACAAAATATACAGAGCAATACTTGCTGTTGTTGAAAAGCATCTTGATTCCGTCCGCAAGCAACTCAATGCGTTCTACCAAAGAGACTGGATTACAAGAACACAAATTGGCAGGCGCGAGATTATATGGCAATGGAAACAAAAATAGCGGTATCTTTACCGCTATTTCCTATTCCAAAGATTTTAATCTCCAATGAACTACGTCATCGATTAAGCATTTCTCCAGTAATGACTTACTCTCTAAATAATTTAATGTGCAAGCAATCGTTTGTGATTGTTTATACGGTATCTTTTCCTTCACCTATTGTTCATCTAATTTCATCGCCTGACGTGTAATATCTTTCGTGCTTAACCATATTGATACATTTTCTTTAAGTATTTGAGCTATCAATTGTTGAGGTGAGGATTGAAAACGGCGGTTTCTAAATTTAGGATTTGCGAGTAAATATCGATTTTGATGCTCTTTTGCGTGATTTAATGCTACGCGATAGTCTGAAATTTTCTGTTCAGCTTCTTTCAAGGATTTATTCAGTTCCTCAATTTGAGCCTCAATCTCTTTCTTCTATAATTCAACTGATGAAATTTCTTCTTCAAGGGCTTGAACTAAAATTGATTTTTGTGTTGCCATTAGATTATTCTTACCTTTAATCTGTAAAAGATAAGAAAATGTAGCAGAAACAAGAGATTAAATCTTTGTGCAACTGCTACATAATACCGGATTTTTTGACCGCACTTTTACTGGAATATTAACCGAATTCTAGCTCTACTGCATTTTCACCGAGCAAATTCACCAATTCTGTTAGAATGTCATCCGTTGGCGTAATCGACCATTGAATCCCTAAACGCAATAACGCACGACCTTTTGCGCTTTGATAATATACGTTAATTGGTAAAGTGCCGCCACTAACCGGTTCTAACATTTCTTTCAGTTTCTTAATAAAACTTGGGCTAATCTGCTCCTCAGACAAACTGATAGCCAAAGATTTTGCATAACGGGAACGCGCTTCATCTAAGGTCATTAAATCCCGTACCGACATTTTTAATCCGCCTGAAAAATCGTCAAAACTCACTTGGCCAGATACCACCACAACCGTATCTTTTTGCAGTTTTTCACCGAATTGGTCTAAGCTTTCACCGAATAGGGTTAAATCCAAACGTCCAGAACGGTCATCAATGGTTGCAATACCGATGCGATTGCCTTTTTTCGTCGTCGCGAAGCGAGTTGATACTAGCAAACCAGCTGCCGTGCTAATTTGTCCACGGCGGTTTGGCGTGAGATCTTTTAATCGTGTAGAGCTGTAATGAGAAAGCTCTTTCAAATAACGGCTCACCGGATGGCTACTTAAATACAAGCCTAGAGTTTCACGTTCACCATCTAAAATTTGTTTTTCTGTGTAAGGTGGCGTGTGGGCATAAGCATTTTCCACTTCTTCGTGAGTTTCTGTCAGCACACCGAACATATCAGCTTGTCCCATGGCCTCATCTTTTGCATGCTGATCTGAAGCTTTGAGTGCATCTTCTAAATTCTTAGATAACGCCGCACGGTGTGGCCCTAACTTATCAAATGCGCCCGACATGATCAGACTTTCAAAGGTACGGCGGTTAATTTTCTTCAAATCAACGCGAGCACATAAATCAAATAAGTCTCTAAAAATCCCACCTTCATTACGAGCGGTAATCAGTGCATCAATCGGACCTTCACCCACACCTTTAATGGCGCCAATACCGTAAACAATTTCACCATTTTCATTCACGCTGAAATGATGTTTCCCTACGTTGATATCTGGTGGGATGACTTTTAAACCCATACGTAAACATTCATCGTACAAGCCAACAATTTTATCCGTATTATCCATTTCCGAGGTCATTACCGCTGCCATAAACTCAGCAGGGAAATGGGTTTTCAGCCAAAGGGTTTGATAAGATACCAATGCGTAAGCGGCAGAATGCGATTTATTGAAACCATAGCCGGCAAATTTTTCCACCAAGTCGAAAATCTTCATGGAAAGTTCGCCATCAACACCATTTTTTTCAGCGCCTTCTTTAAACACAGAGCGCTGTTTCGCCATTTCTTCCGGCTTTTTCTTACCCATCGCACGACGTAATAAGTCCGCACCACCGAGGGTATAACCCGCTAACACCTGAGCAATCTGCATAACTTGCTCTTGATACAAAATAATACCGTAAGTTGGCTCTAAAATCGGTTTAAGGCTTTCATGTTGGTAGTTTGCATCAGGATAAGACACTTCTTCACGGCCGTGTTTGCGGTCAATAAAGTTATCCACCATGCCCGATTGTAATGGGCCTGGTCGGAATAATGCCACCAACGCGATAATATCTTCAAAACAGTCTGGTTGAAGGCGTTTAATCAAATCTTTCATCCCGCGAGATTCCAACTGGAATACAGCGGTCGTTTCAGACCGTTTAAGCAAATCAAAGGATTCGGGATCATCCAATGGAATAGCTGCAATATCGACTGGCGGTTTCCCTTCACGAGCAAGGCGGGCGTTAATCATATCTAATGCCCATTTGATAATGGTGAGTGTACGCAAACCTAAGAAGTCAAACTTCACTAAACCTGCATATTCCACGTCATTTTTGTCAAAGTGAGTAACTGGATGAAGCCCTTCATTATCGCAATAAAGTGGCGCAAAGTCTGTAATCAAAGAAGGGGAAATCACCACGCCACCCGCGTGTTTACCCGCATTTCGCGTGACCCCCTCTAACTTACGCGCCATATCAATTAGGGCTTTGACTTCTTCATCTGAATCATATGCCACTTGTAACTGTGGTTCAGCCTCAAAAGCCTTGGCTAAAGTCATGCCTGGATCAGGGGGAATCATTTTCGAAATACGATCCACGAAGCCATAAGGATGGCCTAATACGCGACCTACGTCTCGAATTACCGCTTTGGCCGCCATGGTACCAAAGGTAATAATTTGTGATACCGCACCACGACCATAAGTTTCTGCCACATGATCGATAACACGATCCCGTCCATCCATACAGAAATCCACGTCGAAATCGGGCATGGAAACACGTTCTGGGTTTAAGAAACGTTCAAAAAGAAGATCGAATTCAAGGGGGTCCAAATCGGTAATTTTTAGTGCATAAGCCACCAATGAACCCGCACCAGAACCACGTCCAGGTCCTACCGGAATATCATTGTCTTTTGACCACTGGATAAACTCCATAACGATTAAGAAATAACCCGGGAAACCCATTTGGTTAATCACATCGAGTTCGACTTGAAGACGCTCATCATATTCTGGTCGTCTTTCTGCCCGCACTTTTTCATCAGGGAATAAAAACGCCAAACGCTCTTCCAAGCCTTCTTTGGCTTTCATCACCAAATAATCTTCCGTACTCAATTCACCCGTTGGAAATTGAGGGAGGAAATATTGCCCTAAACGCAAAGTCACATTACAGCGTTGCGCTATTAATACCGTATTTTCAAGTGCAGAAGGAATGTCCGCAAATAAATCGCACATTTCTTCTTCTGAGCGGAAATATTGTTGCTCGGTATAACGTTTTGGACGTTTCGGATCGTCAAGAGTATAGCCATCATGAATAGCGACTCGAATTTCGTGTGCCTCAAAATCATCAGGTGCGAGAAAGACAACATCGTTGGTTGCAACAAGCGGTAAATCATGTTCCTCAGCCAATTTTAATGCGGCTTGAATATAACGCTCTTCATCCGGACGACCCGTTCTAGACAGCGAAAGGTAAAAATGGTCAGGAAAAAATTCTTGATAAAAACTGACCGCACTTTCCACTTCAGGGAGATTTTCTTTAAGGAGTTTTTTCGCGATATCGCCTTGTGTGCCACCTGATAAAACAATTACACCCTCACGGTGTTCAATCAACCATTCCTGGTCAATATAAGGCAAGTCCACATAGCCGCGTTGATAGGCTTTTGAAAGCAGTAAAGTGATGTTTTTATAGCCTTCATTGTTCTTGGCAAGTAAAGTGAGGGTGAATAATTCCTCACCACATAGCTCGCTTTTAACATGAACATCTGCGCCAATAATCGGTTTAATCCCCGAAGAAAGGGTTTCACCATAAAAACGCACTACACCACAGAAATTGGTAAAATCCGTTAATGCCAACGCAACCATATTGTTTGCAGCACACGCTTTGACCAATGGTTTCACTTTCACGATACCATCAATCATTGAAAAATCGGTGTGTGTACGAAGGTGTACAAAACGCGGTTGAGTTGACATTAATAATCCTTATGTTGATAGTTAAAACAGATAACTTAGGCTTTTTTAATATCTATTCTAGCTAAGCCTTCTTTAAAAGCGTATCCATAACGTCTTGGTATTGATGCTTCAAATCGACCATTCTCTACTGTGGTTTCATAGCTGCAAACTTTAAATTCGGGCACACGAATAAAGGAATAATCGACATTGACCATAGGCGATATTTTTGAATATAACGTCCATCTTACTTTGCACCCTTCTTCAAAAGAGGTTTTCGCATCAAAACTACTTGCTCCTTCGCAATGCGCAATTTGATAATTAGGGTAAAACTCTCCAGGGAAAGGTTTTGCATTACAGAAATTAAATACCCTATCATGTGAGAATACATCTTGGCGAATATAGCCCCACAAGTCTTCAGCAAGGAAATCCTGATCGGCGAAATGGCGAGAGTCGTAACCCTTATCCACAAAACGTTGAACTCTTGCTTCCATATCTGGCACCGCACCAGCTTTAGCCCCCCACATCCCCGCTAAAATAAGTGCGGTATGGGAGCCAGAATCACGCATTGTATGGAATGAATGACCACTTTCAATCCATTCAGCTACGGCCTCAGCTTCTCGGTGAGATACAACTGAGTCAGCATCACGGAAGATCACATACTCAGCTTCGGGATCATTAATTGCAAGAAAACGCCACATTGCACCAGGCCATTTATTCACAGGTGAAGTGACATAAACCACTTCCGCACCATTATTTTTTAATCGTTGAATCGCTTCAGGAGAAACTGAATCATCTACATAAAAACGGCATACCCAATCAGGGAATAACATCGGAGAAACTTGTGTATTTAATACAGCCGGCTCAATATATTTGGAGTTATTACCAAATAAAGAAAATGCGATAATTCGCTTACCATTTTTAGGCGCAGACACAGGAACCATTTCCTGTGTTGGAACGGGAATAGCTTTATCTTTCAACTCAAGGGCTAAACTACCATAAAAACCTGAGCGCTCCCAATCATCTACTGCACCATAAGCATGTGCCAATAAATCTAAAGCCGGAATATATTGCGCATCTACTTTTAATGTTTTTAATTCTGCCTCAATTGCCTCTTCCCATTTTAATTGTTGCAAATAAACATAAGCAATTTTATGAGAGTATTCGGGATTATTAGGATCAAGTAAGCAAAGCGTTTCAGCCAACTTGACTGCTTCATCATATTCTTTATTTTCAAGTGAGGAAACGTAAGATCGCTCTAGCGCTTTTTGTGCGTCCATATTATTCATAATCAAAATAAATTGGTCATAATTATTACGCCGGAACTATAAAAGCACCGGCGTAACGAAATTTTATATTTAGGTTTTATTATTTTCTTGCCAATGGTGGCACAAAAGTTAAACCTAAATCCCAAGGTTGTTCAATCCAAGTATTTTGTGGAATATCAATCACATAATCATCCACTAACTCCGCACCCGCAGGTTTTGCGAATACTGTGACGAATTTTGCTTTTGGATACATTTCACGAATTGCACGAGCGGTATTGCCGGTATCTACCAAATCGTCTACCACGATCATTCCTTCACCATCACCACTTGCACGGTGTAATACTTTTAATGCACCTTGTTCATCGTGATCATAACTCGCAATACACACGGTTTCCACGAAGCGAATATTTAATTCGCGAGCAAGTACCGCTGCTGGGAATAAACCACCACGGCTTACTGCGATAATACCTTTCCACTGAGTGGCAGGAAGTAAACGTTCCGCTAATTTGCGGGCATGCATTTGGAACATATCCCAAGTCACAACATATTTTTCGCTCATAACAAATACCTTAAACTTTGTCGCTAAATAAAAAAATTGCGGAATTTTAACCTGAAATGGCGTTTTATGCTATGATTTCCGCAAAAATTTTAATGAAAAAAGGAGTTCATTATGTCAGAAATTACCACATTACAACCGCAATTACTTTGGAAATGGTTTGATCAAATTTGTGCGATTCCGCATCCTTCACATCATGAAGATGCACTCGCCACTTTTATTGTCAACTGGGCGAAAGAAAAACAATTCTTTGCAGAACGTGATGAAGCCGGCAATGTATTAATTCGTAAACCCGCTACTGCAGGAATGGAAAACAGCCAACCTGTTGTATTACAAGCACATTTAGATATGGTTCCGCAAGCAAATGAAGGCAATCCACATAACTTTGCTCAAGACCCTATTCGCCCTTATATCGACAGTGATTGGGTAAAAGCAAAAGGTACGACACTTGGCGCGGATAACGGTATTGGTTTAGCCTCGACCTTAGCGGTATTAGAAAGTACCGATATTGCACACCCACCACTTGAAGTGTTACTCACCATGACTGAAGAAACCGGCATGGATGGTGCCGTACACCTTCGTCGTAACTGGTTAAAATCAGAAATCTTAATTAATACCGACACCGAAGAAATCGGTGAAATCTATATTGGTTGTGCTGGTGGGGTGAATGCTAATGTTCAACTACCTGTTCACCGTGAAAGCAATTCATTCAGTCATAGTTTGCAAATTAACTTAAAAGGTTTACGCGGCGGTCACTCAGGCTGTGATATTCACACCACTCGTGCGAATGCAATTAAAGTATTAGCACGCTTATTAGCAAAACTCTCACAAAATCAACCGCACTTTGCTCTAGCAGAAATTCGTGGTGGCTCAATTCGTAATGCGATTCCACGTGAAGCCGCAGCAACAATCTGTTTCAATCATGATGTAGAAAGCGTAAAAAGTGCGGTCAAAAATTTTGAAGTTTTATTGAAAGAAGAGCTCGCTATTGCTGAACCTAACTTAACCTTAACCGCTGAGCAAGTTGAAAATCCACAACAAACTTTCACGCTTGAAACCACCAAAAAAGTGATTAATTTGCTGAACGTGTTGCCAAACGGTGTGATTCGTAATAGTGATGTAATCAAAAATGTCGTGGAAAGCTCGTTGAGTATTGGTGTATTAAAAACTCTTGAAGACAAAATCAAAGGTACGATTCTTATTCGCTCGCTTATTGAAAGTGGTAAAGAGTATGTAGAAGAAACCTTAACTTCACTCGCTGAACTCACGGGGGCAACAGTTGAATTTTCAGGTTCTTACCCAGGTTGGAAACCAGTAAATGGCACCGCAATTTTGACATTAATGAAAAAACATTATGCAGAAGTGCTTGGCAAAGAGCCTGAGATTAAAGTGATTCACGCGGGGCTTGAATGTGGCTTGTTGAAAGAACATTATCCAAATATTGATATGATTTCTGTGGGACCAACTATTCGTAATGCGCATTCGCCAGATGAAAAAGTCCAAATTTCAACAGTACAAACTTACTGGGAATTACTCACTAAAGTCTTAGCGGATATTAAATAATATACAAATAAAAAGGGCTAAATATTACATTTAGCCCTTTATTTTTTTATCTTTTATAAACTACGTAATGCTTCGATACGTTTTTCAAGTGGAGGATGGCTCATAAAAAGTTCGCTACGTTTGCCGTTAATCATAAAGGCATTAAGTGAACCTTCCATCTCTTGCGGCTCATGAATTTGTTGTAAACGTTGCAATGCCGCAATCATTTTTTCTTTTCCAACAAGCTGTGCAGAACCTGCATCTGCTCGGTATTCGCGATAGCGTGAGAACCACATCGCGATAATGCTCGCTAAAATACCAAACAAGATTTCTAACACCATTGAGACTAAGAAGTAAATGCCTGAACTACGACTTTCTTCATCGCCATTACGAGAACTTGCTACCACATTGGCGATCACACGAGATAAGAAAATCACGAAGGTATTCAATACGCCCTGTAATAAAGTCATTGTCACCATATCACCGTTCGCGATGTGTGAGACCTCATGAGCCAATACTGCTTCAGCTTCTTCTTCCGTCATGGAGTTTAATAAGCCTGTACTAATCGCCACTAAAGAATTGTTTTTAGTCGCACCCGTAGCAAAAGCATTCGCATCATTAGAATGGTAGATCGCCACATCTGGCATTGGAATACCAGCTTGCTGTGCTTGACGACGTACCGTTTCAACCAACCAACGTTCCGCTTGATTACGTGGTTCGGTAATCACTTCTGCCCCCACAGAGCGCAATGCCATGGTTTTTGATAAAAATAACGAAATCAATGATCCGGCAAAACCGAAAAGCATCGCCATAATTAAAATGCCACCTGTACTATTTCCTGCAATACCGGTCACATTCAAAATAATCCCTAACACAAGCATCACAGCAAAGTTAGTGGCTAAAAATAAAAGGATTCGCATCATAATAAAGTTCCTCAATAAAATAGAAAGTAAACACTGCAATAATGGAGAATTTTTTACAAAATTCAAGGTTAAACAAATAATTTATTGTAAATCTTCTAAGGTATTAAAATTTACAAATCGTCCTTCTTGTTCGTCAAATTGGACAGCAACCGCGCCATTTTTGTTCATAAATTGTAATAA
>JAGZBU010000039.1:0-16553 GCA_018369675.1 Parahaemophilus parainfluenzae | reverse complement strand
ATAAAAAAATCTCGGCGTTAACCGAGATTTTTTATTATTGCGCAATTTTTAAATCTTGATACAGATAATTTCGATAGCTATTCACTAAATCCATATCCTCTGCATCTTCGAGCTTCCCTTGGCTTAGCTGACGCATCGCGATATTCGCTCGCATAAAGTCATCTTTCGGTGATAAACCTGCCACATCAAGCAATACACCACCAACAAAGGCTAAATCTAAGAAATCTTGCTGTTGAACAAAGTCAGTCTTACGATTAGTTCTAACTACAAATTGAGTCAAATAATCCGGGTTCGCAAAGTTACCTTTTTTCGGTGGAAGCTGATTATCAAAAGCGACTTGATGATCACCAAAATAACCGAATACATAAGGCGTTTCACGTGATTTTAAATAATCATTTAAACCTTCGATTGCCTCATTGAGGCTAGCAATGCGATCAATATAATCATTTAGGCAGGAAATCGCTTTTCCCCCTAAACGCTTACTCGCCAAATTAAAATGGTTTGGCATGTTCGTGTTGTAAGGGCCGTGCTCTTTCATCGTGAGCACATAAACAAACATGGGCTGTTTCACATTTTCCAATGATGGATGCTGTTTCTGTAAAATCAGTTTGGTGTAATACATCATCTCTTCACTGCTAATATGCCAAAGATTTTTGCTGATTGATGCGGGATAGCCTAAATCTTGTGGTTGCAACATCAAATCAAAACCAAAGTGGTCATAAGCTGGTTTTGCGTTGTAGTTACCTTTCGTAAAAGGCGATAACGCCACACAAAAATAGCCTTGCTCACGAAGATTTTTGATAAAACCCGTTTGTAAGTGTGGCACAACCGAATAAAACACCCCACTTGCCAAAGCACCAAAATCGGTTGAAGGCACCCCCGCAAGGAAAGCAAATTCAGATTTCCACGTTGCGCCACCCACCGTATGCACTCGCAATGGACTTACAAACGCAGTATCTTCTTGCTTATTAAACATTGAAAATGGCGGGATGGTTTCTGCATCAAAATCAAATTGATGAGGATTCAAGGTTGATTCTTGTAGACACACCACAATATCAGGCTTTTCTGCACTTTCAGTTTTACTCTCCGTCTTTTCACTTAAAAGTGCGGTCATTTTTTCTTTAAATTTTTGGCTATTACCTTCAAATTCTGGCACTTTAAAGAATACGCCACGACAAGACATAGGCAGATTTAAGAATACATCTCGACCATCATCCGGCAATGAATCCAGCCAGACTTTTGTCGCATCTGGATCTTTAGAATAATGCCACATTAAACCAAAGCTTGTTGCTGCAAGTATTGCTGCAAATACGCGAAATCCAGTAGATGCAGTTTCAGCATCTGACCAGCCAAAGATAGCATAACCCAACAGACCTAATAGCCCCAACACGCCGAAAATCGCCCCTTTATAATGTAAGAGGGTTTCCCAATTTCGCCAGTCTGTCACAAGCCAAAAATCTGAAATGAGTAAAGGCTGTTTGTAGTAATGAATTTTCATTCGATGGAATAGCATCAACACCACAAAAAGTACGGACGCAAAATTCAATCCGCGTTGCCATTGACCGGTTATTGCAAACATAGCGCTAAACAATAAAACGAATAACGCAATCGCAAAAAAATATGTCCAACGATAGTGCGAATTGACGATAAAAATCACCGTCGCAATAAAAAATAAACTCAGAAAAATACTTGGAATCATAATAAATAAATTTGATTAAATGTTATTTAGCACTCTCAGCCACTAAACGCTGAATCAGCTTTAAATTGGCTGGGGGGAATTGCCCTGCATCAAGCTCACTTTGTTCAAGCCAAAAACCTTCCTGACCTTCTCGACCAAACGGCTCGCCAATCCATTCTGTGACCAAATAAAAACTAAAATCTAAAATTTTGGTTGGATATTCAAATTGAAAACGTTCGTACAGCTCAGCATTTAAAATATGAATGCCAATCTCTTCTTCCAATTCTCTTTTTAAGGCTTCTTCAGGGGTTTCACCTGCATCAACTTTGCCGCCAGGAAACTCTAATGCTTGCGCAAAATCTTGCCCTTCTAAGCGCTGGGTCAAATATAGCTGCCCAAATTCATTACGAATAATCCCTGCCGCAACTTGAATGATAGGCTTACTCATCGTTCTTCCTTATCTCAAAATTAGAAAGAGCGGTCATTTTTAGCGGTGTTTTAAACACGCAAAAATTTAACCGCTCTTTTCCTTAGCTAAGCATATCGAGCTTTACTGCCGTGACAATGCTTGTATTTTTTACCTGACCCACAAGGACAAGGCTCATTACGCCCAATATGACGATCAGAATAGTCCTCGCTTTGAGCTTGCTCTGTATTTTCATCTACAGCTTGATGTGTTAATGCTTCACGTTCAGCCATTTCCTGACGTGCACGTTCCGCTTCTTCAATCTCTTCCTGCGTACGTACTTTCACGCGAGTAAGTGTCGTAATCACATGGTGTTTTAAAGAATCCAACATTTCAGTAAACATACGGAAAGATTCTTTTTTGTACTCTTGTTTTGGATCTTTTTGTGCATAACCACGTAAATGGATACCTTGACGCAAATAGTCCATTGCCGCCAAGTGCTCTTTCCAAAGTTCATCAAGAGTTTGTAACATCACGCCTTTTTCGAAATGACGCATGGTTTCTTCACCTGCAAGCGCTTCTTTCGCTTTGTATTCATCTTCGGCTTCTTGAATAATGCGCTCACGCAAGTTTTCTTCGTGAAGATTGTTATTTTCTTCTAACCAATGTTCAATTGGTAACTCCAGGCCAAACTCTTGCGCTAAACGCTCTTCTAAGCCTTTAATATCCCATTGTTCTTCCAACGATTGTGGTGGAATATATTGGTCAATCACATCGTTAAATACATCGCTGCGGATAGCTTTGATAGTCTCTGAAATATCATCGTTATCGAGCAAGTAATTACGTTGTTCGTAAATCGCATGACGTTGATCATTAGCCACATCATCATATTCAAGCAAGTTTTTACGACCATCAAAATGGAAAGCTTCCACTTTCGCTTGTGCCGACGCGATCACTTTAGCAAGAAGCTTAGACTCCATCGCTTCACCTGGTTGGGTGAAGGCTTTACGCATCATATTTAATTTACCTTCATTCAGATAAATACGCATTAAGCCATCTTCCAAAGAAAGGTAGAAACGTGAAGAACCTGGGTCACCTTGACGACCTGAACGACCACGCAACTGGTTATCAATACGGCGTGATTCGTGACGTTCTGTCCCGATAATGTGTAAACCACCGGCTTGCATCACGATCTCGTGATTTTTCTCCCACTCAGCTTTAAGTGCCTCAATTTGCTCTGGAGTTGGGTTCTCTAATTTTGCAGCTTTTGCTTTCCAGTTACCACCGAGGATAATATCGGTACCACGACCCGCCATGTTGGTTGCAATGGTTACTGCACCTGGCGCCCCTGCTTCCGCAACAATTTCCGCTTCTTGTGCGTGGAATTTCGCATTCAATACGTTGTGTTTGATGCCTGCTTTATCTAACGCTTGAGAAAGCATTTCAGATTTTTCAACGGATACGGTACCGACAAGAACCGGTTGATTGCGAGCGACACAGTCTTTAATATCTTCAATAATTGCATTGAATTTGTATTCTTCATTTTCAAACATGACGTCCGTACGATCATCACGAATCATTGGACGATTGGTTGGGATAACGACAGTTTCCAAACCATAAATTTGTTGGAATTCAAAGGCTTCGGTATCTGCTGTACCTGTCATACCCGCTAATTTGTCATAAAGACGGAAGTAGTTTTGGTAAGAAATCGACGCAACAGTTTGGTTTTCGCTCTTAATCTCCACCCCTTCTTTTGCTTCGATTGCTTGGTGTAAACCATCAGACCAACGACGCCCCGCCATAGTACGGCCAGTATGTTCATCGACGATCACGATCTCGCCATCTTTCACGATATAGTCTACATCGCGCTCAAATAAGGTGTTCGCACGTAATGCCGCCATGACATGGTGTAACAATACAATACGTGCAGGCGAATAAAGTGAATCACCTTCTGGCATTAAACCTTGTTCAATTAACCAATTTTCAACTTTTTCTTGACCACGTTCAGTCAAATACGCTTGTTTGGTTTTAAGATCTAAAGTGTAATCGCCTTCACCGGTATATTCTTCCGTATCTTCTTTTTCTTGCTTAATTAAATTCGGAATTAATTTATTTACCGCAATATAAAGCTCAGAACTGTCTTCTGCTTGACCTGAAATAATCAATGGTGTACGCGCTTCATCGATTAAAATTGAGTCCACTTCATCCACTAAGGCATAGCCTAAATGACGTTGGAAACGCTCTTCTTTAGAATGCGCTAAGTTATCACGAAGGTAATCAAAACCTAATTCGCTGTTTGTCGCGTACGTAATATCTGCCGCATAAGCTTCACGTTTTGCTTCAGGCGGTAAACCAGGGATATTCACTCCAACAGTCATACCTAAGAATTCAAATAATGGGCGGTTAGTTTCCGCGTCACGACGTGCTAAGTAATCATTCACGGTTACAACGTGTACACCTTTACCTTCCAACGCCATCAAATAACAAGGCAAGGTTGCGGTTAAGGTTTTACCTTCACCCGTACGCATCTCTGCGATACAACGGTTTGTTAGCACCATACCACCGATTAATTGCACATCGAAATGGCGCATACCGAGTACACGTTTACCCGCTTCACGCACGGTTGCAAACGCTTCTGGTAAAATTTGTTGTAAGGTTTCACCGTTAGCTAAACGGCTACGGAACTCGTCAGTTTTTGCTCTTAATTCATCATCACTTAATGCTTCAAAAGCCGGCTCCATTTTGTTAATTTTCGCAACTTGTTTTCTTAATCTGCGTAAAATACGTTCGTTACGGCTGCCAAAAATTTTTGTTAAAAAACTCATAATTTCTCTTTCAAATAAAAAATAAAAAGGATCATCCGATTAAAAAATCGGTTCGTTCAAAGATAAAAGAAAATTAAATAATAGCAGGACCGGCCCGAATAGGGGCAAAAACAGGAAACTCTGCCGCAATAAAGTGCGGTTGAATTTTTTCGTGTTTTTGATTGGAATGGGTTTTATGATTTGTTGGCTGAGGTTGAACCTGCAATGCTTGACGAATTTCACGCACCGCAATCAACATATGTTGTTCAGATGATGTTTGGTAATTTTCGCCACTCATATTTGATGAAGGCGGCGCCTCCAATCCCTGAGCAACAGGTAAAGCAAAAATCGCAATCATGCTTAACAGCAACTGCGACCAGAAATTTGTTTTACCTTTGTTTGATTTCATCATCTTATTGTCTCTGACAAAATTTGTGTGTATTGTATCGGAAATTCAACGTAAAGTCATTATTGGGGTATTTTTGTGGAAAACAAGCATGAGCGTTATCAAAAAGCCATGAATATTATTGATGTGCTGGAAGGATCTCAATTTGCCAAAATCATGCAGAAAGGGTTAATGTTGAATGAACTGAACCAAAACATCAGCCGCCTTTTTCCTCAAGAATTTAAAGGACTTTTTCGTTTAGGCTCCATCACAGATGGGAAACTCTTTATCGAAGTCAAAAGTGCGGTCGTTCGCCAAGGGATTTTATTTCGACAAAGCGAATTACTCACTGCAATTCAACCGACTTATCCCGAAGTAAAAGGCTTTGAGATTAAAATCAATCCAGAATTAACCTGCTAAACTAACCTTTAAAGATGGCGATTAATTCTTTTACTTTAACTCGTTTTTCTGAAGATTGACTGATCGAGCGCTGTACTTTAACGCGTTTAAATTTTGCCCCTTTATAAATCTCACGCGTAAATTTCGTATCGTGGTTAGAAATCACCACGGAAATTTGCTTTTCTTTTTGCGCTTTCTTTGCACATTCCGCTAAATTCTTTTGATGTTCAAGGCCAAAAGCATTTCCTGCATATCCAGTAAAATTGGTATCTTGCGGAAGCGGTGCATAAGGCGGATCACAATAGATCACGCTGTGTTTATCCGCTAATTCAAAGGTCTGTTGAAAATCAGCGCATAAAAATACCGCACTTTGTGCTTTATGGGCGAAATAGCGCAATTCATCTTCAGGGAAATAATGGGTTTTATAAGCGCCAAAGGGCACATTAAACTCATTTTTACTGTTATAACGGCACAATCCATTAAATCCAAAACGGTTCAAATAAAGGAACAACACCGAACGCTCGAAAGGATCGCTTGATTGATTAAAGGCATCACGCTGAGCGTAATAATAGCCGGCTGTATTGGCATTTTCGGCGAAGAAAATTGGCTTACAAGCCTCAATATAGGCATCCACATTTTCTTTGACGATATTAAACAAGTTAATCAAATCCGGATTAATATCTGCCAAAATATAACGCTCAAAATGAGAATTAAGAAAAACAGCCCCCGCCCCCACAAAAGGTTCGATCAAACACTGTTTTCTTTTAGGAAAGACGCGATTGAGATCGTCCGTTAAACGAAATTTACCACCCGCCCATTTTAAAAACGGGCGGTGTTTAATTCGGGGTTTCGTTTTATTATTTTTCGGACGCAACATGGAGCAATGACTGTTAGTCATGTTGTGTGCAACGCTCAATCGCGTTTAGCACAAGAGATTTGTCAGTATCAGTTGCCACATAGGCTTGACCAAGCGCTTTTAGCAACACAAGACGCAACTTGCCTGCCAGCACTTTTTTATCACGCATCATGTGCGGTAAATAATCGTCTAGCTGCATGGTATCAGGCGAAACAGTCGGCAAATTAGCACGCGCTAAAAGTTTTTCTAAACGTGCAACATCTTCAAAAGAAAGATCGCCCAATTGTTCAGATAACACCGCTGCCATCATGCTTCCAGCAGCAACGGCTTCACCGTGTAACCAATTTCCGTAGCCTAAATGTGTTTCAATTGCATGACCAAAAGTATGACCGAGATTTAATAATGCACGATCGCCTTTTTCAGTTTCATCGCGTGCAACAACATCGGCTTTGATTTGACAACAACGCGCAATGCAATACTGCAGTGAATGTTGATTTAACGCGACCAATTCATCAATATGAGCTTCAAGCCATTCAAAAAAGGCATAATCTAAAATCGCCCCATATTTTATAACCTCCGCAAGTCCCGCATTCACTTCACGTTTTGGCAAAGTATTGAGTGTAAGGGTATCAATGATCACCGTAGAAGGTTGATAAAACGCCCCAATCATATTTTTGCCTAACTCATGATTAACGGCGGTTTTGCCACCAACAGAAGAATCCACTTGGGCTAATAATGTGGTAGGCATTTGAATAAAACGCACACCACGCTGATAACTTGCTGCAGCAAAACCTGCTACATCACCAATCACGCCACCACCTAATGCAACAATCGTAGTATCTCGCCCATGATTATGCTTTAAAAGTGCGGTAAAAATGAGGTTTAAAGACTCGAGCGTTTTATATTTTTCACCATCAGGCAATAATACCGATTCAACCTGACAACCTATTTTTTCTAACGTTTCTGTAACGGGCTCAAGATAATATTGTGCGACAGTTGGATTAGTCACAATCATCACTTTATCCCCTTTCTTCAGCGGATAACAGGTTTCATCTTTAAGTAACCCTTCGCCAATATAAATAGGATAACGACGTTCTTTTAATTCAACATTTACGCACAACATTTTTAATCCTTAGAGTGAACCGTTTAAGCCGTTTAGATTATCAATTAAATCAACAATTTGATTAACCATTACTTTGGCATTTTGCTCATCTGTTGGCAAAGTAATATCTGCAATTTCTTCGTATAACGGATTGCGTACTTTGGCTAAGTCTTCCAACACTTGGCGCGGGTTATCCGTTCCTTGTAATAAAGGACGTTTTTTATCACGTTGCGTACGTTGATATTGTTTATCTACTGAGGTTTCTAAATAAATCACAATACCACGAGCAGAAAGATAATTACGATTCTCTTTTGACATCACTGCTCCCCCACCAGTGGAAAGCACAACGCCTTGTAATTGGGTTAATTCATTGATAATTCGCTCTTCACGCTTACGAAAACCTTCTTCGCCTTCTAAATCAAAAATCCAGCTAATGTCTGCTCCCGCACGTTCCTCAATTACTGCATCTGAATCGACAAAGTCCATATTCAATTGTTGCGCAAGCTGACGGCCAATGGTGCTTTTACCTGCGCCCATTGGACCGACTAAAAAAATATTACGTTTTTCAGCCATTGTTATTCTTCTAACTTACTTAAATAATGTTCAATTTAATCTTTCCTAATAAAAACTGGCCACCTGAAAAAATGGTAGCCCGAAAGATCACCCAAAAAATAATGAGGATTATCGCAATAAATCCCCCTATGTTTCAACCTTTAGCAGGAATTTATTTTAAGAAGAGCAAAAGTGCGGTCAGTTTTAGGAATGTTTATGAATGATAAAGTCAAATGTAGCATTGAGATAAAACATCCTAAAATTTAACCGCACTTTACAAACAAAAAAGGCTATTCAAACGAATAGCCTTTTCTTTTATCTGTTAGTTATTATAGATAACCAAACAAGCTTGTGAAAATGTAACCAAAGATACATGAAGTGATTACACCGATTAAGCCCGGTAAAATAAAGCTGTGGTTAATTACAAACTTACCAATGTGGGTTGTGCCTGAACGGTCGAATTGGATTGCAGCAAGATCGCTTGGGTAAGTTGGTAAAATGTAGTAACCGTAACAAGCTGAAGCAAAGGCTAAGATAACAGCAGGATCAACACCGATACCTAAAGCTAGTGGAACGAATGCAACCAATGCTGCCGCTTGTGAGTTTACGAATTTAGAAATTAATAATAACATCACAGCGTAAGTCCAAGGATGTGCTTTTACCACATCACCAAGTGCTGCTTTCATCATTGGTGTGTGAACAGTAAACATGGTTTCTGCCATCCAAGAAATCCCGAATACAGCCACTAACGCGATCATACCTGAACGGAAAATTTCATTTTTACTGATTTTGCCTACATCAGTTTTGGTAAAGATAACAATTAATGCACCCGCTGATAACATGAAAATTTGAATAACGTGAACCATACTTAAATTCACTTTTTTCTTCGCGGTATCTTTTAATACGATTGCAGCGTTATCAATCGTTTCAGTTTTATCTCCCGCTGTGATCACAACACTGTTATCTTGAGCGGTAATTGTTTGAGCAACTTCACCTTTATCGTTATAAATCGCAACGTTGTTATAGGCAGTTTTTGCTTTTGCTTTGCTGTCTTTAACATCAAGCACTAATGTACCGTCTTTCGCTAATGCCACAATTTTACCGTCTTTAACATTAAAGGTTTTCACAGCTTTATCAGCAGAAACAATTTCAACCACTTGGGCTGGTGTGGATTTTTCAAAGGATGGGCGTAAATCTTTAAAGTAACCTAAGACCGCTACCACTAAAATTGCACCAAAGAAGATCCACATCGCATTCCAGCTAGATTGTGGTAATTTTTTGTCCAACAATGATGTGCTATCACCATAAACATACTTTTTGAATTCGGGATCTTTTAATTTCTCTTGGAATTCTGGGTCTTTATCTAAATCTTTACCACGGAACCAGCTGAAAATACCGATAGCTAATACACCGAAAAGGGTTGAAGGTACAGTAATTTTTAATAAATCTAAATAGCCATCAAAACCTGCTAATGGGGTTTTAGCATTCACTAAGAATGTGGTTAAAGTCACGACTGCCACTGAAACGGGTGACGCGATGATACCCATTTGAGAGGCAATTGAACTTGCTGCCATTGGACGTTCAGGACGAATACCATTTTTGATTGCGATATCATAGATGATTGGTAACATGGTATAAACCACGTGTCCTGTACCACATAAAATAGTTAAGAAACAAGTGACGAATGGTGCCAAAATACTGACATATTTCGGGTTACGACGAAGCATTTTCTCCGCGATTTGTAACATGACATCTAAACCACCACTGGCTTGTAATGTTGCTGATGTCACCACCACCGCAAGGATGGTTAACATCACATCGATAGCGGGCTTACCTGGTTCAATACCAAAGCCGAAAACAAGAACAATTAAGCCTACTCCACCGAGCATACCCAGTGCAATACCACCTTTTTTTGCCCCGTAAAATAAACAGATAAGAACAATAGCAAGCTGAATCGCAAACTGGCTACCTTCACCTAGGTTCATTAGAAAATCCATAAGATACTCCGAATCATTTTATGGTTAATTAGAAAAAAATTTGACTCAAATATTAGCACCAAAATTAACTCATAATAAGTATTTTTAGGGTAAATTTTGTTTTAAATCAAAAAATAGGGGAACCAACAATAAAAGCAAATCTGAGAGAGATTAAATAAAGGAAAGTGCGGTCTGAATTTAAAAGATTTAGATGTATCTTGTTTTATTTGAAGATAAGTAATTTAGAAAGGAATTTAAAGAAATAAATTAGGCGACCTAAAAGATCGCCCAACTTAAAAATTACTGATTGTTTTGAACGTAGTCAATCGCAGATTGAACAGTTGTGATTTTTTCAGCTTCTTCATCAGGAATTTCGATATCGAATTCTTCTTCTAAAGCCATTACTAATTCAACTGTATCTAAAGAGTCCGCACCTAAATCTTCAACGAAAGAAGCTTCTGGTTTTACGTCTTCTTCTTTAACACCTAATTGTTCAACGATGATTTTTTTCACGCGTTCTTCAATACTCATTTGTTTTTCCTATTGTTGTTTTAACTCATTTAAGAGCGGTTAGTGTATGCATTTTTGATAAAGTTGCAACTATTTCTTAGGTGGTCGCACCACAAAAAAATAGGCAATGTAAAAATACATACAGAGAAAAAGTTACATTGCGATTGGGATTTTATCATTAACTAAACTGCTTTGCTATATTTTATAGACAAAATCCCAGATATATATCCCCTAAAGGGTTAGCTCATATATAAGCCGCCATTCACATGTAATGTGGTGCCAGTAATATAAGCCGCATCGTCAGAAGCTAAAAACGCCACCGCTTTTGCGATATCTTTTGGCTCACCTAAACGACCTGCTGGGACATTACCAAGAATACCCGCTTTTTGTTCTTCAGTAAGCACTTCTGTCATATCCGTTGCGATGAAGCCTGGAGCCACAACGTTTACGGTAATGCCACGTGATGCCACTTCTTTCGCTAAGCCTTTAGAGAAACCAATCAAACCTGCTTTTGCGGCACAATAGTTAGATTGACCCGGATTACCCATTGAGCCCACAACTGAGCCAATAGTAATGATACGACCGAAACGTTTTTTCATCATGGAACGTAACATTGCTTTAGAAAGATGGAATACAGAAGTTAAGTTGGTTTGCATAATATCGAACCATTCTTCATCTTTCATACGCATTAATAAGTTATCACGAGTGATACCTGCGTTATTCACGAGGATATCAATATCACCGAATTGTTCTTTAATTTGTTCTAATACGGCATCAATACTTTCTTTGTCTGCCACATTTAATACTAAACCTTTACCTTTGTCACCAAGGTAAGCAGAAATTGTATCTGCACCTTTTTCAGAGGTTGCGGTACCAATTACAAATGCACCTTTTGATGCTAATTCTTCTGCAATTGCACGGCCAATACCACGTGTTGCACCTGTCACTAATGCGATTTTATTTTGCATTTTTAATCCCCTTTTATGCTAATAATGCTTCAACAGCATCTAATGATGCCACATCGTTTACTGATGTTGCTTGTAATTCTGCCACGATACGTTTTGTTAAACCGTTTAATACTTTACCTGGGCCGATTTCAACTAAAACCTCTACGCCATCTTGCGCCATTTTCTCAACGGTTTCAGTCCAACGAACTGGGCTATATAATTGGCGAATAAGTGCGGTACGAATTTCTGCACTTTCTGTTTCCGCTTTAACATCTACGTTGTTTAATACTGGTGTTGCTGGCGCGTTAAGCGTAATCCCTTCAAGTGTTACAGCTAATTGATCAGCAGCTGGTTTCATTAATGCACAATGTGAAGGAACACTTACCGCTAATGGTAAAGCACGTTTTGCGCCCGCTTCTTTACATAATGCAGCAGCACGTTCTACTGCCTCTTTCGCTCCAGCGATGACTACTTGACCAGGTGAGTTAAAGTTTACCGCAGATACTACTTCACCTTGCTCTGCTTGTTTACATGCATTGATAATCGCTTCATTGTCTAAACCAATAATCGCATACATTGCACCAGTACCTTCTGGTACTGCTTGTTGCATTAATTTACCGCGTAATTCCACTAATTTAATCGCATCTTTAAAATCAATGACACCGGCACAAACTAATGCTGAATATTCACCTAAACTGTGGCCAGCCATCACGCTTGGTTGTAATTGTGGGTATTTTTCTTGCCATACACGGAAGATCGCAACGGATGCCGCTAATAATGCCGGCTGAGTTTGCCAAGTTTTATTCAATTCTTCTGCCGGACCTTGTTGAACCAAGTTCCATAAATCATAGCCAAGCGCTTCTGATGCTTGTTTAAACGTCTCAGTGACTACCGGATATTCGTTAGCAAGATCAGCTAACATACCAACAGCTTGAGAACCTTGTCCTGGAAAAACCATTGCGAATTTTTTCATGTTTTCTTCCTATTTCTTCATCATTAAAATGTTGAAAGTGCGGTCAAATTTAACCGCACTTTTAAAATTCTGTCGGGATTCTAACAAATTAATTAGAATCGCACCAATGCTGAACCCCAAGTCCAACCACCGCCAAAAGCTTCGAGTAAAAGCAATTGACCGCGTTGAATTCGGCCATCTCGCACCGCTTCATCTAAAGCTGTTGGTACAGTCGCTGCACTGGTATTCGCTGTACGATCAAGCGTTACCACCACTTGCGACATATCCATCTCTAATTTTTTCGCTGTCGCGGTGATAATACGTAAATTCGCTTGATGTGGCACAAGCCAGTCGATATCTGTTTTTTGGAGATTATTAGCAGAAAGGGTTTCTTCCACCACATTAGAAAGCTCGCGCACCGCTAATTTAAAGGTTTCATTACCTTGCATTTCAATATAGCCAGATTTCTCCACGCCACGTTCTGCTTGTGGAAGTAGTAATGCCGCATTGTTATCTGGCGATGCATGTAAATGTGTTGAAATAATGCCTTCTTGCTCTGATGCTTCTAAGATCACTGCTCCCGCACCATCACCAAATAACACGACAGTGCTACGATCGGTTTCATCTAATTTACGCGAGTTAAGATCTGCACCAATGACAAGGGCTTTTTTCACGCTACCTGAACGAATAAATTTATCCACTACGCCTAAAGCATAAACGAAACCAGTACAAGCCGCCGCTAAGTCAAAAGAAATCGCGTCTTCGATGCCTAATAAACCTTGAACTTGGCAAGCTGAACTTGGATAAGCGTGAGAACCACTGGTTGTTGCAACGATGATCAACTCAATTTCTTGAGGATCAAGATTGGCCATTTCAAGTGCTTTTTTGGCTGCTTCATATCCCATTGTTGCAACGGTTTCATCTGCTGCAGCAATACGACGTTCACGAATGCCTGAACGTGTCACGATCCATTCATCTGAAGTATCAACCATTTTTTCCAAATCCGCATTGGTACGAATATGGCTCGGCAAATAGCTACCGGTGGATAAAATTCTACTATTCATAATATCAAAACTTATTAATTAATAACGTTGTAAACCCGCCAAGATTTTTTGTGGAATTTGCAAACGAGCTTGTAAAGCTGCATCCGCAATTGCACGAGCAAATGCATCCACATTTGCGCTGCCATGGCTTTTCACCACAACAGCCGTTAATCCGAGTAAAGATGCCCCATTATATTCGTCAGGGTTAATGCGTTTCAAGCGATGATAAGCATCCTTAAAGAAAAAACGCAGAATAAATTTGGCAAGCGATTTAAAAATAGGCTGTTTTTCTTTTCCTTTCAGAAGAGATAACAGATTTTTAGCTGCCCCTTCAAGGGTTTTTAATGCAATATTTCCCGAAAACCCATCAGTCACGATCACATCAGTCACACCATTTAATAAAAGGTTACCTTCAATAAAGCCGGTATAATTAAGTGCGGTCGATTTTTCTAATAAATTCGCAGCTTCACGAATGGATTGATGCCCTTTAATTTCTTCCACACCAATATTGAGTAAGGCAATGCGTGGATAAACTAAGTTCAATCGGTTTTCGGCAAAGATCGAGCCCATGACGGCAAATTCATAGAGATTTTGAGCAGAACATTCTATGTTCGCACCTAAATCTAACATCACGGTTTTATCACCCGTCATCGATGGTAATAAGGATACCAACGCTGGGCGTTGAATCCCCTCTAAAGGCTGTAAGAGAACCTTTGACAATCCCATTAATGCGCCCGTATTTCCTGCGCTGACACAACCTTGCGCCTCGCCTTTCTGAACCATTTCAATAGCTAAACGCATCGACGAGCCTTTGCTATGACGCAATGCATGAGAAATACCTTGATTATTATCAATAGTCTTAGTGCAATGATGAATTTGAATACGTTCTAAAAGGGAAGAAGGTGCATTTTCCAGTAAAGGGGAAATTTGTTGGCTATCGCCAAACAGCACTAAAGAGAGCATTGGATCTGCTTCCAACGCTGAAAGAGATGCGGGGATAGTAATACGGGGACCAATGTCCCCGCCCATCACATCTAACGCTAAGGTTAGACGGTTCAAGTGAATACCTTATAAGTAAAATTACTTATTGATCACTTTGCGACCACGATAGTAACCATCAGCAGTTACGTGGTGGCGTAAGTGGGTTTCACCGCTTGCTTTATCCACTGATACTGCTGCAGTAGTTAATGCATCGTGTGAACGACGCATATCACGACGTGAACGAGATTTTTTGTTTTGTTGAACAGCCATTGGCTATACTCCTAAATTTAATTTACTTTTGCTTTAAATTAGCTAATACAGCGAACGGGTTCGGTTTTTTTGCCAATTCTTCAGGCAATTCGCCAAAAACCTGTTCGTGCGCGGACACTTCACAGTGTTCAGATGAATGCATTGGGACAAGCGGTAGAGCTAAAATAAGTTCGTCTTCCACTGCACCAAGTAAATCTATTTCACCAAACTCATTAAATTCGATTGGCTCATAAATTTCCGGCAAGTCATCAGCCTGATCCCAATTAGCCACTGGACTATACATAAAATGACACTCCAATGTTTGTTTGAATGGTTCACCACAACGTTGACAGTCTAATTCGACATCAACTTGTACTTGCCCTTTCATCACCACTAATTTTTGTGGATCAATATAAAACGATAATGTTACCTGTGCATCGCTGAGCACTTTCCCCGTAGATTCAGCTAAACGCACTAACTGACTAGCGGTATAATAACCATCATAATCAATTCTTTGTTGAGCGTCTTTAACCGGATCAACGGTTAGGGGTAGTTTTACCTTTTGCATAGGGTGCGAATATTACCTGTTGTCAATAAAATAGTCAAAGGAAATTCGCACTAATTATGAGAAAAGTTCAATCTCTATCTAAACTCTCTCGAGAGTTGCACCTTTGCAAAGTGCGGTCATTTTTTCCTGTGTTTTACTCGGCATGCTCACTCAAGAAGCCACCACTTTGGTGTTTCCAAAGTCGAGCATAAAGGCCATTTTGTTCAAGCAATTCTGCGTGAGTCCCTTGCTCGACAATTTGTCCTTTATCTAACACAATTAAACGATCCATTGCTGCAATAGTGGATAAACGGTGAGCAATGGCAATAACTGTTTTATTTTCCATCATCTTATCGAGACTTTCTTGGATCGCCACTTCTACTTCTGAATCTAACGCACTGGTCGCTTCATCCAACAGTAAAATTGGTGCATCTTTTAACATGACACGCGCAATCGCAATACGTTGACGTTGTCCACCCGAGAGTTTTACCCCACGTTCACCAACATGGGCATCATAGCCTTTTCTACCTTGCGCATCGCTTAGATAAGGGATGAAATCGGCTGCCTCCGCACGTTTAGCCGCATTGATCATTTCTTCATCTGTCGCGGTTGGGCGACCATAAATGATGTTATCGCGAACAGAACGGTGTAAAAGAGAGGTATCTTGTGTTACAAGACCAATCTGACTACGAAGGCTTTCTTGGCTTACATCTAAAACATTTTGACCATCAATGGTAATTGAGCCTTCTTGTGCCTCGTAGAAACGTAGAAGTAAATTCACAATAGTTGATTTGCCTGCACCAGAACGACCAATTAAGCCCACTTTTTCACCCGGTTTGATGATGAGATTAAAATGGTTAAGCAACGGTTTATTTGGATCATAGGCAAACGAAACATTGTTAAATTTGATCTCACCTTGTTTTACTTCTAATGGAACACAATTTGGCTTATCAACAATAGTATGCGGTTTGGTTAGCGTTGCCATACCATCATTCACTGTCCCGATATTTTCAAATAAACGAGCTGATTCCCACATAATCCAACGAGAAAGACCATTTACACGTAGCGCCATCGCGGTTGCAGTAGCCACCGCCCCCACGCCCACTTGGCCGTTTTGCCATAACACCACGCCTAAAATCGCGGTGCTTAACGTTAAGAAGATATTG
>JAGZBU010000038.1:0-17872 GCA_018369675.1 Parahaemophilus parainfluenzae | reverse complement strand
GTTTTTAAGTTTTGTGCCAACCATTCTTCTGCATTTGGATTTGTGATCACTGATGCATAAAGATTACGAGCCGTTTTAAGAGAATATGAACCACGCAAGAAATAAGGTTTTAACGCATCGGTGAGTTGATGGGTTAATTGGATTAAATCTTGTGTTTTTTGTTTTGCTTGTGGGCTAACCATGCCTTCAGCGTGATTACCTTCTGCCCCTTCAAAATCGGTTAGGAATGCGTCATCATGGAATAAAATGCCATTAAATTTGGCATAGAATGACAAATCGTTATAAATGGATTTAATGATTTCAACATTCTGTTTGTTATAAGGTGAAAGGCGTAAATAAGCCTTTGTTGAAGGCTTGCCCGTGCGGCTATCAATGACATATTCCGCCTCTTTTACGCTTTTGCGTAAATCAAAGGCGAGTACAGGCATCCAGGCGTAGACTTTTACGCCTGCGCGTGTTTGTAATTGCCAAGCAATTCGGCCAAAAATATCATCTCGTACAGGAAGATATTTATTGGGGAAATACAAGGCATCGGCTACACCATCCCCATCAGGATCGGAGAAAGCTTGAAGATAAACTGTCGTCACACCATAGCGATAGATGCGGTCGATTAACTTATCAAGGTTTTTGGCTTGCTGAGCTTTATCCGCATCATAGACATAATCTAAATCAACATGCAGTACTCGTTGAATTTGTTTGCTTTCATCAATGCCATCAAGATAGTTTTTAACGGTATTTAGATCGGTTTCTGCATTAAGTAATAAGCGTCCAATATGTTTATCGCCAACTTTATTGATGATTTTTTCACCTAATGAGAAATAGTGTGGCATTCCTGCTTGTCGTGTAAGTTGCACAGCAACATCATTAAATTGTCCATAAGGCCACACCATTACACGTGGTTTCTTACCGATATGATTGACTAACGTTTGAACAGAACGAGCAAAATCAGATTTCAATCTGTTTTTGTAGGCATCTTCTGTTTCATATTTTCCATTTTTATATTCAGGCGCAATCACTGAGGGTAATTGGCCACCAGATGGGTTAGCATTAATACCGTTATGAAGATTATGAGTATGTGAGGCTACTTCAACGAGCCCACTTTGTTCCATTTCTTTGACTTGCGACCAAGTGGCAAAAACAGAACGATCTAGCATTTTATCGGCATAAGCGATTTTTTGATTTGCCGGTGTATCCAACCAGCCTGTCACTGGCGCAAAAACAGCAGGGTAGTGATAGGCCTTTAATAGAGGGAAGACCACGTTATACATGGTCTCATAGCCATCGTCGAAGCTTAGCAATACCGCATTATCAGGCAATGTGTCTTTACCATTTTCAGCATCGATAACTTGCTGCCAACTGATTACGTTGTATCCGTTTTCTTTTAGCCAATTAAAATGTTTAATTAACGTTTGGGCTGAAATCGTTTGAGGAAAATAATGTTTTTGATTTTCAGCCGCACTTTCATCTACCACAGAGTGATAAGCTAATACGCCATAACGATCTTGCGCAAAGGCAAAAGCCGAAAAAAGGGAAAGCGTGCAAATAATTATTCTTGCAAAATGTTTTAGAGATTTCATAAGGTTATACCGTTAAGTATTTAATAATAAATAGAAAAGTTTAAATTTCCGAAATTGTTGAATTCAGCACTGCCGTCGTAAATATTCTTTTTACGACCAATTTCATAAGACACGCCAAATTTTTTACCAATACGCCATTGGTGTCCGTAACTTATCGACCACATTTTTTCTCGACTGAGTTCTGCCTGTTTATAAGCGCCCACACTGGCTTTCAGGTGATGATTTAAGACTAAGCCATAATTAAGTGGTTGGTAGTAACTTAAATCCGCACCGAATTCCAAGCTTGTCGCTTTTGATGGGTTGTAATATTCAGCAGAATCAATGGTTTTATTTTTGCTGTAATCGACTCTGAAATTGTTGGTGAGCGCCCAACGATCATGTTTGAATGTATTGAGATTCAACCAGAAATAGGCTTCTTTTCTTAAGTTGCCGTCATCAAATTTCATGATGCCACTGCCTAGTCCAGCTTGGAAAATATCGGAATAGGAATACGTGGTAGAGAAACCAATATCTTTGGTATACACCCCTTTATTGACGGCTTTAACCGGTGTGCCACTACCATTAATATTGGCATCTAAATTAAATGACCAGTGTTGGTTGAGGGTATAATTTGCCTCTGTAGAGAAATAGGCTTTATCATTAAGCTTAATGCCTTTCCCGCTTTCCATTTTTACTTGGAGTGGATAGAAATTGAGCTCTGTTCCCACACCAATTCGGCGAGAAATGAGACTTTCTTTGTCATAAGGGGAGCGAGTTTCTAAGTAATGAACGTAGAGATCGTGACCATTTGCTGTTTTAGGTGTGTAAATCGCATAATCTTGGCTACTTTCATTGCTATAACTTATTGGTGAGGTGCGATGCTGTAAGCCGACACTCCCTACAATTTTGCCAGAACGCGCTTGTTCATAATGCTTAATAAGGGATTGCGCTGACTGGCGTTGTTCTTCATTCATTGCATTAATCGTTTTTGAAACTGCTGGTAAATCATTTTGACTTAAGGCAGTTTCTGCCAGGTTATTGCGTGCTTCTTGCTGATCATTTTTACTCAAAAAATAACCGGCTTTTTCAGCCCATAATTTGGCATCATCATAGTTACCACGATTTCGCTCAAGTTCTGCTTTTTGCAACATAGCCCATGGATCACCAGGCGTTTTGTTAAATAGACGATCATCAATAAGTTGCTGAGCCAATTTGCTGTTACCACGCCATAACGCTAAACGTGCCAAACCAAAATAGCGAGAATCGTAGCCTGGATTCAGAATTTTTGATGTTCGGGTATAGTCATGGATATAAACATTTGAATTCATACGCTCTAAATATTGTTGCGCCAATTCAAATTTTCCCGCATCGCTTGCAGTCAGAGAAAGTTTATGAAGTAAACCATCACTCACAGCGAGTTTATGGTTTAAGGCTTGTTGTTCAACTGATTGATAAATCGCTAATGCTTTGTGTGGTGAGCCTTTTGCTGCCCAATAATCACCAAAGGCTTCTTCTAAATACGCAGGCACATTAGATTGAGCCTGTAATGTACTGAAGTTGTCCTCTATTTCATCAAATTTATTCAATCGGACACCCATCACAAAACGGTCTTGCAATGCTTGTTGATACAAAGGATGTTCAGGGTTAATTTTGGCTAAAAGTGCGGTCAATTCTTCAAATGATTTTTCTTGTTGTGTAGGCGTTGTCGCATTTTTTGAAGAGGTAATCGTCTTACCATGCTCAAACCACATCATGTCTTTTTGATTGAATTGATCAGGATAGGCTTTTTGTAGTTTCTCTTGTAATGGTTGAAGGTTGTATTTCGATGCTAAACGATACAACTCTCTCATTAAGGTGATATTTTTTGGATTTTGTTCTAACTGACGTTGCCAACGGCCAAGTTTAGCCATGTCGGGTTCGGTAAAATCAAGTAAATAACTTTCTGCATCAAGATAAGCATTATCTTGTCCAAAACGTTTTTTATACACATTCAGTGCATTTTTTGCCGCAGTGTAGTTTTAGTTTTTGGTTTCAGTGGGGGCTAATGCGCCACCAAGCCATCCATTTGGATTATCAGGGAATTGCTTTTGCAATTGGGAATAGAATGCAACGGCACGGTCGTATTGTTTTTCATTTCGAGCGGCTTTGCCTAAATTTTCCAGTTCATTTTGAGAAAATTGCGCGGGTGCGCAGCTTTCGCAAAGTGAAAGTGCTTTAGCGGATTGATTCGTCCTCAGATAGAGTGTAATTAAATCATCGCGCACTTTCACATCGTGCGTCCTCTTAAATAAGGCCTCAAGTTTTGGAATAGCTTGATTTAATTGGGCCTCTCCGTGACGAGAGAAAATGATGATATTTTCTCGTTCGGTATCAATAGAGGAATTTTGGGCATAGGCAACCTGTACTACTGAGGTGCTGATACCTACTAATAGCACTGCCTTAAAGACATGGGATAGAGACTTCATGTTAACTTCTACTATGTTTAATTATAATTATTTATCGTGGACTCCATATTTATGGCAATGTAAAGAAAGTGTAAGTTTCGTAAAGTGGTCAGACCTCATATTGAGCTATGAAAAACATTAGTTATGTATAAAAGCGGGAATTTTAGGTGAAAAAATAGGCGTTTTAGTAAAATAAAACGCCTATTTTATATTTAGAGAAGTGATAGTAGGTTATTTCAAAATAAACATCGGTGTGTTACTGATAGGATCACGATGAATGATGACATCCAAATCAAACACATCCTTAAGTAACTCTTCGGTCATGACCTCATCAGGTGTGCCTTGTGCCATTAAGGCACCTTTTTTCATGACGATTAAGTAATCGCAATAGCGGCAGGCTTGGTTGAGATCATGCAACACCGTAATCACGGTTTTACCGTTTTGTTGCATTTGTCGCATCATTCCCATGAGTTCTGCTTGGCGGTTTAAATCCAGATAAGTGGTAGGCTCATCGAGTAGCACTAATTCGGCATCTTGCGCAAGAGTCATGGCTAAAAATACCCGTTGTTGTTGACCACCAGATAAATCGGAAACCAGCTGCTCGGCGAGTTCGGCAGTTTGTGTTTGCGCCATCGCCCAAGTCACCAATTCTTCATCTTTTTGGCTGAGTTTGCCCCAGAGATTTAAGTAAGGCGAACGCCCGTAGGCGATCAATTCCCGCACTTTAATCCCTTCGGGTACCAGGTGTTGCTGCGGGAGAAAAGCCAATTCTTGGGCATATTCTTTAGGGCTTTTTTGCCAAATATCCTGACCTTTATGGGTGATTGAACCTTGCTTTGGCTTAAGCAAGCGAGCCACCGCTTTTAATGTGGTGGATTTACCGCAACCATTTGGGCCGATTAATGCAATCACTTTATTTCTCGGGAATTTTAGCGACAGATTTTTAACCACGAGTTTATCTTGATAACCTAAAGATAAATTATTGATTTCAATGCTCATTATTTAGTTCTCATCAATAAGTAGAAGAAATATGGCGCACCGATAATCGCGGTCAGAATGCCCGCTGGGAGTTCAGTTGGTGGGTCAATTACCCGCGCCAAAATATCCGAAAGTTGTAATAAGAGGGCACCAATAATCAAGGCTGCCGGTAATAGGGTACGATGTCTGCCACCGACTAAACGACGGGCAAGATGTGGCGCAACCAAGCCTAAAAAGGCAATCGGACCACAAATTGCCACGGCTGTAGTGGAAAGGGCAACCGCTAGCACTAAAACGCTAATTTGCACTTTATTTACGGTCACCCCCAAGGTGGAGGCTTTGTTTTCACCTAAACCAAGGGTATCGAGATCGCGACAGAAAATAAATGGTAAGGGCAGCAATACCACTAACCATGGCAATACCACATTCAAATAAGACCAGCTGCGCCCCCACAGGCTTCCTGTGAGCCATAACATAGCCGTGTTGATCTCGACCGGATTGGTAAGCATCAGATAATGACTAATGGCTGCCCACAATGCGGAAAGTGCGACCCCAATGATTGCCATTTTGATAGGGCGGAAGCTAAAACCGCACACGATCCATAAAATAACAAAAGAGAGTACGCCGCCTAAAAAGGCAAAAATTGGCATCCAGTAAAATGCCAAGTTTGGCAAGAACATCAATACCGAAACGGCAACCAACCCAGCCGCGTTGTTAATCCCTAAAATGTCGGGAGAGGCAAGTGGATTGCGCACCACACTTTGCACTAACACACCAGAAATCGCTAAGGCACCACCTAATAAAATCGCTAACACTGCACGGGGTAAGCGATATTCCATCAAGGTAAAATAGTTTTTATCATCAGGCTGAAAGGCCGCCCAAATTTCCTCAAAGGAAAGCGTATAAGTACCAAGGCGAATACTCAATCCAAAGAGTAGTACCATCAGACTAAGCGTGCCGACATAAAAGCCGATAGCGCGGAAAGATACATGAGAGGTTCGCATTAGTGTCTTCCTCTGGCAAATAATACAAAGACTGGGGCACCGATTAAGGCAAGCACCGCACCAGCAGGCACTTCGCTAGGAAAGTTGACCGCGCGGGCAATGGTATCTGCAGCGAGCATTAAAATTGCGCCGAGTAACATCGCCATAGGGAGCGATTTTCGCAAGTCATAGCCAATCCAATAGCGGGCAAGGTGGGGCACGAGTAAGCCAATAAAGGCCACAGGGCCAGCAACACTCACGCTTGAGCCCACAATCAATAACGCCATGATGTTAGCGTACCAACGTAAACGGAAGAGGTTGATACCTAGCGAACGAGCGGATTCATCACTTAAATTGAGTAAATTCAAACGACTGGCAAAAAGCAGGCAGAAAAGTGCGGTCAAAATAAAGAACGGAAATAACGTCAATAATTCATTCCAACGGGCATGTGCAATGCCGCCAGCTAGCCAGCTCATAATACCGAAGGCATGATCTTCCGCGATAATGAGCACCAATTTCGTGAGCGCGGCACAAAGTAGTGATACGGCAATCCCCGCTAAAATCACTCGGCTACGATCTCCACTATTATCTTTCCATCCGTTGCTGATCAGCATCACCACAAACCAACTCAGACCGCCGCCGATACTAGCCACTAAGGCAATGCTATAACCAGAAAGAATCAAGGGGCTAAACGCACTGGCGGTTACCATGGCAAGACTGGCTCCAGAGTTCACGCTGAGTAGCGTAGGTGAAGCAAGCGGGTTGCGCGTAATGGTTTGTAACAACGCCCCCGCCACCGCAAGATTGGCACCTAAAATCATGCCAACTAATGCGCGCGGTAGGCGTAAATCGGTTACCGTAATTTTGGCAATTTCATCGCCATCGGGGAGGAACGCTTGTAACGCTGCAAGCGGTCGAATTTCGATGGGATAATACAAAAACAGGCTTCCCCATAATAGGAAAGCCAGAATGATAAGGGGAAGTCCCCAACGGAAAGTGGACTTCATCATTATTTTTGCTTCACGAAATCTTCAATTTGTTTTGCCATAATTTTGCTTGCTTCTAAACCGCGACCACGCGCCCACATGTCGGCGTCAACACTGTAAACATGGTTCGCTTTGACCGCAGGAATGGCTTTCCAAAGTGGCTCAGCTTCCCATTTGCGCGCAATACTTTCATCACGATAATGGGCAATGAACAAGTATTCCGGTTTTTCCATTACTAATTGTTCAAGGTTGATTTCTACGAAAGCTTGATCGCTATTGAGTTTAGTTGGCGCAAAACCTAATGTCGTTAAGAAACTACCCACATAGCCATTGTCATTTTGGATATTAAATTTATCTTCTCGGGAAGTACCAAATGAGGCTTTTTTGCCTTGTACACCTAAATTTTTTGCGATGTTGGCAATGTAATCATTATGTTCATTGATCTTCGCTTTCATTTCAGCGCTTTTACCGACTAAATCACCAATTTTCTGCGCAGTTTCAAGATTTTCTTGGTAGCTTTCATGACGGGAATCAAACATCACCGTTGGCGCAATTTTTTTCAATTCTTCAAATACTGCAGTATGGCGAGATGGATCAGCAATAATTAAATCGGGTTTGAGAGAAGCAATCACTTCAAGACTCGGTTGAGAACGCGTGCCAACGGATTGCCATGCAGCAATTTTTTCGCGCACTTGCGGCAAAATACGATCGATTTTGTTGTCGTCAGCCACACCTACTGGGCTTACACCGACTTGGGCTAAAGCATCCACAAAAGAATATTCCAATACCACAACACGGCTTGGGGTTTTATCAAGGGTAAATTCACCTTTCGCATCTTTAACCGTCACGGCGCTAGCGAATGCGGATACCATTAATAATGCGGAAGCTAAAGTAGTTTTGAATAATTTTTTCATGTTGTGTCCTCAATAATAAAAAGCATTTGGATTATACACTCAAACAATGTTATTGAGAATAGTTATATTCTAGCTATTTGGTCGGATTTCTCTATTTTGCCCGCATTCTGGCAAGTAAACTGACGGCAATAATAATGACTAATGAACCAATCCAGAAATTTAGGCTTGGTACGTTATCCCAGAAGAACCAGTCACAGATGCTGGAGAAAATCACGCCAGTAAAAGCAAAAGGCGTGATGACATTGGCAGGGGCGTATTTAAAGGCGCGAGTGAGTAATAATTGGAAAATAAGACCAAATCCGCCCACTAAAAGCAGTAATGTGAATCCATGTAGTGTTGGTATTTCCCATTGAGTAATAAAAAAGAGTGGCAATAAAATCGAGCCTAATAAGTGGAAGTAAAACACGATATTTTTAGGTGAGTTGTGTTTATTGAGCTCTTGTAAGCTGATAAATGCCATGGCCGCCAATACTGCAGCACCTAACGCATAGCCTACATGGATAGGGTTGATATTCATTGAACCGTTGGTCAGCATAATGATGGATACACCGATAAACCCCATAAAACTGCAAGCTAATACTTTTAATGGCGTTCTGACTTTAAAGAAAAACAGCAATAAAGGCACAAAAAGTGCGGACGTATTCATCAATAAAATCGCAATAGAAATCGGCAAATATTTAATGGCGTAGAAGGTTAGCAACATACTGGCAATGCCGGCTAGATTACGCAAAATGAGAAACTTCCATTGCGACATATCGACTTTGAAATCTCCATCTTTAATTAAAAAGGGCAAGAGAAAAACAAAACCAATAAAGAAGCGGGAAAATAAAATTTCACTGGACGGTAATTCATCAGAGGCGTATTTTACAAATACACCCATTAAGGCAATGCTGATGTAAGCTAACACCATACAAACAACAGCTTTTTGATAATTGTTGCGGAGATGTATGTTTGGCATAAAGGTTCCTTGCACAATGTGCGGTAAAAAATTGCCTTATTTTGTAAGAAAATAGGCTTGTCTTCGTCTAATGAAATGTAAGTTGAAGATTATTTCTATAATAAGGAAAGAAAATGAAATATACAAAAACATTTCTCATATTGACCGCACTTTTTGGCGGTTTGCAAAGTAGTTTAACGTATGCTGATAATACAACCTCATCAAAGGAGCAAAAAATGACGATGGAAAGCAAACAAGAACAACGTATTATTTATCTTGCTGGTGGTTGTTTTTGGGGACTAGAAGCTTATATGGAACGCATTCAGGGCGTGACCGATGCGGTTTCGGGCTATGCTAATGGAAAAGGTGATACCACGAACTATCAATTATTGCATGCGACAGATCATGCTGAAACCGTGAAAGTCACTTACGATCCAAACAAAATTTCGCTAGATAAATTACTGCAATATTATTTCCGCGTTATCGAACCAACCAGTATTAATAAGCAAGGCAATGATCGTGGCAGACAATATCGAACTGGCATTTATTATCAAAATGAACAAGATAAAGCGGTTATTGAAGCGGCATTGAAAGCCTTACAAAGTAAATATCAAGCGCCGATTCAAATTGAAGTAGAACCATTGAAAAATTATGTAGAGGCGGAAGAGTATCATCAGGATTATCTCAAGAAAAATCCGAATGGTTATTGCCATATTGACATCAAAAAAGCCGATGAGCCATTAATTGATGATAAAAAATACCCCAAACCAAGTGATGCAGAATTAAAGCAAAAATTGACCGCACTTCAATATGATGTGACGCAAGGTAAACATACTGAACGCTCTTTTAGTAACGAATATTGGGATAATTTCGCGCCGGGTATTTATGTGGATATCACCACGGGAGAACCGTTATTTTCTTCCAAAGATAAATTTGAATCGGGTTGTGGCTGGCCAAGCTTTACTAAACCGATTGCCGCTGAAGTGGCGGAGTATCAAAAAGACAATAGCTTTAATATGACTCGTATTGAGGTGTTAAGTCGCAGTGGCCATGCCCATTTAGGCCATGTATTTGATGATGGTCCACGTGATAAAGGTGGTTTACGTTATTGCATCAACAGCGCATCGATTAAGTTTATTCCATTGGATGAAATGGAAAAACAAGGTTATGGCGATTTGATTCCCTTTGTGAAATAAGAGGAAAAAATGAAAAAAATATTGACCGCACTTTTATTATTTTTGAGTCCATTGAGTTTTGCACAAGAAAAGGTGTCTTTGGCTGATGTTCCATTGAAAACATTGGATAATCAAACTGTATCTTTATCACAATATCAAGGCAAACCACTTTACATCAAAATGTGGGCATCTTGGTGTCCAATTTGTCTGGCAGGTTTAGCGGAAATTGACGATCTTAGTGCTGAAAAGAATTTGGATTTTAATGTGATTACGATTGCCTCACCTGGACAAAAAAACGAACAAAATAGCCAAAAATTTATCAATTGGTATAAAGGCTTGGACTATAAAAATATCACGGTATTATTGGATGAAAACGGTGAAATCATTAAACGAGCCAATGTATTAGGCTATCCATTTAATTTGCTGTTGGATAAGGATTTAAACCTTATCAAAGAACAACCAGGGCATCTCAATTCAGATCAAATAAAACAATTTGTGAAGGAATAAAAAAGTGCGGTCAAAAATGACCGCACTTTTAATATTGGCTTGATTATGCAAATGCCTGTAATTCAGGGTTGATTGGGGTTTCAGCAATGTTGTTCACATAGTTACATAATGTGGCGAGGCTAACCCCTAAAATCACATCAATGGCATTTTCTTGGGTATAACCCGCATCAAAGAATGCTTTAAGCTGCGCTTCCGTTAATTTTGCTTTTTGTAAAATAACGGCAAGGGTGAAACGCGCTAAAGTATCGAGTTTTTTATCACTTTCAATACGAGCAGTTGCACGAATTTGGTTTACAAGCTCTTCTTCAAGTTTTAATACTTTTAAAGCGATCTTCGTGTGGCCAGCTACACAGAAACCACATCCATTGACTACGGCAGCGGTAATTTGCACCACTTCGCGTTCTGTTGCCGTTAAGCTGTTACGACCATTAATGCCACCCACTGTGCGATAAGTTTCAAGTGCGGTAGGGGCGTTCGCAAGAACACCAATTAAATTTGGAATAAAACCATTGGCATTTTTTACGGCTTTTAAAGCTTCTTGTGCTGCTTCAGGGGCTGATTCAATAGTGTGAATTTTAAATTGAGACATAAACTACTCCTAAGGGATAAATCATAAATTTCCGTTTGATAATACCTTTCTAACTTAAGTAAGAAAAAGAAGAAAAGCTTATTTCATATAGCTAAAAGTTATGATTATTTTGGCGTCGCTAGGCTAAATGCGTTTTGACGACAGACAGTAATCTCTCCAACTCTTTTTTGCCTTTTTCGGAAAGCACTTTGTTGTCGCGCAACATTTGGGTGGCTCGAGCTTCAATAAAGCGGAGATAATCGCTGTTTTGGGTTTCTTGGAATTGCTTTTCGGCTAATTGCATTTCGGTGAAGTCTTTATTGGTTTGAGCAATCAGCATTTTTTGTCCGATTAATACAATTAATGCGGCAATTAAAGCGATGACGGCGCCATAGCCATTAGTGGGATAATAAAGAATGCCCGCCAGAACAAAAAGAGCGGTCACTAAATTGGATGAATTTTTAATATAGCCTTCAGCCGGTGGTGGCTTGATGAGATCTTTCCAGTTCATAGGATTTATATGTCATGCTAAAAAATTTGCCTTCCCTCAAGCGAAAGAGGGAAGGCAATATCATAATATATTACGCTAACACACCAAAATGATAGCCTAAAATACCTACGCCGAATAAGGCGAAGATGATGTACATGGCGTTGATTTTTTTACGTAATAAATACATACATAAGAAGGTTAAACCTAACGCCGCAAGGCCAGGGAGAAGATCGTTTAACACGCTTTGTACGGTGGTCACCACTTCTTCGCCCATTTGGTTTTTATAGCGGGAAAGTTCTAATGGAATGTTGATACTTGTCCATTTCGATACCAGTGAGCCCATGACAAAGAGACCGAGGATAGACGCCCCCTGCGTCAATTTTTGTAAGCGACCGCCACCCATATCGTTAACGATTGTGGTACCTTTTTCATAGCCGTATTTGAAACCATACCAACGAGTTACTGCACGGCAAAGGTTGATACCGATGAAGAAAAGCAATGGCCCTAAAAGGCTACCAGTAATGGCTAAACCTGCACCAAGTGCGGCCAATACAGGACGTAATGTTCCCCAGAAAATTGGGTCACCCACACCGGCTAATGGGCCCATTAAACCGACTTTCACCCCGCTGATTGCTGAGTCATCAATATCGTTACCGTTCGCACGTTCTTGTTCCATCGCAGCGGTTACACCGATGATAGATGAGGCTACCCAAGGTTGGGTGTTGAAGAATTCTAAGTGGCGTTTTAATGCTGCGGCTTGATCTTCTTTTTTGCTGTAAAGACGTTTAATGGCTGGGATCATCGATACACAGAAACCCATTGCTTGCATACGTTCAAAGTTAAAGGAACCTAGCAAGAAAGTTGAACGCCAGTAAGTGCTACGAATATCGCCTTTTGTTAATGATTTTTTAGTTTGTTCAGTCATAATTTCTTCCTTATAGTCCTTCAAGTTCATCGTCAGCTAATTCACGTTTTGCAACTGCTTGTGGTGCAGTAGATTGATGGAAACGTGGGTTCAATTGAATGTAAATCATCGCTAAGCATGTACCTAAAATACCGAGACCGACAAGGTTGTAATTGGTGAAAGAGGCGATTACGAAGCCTAGGAAGAAGAATGGCATTAATGCGCCTGCACGCATCATATTGATGACCATCGCATAACCGACGACCACGATAAAACCACCAGCGATTTGTAAACCGCGAGTAACCACTTCTGGAATCGCATTCAATGCTTCAGTCACCGTATCAGTACCTGCCACTAACGCAACGAAGAAGGTTGGAATTGCCACACGTAACGCTTGTAATGCAAGACCGCTGAAGTGACAGAATTCAATGCCGCGGAAGTTCGCTTTCGCGGCAAAATCATCGGCTTTGTGTTGAAGGAAGATGGTTAAAGTACGCACGAAGATAGTTAATACTTGACCTGCTGCCGCTACCGGAATTGCAATTGCTAATGCGCTACCTTTATCTTGGCCGCCTTTAATGACGAGGATCGTTGCAATCACACTGGCTAATGCCGCATCCGGTGCCATTGCCGCACCCACGTTCATCCAGCCTAATGCCACTAATTCAAGGGTACCACCGACAATAATACCGGTTTCTAAATCACCTAATACTAAGCCGATTAGGGTACAAGCAACTAAAGGACGATGAGTTTGACGTTCGTCCAATACACTCCCCATACCGCAAATGGCGGCAACGAGCGTGACTAAAATAATTTCCATTGTTGTCATAATGAATTGTCCTCGTAATTAAAATTGAATCGCATCAAGCTCTTTGTGCGTGAGCATTGATTTTGGGCTGCTCGCCACTTGTTGTAAGCTTAATTCCACACCTTTATCTAAAAGCTGTTTAAATGCCGCTACATCTGTTGGGTTGACGGCAACAGCTTGAGAAATAAGTTTATCGCCTTCGCGATAGGTCATACCGCCCACATTGACCTTATCAATTTTCACGCCACCCTCGATTAAACGCAGGATGTCTGTTGGGTTGGTTACCAACCAAAGAATGTTTTTACCTGCATATTTCGGGTTGTGATACACCTTAATGGCTTTTTCTACTGGAATCACATAAGCTTTTAAATGTTCAGGCGCGATTTGAAGTAATAAATCACGACGAAGCGCATCATTTGCCACATCATCATTTACCGCAAAAATGGCTTCGCATTTCACTGCTTTCGCCCAAGATGTCGCCACTTGACCGTGGATTAAACGGCTATCAATACGCAATAAGGAAATGTTCATATTGCCAGAAAGTGCGGTTGGATTTGGAGCGGTTTTTGGTGCTTCAGCTGGTTTAGCGGCTGGCGTTGGAGCAGGCTTGCTTTCTTTAGGTTGACGGAAGGATTTCACGGCAGCGACCCCGACTTCTTTCGCGGTTTCTACCAATTCATCTAAGCTGGCGCCATCTTTAGCATCAAGCACTTCTAGCAACATCGGTAGATTAATGCCGGTGACGATATCGGTATTATCCCTTTCACTGGCAACTCGGCTTGCCGCGTTATAAGGGCTACCACCAAATAAATCGACCAAAAAGAGCACCGGTTCATTTTCAGGCAGCGTGGCAATAATCGCATTGTATTTCTCGATTAAATGCTCACCGCCTTCACCCGGTAAGAAAGTCACGACATGGCAGTTTTCATCTTCGCCATACACCATAGCGGCGGAATTGACGATTTCTTCAGAAAACTTACCGTGCGTTGCAACGATAATGTGGGTCATGGATATTCCTCCCATTGAGTTGATAAAATCAGTCTATTTTGCTTTCAATACGCATTGCGCAAACGATTGCTCCGAATGGAGTTTAGTGTATGGATTTGAAGATTACCGTCAAATAAAGAATAGTCAAATAGTGATCGAGATCAAATAAACAGGTAAGATGACTTACAACTTTTGAGGTATTTATGAATGAAATGAAAAGTGCGGTAGATTTTTTGATTATTTTTCAGAATAGAAAGCATTTCGCGACAAGATAAATAGGAAAAGGTTAAAATAAGCCAAATTTTCTGTTGGGAGTTTCGATGTTTTTTGTTTATCTCATTATCGCCTTAGCGGCAGGTGTCGCACTCGCGACGCAATCAGCCATTAATACGCAATTGGCGAAAGCCATGAGTGGCGAAGCGGTGATCGCGACCTTTATTTCTTTTGCAGTGGGAACAATCGTTCTCTTTTTTATTGCTTGGGTAAAAACCGATTTATGGGGCAATTTATCAACCGTCCCTTCACAACCTTGGTGGAAATTAATTGGTGGGATACTCGGTGCAGTTGTCGTGTTCACAACGGTTTTGCTTGCACCTAAGCTAGGCATTACCGCGATGTTATTTTTTATCATCGTCGGACAATTAATTACTGCAGCTACTATCGATCATTTTGGTCTTATCGGTATGCCGATTCGAGAAGTCAATATCACGAAATTTATCGGCTTAATTATTGTCGCCTTTGGATTAGTATTTTATTTCTTTGGGGATAAGTTAGTTGAGCTATTTGGGACGAGATAAGATAGAATACGTCTCTGTTCATTTATTTATCGCGTAATTGGGGAAACTATGCGAAAGCGTTGCCTGTGGGCTTTGATTATTTTGTTGCTGTTGATCGTAGTAAGCGTTGGCTTAGTGCGCGTTTTTGCGACCCCGAAACGTGTGGAACAACTTGCAAATTATTTTTTAGCACCACATTATCACATTGAATTAGCTGATGACTGGCAATGGAAAGCGACAGGTTTAACGCTACCAGAGCTAAAAGTGAAAACAGACCAATGTACTCTCGTAAACCTCAATGATGCGCAACTTACTTGGTGGAATACGCATAGTCTTGATATTGAAAAGGCTAGCTTGAATAATGATTGTTTAACTCATTTGCCAAGCGATAACGCTGAAAAAACACCGCCAAATTTAACCGCACTTTGGGCGGCATTACCTATTTCTGATGTCAAAGTTAAACACTTTCAATTAACGAATACCGAAGCGCTGAAACAAGCTGCTTTGCAGCCTTTTTTATCAGCTGATTGGGCGTTAGATGCCAACTATAATGGCAACCAATTAGCGCTTGAAGCTCAAGCGAATAATGATGGGCTTGAGCTACATCACCAATCCACGGTCACGCCACGAGATGGGATCTTCCAATGGACGGGCAATACCGATATCAAACAATCAGGCGATAAAACCTATGATCTTCAGTTCACTGCAAATTTTGAGCCCGATCTTTCTCAACTTCCTCAACAAGGAAATGTTTTATTCAATTGGAATAACCCAGAACTAGCTGTCACAAAAGGCGAGGCAAAAGTGTCGTGGCAAGGTGCGGATGGTCAGTTAAATGTTCAAGATTTAACGGCAAATTCGCCGTTGTTGGATGTGCCTTTCGTCTTCACCAAAGACGGTTTGGATATTTCATGGGGGAAATTTTATTGGACCTTTGACAGCTATCAACCGATTAAAGGCTTCCTTGGCTTATCTATTCACCGTGCGGCAGAAGGCTTGTTGCCATTAAGCATTGATATGAACGTGATCTTGCAAACCTTTGGTGAAATGGGCAAAGGGGAGATCGTGATTTCAGGTAAAAATGGTGAAATCGGTGGTGGCGATGACAATAATGAATTGGATTTTGAGCTGAAAACACGTGGAGATTTACGTTATAACTCGACTGTGGCGCTCACCAATTTAACTTATCATCTAGGCGGGATTTTTACGCATCCCGTGGTGTATTTTTATCCGGGGTCGGTCTTTAAAATGGATACTGTGCAACCCGATACCAAATTGCATGTTCGTTTACCGTTAGATGACATTATTATCGGTCGTTACGGCTTAGAAGGGCGTTTGCAAGCAACGTTGAATGGCACAACCCCGCAGTTTGAAAATCTCAATTTAAAATTAGACGGAAACGCCCACGAGTTTATTGCCGGTATTAAAACCGTGTTTGACTTCCGAGATGAAGAACATAAGTTACAGTCGGTGGAAAAACAAGCGACAAACCGTTGGGATTGGATTATCAATGGCAGTGCAAACTGGAAATCCTTAAATACGCCAGTCAAAATGGAAGGTAAAGGCTTTTGGGAAGCCGATCATATTGAATTAAATCAACTTTCTGCTCATTCCAAAGAAGTCAAAATGAAAGAGGTAAAAATGGCGCCACTTTCATTGGAACTTAAAGATCGACTCCGCTGGGATTATGAAGAAGAACATATTCGCGGCTTGTTGCAAGCAAAAACTGAGTGGATTGAATTTGCTTATGGCGGTCGTTTTGTTTCGCCCATTTTCAGCTTAGGCATTGATGGTAAGAGTATCGGTAACTTCAATTTTGCAGGTGATTTAAAGGCGGGCTCGCTTGGGCCATTAGATGTCTTAGGCGTATATCAGAATAGCGCACTTTCAGGCGAAATCAGCTGGAAAGAACAATCTGCAAAAGTTTTCCAATCACTCTTCCCACAAAAATGGAACTGGTTAATCCATGAAGGGAGCATCAAAGGACAGAGCAAATTCGTGATTAATACCAATGGCGTGAAAATGGGCGGAGAGCTTAACTTAAAAGGCGGTAAAATCACCATGCCAGATGGTGAAGTGTATGGCTTGAACATTCGCTTCCCGATGAATTATGAAAACGAGGCATTGCAAGTGGCTTCGAGTAAACCAATCCATATTTCGACTCAAAATATTCGCTATGGTGCGCTTTCCGTCGCAAATGGGGAATTGGATTTGTTTGGACGTTATCCAAACACCATGAAAAATCCGCTTACCTTGAGAAATGTGAAACTTTCCTTATTTGATGGTGAATTGACAGTACCTCAGCTCAGTTTCCCACAAAGTAAAATGGCGACACTTTCTTTTACCAATATCGATTTAGCCCAAGTGTTAGCTTTGGCACAATATAATCAAGTAACCTTAACTGGCCGTGCTAATGCGACCCTGCCATTTTGGCTTGGACATAAGGAATGTTTGATTTGTAATGGCACATTGGAACAGGTGGGAAATGTGTCTATCAAATTAACCGATGAAATGGTAAAAGGGCTAAAAAAAGGCGGATGGACAGAAAATATTCTGGTGGATTTATTAAAAGAAATGGAACTGCAAAATTCCCATGCGGCTGTGACGCTCGATCCGAAAGGGCAAATGACATTGCGTGCTAGTATCAGCGGGTTTAATCCAACCAAGCGAACCAATAATCCGATAACGTTAAATTATACGCACCAAGAAAATATGTTTGAATTGTGGAATATGATTGACTATGGCTCGCAATTTGAACAAAATCTGCAATATAAACTTTATAAGCAATTAGACAAGACAAATGATAAAACACCTTAAATTTCAACCGCACTTTTTTATTTTTGCGGCAATGTTTACACT
>JAGZBU010000037.1:0-18030 GCA_018369675.1 Parahaemophilus parainfluenzae | reverse complement strand
GAACGTGAGTGCGCGCTCTTTTAATAATTGCCAATCGCCACTTAACGCCAATAAAGTGTTCGCATTAAAAAAAGGTCTGGTATCAGTTCGTTTATAGGGGACTGAAATATCCACAATTTCATCACGATGTTTAATTAAATAATCAATCAACTTTTGATTATCTGAAAGTAAACTCATAAAAAAGAAATTTGTATTAATTCCGTTGTACGCCCATTGAAAATCATATTCAGATAAAATACTTAAGAAACCTGCAATAGAAGCATTTTCTTTAAATCCTGAAATATCATTTTCTAATAAATGCTTAGAGGCTAATGCTACATGATAATCTTTCAGCCAAAATATCAATGAAAATACATTTCCATTGAATTCTTCTATATGACTCAATACTAGTTTCAATTTTTTATTGTCAAATTCTACATATTCTTCAACCCTATCCAAAGTAAATCTCTTTGCATCATCGTAAGTATTCGCAATATCACTTCCTAAAAAGATATTATATTTTTCCATATTAATATTCTCCGATTAATGTTTATTAGGGACTTTTACTGGTAACAACACAACTTTACCATTTGATTTATCTACACCTGCTATAATAGTTGATTCACTTAACATAAGTATCTTTTAAAACACAAAAAGTGCGGTCAGTTTTTAAGAGGTTTTAAAATTCTTTAAAATTAACCGCACTTTACATTTTTGAGGACAATATCTTACCGATAAATACTCGTACAATACGTCAGGGCTTGTCTTATGGCTTTTCCTAATTCTTCATCTGAAATATTCTTGTCATATTTAAATTCTAATGCTGAATTGTCAGGAAGTAAAATTCCTGAATAACCACCAAGAGAATCCTGATGAAGTGGCGCTATAATTATAAAACTAGCGTCCTGTTCTAAAGATAAAAAAGACATATCCTTATAGATAGATTTTTTATTTTTGTATCCATAGCGTTTTTTCATCTTCTCTTCGAGATTTTTTTGTAGTCCTTTCATTTTTTCAGAATTAAAGATAGCCTGAAACTCTTCGAACGAAATTTCTTTACTTTCATTAAGCTTTTCTTTAATTAACTTTCCTAGATCTAAATCAGAAATATCAACTTCATTAAAAATAAAATCTTGATCTGGATCTGTCATTGCAATCATTCCTCTAATAAAAGAGGTAACCAATAAGAAATCTTTATTAATTCTAACAAAAGCAGCTTTAGGTTTGGTCATATCAATTTACCTTATTAACAATAATATTAGTTCCTTTCGATCTAGTATACATTAAACAATTACCTAATTTACCACTTTGACTTGTTATGCTATCTATAGTGATATTTCTACAGAAAAAGGGAATGTGAAATTATAATATTTACTTAGAATAATCATCTTTGGAAACAAAAGTGCGGTCAAAATCGCTTATGTTTTTGACCGCACCATATGCCCAATATTCTATATTCTATTAAGAAGCCTGACTCAACACAGAGTAAACCTTATTAATTATTAGGCTTAACTCATCACTCTTAACACAAGACACCTTAACTCCCCAAAATCGCTCATCAAAGAAATCAACACTCTGACTTGATCTTATATTAGAAAGCAATAATCTATCCTCAATATAATCTAAGTCATAACTTCTATTCTTATTAAAAACAACTATTACTTTAGATAAACCGCTAGAACTATTTATTACAAAAGGATAAAACCCTTTGTTTACATACTCCATATAGTCTATCTCCCATAAATATGGGTTTACCACTTCACTCTGTTTAACTAGATTCAATTTTTCTAAAAAAATATCTTCATTATCTATAAACTCTTGATAATCAATTTTATTGTCTTTTATTAATTCCTCAATAGCATATATATACCCAAATCCCTTTGCCATTAGATTAATCATTAAATCCCTATCATCAAAATAAAATAACTCATCATTTATATTGGAAAAGATTTCCAATTTAGGATTAAAATAATCAATAAGATAGCTTGCTTTATTAGAAGCTAATTGGGGTGGATAAATGTTCATATCAATACACAAGTTAACTGCAAAATAATCTGTATCTAAAATATTATCTATTTGAATAGCAAAGCTATTAAAATTCCCTTTACTATCATATATCCCTGGGTTTCCGATAATCATCTTCTCTCACCTAATATAGGATTAACTCTAATCATTCGTATATTTATTTCTATCCTTAAAAGGATTTCATCATATACATATGCCTATCTTGCTTAAATATCAACCGCACTTTTATTTTATCAATTAGCTATACTGCTGCCGATACTTCTCTAAATTATCTTGAAAATGCTGAATGTAGTATTCGATGTCTTTTTCTCGGTAGCCAAGAATTCGCCCGATTTCACGTTCTACTTTTGGATCGAAACCATTCACTGTGCTTGCAGGAAGTAACACTTCCATTTGTTCAGCGAGTGCAAGAGATTGAGGTAAATAGACAATAAAATCAGTTAAGCAAACATCATTAATATGACGTTGCACTGTTTTTGAATGAAGCATTCCTTGCTCAAGATAAGGGAGAAAGGCGTCAGGAATACCGAACTCCTGATTGAATAATGCCACTTGCTTTTCGCCCCTTAACATTAATTCCAGCTCCTTGCCTTCATGCGGCCCAAGAATACCTTTTTCCATAAGAATATTCCTTTCGTTGAAATAAAAAAGGGGATTGAATGATTGACCAGATCCCCTTTATTGTACGCCTATTTGGCCACAATGTTCATCTAAATGACGAAATTATTTTTTCCAATTTTTCAACGCATCGGCAAAGGCATTGCCCATCGCACTATTTCCTCTTGGATGACGATCTTGGCGAGGCGCATTGCTTCTTGGTTTGGCACTTAAAGTGCGGTCAGATTTGCCGTCATTTTTGACCGCACTTTCATCTAATCGCATCGTCAATGCAATACGTTTACGTGGAACATCCACTTCCAACACTTTCACTTTCACGATATCGCCAGTTTTCACCACTTGATGTGGATCTTCTACGAATTTATCGCTTAATGATGAAATATGTACTAAACCATCTTGGTGAACACCAATATCCACAAATGCACCGAAGTTAGTCACATTGGTGACAGTACCTTCTAAAATCATACCTGGTTTTAAATCGGTGATTTCTTCCACACCTTCTGCGAATACGGCAGTTTTAAATTCACCACGCGGATCGCGCCCTGGCTTTTCCAACTCTTTGAAAATATCTTGGACGGTCGGTAAACCAAATTGCTCATCAATAAATTGTTTTGCATCAAGCTGACGTACCACACCGGCATTACCCATTAAATCTTGAATAGATTGCGCGGTGGCTTGCAAGATTTTTTCCACCACAGGGTAAGCTTCTGGGTGAACACCTGAAGCATCAAGTGGATTTTTACCTTCTGCAATACGCATAAAGCCCGCACATTGCTCAAAGGCTTTTGGCCCTAAACGTGGCACTTTTTTCAATTCGCTGCGGCTTTCAAAACGGCCATTTTCATCACGATATTCCACAATGTTTTGCGCTAAGGTTTTTGTCATACCAGCCACACGAGCAAGCAATGGCGCGGATGCGGTATTTAAATCTACGCCTACCGCGTTTACACAGTCTTCCACCACCGCATCGAGTTTACGTGCAAGTTGGCTTTGGTTTACATCGTGCTGATATTGCCCTACACCAATGGCTTTCGGTTCGATTTTCACTAATTCAGCCAATGGATCTTGTAAACGACGCGCAATAGAGACCGCACCACGCAAAGATACATCTAAATTCGGGAATTCATTTGCCGCAAATTCAGAAGCAGAATACACAGATGCACCCGCTTCGCTCACCACGACAGTTTGTGGTTTATTTTCTTTAATTTCTTTAATGACTTCTTTCGCAAAACGTTCGGTTTCACGAGAAGCGGTACCATTACCAATGGCAATTAATTCTACGTTATGTTTGCGGATTAAACTGAAAATCGCCACTTGTGCTTCAGCTTCACGCCCCGTGTGTGGATAAATGGTGGTAGTGTCTAATAATTTACCTGTGTTATCCACCACCGCAACTTTAACTCCTGTACGTAAGCCTGGGTCCAAGCCCATGGTGCTTTTCGCACCAGCCGGTGCAGCCATTAAAAGTGCGGTCAGATTTCGAGCGAAAACATCAATGGCCTCTTCTTCCGCTTTTTCACGTAAACTTGCCATTAATTCCGTTTCTAAATGCAACGAAACTTTGATTTTCCATGTCCACGCAATCACTTGCTCACGCCATTTATCCGCAGGCTGACCAGTAAAACGGACATCCAAATAATCACGAATAATTTCTTCGCAATAACTTTGGCGACTTCCCTCTTCAGCATCAGGATCAGCATTTAAGCTTAATTGTAAAATGCCCTCATTACGCCCACGGAACATGGCCAATGCACGGTGAGAAGGCACATTTTTCAACAATTCTTGGTGGTCGAAATAATCTTGGAATTTTGCGCCTTCCGTTTCTTTGCCTTCGATCACTTTAGATACAATAACCGCATTTTTTGCTAAATAATCACGGACTTTCGCTAATAAACCCGCATCTTCAGCAAAACGCTCCATTAAAATATAGCGTGCGCCATCAAGGGCTACCTTAGTATCTGTTACGCCTTTATCAGCGTTCACAAATTCCGCGGCTGCCGTTTCAGGATCATTTTTCGGCTCATTCCAAAGTAAATCAGCCAATGGCTCAAGACCAGCCTCAATCGCAATTTGCCCTTTCGTACGGCGTTTTGGTTTGTACGGCAAATATAAATCTTCTAATTCGGTTTTGCTTTGTGTTGCATGGATTTTGTCACGCAATTCATCGGTCAATCTCCCTTGCTCTTCAATAGATTTCAAGATGGTTTGACGACGATCTTCTAATTCACGTAAATAAATTAAACGGGTTTCAAAATGACGAAGTTGGGTGTCGTCCAAGCCACCAGTGGCTTCTTTACGATAACGTGCGATAAATGGAATGGTGTTGCCATCATCTAATAATTGAATGGCGGCGAGGATTTGTTGGGGTTGAACGGTTAATTCTGCCGCAATAATTTGGCTAATTTGTTGATTTAACATTGTCATACTTCTTTGTTATTAAAGGATTCGATAAAAACGGGGATAGAATACTGGTTTTAGACAACAGGCTCAAATATAATTCAAAAAAATTTCTTTTATTTTTATTATGGCAAAATCAAATTACATTACCCGTCAAGGCTGGCTTGCGCTTGACCAAGAACTGAAATTTTTGTGGAAAGAAGAACGCCCAAAAGTTACCCAAGCGGTTTCAGATGCCGCCGCGCTTGGTGACCGCAGTGAAAACGCAGAATATATTTATGGCAAACGTCGCTTACGTGAAATTGATCGCCGCGTGCGTTTTCTTTCCAAACGATTAGAAGTGCTACAAATCGTGGATTACCATCCGAAACAAGAAGGCAAAGTGTTTTTTGGTGCTTGGGTTGAGCTAGAAGATGAAGAGGGTGAAGTGAAGCAATATCGCCTAGTCGGCTGCGATGAATTCGATCCCGCTAAAAACTGGATCTCCATTGATTCTCCCGTCGCACGCGCTTTAATCGGGAAAGGCGTTGATGATGAAATCCATGTGGAAACACCCTCTGGTAAAGTCGTGCTCTATGTAAACCGAATTTGGTATGAGAAATAGTTAATCTCAAAAACAAAAGAGCGGTCAAATTGACCGCTCTTTTTTATTTTATCAATCGGATAAATTATGCTTTATCGCCAATTAATACGGACTCTAACGCAATTTCAATCATATCATTGAAGGTCAATTGACGTTCTTCTGCAGTAGTTTGTTCGTGTGTACGAATATGGTCTGAAACGGTACAGATACAAAGTGCTTTTGCACCATATTCTGCTGCTACGCCATAGATACCCGCTGCTTCCATTTCTACGCCTAAGATGCCGTATTTTTCCATCACATCAAACATTTCGAAATCTGGCGTATAGAATAGGTCTGCAGAGAAAAGATTCCCTACGCGAACTTGCTTACCTTTTTCTTTCGCTGCTTGAACCGCTGCTTGTGCCATATCAAAATCAGCAATTGCAGCAAAATCGTTATCTTTGAAACGGATACGGTTTACTTTTGAATCAGTACATGCACCAAGGCCAATGATAACATCACGTACTTTAACGTCCATACGTACGGCACCACAAGAACCAACACGGATGATTTTTTTCACGCCGTATTCAGTAATTAATTCTTTCGCATAAATTGAGCAAGATGGGATACCCATACCGTGACCCATAACAGAGATACGACGACCTTTATAAGTACCGGTATAACCCAACATATTGCGAACGTTAGTCACTTCTTTCGCATCTTCTAAGAATGTCTCTGCAATGTATTTTGCACGAAGCGGATCGCCTGGCATTAATACAACATCTGCAAATGCGCCTTCAGGAGCGTTAATATGTGGAGTCATTGTTTTTTCCTCTTGTTGATAAATAAAAAGTCATTTAAGCAAACGTTTTCGCTTGCTTTAAAGTACAACACCACGAATGATTCGTGGTGTTGAGAGATAAAGTGCGGTCAAAATTCACCACATTTTAATTACATTGCTACGCCGCTTAACTCGATGAATAAACCTGCGATAGTCGCACTCATTAAGTTAGCTAATGTACCCGCTACAACTGCTTTTAAACCTAAGCGAGCCACATCACCACGACGATTTGGTGCCATACCACCGATACCGCCGATTAAGATTGCGATAGAGCTGAAGTTAGCAAAACCACATAATGCGAAAGTAATGATGGCTTTAGTTTTTTCACTTAATACAACTGCTGTATCTGGTTGTAAGTATTTCGCGAACTCTAAGTAACCCACGAATTCGTTCACCGCTAATTTCATACCAATCATTTGACCCGCAATTGCAGATTCATCCCAAGATACACCGATTAAGTAAGCTAATGGTTTGAAGATCCAACCAAAGATTGATTGTAACGTTAAGTCAGCGTAACCAAACCAGCCGCCTACACCACCTAAAATACCGTTAACTAAAGCGATTAAACCCACGAATGCGATTAACATCGCACCGACGTTTAACGCTAATTGCATACCTGCACTCGCACCACCTGCCATTGCTTCAAGCACGTTAGTCGGCTTTTCGCTATCATCCGTTTCAGGTTGTTTATCGGTAAATTGTTCAGTTTGTGGGAATAAAATTTTCGCAAATAATAAACCTGCTGGTGCAGCCATGAAAGAGGCAGCGATTAAGTAAGTCAACGGCACGCCCATTTCTGCGTAACCCGCCATTACTGAGCCCGCGATAGAAGCTGTACCACCCGCCATAATAGCGAACAATTCAGATTGGGTCATATTTTTAATGTAAGGACGAACCACTAAAGGTGCTTCAGTTTGACCAACGAAGATATTCGCTGCTGCAGACATCGATTCTGCTTTAGATGTACCTAACGCAGCTTGCAATGCACCACCAATCACTTTGATGACCACTTGCATGATGCCTAAGTAATAAAGCACTGAAATTAAACCAGAGAAAAAGACGATGATTGGTAACACTTTCACCGCAAAGATAAAGCCGACATTTGAAGGATCTGCTAAGCCACCAAAGACGAAGTTAATCCCTTCATTACCATAAGCGATAACATTTGATACACCATTTGCTGTCGCTTGTAATGCATCACGACCAAACGGCACATACAAAATAAGGGCCGCAAATCCGATTTGGATCGCCAAAGCCCCTAATACAGTACGTAAATTAATCGCCTTACGATTATTTGAAAATAATACGGCAATGACCAGTAATACGACAATGCCTAAAACGCTACCTAAAATACCCATTTTTTTCCCCTAGGTTGGTTAGATAAGTAAGTGAATAAAATTGTCCTATTCTACTTGTTTTTCGGGAAAAAGTCGGAATATTTTTGCTACTTTCCGGTATGTTTGCTTATAAAATGGTCACAATTTTGGTCAGACCACAAGATTTCGCATAGTTTTCAAGTGTTTGGGTCTGTTCAACAGTTGGGACATAAGGGGTGAGTCCTTCGGCATCTCGTGCACCTTTTGTGTGCATTCGGATAATTTTGAACAACACATCCGGATAATCTTTCAATAAGGAAGCGACTTTTTCCACCAACTTTTCTGCATCAAAAAAATTCGCCACATAAACTAACCGCACTTCTTCCACTTTATTTAATGGCAATAATTGCGCCAAGTTCTTCAAATTGCGATCTAAATTTTCTTGCTTGATATGTTGATGAGTAGGAATGATATTTTGAGAGACAATGCCTTGGCGATTTTGTCTATCAAAGCACAAACGTTGTAAGCCAAGTCCTTCTCCTTTCAAATCAAAGAGAAATTTGTCTGTGACATCAATTAAAGGACGAATTACTTCAAATTCAAAGAAACCACTGCTATCTAAATAGCAAGTTAGCCCTTCCTCACGTAGTTTTTGAAACAATGGAACAAGCTTTTTATGATGAAGGGTTGGCTCCCCGCCAGAAACCGTCACACCACGAATGAAAGGTACCGCATCCATCACTTGCTCATACAAATACTGCAGGCTGACTTGATGAGCGCCTTCTGCATAACGAGGAATGGTTTCTGGATTATGGCAATAAAGGCAGTTTAACTTACAACCTTGTAAGAAAATACTGGTACGATTCCCCTGCCCTTCTACATTAGAAAAAGGAATAATACGATGCAGGGGAACATAAATATCAGAAAGTGCGGTCACAAAAAACGTTGTTTTCTAGAATAAGTTATCACTTACACAAGCTTCATTTGGAAAATCACTAATTCCGCTTGGCAGCAGAATGTGAAAACCGCTTTAAGTACATACCCCTCTTCAACCTGTTGAATTTCAGACTGAATTTGACAAGGTTCACTTTCTACATCACGTGCTTTTAACGTGAAATATTGCAATGCGCCTTCTGCATCTTGACGAGTCGCGTAAAACTGCTCGATAGGTAAACTACAATCACTGTTATCAAACAATGATTTCATATCGAAAGTATTACAACCTACACATTCAATTGGTTTTTCAGTTTGAATGGCCATCTTTTTCTCCTTATCTAAAAAAGCCGTGATAGAACACGGCTTATTAAGTTTAAAATTATTTTGCTGCAACAAAGCCGACGGCTTCGTACACTTTATCAAGGGTTGCTTTTGCTCTTGCGCGGGCTTTTTCCGCACCTTGACGTAAAATCTCGTCTAAAAGTGCTTCATCATTACGATATTGATAGAAACGTTCTTGTAAACCCGCAAGTAAGTTTGACACTTCATCTGCAACGGCTGTTTTTAAGTGGCCGTACATTTTGCCTTCAAATTCTTTTTCAAGTTCTGCCACAGATTTATCGGTTACTGCAGAAAGGATATCTAATAAGTTAGACACACCCGCTTTGTTTTTCACGTCATAACGTACAACAGGTGGTTCATCAGAATCTGTTACCGCACGTTTAATTTTTTTCGCCACCGATTTTGGATCTTCAAGCAAGGTCACCACGTTATTACGGTTATCATCTGATTTTGACATTTTTTTATCAGGATCTTGTAAAGACATAATACGCGCGCCTGCTTTGCCTAAGAAAATTTCAGGGATCGTGAAAATATCACCATAAAGCGCATTAAAACGAGCGGCAATATCGCGAGTGATTTCTAAATGTTGTTTTTGGTCATCCCCTACCGGCACGCTTTTCGCTTGGTAAAGTAAGATATCTGCTGCCATTAAAACCGGATAATCAAATAAACCCACGTTAATATTTTCGGCATAACGTGCTGATTTATCTTTAAATTGAGTCATACGGCTCATCTCACCAAAATAGGTGTAGCAGTTTAATACCCAGCTTAGTTGAGTATGTTCTGGTACATGAGATTGCACGAAGATCGTGCTTTTATTCGGATCAATGCCACAAGCCAAGTAAAGGGCGAGCACATCAAGGGTGGCTTTGCGAAGTGCTACAGGATCTTGACGTACCGTGATGGCGTGTAAATCCACCACGCAGAAAATACACTCATAATCTTCTTGCATTTTCACCCAGTTGCGAAGTGCACCTAAATAATTCCCGATAGTTAATTCGCCGGAAGGCTGCACGCCACTGAATACAATTGGTTTTGTCATTGGTTATCCTTTCATTCTGTAAACTGAATTGGCGCTATGATAACAAAAGATAGGGCGTTTTTTAATGATTGAGTTCAAAACAATGTGTAAAAATGCTATATTACGCCCAAAATTTCTACAGCTTACAATCTATAGTCCCAATGAAAAATTATAATGATATGGCTCTGGCACTTGCCGGTGTTTGTCAATCTGTCTTATTAATCAGTCAATTAGCACAAAAAGGCGAAGTTGATCATCAAGATGCATTCCAAACCACCATTCATTCTCTTCTCATTACTCAACCCGAAGATACATTAGCCGTATTTGGCGGTGATGTTCAACATCTTAAAGTGGGATTAAACACACTTATTGAGCAACTCACTCAATTAAATGACAAAAATTTATTGAATTATTGGGGCAGCCTGTTAGCGTTAGAGAGCAAATTAAACAAGCAACCTGAAATAAAACAAGAACTTGGTCGCCGTATTGCTCGTTTACCAGAACAACTTTCTTATCACGACAATCAATTTGATGATGAGATGTTTTCAATCATGGCAAATATTTATGTCGATACAATTAGTCCTTTAGGCAAACGCATTCATATTATTGGTTCGGCATATCATTTACAGCAACAAAATGTACAAGACAAAATTCGTGCGTGTTTGCTTGCCGGCATTCGTTCTGCCGTCTTGTGGCGTCAGGTCGGTGGCAGCAAATGGCAACTGTTATTTCATCGTAAAAAATTAGTGCAAGCGGCACGACAACTCTACTCAACTTTAAATTAATCCTTGGAGAACTCTTATGCAACTTTCCGCATTAACCGCTCTTTCCCCGATTGACGGTCGTTATCAAGATAAAGCCACCGCATTACGTGGTATTTTCAGTGAATTTGGCTTGCTCAAATTCCGTGTCACCGTGGAAGTACGTTGGTTACAAAAATTGGCGGCGACCGCTGAAATCCAAGAAGTTTCTTCTTTGTCTAAAGAAGCAAACGATTACCTTAATAAAATTGTGGAAGAATTCAGTCTTCAAGACGCTGAACGTATCAAAGAAATTGAGCGCACCACGAATCATGACGTCAAAGCGGTTGAATATTTCTTAAAAGAAAAAAGTGAAGCTTTACCAGAATTAGCGAAAGTCTCTGAATTTATTCACTTTGCTTGTACCTCTGAAGACATTAACAACCTTTCTCACGCCTTAATGTTAAAAACGGCGCGTGAAGAAGTGATCTTACCGGAATGGCAAAAACTGATTGATGAAATCGCCCGTTTAGCGAACGAATATAAAACCATTCCATTACTTTCTCGTACACACGGCCAACCTGCCTCACCAAGTACTGTGGGTAAAGAAATGGCAAACGTAGCTTACCGCTTAAAACGCCAATTCAAACAACTCCAACAAAATGAAATCTTGGGTAAAATTAATGGTGCTGTGGGTAACTACAATGCACATTTATCTGCCTATCCAAATATCAACTGGCACAAATTTAGCGAAGAGTTTGTCACCTCTTTAGGTTTAGATTGGAACCCATACACCACGCAAATTGAACCGCACGATTACATTGCTGAATACTTTGATGCTGTGGTACGTTTTAATACCATCATCATCGACTTCGACCGTGATTTATGGGGCTACATTGCATTAAATCACTTTAAACAGCGCACTATTGCAGGTGAAATTGGTTCATCTACCATGCCGCATAAAGTGAATCCTATCGACTTCGAAAACTCAGAAGGTAACTTAGGTTTAGCCAATGCTGTGATGACTCACCTTGCCCAAAAATTACCAATTTCTCGCTGGCAGCGTGACTTAACAGACTCTACTGTATTACGTAATCTAGGCGTAGGTTTAGGTTATTGTTTAATTGCGTATGCTGCAACGCGTAAAGGTATCAGCAAATTAGAAGTGAACGAACAACATCTACGTGATGAACTCAACCAGAACTGGGAAGTTTTAGCTGAGCCAATTCAAACAGTGATGCGTCGCTATGGTATTGAAAAACCATACGAAAAATTAAAAGAGCTCACCCGAGGTAAACGTGTTGATGAAAAAGCGATGCGTGAATTCATCGAGAAACTGGATATCCCTGCAGATGAAAAAGCGCGTTTACAACAACTTACCCCTGCCACCTACATCGGTGCAGCTATTGAGTTAGTAGAAAAACTTTAAGAAAAACAAAAGGGCGTTTTATCATGCCCTTAAAAAATTAAAGTGCGGTCAAAAACACCAGAGATTTTGACCGCACTTTTTTATTTCTTCTGTTGCCTATTTTATTATTCACGCTTAGTAAATAGCAATCTAGCGTGATCATACACCCAATTAAAAATAAAGGTATAAACTGTCACCATCACCGTTAAACTGAAATCCATCATAAAAGCTGTAATCCAATCCACTTTTAAAAAGTAAGCAATGATCGGCACAGTGAAAATAAGCAAACCACCTTCAAATGAAATGGCATGTAAAGTACGAAATATGACGCCTCGCTTTTCTCGCGGCCCCGTAAATACTTTATCAAGGAAATAATTAAAGATGAGATTCCATAGCATGGCTGTTAAGGAAACCAGCACCATGGAACCAAATAGAATAGACACACTTTCTTCTGTAAAGAAATACAAAGCGAAAACGGAAAGCAACACAACCGTGGTTTCAAACAAGATTGCGTGAAAAAGTCGCTCAAGAAAACTCATTTGTCATCCTTTACAATGCAAAAGTGCGGTCAAAACTAACCGCACTTTTCATAGATACTTCATTAATTGGTTTTTAATTTATTCCAATATTTTTCGTAAATATCCACTGCTTCACCCACATCGCCTTGCATAATGCCTTTTTCAATATTTTCAGCTGATGGGAACAAGGTTGGGTTATTCGCCATTTCTGGTGAAAGTAACGCTTTCACGCCTTCATTTGGCATAGAGAAACCCATTTTTTCAACGACTAATTTTGCATTTTCAGGGCGAAGTAAGAAGTCGATAAATTTATAAGCTCCTTCAACATTGTTCGCACCTTTTGGTATCGCGTAGTTATCCATCCAGAAAATCGCGCCTTCTTTTGGATACACAAATTGGATACTTGGATTTTCTTTGTGTGCTAAATAAGCCGAACCATTCCATAACATCCCGATAGAGGCTTCACCTTGAACAAACGGCACTTCTGGCGAGTCAGAGTTAAAGGTCACCACATTTGGTAACAATTTCACTAAGCGCTCATAAGCGGCTTTGATCTCTTCTTCATTCTTGGTGTTTGGTGATTTACCATCTAAAAGTAATGCAATGTGGAACACTTCACGCGCATCACTGGTTAATAATACTTTACCTTTGTATTCAGGGTTCCATAAGTCAGCCCAGCTTGTGATTTTACTTGGATCAATATCATCCGCATTCACACCGATACCGGTTAAGCCATAAACATAAGGCAGAGAATATTTGTTATTTGGGTCAAATTCCTTGTTTAATAAGTTTGCTGGAATTTGTTTAAAATTACTTAATTTGCTATGATCAAGCTCTTGTAACATTCCTTCTTTCGCCATTTTATTGACGTAATAGCTTGATGGGAAAACTAAATCATAACCACTGCCTGTACTAGAGGTCAGTTTTAATTTAGCATACATTTCTTCATTACTTTCAAAGGTAGAATAAATCACTTCAATGCCGGTTTCTTTGGTAAATTCTGCAACCAAATTGGATGGCACATAGTCAGTCCAGTTATAAACATACAATTTTTCAGCAGCAAGAGCAGCAGAAGTTGCAGCAAATGCAACGGCAGAAAGACAAAGTGATTTGATGTATTGAACAGCATTTTTTTTCAATTTATTGACCTCCTCAGGACAATCAAAATAAACCTTAAGTAATCGTTTACTTGTATAAACTTGGGGGAGTATAGCACCTTTTTAGCAAAAGGTTTGACATATTTTCCCATCAGGGTAAGATTCCCTCAATTTCAATTTTATGTTAATAAATTAGACATCAATCATGCTCGAATTCGCTCATCAAGAACATATCAAATCTTATTATTTCGACAGTCGAAACCAAACCTTCGAATTGCCGCCTCTCACTCAGCAAGAAGAAGCGGATGTTTGTGTTATTGGTGCGGGTTTTTTCGGTTTATCTGCCGCCCTTGAATTAGCAGAAAAAGGCAAGAAAGTCATTGTGTTAGAAGGTGCAAGAGTGGGATTTGGCGCATCCGGCAGAAGTGGCGGCCAAGCTATCAACGGTTTTGAAGAAGGCATTGATGAATATATTGCTCAAATGGGCTTTGATAAAGCGAAAAAACTTTGGGATATGTCGCTAGAAGCCATTGATATTATTGATGAACGCATTGCGAAATATGGTATTCAATGTGATTGGAAAAAAGGCTATGCCACATTGGCGTTAAATGAACGTCGTATGGACGATCTCATTGAAATGGAAAAAGCCAGCCATGCGACTTTTGGCTATGACAAAATGCAACTTTGGGATAAAGCCAAACTTAAACAACATTTAGGCAGTGATATTTATGTGGGCGGTTTATACGATAGTAATTCAGGCCACTTACACCCATTAAACTATTGCTTAGGCTTAGCAAAAGCCTGCTTAGATTTAGGCGTGCAAATTTACGAACAATCCCCAGTTGTGGATTTAGTGGAAAAATCAGGTTGCATTGAAGTCAAAACCGATAAAAGTGCGGTCATTTCTCAAGACGTTATTTTAGCCACCAACGCTTATATTGATGCACTACCGAAATCCATTCATCACGGTATTAATCGCAAAATTTTACCGGTCGAGAGCTTTATTATTGCGACCGAACCTTTAGATCAAGCTACAGCGGACTCGGTGATCAATAATGGCATGTCTGTTTGTGATAACAATATCTTGCTCGATTACTACCGCTTGAGTGCGGATAACCGTTTGTTATTTGGTAGTGACTCAAGCTCAGAAAAAGATATGGTGCAAATTATGCGTGGCAATATGTTGCATGTTTTCCCACAGTTAGAAAATGTCAAAATTGACTATGGCTGGGCAGGGCCAATTGATATGACAATGAACGCAAGCCCGCATTTTGGTCGTATTTCACCGCATATTTACTTTGCGCAAGGTTATTCTGGACACGGTGTCGCTCTCACTGGACTTGCAGGACGCATTATTGCAGAAGCAATTTTAGGTAATGACGAACGTTTGAGAATTTTTGAAGGGTTGAAAGTCCCTTCGTTTTACGGTGGAAAATATCTTAAAAACTTAGCCACCAAGATCGGCGTACTCTATTACAAATTCCTCGATCGTTATCGTTAATTAAAAAACAAAAGGCGTGTTTAATACACGCCTTTATTGTTTCGATGACATTTAAGGTTTAATGTCTCGTAAAATAGGATTTTGCATAGAAATCAAGGTTTCCGTCGATTGAATTTCATCAATTAGCTGAATTTTAGTCGCCAGCACAGAATGTAATTCAGCAATCGTATGTGTCATCACTTTAATAAAAATCGAATAGTTACCCGTGGTGTAATAGGCTTCCACCACTTCATCAAAGGTGTCTAGCTTTTTAATCACTTTTTCATAATCTTTTGCACTTTTCAAAATAATGCCAATAAAGCAACACACATCGTAACCCAACTTACGCTCATCAATAATCGCTTTTGTCCCTTCAATCAGGCCAGACTGACGCATTTTCTCTACACGAACATGAATTGTACCCGGGCTCACGCCAAAGTTTTTGGCCATTTCTGCATAAGGTGTACGAGCATCTTTAGTCAGTACACGGAGAATTTGGCGATCAAGTGTATCGATATTGTTCATAAAATACTCCTCATTAGATCTTTTTCAAAATATCTTATTTATTTTTGATAATATTCAACATTTAAAACAATGTAAAGAAATTACTTGAAATAATTTGTCATTTTATTGAATAATGCATAACAAATCTTACCAGTTATTATAAAAAGAAGGATAAATATGAAAAAGACGTTTATTTTACAACAACAAGAAATCAGCTTTGTGAAGAACACCTTTACTCAAAACTTGATTGAACAACTTGGCATTATCGAAGTACAAGGTCCAATCCTTAGTGAAGTTGGCAACGGTATGCAAGATAACTTATCAGGCATTGAGAAAGCTGTTCAAGTAAACGTGAAATGTATCCCAAACGCCGTTTATGAAGTCGTTCACTCATTGGCTAAATGGAAACGCCATACTCTCGCACGTTTCCACTTTAAAGAAGGTGAAGGCTTATTTGTTCATATGAAAGCATTACGTCCAGATGAAGATTCATTGGATCAAACTCACTCTGTTTATGTGGATCAATGGGACTGGGAAAAAGTGATTCCTGAAGGTCGTCGTAACTTTGCTTATTTAAAAGAAACTGTACGTTCTATCTATCGTGCAATCCGTTTAACTGAATTAGCGGTAGAAGCTCGCTTTGACATTCCATCAAGCTTACCGAAAGAAATCACCTTCGTTCACAGCGAAGATTTAGTGAAACGCTACCCCGATTTAAGCAGTAAAGAACGTGAAAACGCCATTTGTAAAGAATATGGCGCCGTGTTCTTAATTGGTATCGGTGGCAAATTATCAGATGGTAAACCACATGATGGTCGTGCACCAGACTACGATGACTGGACAACAGAATCTGAAAACGGCTACAAGGGTTTAAATGGTGATATTTTGGTGTGGAATGCTGAGTTAGGTAAAGCGTTTGAGCTTTCTTCAATGGGTATTCGTGTGGATGAATCTGCGTTACGTTTACAAGTTGGTTTAACCGGTGATGAAGATCGCTTAAAAATGGATTGGCACCAAGATTTATTAAACGGCAAATTACCTCTCACCATCGGTGGTGGTATCGGTCAATCTCGTCTGGCAATGCTTTTACTTCACAAAAAACACATTGGTGAAGTGCAATCAAGCGTATGGCCAAAAGAAATGTTAGAACAATATCAACATATTCTTTAATCGAAAGAGAAAATAAAAAGTGCGGTGAAATTTCACCGCACTTTTGTTGTTAGGAAATTAATTAATCTTGTAATGCACCACTGTTAAACATTGGTAATCCCATTGTTTTTAAGCTGTCGCGATAAATACCCAGCAAGTCTTTCTCCGTAATTTTTTGTAACTCATCTAACGGTTTATCTAATGCTGCTACCGTTTCAATCACAAGACCTTGTGGACCGGATTCTTGCGTCGCAATTTCAAATAACGCTTGTCCACGACGAACATGACTACCTGAACTAATCAACACGGCATGTTTGATTTTGTGTTTCGCTAAAGAGTAACGAGAGAAAAGCGCATTTTCGACTGTTGAACGTGCATAGTTATCCGAATAAATACGGCTTGCATCAACGCCTTTCTCAATCAACCATTGCTTCATCAAATCCCCTTCTGTTTTATTGTTTTGTGGCACTCCGCCTGTCACAATAATTAACGCATCTGGATTTTGATTCGCAATTTCTAAGGTTTTCTCTAAACGTTGCACTAAAATATCATGCATGCTGCCATCTGGATTTAACGCATAGCCCAATGTAATAATCGCCGATTGTGCCGGTAACTTGGTTTCGAGTTTATCGGTAATTGGCTGGTTAGCCGCTTTATCAATCACAGCAAAAACTTTTTCTAATTTGCTTGCGCTTTCTGGGGAAAGTTGTTTTAAGCGTTCTAAATGTTTTGTCGCTTCCGCTTGGTTGCCTTTAAAACGATTCCATGCAGCCAAGTAAGTATGAGCTTTCACATCATCTGGCGCCACATCAAGCACTTTTTGATAAAGCTCAATGGCTTTATCAGTATTGCCGTTATAAATATTGGCATTCGCTGCACCAAACAAAAAATCTACACGATAAGGCTCAAGCTTATACGCTTCTAATAAAAGATCCGCAATACGCTCCATATTAGAAGGAAGTTTTGCGGTAAAACCTGCATTTGAAACACGAGCCGGTGAGTTTTGGATTTTCACCGCTTGTTCAAGCAACTCATCCACAACCTGTCTTTGAGTAAGAAGTTGTTGATAATTTAATTGAGGCTCAAGCACTTTCACT
>JAGZBU010000003.1:0-96512 GCA_018369675.1 Parahaemophilus parainfluenzae | reverse complement strand
ACCTGACCCCATACCGAACTCAGAAGTGAAACGCCGATGCGCCGATGGTAGTGTGGGGCTTCCCCATGTGAGAGTAGGACACCGCCAGGTACTGAATGTGAACCCCGAGCTGAATAGCTTGGGGTTTTTGTTTATGGAGTTTTGTTAAAGATTACTTTGACAATATAAGTGCGGTAGAAAGTTAGGCTGTTTTTACGTAAAGAATATATAAAAAGGAGTTTATCCCAAATATCTGGGGATAGACTCCTTTAATTTTTTAAGAAAAGAGCTTATGCCAGAAAGAACAAACAAATTCTCTTTCTTCTATAAATTCCGAATCATCAACAATGACAGGCTTTCCTAATAAGTTTAGGTGATGGATTTTATTACGCAGTGTCACGTAACAGGATTTGAGCTTTTCACATTCTGCTAGAGAAATAATGTGATATTCTGCCATGGAATCAAAGATACGGACATTATCAGACCATTTGGTTAATATTGGATTAGCTGGGGCATTTGCGAGCATCAGATACTGGGCGATAAATTCAATATCGGTAATGCCGCCACGATCTGTTTTGATATTAAAAAAACCTTCTTTTGTGTGAGATAAATGTTCGTACATTTTTTCACGCATGTCTCTTACTTCAATTTTTAGCTGATTAATATCTCTTTGAGCAGAAAGCACATTACAGCGAATTTTTTCAAATTCTGTTTTTAATTCAGTTTCTCCAAAAATAGCACGGCTACGGACAAGTGCTTGCTTTTCCCAAGTCCATGCTTCATTGAGTTGATAGTTTTCAAATGCTTGAAGTGAACAGCCTAATAAGCCTGCATCGCCTGAAGGTCGTAATCGCATATCAATATCGTAGAGTATACCTGCACTCGTATTCATACTAAAAATACTGACAATTTTTTGAGCCAATCTTAAATAAAATTGATTGCTATCAATGGATTTTTTTCCACCAATGGTTTGACCTTCAACGGATTGGTATAAAAAGACTAAATCCAAATCAGATTTATAACCGAGTTCAATTCCGCCTAATTTACCGTAGCCAATTACTAAAAAACCTTTTTCTGTTTTACCTACTAAATGTTCAGGTACACCAAATCGTTGACTGACTTGTTGCCAAGCAAAATTGACAACGGCATCAATGATTGCTTCAGCCAGATAAGTGAGATGATCGCTCACTTTCATAACAGGCAGTACGCCAAGAATATCTGCCGCTGCAACGCGTAATAAAATAGACTGTTTGAATTGGCGTAAACCGTCAATAAATTGTTCTTCATCATCTTGCGGTAATCGCAGCATATATTGCTTCAATTCATCAGGATACTGTGTGAACGGCAATGGATTACGTAGCGCTTCAGTATTTAATAATTCATCGAGTAGAATAGGGAAACGAGCGACTTGTTCGGCAATCATCTGTGATTGCGCACATAGTTCAATAAGCTGCTCAATGGCTTGAGGATTTTCTAAGAGTAATTCTAAATACGTCGTTCTACTCGCAATTTTATCGACAATGTTGAGGATGCGTGGCAATAAAGTGCGGTAATTTTTTTGTTCAAATATTTGAGTGAAGATATTTGGTAATAAGTGAGCTAGAACTTCTCGACCTCTAGAGCCAATAACACGGCGCGCAAGCCCCTCTTTGAATTGAATAAGTTTATCTAAGATATCGGAAATTGCGTCATCATCAATGTGATTATCAACCAACATTTGTTCAATGTCATCAAGATCACTTTCTAAAAAATCAATCCACTGATTATTGTCATCGGTACGTTCATCTTTTTCTTCACCAATTAATGCATCAAAAACTGACCGCACTTTTTGTTGGTGTGCTTGTAGTATTTGATAGAAATCATCCCAGTTTTCAATTGGATAAGATTTCATCGTAGTTTGATTGTTCTCATCTAAATAAGTGTATTCTCGACAAGCAACTATTAATCTAAGACGATTTTCTTCATCTGTTGGAAGTAGTTGCGTTTGTTGATCATCAATGGCTTGTAGCACGTTTTCAGTACGACGAAGGAAGATATAAGCATCTCTTAATTCATGATATTGTTGAGGCGTAATTAAACCAAGATCTCGTATTTCAGGGAGAAGTTTAAGCAATTCATGTTGTTGGAGCTTAATCTCACGTCCACCCCGAATCAGTTGAAAAACTTGCACAATAAATTCGATTTCTCGAATCCCACCTGCGCCTAGTTTAATATTGTCTTTTAAGCCACGGCGGCGTACTTCACGCTCAATTTTACCTTTCATTTCACGTAAAGCTTGAATCACACTAAAATCAATATAGCGTCGATACACAAAAGGACGAAGTAGTTGTTGTAAGGTTTTTACATTGGGATCTTGCGCATCAGCACCTAAAATCCGCCCCTTGATCATGGCATAACGTTCCCAATCTCGCCCTTGATCTTGGTAATATTGCTCCATTGCCGAAAAACTTAAGGCAAGCGCACCGCTGTCGCCAAAAGGACGAAGACGCATATCTGTACGATAGACAAAGCCATCTGGCGTGAATTGATCTAAAGCATTGATCAGGCGTTGTCCTAAACGAGTAAAAAATTTAGCATTATCAACGGCTCGTCTTGCACCAACGCTTTCACCTTGTGAAGGGTAGGTGAAAATTAAATCAATATCAGAGGAAAAATTTAGCTCAAAACCACCTAATTTTCCCATACCAAGAATATAGAGTTGTTGAGGGTTGCCATTTTCATCACAAGGTATGCCCATTTCTTCGCAAGCTTGTTTATACAGCCAATCTCTCGCACCGATGATAAGACTCTCAGCAAGTTGAGAAAGATGAATAAAAATTTCTTCTACGGTGGCAAGATTCAAGCTTTGACAGAAACTGAGTTTCGCCATTTCTTGATTGCGAAAATTTCGTAGCGTTTTGTAAAGCTGCTCTTCGTTTTGGATAGTGGAGAGTTGCTCAGCTAAACGGCTAGTATAATCTTGACAATCTGAAAATTGAGGAGGTGTTTGCCACCATTGGGCTAAAAAGTGCGGGTGTTTTTTTAAGACTTTTTCCAAGAAATCAGACAGGCTGATGGCATAGTTTATTTGTCCGATTGCTGTCGTGAGATCTGTTGCGTCTCGCTCGATTTGTTGGATTATTTCATCAAGATTCATTTCAGGGAAATGTTGGCAAAGCACTTCGCCAAGTTGAATGAGTTTTTCAGTCGAAAGCGGAAGTGAAAGCGCCATAATTTACCCCTTAAAATGTTCATCAATCTTGCGTAGTACGATTTCTTTGGCCTGTTGCGGTTGTAGACTATCTAGCCAATTTAATGGTGTTTTCCAGCCGCGCAACCAAGTGATTTGTCGTTTGGCTAATTGTCGAGTTGCACAAATGCCACGGAAGATCATTTCTTCATGATCATAGTCACCACGTAAATATTCCCACATTTGGCGATAGCCCACACAGCGGATAGAAGGCAAATCAGGATGGAGATCTTCTCGTTGGTAGAGTTTTTCCACTTCTTCTTGGAAACCTAATTCGATCATTTTATGGAAACGTTGTTCGATACGTTGATGTAACACCGCGCGATCTTCTGGTGCAATAGCAAATTGTAAAAATTGATAAGGCAATTCTTCGCCTTTTTGTTCGGTTAATTCCGTTAATGATTTGCCTGTTAAATAGAATACTTCTAATGCACGATTAATGCGCTGTGAATCATTGGGATTAATACGTTCTGCTGAAACAGGATCAATTTTTTGTAATTCTTGATGAAGTGCTGGCCAGCCAAGTTTTTGCGCTTTTTCTTCAATCTCTAAGCGTAACTTTTCATCAGCAGATGGAAGGGGAGAAAGGCCTTCAATCAATGCTTTGTAATACAACATGGTACCGCCAACCAAAAGCGGAATTTTACCTTGCGCGGTAATATCAGCCATTTCTCTGAGTGCATCATCACGAAAATTCATCGCAGAATAACTTTCAGCGGGATCTAAAATATCGATTAATCGGTGAGGGGCAAGGGCTAGTTCTTCTTTAGAAGGCTTTGCCGTACCAATATCCATCCCTTTATAAATTAATGCAGAATCGACACTGATCACTTCCATGGGCAGGCTTTGACGTAATTGAATAGCAAGATCTGTTTTTCCTGAGGCTGTTGGCCCCATCAGAAAAAGTGCAGTTGGTTTGGAGTCAGTTTTTTGTGTCATATTACAAATCGCTTAAAAAAGGCTGCCAGTTAATCGGTTTCAGTAATGTATTAAATTTTTCTTGATGAGTTTTATTCAGTAAGCGTTCCGTTTCACTTAATAAGCTGACCGCATCCGCTAATACTTGAATTGGTGTCATCTCTAGCGTATGACAAAGTGCGGTCAGGAAATCAGGCATATTTTCTAGATGTTCAGCAAGCAGACCCACCACACATTTTTGTAAATTTTGTGTACGTAAAATAGCGGGTACTTTGTTTAATGTAAGGCGTAGCTGGGCTTCATTCTCAATGAATTCAAAACCACTTTGTTGAAAATAGGCTTTTTGTTTTTGCCATTGTTCAAATTGTTTTTCATCTAAGCGAAAAATAATCGGAATGAGCAACGGTTGTTGTGAAATTTCACCTTGTTGTAAGGTTAATTCATAATTTAAGGTTTGCAATTTAGCTAATGACATCAAATAAAACTGCTGATTTTGTTGTAAAAGCAATGCTTCATTTTCAATTAATGCCAATGCGCGTAAATAGCCTGTTTCACTTGTCTGTGGGAGTTGTTCAACGACAGATTTTGTTAAAACTTGAGAATTTTCCGCAGAACGTACTAATTCCCCATATAAGCGTTGTTCGGTCTTTGTCGGTTGTTCACGATAACCATATGACGGAACGTACTCACTACGGTTTGAAAAGTGTGGTCGATTCTCTGATTGTTTTTCACGAGGCTGATGATAATGCGAGGCAAAAATATTTTGCCCAGCCGCCGCACGATTGGGTTTCGGTTCATAGTGGGTTTGATATGAAGCCGAAGGCTCTCTTGCCTCATTCATCGCTGGCACTAAATCCAATTCAGCTTGAGGAATAGCATTGAGCGCATTTGTTACACCTTGGCAGATAAAATCATGAATTAAACGCGCTTGATGGAAACGCACCTCGTGTTTTGTTGGATGCACGTTGACATCGACATCATGTGGATTGAGGTCGATAAATAGCACAAATGCAGGGTATTGCTCAGTATGTAAATGCTCCGCATAAGCTTGACGAATGGCGTGGGTGATCACTTTATCGCGCACCATTCGCCCATTGATATAGCAATAGCTTAAATCATTCTGAGAACGGGTAAATTCAGGTGTCGCCACCCAGCCAGAAAGATGCAGATCATCATGTTTCCAATCAATACGTAAGGCATGTTGAACAAAATCATCGCCACAAATGGCAGCAACGCGTTTTAGTTGTTGTTCTTCATTTGCCGCTGGGCGGTATTGTCGAACAATTTTGCCGTTATGAGTGAGCGTAAAAGCGATATTAAATTTTGCTAAAGCAATTCGGCGAATGACTTCATCAATATGAGCAAATTCTGTTTTATCGGTGCGTAAGAATTTACGACGAGCTGGCGTGTTAAAAAAGAGATTCGCCACTTCAACTGTTGTACCGACTGGATGAGACGCAGGTTTAATTGTAGTTTCCATCTCTCGTCCCTGTGCGTAAACCTGCCACGCTTCATTTTGCTCAGCTGTGCGAGAGGTAAGCGTGAGACGAGAAACCGAGCTGATACTGGCAAGGGCTTCACCGCGGAAACCTAAACTTAAAATGGCTTCGAGATCATCAAGATCGGCAATTTTACTGGTTGCGTGTCGAGCGAGTGCGAGGCTTAATTCCTCTTTAGGAATGCCGCTGCCATTATCTCGAATACGAATCAGACTGGCGCCGCCGTTTTCAATATCAATATGAATTTTATTGGCACCGGCATCAAGGCTGTTTTCCACCAATTCTTTCACCACAGAGGCAGGGCGTTCGACCACTTCACCTGCGGCAATCTGATTAGCCAGCTGTGGAGAAAGAATTTTGATTGCCATAGGATTCCTTATTTTTCTTTAAGTTTGATTTTTTGCCCAGTCACGACTTTGCCGTTTTTCAATGTTGGGTTCAGCTTTAAAAGACGATTAACCGGTACATTATATTCACGAGAGATAGCATAGATAGTTTGATCTGCTTTTACTGTATGGTAAAGCGGGGTTTCTTTCTTGCCATCATCTTTCTTCTCATTTCCTTTTGAAGAAGTGTCTTTTTTCTCAGGCTCTTTTTTATTCTCAGCTTTTTCTTGTTTTTGATCTTTTTTAGAAACGGCTTTTTCAGCTTCAACAATCTTGCTGTTTTTTCCTTTGTTATCGGCTTTGGCTTTATCATCCGATTTAGGTTTTTCTTCTACCTTTTTACCTTTGCCGTTATCAGGAATTTTAATGGTTTCATTCAACCAAAGTTCTTTGCGTTTCAGTTTATTTAACTCAATAATTTCACTGACTTTGACATCATATTTGTTCGCCAGGCTACCAATGCTTTCACCTGGTTTCACTTTATGACGTACGCCGCTGTCTTTGACATCGGAAGTGCGGTCAGATTTTTCGATGTTTTTCTCTTCTTTTTTAGTTGGTTCTTCCGCTTTTTTGCCTTTGCCATTATCTGGAATCTTAATGGTTTCATTTAACCAAAGTTCTTTGCGTTTCAGTTTGTTTAACTCAATGATTTCGCTGACTTTGACATCATATTTGTTCGCCAGACTACCAATGCTTTCACCTGGTTTCACTTTATGGCGAATACCTCTATCTTTCACATCGGAAGTGCGGTCAGATTTTTCATTATTTTTGTCGTTTGATTTTGTAGATTTGCTGTCTTGCTCATCGCTAGGTGGAACAGCAATTGCTTTTAAATTACCATTACGATAAGCGACTAAGCCTTCATAAATCATATAAGCAATACGACGACGATAAGCAATGGTATTCAGTTTTTGTTCTTCTTCCATATTGGAAAGGAAACCTGTTTCCACCAGAACTGAAGGAATATCGGGTGAACGCAATACGCCAAGGCTCGCATGTTGTGGTGTGCTGCGGCTTAATGAAGTCACGCGAGCAAAGCGACGTAAAATACTGTTGCCAAGTTCATAGCCTGTACGTTGGCTGTGACCAAATTGCAGGTCGAGTACAGTTTGATCTAAATATTTGTCATTGTTATTGGAAAGCACTTTACCGGCTCCGCCTAAAAGCTCAGAGCGTTTTTCATCGTCTTCTAACCATTGACCCATTTCATCGTTGGCGCGACGATTGGATAGCACCCAAACAGATGCGCCACGTTGGTCTGCATTAAGAGAGGAGTCAGCATGGATAGACACAAGGAAATTTGCTTTATATTTACGTGCGATTTCAGAACGTTCCGGCACAGAAATGTAGTAATCGCTACTGCGTGTTAAGACGCCTTTGAAATTAGGATCTTTATCTAGTAAGGCTTTTAATTCTCGCGCGATAGAAAGGGTGACATTTTTTTCATAAATGCCGAGATTTTTTCCGATTGCACCGGGATCTTTACCGCCGTGGCCGGGATCAATGGCAATTGTCCATTGTGGTGTGGCAAATACGGTAGTAGAAATTAGAGAAAATATTCCAAAAAGAAACGAAAATTTTGCTTTCATGTAAATCAATTTTATAGTTGTGTCAAAATATGCTCGCCCACTGAGTTTTGAGCAATTAGTGTAATGTTGCGAGCATCGTCGTAATAATCAATATTCACCAATAAATCAGGCTCAGGCAAGATGCCCTCACCTTTTTCTGCCCATTCGATTAAGCAGATACAATTTTGGCTGAAATAATCACGAATACCCATAAATTCCAATTCTTCAGGATCGGCAAGGCGATATAAATCAAAGTGATAAATCATTTTCCCTGCAATGCTATATTCTTCCACTAACGTATAAGTAGGGCTTTTGACATTGCCTTGGTAGCCTAAACCTTGCACCATTCCGCGAGTCAGGGTGGTTTTTCCTGCACCAAGATCGCCATTAAAATAAAGCACAATGGCATTATCTTTCGGTTGTTTTACAAGCACTTCTGCGAGTTTTTTACCAAAACGGAGCATCGTGCCTTCATCAGGAATGTATTGGGTTAATTCGGTCATTCTTAGAGTGATTTTTTAGGTTAAAGTTTCTGGGGGATTTTATCGTATTTTGAAGGGAATATGTAGGGAAAATACAATAAAAAAATCCGCTGCTTTTCAGCAACGGATTGAGAATTTGGAGCGGGAAACGAGGCTCGAACTCGCGACCCCGACCTTGGCAAGGTCGTGCTCTACCAACTGAGCTATTCCCGCAGGGCATTCATGTGAAAATTTGGAGCGGGAAACGAGGCTCGAACTCGCGACCCCGACCTTGGCAAGGTCGTGCTCTACCAACTGAGCTATTCCCGCATTTCACATTGGTGAATGAGGCAACATTATACGAAAAAATTTATTCAACGCAAGTGCAGATTTTGCAAATGATTGAGTTTGCCTAAGTTTTCATCAACCCAGATTAATAAAGTGATCACGGTAGTAAGCTAATTCTTTTATTGACTCTCGAATATCATCAAGGGCTAAATGAGTATTGCCTTTTTTGAACCCGTCTAAAATTTCTGGTTTCCAGCGAGCGGCTAATTCTTTTAACGTGCTGACATCTAGATGACGATAATGGAAATAATCCGCTAAATCAGGCATATATTTATAAAGAAAGCGTTTATCTTGTGCGATGCTGTTGCCACAAATCGGTGAAGCACCTTTTGGTACCCATCGTTTTAAAAAATCTAATGTTTGTAATTCAGCCGCACGTTCGGTGAGTTTGCTCGCTTTGACACGGTCAACTAAGCCATTTGCTGTATGGGTTTTTACGCACCATTCCGACATTTTGTTTAATAATTCATCACTTTGATGCACTGCAATCACAGGTCCTTCCGCTAAAATATTGAGATCTTTATCTGTCACGATGGTTGCGATTTCAATAATTCGTTCTTTTTCAGGATCTAATCCTGTCATTTCTAAATCGATCCAAATCAGATTTTGTTTATCTAATTGCATAATATAAGGTATCCTATGAACATTTTTTAATCCCGTTTATTTTAACGAAAAACATCGGAAAAAACGACCGCACTTTATGAGCAAACGTAAACTAACGCAAAATCAAACTCGTCGAATTCAATCAAATAACGCGAAAGCTTTGCATCGCCACAAGAAGAAAGAAGTGGAATGGCAAGATGATATGCTAGGCGAAAGCCAAGATGGGGTAGTGGTCACGCGTTATTCGGTTCATGCAGACGTAGAAAACGCACAAGGCGAAATTTTCCGCTGTAATTTACGTCGTACACTTTCTAGTCTCGTGGTTGGAGACAAAGTGATTTGGCGACAAGGTAATGAACAGCTCCAAGGGGTGAGCGGTGTGATTGAAGCCATTCACCCAAGACAAAATGAAATTGCTCGCCCAGATTATTATGATGGGTTGAAACCCATCGCGGCGAATATCGATCGTATTATTATTGTTTCTGCGGTTGTGCCAGTACTTTCACTCAATATTATCGATCGTTATTTAGTGGTGTGTGAAAATGCGGGGATCGAGCCAGTCATCGTGGTAAATAAAGGCGATTTACTGAATTCGGAGCAAGAGCAGGAAGTGGAAAGTCAGTTACAGATTTACCGTGATATTGGTTATCAGACCATCATCATTTCTGCTGAAACTGGAAAAAATATGGAAAAATTGACCGCACTTTTAAGTGATGGAACATCCATTTTTGTGGGGCAGTCAGGGGTAGGCAAATCCAGTTTAATTAATCATATTTTGCCAACCGTCAATGCACAAGTCGGTGGTATTAGTGAAACCTCAGGCTTGGGGCAACATACCACAACTTCATCTCGTTTATACCATTTGCCACAAGGTGGTAATTTGATTGACTCACCTGGGATTCGTGAGTTTGGTTTATGGCATTTGGAGCCAGAACAGATCACCAAAGGCTATCGTGAATTTCAATATGTCTTAGGTACATGTAAATTCCGAGATTGTAAGCATTTGAACGATCCTGGCTGTGCATTACGTGAGGCTGTCGAAGCAGGTCGGATTTCACCTATACGCTATGAGAATTATCATCGCCTTATTGAAAGCTTGAGTGAGACGAAATCACAGCGTCATTTTTCTGTATAGTAGACAAATTACTGTAAATTAGGTATAAATTACGCCGAATTTCGTGACGTAGCTCAAGTTTTTTTGTGTTTAGCCTTGATTATTGGGCATTTAATAGAGATACTACAGCGGATTTATAGATTAAATTTTACAATTACTATAAGAGGTAACATTATGTTCTCAAAAGATGTAGAAATTACAGCTCCTAATGGTTTACACACCCGTCCAGCGGCGCAATTTGTTAAAGAAGCGAAAGCATTTGCTTCTGATGTAACAGTGACCTCCGGTGGTAAAAGTGCAAGTGCGAAAAGCCTATTTAAGCTACAAACCTTAGGCTTGACACAAGGAACTGTAATCACCATCTCGGCGGAAGGTGAAGACGAACAACAAGCCGTTGAACATTTAGTCGCATTAATTCCTACTTTAGAATAATTTACGATTAGCCATAGGATTTCTATTCTATGGCTATTGTTTATCTAACCTTTAATAAATTATCTCGGAAGGTAAAAGTATGATTACAGGTATTCCAGCGTCACCAGGTATCGTTTTTGGTAAAGCCTTAGTATTAAAAGAAGAAAAAATTGTTCTTGATACGCAAAAAATTTCAGAAGATCAAGTTGAGGCAGAAGTTGCCCGTTTTTATGCTGGTCGTGAAGCTGCAGTTGAGCAACTTAATTCTATTCATCAACGTGCATTAAAATCTTTAGGTGAAGAAAAAGCGGCCATCTTTGAAGGCCATTTAATGATCCTTGAAGATGAAGAATTAGAAGAAGAAATTATTGATTATCTTCGTTCGCAAAAAGTGAATGCGAGTGTGGCCGCAAGTAAAATCATCGATCAACAAGTTGAAATGTTGTCTGAAATTGATGATGAATACTTAAAAGAACGTGCGGGTGATATTCGCGATATCGGTAATCGTTTAATCAAAAATATTTTAGGTATGCATATTGTGGATCTTGGTGATATTACCGAAGAATCCATCCTTGTGGCTTACGATTTAACCCCATCAGAAACTGCTCAATTAAACTTAGAAAAAGTATTAGGTTTTATCACGGATATTGGTGGTAGAACATCTCACACCTCAATTATGGCTCGTTCACTTGAATTGCCGGCCATTGTAGGGACAAATGATGTCACAGCACGAGTGAATACAGGTGATTATCTTATTTTAGATGCGGTAAACAACCGTGTTTACGTGAATCCGACTCAAGCTGAAATTGACGAATTAAAAACCTTAGAAGCAAAACTCGCTGAAGAAAAAGCAGAGTTAGCAAAATTAAAAGATTTGCCAGCGGTGACCCTTGATGGTCATAAAGTTGATGTGGTAGCCAATATTGGTACGATTCGTGATTGCGAAGGTGCACATCGTAATGGTGCTGAAGGGGTAGGTTTATACCGTACAGAATTCCTCTTTATGGATCGCGATCAATTACCAAGCGAAGAAGAGCAATTCATTGCTTATAAAGAAGTGGTTGAAGCAATGGAAGGTCGTTTAGTGGTATTACGTACCATGGATATCGGCGGTGATAAAGAGCTTCCATATTTAAATTTACCAAAAGAAATGAACCCATTCTTAGGATGGCGTGCGGTGCGTATCGCCCTTGATCGTCGTGAGATTTTACACGCACAATTAAGAGCGGTATTACGTGCGTCTGCATTTGGTAAACTTGCCGTGATGTTCCCGATGATTATTTCGGTAGAAGAAATTCGTGAATTAAAATCAGTGCTTGAAACCTTAAAAGCAGAATTGCGCGCAGAAGGTAAAGCTTTTGATGAAAATATTCAAGTGGGTGTCATGGTTGAAACACCATCTGCAGCGGTGAATGCGAAATTCTTAGCGAAAGAAGTAGATTTCTTTAGTATTGGTACAAACGATTTAACGCAATATACGCTAGCTGTTGACCGTGGTAATGAATTAATTTCTCACTTATACAATCCAATGTCTCCTTCAGTATTAGGCTTGATCAAACAAGTGATTGATGCTTCTCATGCAGAAGGCAAATGGACAGGTATGTGTGGTGAGTTAGCCGGTGATGAACGAGCAACCTTATTGTTACTCGGTATGGGCTTAGATGAATTTAGTATGAGTGCAATTTCTGTGCCACGTATTAAAAAATTAATTCGTCATGTGAATTATCAAGAGGTGAAAGCCTTAGCTGATGAAGCATTACAAAAACCAACCGCTGCTGAAATTGAGCAATTAATTCAAGCTTTTTTAGCAGAAAAATCGTTAAACTAGATACAAAAACAGAGTTTTACGTTAAAATACTAGCCATCTTTAATAGATAGGAGATTAAAATGGGCTTATTTGACAAATTATTTGGTTCAAAAGAAAACAAAACAGTGGAAGTCGAAATTTATGCGCCACTTTCTGGTGAGATTGTGAATATCGAAGATGTACCAGATGTTGTTTTCTCTGAAAAAATCGTAGGTGATGGTATCGCGATTCGCCCAACAGGTAACAAAATTGTTGCGCCTGTTGATGGTGTAATTGGTAAAATTTTTGAAACCAACCATGCGTTTTCAATGGAATCAAAAGAGGGTGTTGAATTATTCGTTCACTTCGGTATTGATACCGTTGAATTGAAAGGTGAAGGATTCACCCGCATTGCACACGAAGGTCAAAGCGTAAAACGCGGCGACACAGTAATCGAATTTGATTTAGCAACATTAGAATCAAAAGCAAAATCAGTTTTAACACCAGTTGTTATCTCTAACATGGATGAAATCTCATCTATCGAGAAAAAATCTGGTGAAGTGATTGCTGGAGAATCGGTTGTTTTAAGTTTAACAAAATAAGATTTATAGACTAAAAGATCCGCTTTAAATAAGCGGATTTTTTTATCCTTATTCTTTTTTAAAGAAGGTAAAGATGATTTATCGATTAACTGGCCAAGTACAGCATTATGCATGGGGCGGAAAAAACTATATTGCATCATTGATTGGATTACATTCAGCGAAAGATCAACCTTGTGCAGAGTGGTGGTTAGGAGCTCATCCATCAGCACCTTCTGAAATTGAGGATGTAACAGGTAAGCAATCCCTTATTGAATTTTTATTGCAAAATCCGACCGCACAAGGACAGGTAAGCCGTCAGCAATTTGGTGATGAACTGCCTTATTTGTTAAAGATTTTAGATGTTGAAAAGCCATTGTCGATTCAATTGCATCCGACTAAAACCCAAGCTGAAAAGGGCTTTGAGGCTGAAAATACAAAAGGCGTGGCATTAACAGACAGCACGCGGACTTATAAAGATAGAAATCATAAACCAGAAATGATGATTGCCTTATCTGATTTCTGGCTTTTACATGGTTTTAAAACAAAAGCTCAAATCCTTGCCACATTAAATGCACGCCCCTCTTTGCAACCTTTGGCTAAAAGACTTGGCACACAAAACCTTGCTGAATTCTATGCGGATGTGATGTTGGCGGATCAATCAACGCTCGCAAATTGGCTATTACCCATTATTGAAGCCAACCAACAGCCTTATAAAAATGGCGAGTTGGCGCTAGACAACCCCGATTATTGGGTGCTTTATACCATGGAAGCTATGGCAATTTCGCCTGAAAAATTAGATGCTGGGTTGGTGTGTTTTTATCTCTTTAATATCGTGCATTTGAAAGAAGGGGAAGGTATTTTCCAAGATGCAGGGATTCCTCATGCTTATCTTCGCGGACAAAACGTGGAGTTAATGGCCTGTTCTGATAATGTGATTCGTGGTGGCTTAACACCAAAATATGTCGATATTGTTGAATTATTAAAAATTGTGGATTGTCGTGAAGTGACACCTCAAATTATCTCAGCCGCACCTCAAAATCAGTCAGAATTTACTTATAAAACGCCTGTAAAAGATTTTACTTTAGCTCAAATTCGTCTCAAGCTCGAACAGCACACAGAAGTAAATCTTCAGAGTGCGGGTATTTTGTTGGTGATGCAAGGCGATCTGAAAATACAAGAAAAATCAACCGCACTTACCTTGAAACAAGGTGAGTCAGCATTCATTACAGCGGATTCTAACGTTGAGATAATGAGTGAAAAAGGCGGTTATGCCTTCTTGGCAAAATTACCATAAAAATTAATGTGATAAGTATCACGATTTATAAACTTATCACTAGATTAGTCGAAGATTTTAGGTATAGTGGGCGTCATTCAGGCGCCCTTTTTTATATGTCTAAATTGCATTGGGAGTTTTTATGTCGTTGCCTCGTTATTTTGAAGATCCGCAAACCTTGCACGTGAATACCACACCACATCATGCTTATTTTATTCCTTTTCCTTCAACAGAAAGTGCGGTCAAAAAGACACGAGAATTTTCCCCTTACTTTATCTTACTAAATGGGGAATGGGATTTTGCTTATTTTGAAAGCTATACTCACTTACCTCAAGATTTACTTCATTTTTCCTTTACAGATAAAATTCCTGTTCCTTCCAATTGGCAAAATCATGGTTACGATAATCATCAATATACTAATGTAAATTATCCTTTCCCTTTTGATCCCCCTTATGTGCCCATTGAAAATCCTTGTGGCTTGTATCACCGCGTTTTTAATGTTGAAATCAATCCAGAAAAACGGTATCTCTTAAATTTTGAAGGAGTAGATAGCTGCTTATTTGTCTATGTGAATCAACAATTTGCGGGCTACAGCCAAATTAGTCATTGCACGAGCGAATTTGATATTACTGGCTTTTTGCAACAAGGCGAAAACCACTTACATGTTTTAGTGTTGAAATGGTGTGATGGCAGTTACTTGGAAGACCAAGACAAATTCCGAATGTCCGGTATTTTTCGAGATGTTTATCTGTTAGCACGAGAAAGAAATTACTTACAAGATTTCTTCATTCAAACACAATTTAATCAATCCTTTACCAAGGCTCAATTGCATGTAGCTTGTCAGTTTGCAGAACGCGAACAACCCATTTCTTGGCAATTATTTGATCCTCAAGGCAAATTGATAAGTGAACAAAAAGGGCATGCATTTCATGCTGAAATTGAAAATGCACAATTATGGCATGCAGAGAACCCTCGCTTATACACGTTGATTTTGCAATATGGATCAGAAGTGATTTGCCAAAAGGTCGGCTTGCGTCATATCGAAGTAAAGAATGGCGTCATGTTATTTAATGGGCAAGCGATTAAGTTTAAAGGAGTTAATCGTCACGATAGCGATCCGAAAACCGGTTATGCCATCAGCCGCGAACAAGCGTTGCAAGATTTACGCTTAATGAAACAGCATAATTTTAATGCTATTCGTACAGCGCATTATCCTAATGCACCTTGGTTTACTGAATTGTGTGATGAATATGGTTTTTATGTGATTGCGGAAAGTGATATTGAATCACACGGCACGAATGCAGTTTATGTAGCGTCGCCAGAAACAAGCATTTTGTTAGGGGTAAAAACAGAGATTGATCATGAAGCAATTCGTCAAAAAACAATCGACAATTATTGCTATATGGCTCGAAGCCCTGAATTTAATCAAGCCATTTTAGACCGCACTTATGCCAATGTTGAGCGAGATAAAAATCGGCCTTCTGTTGTGATTTGGTCATTGGGAAATGAAAGTGGTTGTGGTGAGAATTTTGAGCAAGCCGCCGCTTGGATGAAACAGCGAGATCCAAGTCGCTTAGTGCATTATGAAAATGCGATCTTTCAACATTCAGCTCATCAAAATGACACATCCAATTTAGATTTTCATAGCGAAATGTACACCAGTACGGAAGAATTGGATGCTTATTTTGCGGATAGCCAAAATCAAAAGCCGTATCTCTTTTGTGAATATTTGCATGCGATGGGGAATTCTTGCGGAGATACAGAGGATTATTTCCAAGCTATGGAACGACATGCAGGCGCTTGTGGTGGCTTTGTGTGGGAGTGGTGCAATCATTCCCCTTATTTGCCAAATTCAAGCAAGATGGGCTATGGTGGGGATTTTAATGATACGCCGAATGACGGTAATTTTTGTGCTGATGGATTAGTGACGGCAGATCGTCAAATTCAAAGTAATTTGTTGGAATACAAAAATGTGTATCGTCCACTTCGTGCTACATTGAGAAATGCTCATATTGAACTCAAAAATTATTTGGATTTTACAGATGCGGCAGAGGCTATTTCGATTCATTATCAAATAACAGAGGACTTCTTGGTTGTACAAGAGGGCCAAATAGATGATTTAAACATTGCGCCAAAATCAACCGCACTTTTGCCTTTAACGTTGCCAATAAGTAACGGTTCATTACAAATTTTGACATTGGCTTATCATCAAAAAACAGAAACTAATTTAATTCCCCAAGGGCATTGTTTGGGATTTGATCAGATTATTTTGTCGGAGCAACCACAATTCACCACAAATGAATTCAAACTAAATCATAAACCGATTTCTGTTTCAGAGCATGCTAATTTAATTTCAGTTAAAGCGGTAGATATTGAATACCAGTTTGATCAATATAAAGGCACTATTCATCAAATTCGCAAAGCAGGAGAACCTTGGTTGAATCAACCTACTGATTTCAATATTTGGCGAGCACCTTTAGATAATGATAGTTTAATTAAAGTACATTGGCTTGCTGCAGGTTACGATCGCGCGACGAGTCGAGTCTATGATTACGGTTTAACCGAGCAGGAAAGCGCGGTTGAAATTACCTTTAAATTAGGATTGGTTGCCGTATCAAAAGCGCGAATTTTGACATTAAATGTGGTGTATCGAATTGAACAAAATGGGTTGCTTCACATCAATATTCATGCTGAAAAACAACCGGACTTGCCATTCTTACCACGCTTTGGCTTGCGTTTCTTCCTTAATCAAGGATTTAATCAAGTGGAGTATGTAGGCTATGGCCCAACGGAAAGTTATCTGGATAAACATCACGCCACGGCTTTTGGGCGTTATAAGACTACGCCAGAAAGTAATCATGTGCCTTATTTGAAACCGCAAGAAAATGGCAGTCACTATGGTTGTACTGAAGTGAAGGTAGCAAATTCGGCTGATTGCTTTACCGTGCAAAGTCATACGCCTTTTAGCATGAATGTATCCCCTTATTCTCAAGAAGAATTGGACAATAAAAAGCACCAATATGATTTGGAAAAAAGTGGCAGTACGATCTTGTGTGTGGATTACAAAATGAGTGGGGTTGGCTCCAATTCTTGTGGACCTGCGTTAAAAGAACAATATCGTTTAGGTGAAACGGAATGGGATTGGTCGATTTTGTTGCAAATTAAATAATAAAAAAGTGCGGTTGAAATTAACCACACTTTTATGTTTTTAGCAAAAATTAAGCAACAACGTTAAATTGTTCTTTCATTAATGCTTCGAAATCAGTGCAACCGCCGATTGGTTTTTCATCAATAAAGATTTGTGGCACAGTTTCCACTTCTTTACCGACAGATTTTGATAAATCTGCTTTAGAAATACCTTCAGCGATAATATCTACATAGCGATAATCGAAATCCGCTACTTCACCTTTTAATTTTTCAGCAAGGTTTTTTGCACGTACACAATAAGGGCAGCCAGGACGACCAAAAATAACTACGAACATAAAATTTTCCTTTTATTTAAACAAAATTCATAATGATTCTACTCTATTTCCACAAAAGCAGAAATCATTTTTCAGGATTATTGTGATTGGTGTAATATATCAACTCTTCTTTTCCTAAGGATATAACTGAATGAAATTATTGATGCTTTGCCGCGAGCCTCGCCTTTATAGCTGCCAGCGTTTAAAAGAAGCAGCAGAAAGTTGCGGGCATCAAATGGATATTTTGGATCCTAATCGTTGCATTTTAAAACTCGACAAAAATCAACCGCACTTTTCTTTGTATTATCAACAAAATGCAGAAAGTGAGCCCTATTTATTGCCCGATTACGATGCGGTGTTACCACGTTTTGGGACGACAAGTACCCAAATGGGCTGTGCCGTATTGCGTCATTTCCAAGGAAAAGGTGTCTATTGTCTCAATAAAGAACAAGCATTTTTAGCCGCACGCGATAAATGGCGTAGTTTGCAGATGTTATTAGAGCAAGGTATTGCAGTACCGAGTTCAGTCTTATCCGGTTGTGAGGTTGAGCCAAAACAAGCCATTAAGCAAACAACCTCCCCAATGATTATTAAAACCTTAAAAGGCTCGCAAGGTATTGGCGTGATTTTAGCTGAACGTCCACAAAGTGCGGTTAGTATTTTAGAAACGTTAAAAGATGCGAATATGCCTGTTTTGTTACAAGATTTTGTAGAAGAGGCGAAAGGGACAGATATTCGCTGTTTTGTGATCAGTGATAAAGTCGTCGCCACAATGCAGCGTATTGGACAAGACGGCGAGTTTCGTGCGAATTTTCATCGTGGTGGCACTGCGGAAAAAGTTAAACTCACTGAAGAAGAAAAATCTATCGCCATTCGTGCCACTAAAGCATTAGGGCTTGTTGTGGCTGGTGTTGATTTAATTCGTTCAAAAGAAGGTTTATTGGTGCTTGAAGTGAATGCTAGCCCTGGTTTAGAAATGATTGAGAAGACCAGTGGCATTGATATTGCATTACAGATGATCTTGTTTTTAGAACAGCAAGTGAAATAATAAAAGAAAAGGGCGAACTATATCATGTTCGCCCTTGTTGTTTATCCTTTTACGTCTTGTTTAAAATCGTAATTTGGTGGTAATTCCGGCATTGTATTTTCTTCATCAAAAGGCTCGCTTGCCGGTTGATGTTGAAATTCTTTGCTATCGTGAGCCGGTTTTTCTTTACCTAATAATTGCGGTTGTAATTTGATAAAACTACTTTTATCTGAAAGCCACACATCAATAAACGCTTGTGTAAATTTTTGATCGAATTCGTGATCTAACACGGTGTCATTTAACACAAAATAGCCTTTATCCGCTAAGGCAACAAAATTTAAGATGTCGCTTGGTGAAAAATCAGGAAAGATTTCCTGCATTTTTTTCAGCCATGCGGTGGTGTCATCTTTACTTAAGTTTTGGGCTTCCATTTCTTTAGTTAAAGCAATGGCGAAATTTTTCCCTTCAACTGGTTTCTCATATTTAATCGAAAACATTAACGGACGTTCATTCTTTTCATATGACCCCGTTTCAGAATACAAGCCGACAGTGTAAACATGGAATGGCCCCCATGTGTATTCAGCATTGCCAACTGGTTGCCATTGGGCAAAAAGTGCGGTGGAAAATAAGGCTGAAATAGCAGCAATAATAAATTTCAGTTTCATAGTTTTTTTCATATCAAAAATATTGCCGTGATTATAACAAAAAAGCCCTCTAAAAAAACACAAATAAAAAGGCAGGAATACCTGCCTTTGACATCAAATTATTGGGGGAGTTTATTTTAAGCTACCCACCATATCTTCTGGACGAACCCATTTGTCGAAATCTTCGGCTGAAACTAAGCCTAAGTTAATCGCTTCTTCACGTAAGGTTGTACCGTTTTTGTGTGCAGTTTTCGCAATTTTCGCTGCATTTTCGTAACCAATGTGTGTATTAAGTGCGGTTACTAACATCAATGAATTTTCCAATTGTTGTTTAATGCGTGGGTAGTTTGGTTGAATACCGGTTGCACAGTGCTCATCAAATGATACGCAAGCATCACCCAATAATTGTGCAGATTGTAAGAAATTCGCCACCATTACAGGGTTAAATACGTTTAATTGGAAGTGACCTTGTGAGCCAACAAATGCGATAGTGGTGTCGTTACCGAATACTTGCGCACATACCATGGTTAACGCTTCACATTGAGTTGGGTTCACTTTACCCGGCATGATTGAAGAACCTGGTTCATTTTCAGGAATTAAGATTTCACCGATACCAGAACGTGGGCCTGATGCTAATAAACGAATGTCGTTTGCAATTTTGAATAAGCTCATCGCTAATTGTTTAATTGCACCGTGAGTTTCAACGATTGCATCGTGCGCAGCTAATGCTTCAAATTTGTTTTCCGCTGTTACGAATGGTAAGCCAGTGAATTTTGCAATGTAATCTGCTACTTTTACATCATAGCCTTTTGGCGTATTTAAACCTGTACCTACTGCAGTACCACCAAGTGCTAATTGACTTAAGTGTGGAAGGGTGTTTCTTAGTGCACGTAAACCGAAATCTAATTGTGCTGCATAAGCAGAGAATTCTTGACCTAATGTTAATGGGGTTGCATCCATTAAGTGAGTACGGCCAATTTTTACCACATCTTTAAATTCTGCAGATTTTTTAGCGAACGTTTTTTGTAAGCGTTCTACGCAAGGAATGGTATGTTCAACCACTTTTTTGTATGCCGCAATATGCATTGCAGTTGGGAAAGTATCATTTGAAGATTGGGATTTGTTCACATCATCATTTGGATGGATGAATGATTTTTCACCTAATTTACCACCATGTAAAACGTGAGCACGGTTAGCCACAACTTCGTTCACATTCATGTTTGATTGTGTACCTGACCCGGTTTGCCAAATAACTAATGGGAATTGGTCGTCTAATTTTCCTGCAAGGATTTCATCACAGGCGGTTGCGATTAAATCACGTTTCTCAGCAGGTAATACACCTAAATCACAGTTTGCGAAAGCAGCGGCTTTTTTCAAATAACCGAACGCTTCAATAATTTCGTGCGGCATAGAGGCTGCCGGACCAATTTTGAAGTTGTTACGGGAACGTTCGGTTTGTGCTGCCCAGTATTTATCTGCAGGAACTTGAACTTCGCCCATAGTGTCTTTTTCAATACGAAATGCCATGTGATACTCCTATCATCGAAAATAAAAATAAATCTTCAAAATTCTAACACCTACGAGTTATGAATGGAATGTAACATAAAGGTTAAAAGTTACTTTTGTGATGTAGATCATAAAAGTACGGTAAAAAATTTTCGTGTTTTTTCTATTTGCGTTAATCACCTTGTTGATGATTTATTTTTTAGTGCTTTTTTGATAAAATCCGCCAGTTTAAAAAACGATAAATGGAGAAGTCACAATCATGGCAAAAAACGCACAATTTTATCTCTTAAATCCAGAAAAGAAGATAACAGTTGAGCAACTTGCCTGTGATCTTGCCGCTCAAGCGTGGCGTTTAGGCAAGCGAGTTTTAATCGCGTGTGAAACAGAAGAGCAAGCATTTTTAATTGATGAAGCATTATGGCAACGGGATCCAAATGAGTTTGTTCCTCATAATCTTTCAGGCGAAGCAACACAATATGCACCGCCAATTGAGATCAGTTGGAAAGGCAAACGCAATGCCCAACGCCGTGATTTGCTGATCAATTTACAAATGGAAGTGCCGGATTTTAGCCACAGCTTTACACAATTAATTGATTTTGTACCGGTAGAAGAAACGCAAAAAGCTCAAGCGCGTGAACGTTATAAAATTCTTCGCTCGCAGGGTTGGACGCTTTCTACTGAAAACACTTAATATTTTTAACTTTAAAACCTAGGAAATTAACATGAATTTAAACGCTAAAGTGGCTTTAAGCCTTATTCTCGGCGCAAGCACCTTATTATCTGCTTGTGACAATAAAGAAAACACATCAACCCAAGTTGAGAAAGCGGTAAGAATACCTGCATCAACAGAAAAAGCAGAAAGTACGGTTGAAAAATCAAAAGAATTGGTGGCTGAAACTAAATCAGCCGAAAAAGTCGCTGAGAAAACAGAAACCACAGAAGTTAAAGCTGAGGCTAACAAAGCAGATGTAAAATCAGACGCAGTGAAAGCCGAAGTTAAAAAAGAGGCGAAAGCGGATGATGTGGCAGAAAAAGTATCAGAGAAAAAAGAAACCGTTTTAGCACAACAAGCTGCAACGGCTCAGAAAGCACGCGTAATTCCTGCTGACAAAGCATCGAAAGAAAGTGCTAAATATAAACAGAAAAAAGCGGTATTGAATGTGCTAGAAAAACAATATAAACAAGTTCGTTGTTCTGCTGACGCGAAAAATTTAAGTAGTGATAGTTTCTGTCGTCAAGAAGAACGCCGTTTATTCTTAGAAATTCAACGCATTAAAGATGAATTAAGAGGAATTAAGGAATAATTTCATCCTTATCAATATGAGGGCGAGATCAATTCGCCCTCAAAATTCAAAATAGATTTTTTGTGACCGCACTTTATGAACGATATTACCTTTTATCAACGCTTCGAAGCCGATATTCTCGCTGGGCGTAAAACCATCACCATTCGGGATAAATCCGAAAGCCATTTTAAAGCAGGTGATATCTTACGTGTTGGTCGATTTGAAGATAATCAATACTTCTGCACGATTGAAGTGTTAAGTGTGTTGCCGATTACCCTTGATGAACTGACAGAGCAACATGCGATTCAGGAAAATATGAGTTTGGCGGAATTGAAAGAGGTGATTCGGGGAATTTATCCGAGTGAGAATAAATTCTATATTATCCATTTTAAAATAAAATAGAAGAGAATATTGTGAACGATGAGCTTTTTAAAAAAATGAGAGAGGCAATAGCTATTGCCTCACAGAAACATGGTAAGAAAACGGAAGTACATTATCAGGTTTTGAAAAATGCAAAATTTTTAACGAATGTTTCTAGCGAAGAGTTTTGTGAAAAATTAGGGCTTTCAAAAGGGTACAATATTGAGTTTAAAAACATGATGCGTTTAGCAAAACGTATGGAGAATTAATCTAAAAAAACAGGAGTATTTATGAAAATCAAGAATGTTATTCTATTGCTATGTATTTCTGTAGTTGCTGCTTGTACAAACTATAAACACTTAGCCAACGCCTTAGCTCCTGGTATGACCAAACAAGAGGTCGTAAAGGTAATGGGAAATCCGCACTATAAGAGAATAGACGGTAAAAGAGAACAATACTGCTATCAAAAGGAGTGTAGATTTGAAGGTGGGGTTACAGTATATTTTGATGAGAATGGTTTGTTAGAATCAACTAGGTAAAATATGAAAAAATTTAATACTTTTTCAATTCTATTGCTATCTGCATGTACTTTCCAACCTTACGTTCCTGTAAATATACCTGATAGAAATAAGCCAATCAATGATTATGAGAAAGCGATTAATGATATATCTGTGGGGATGAATAAAAGTAAGGTTATATCTATACTCGGTCAACCTCTTTCAACAGAAGCTGATAGAAATATGGAGTGTTTGACTTATCCATTAACAACAGCAAATAAAGAACGTTTTGTTTTGTTATTTGATGCAGGAAAGTTAGTTAAATATAATAAAACCCAAAATTGTTTTGAAATGTTTCAAGAAAAATAGAGAAAAATAAATGACACAAAAATTCGAAATGGCAGACCGTTTTAATCCGTCTGCGGTAGAACAAGCCCTTTATCAACATTGGGAAGAGAGCGGTTATTTTAAACCGTCTGAAAATGAAAACGCACCGAGCTATTGCATTGCGATTCCGCCACCGAATGTAACGGGTTCCCTACACATGGGGCATGCTTTCCAACAAACCTTAATGGATACCTTAATCCGTTTTAACCGTATGGAAGGGCATAACACCTTATGGCAAGCGGGGACAGACCATGCGGGTATCGCAACCCAAATGGTGGTGGAACGTAAAATTGCCGCTGAAGAAGGCAAAACTCGCCATGATTATGGTCGTGAAGCGTTCATCAACAAAATCTGGGATTGGAAAGCCTATTCTGGTGGCACAATCAGCCAACAAATGCGCCGTTTAGGTAACTCAATCGACTGGGAACGTGAGCGTTTCACGATGGACGATGGTTTATCGAATGCGGTAAAAGAAGTGTTTGTTCGCTTGCACGAAGAAGGTTTGATTTACCGTGGCAAACGCTTAGTAAACTGGGATCCAAAACTTCACACTGCGATTTCTGATTTAGAAGTGGAAAACAAAGAGAGTAAAGGTTCCCTTTGGCATTTCCGTTATCCGTTAGCAAATGGTGTGAAAACGGCAGATGGTAAAGATTATTTAGTGGTGGCAACTACACGTCCGGAAACCATGTTGGGTGATACAGCGGTGGCAGTGCATCCTGAAGATGAGCGTTATCAATCTTTAATTGGTAAAACAGTGGTTCTACCATTAGCTAATCGTGAAATTCCGATTATTGCGGATGAATACGTCGATCGTGAGTTCGGTACTGGTGTGGTGAAAATCACCCCTGCGCATGACTTCAACGACTACGAAGTGGGTAAACGTCACAGCTTGCCGATGGTTAACGTATTAACCTTAAATGCAGATATTCGTGATGAAGCGGAAATTATTGGTACTGACGGTAAGCCGCTTGCTGGTTATGAAGCGACGATTCCTGCGGATTACCGTGGCTTAGAGCGTTTTGTTGCACGTAAGAAAATCGTGGCAGATTTTGAAGCACTAGGTTTATTAGACGAAATTAAACCACACGATCTCAAAGTGCCTTATGGCGACCGTGGTGGTGTGCCGATTGAGCCTATGTTAACCGACCAATGGTATGTGAGCGTGAAACCGCTTGCTGATGTAGCGATTAAAGCGGTGGAAGATGGTGAAATCCAATTCGTGCCGAAACAATACGAAAACCTTTACTTCTCTTGGATGCGTGATATTCAAGATTGGTGTATCTCTCGCCAACTTTGGTGGGGACACCGCATTCCTGCGTGGTATGACGTAGAAGGCAACGTGTATGTCGCACGCAACGAAGAAGAAGTGCGGTCAAAATACAACTTAGATTCTGCGGTTGAACTCAAACAAGATGAAGACGTATTAGACACGTGGTTCTCATCAGGCTTATGGACGTTCTCCACTTTAGGTTGGCCAGAGCAAACTAAAGAACTCAAAATGTTCCACCCAACGGACGTGTTAATCACCGGCTTTGACATCATCTTCTTCTGGGTTGCACGTATGATTATGTTCACGATGCACTTTGTGAAAGATGAAAATGGCAAACCACAAGTGCCATTCAAAACGGTGTATGTAACAGGCTTGATTCGTGATGAGCAAGGCCAAAAAATGTCGAAATCGAAAGGTAACGTACTTGACCCAATCGATATGATTGACGGTATCAGCCTTGAAGATTTACTTGAAAAACGAACTGGCAACATGATGCAGCCTCAATTAGCAGAGAAAATTGCTAAAGCGACTCGCAAAGAATTCGCTGAAGGTATTGCAGCTCACGGTACAGACGCATTGCGTTTCACATTAGCCGCATTGGCTTCAAACGGTCGTGATATCAACTGGGATATGAAACGTTTAGAGGGCTACCGTAACTTCTGTAATAAATTGTGGAATGCAAGCCGTTTCGTCTTAACGAATGAAAAATTAGATTTAAGCGAAGGTGAGATCGAATTCTCATTAGCGGATCGTTGGATTCAATCAGAATTCAATCGTACCGTGGAAACTTTCCGTAATTCATTAAGCCAATATCGTTTCGACCTTTGTGCCAATGCAATTTATGAGTTTACTTGGAACCAATTCTGCGACTGGTATTTAGAATTGACTAAACCGGTATTTGCAAATGGCAATGCAGCACAAATCCGTGCGGCAAGCCAAACCTTGGTTCACGTGTTAGAAAAATTATTACGTTTAGCACACCCGCTTATTCCATTTATTACCGAAGAAATTTGGCAAAAAGTGAAAGGATTTGTAGGCATTACTGCAGATAGCATTATGTTACAACCTTTCCCACAAGTGGAGGAAAACGGCTTTGATCCAGAAGCAGAAGCTGAAATTGAATGGTTAAAAGAAGTGATCGTTGCGGTGCGTAATATTCGTGCAGAAAGCAACATCGCACCAAGCAAAGGCTTAGATCTGTTATTCCGTAATTTAAGCGCAGAAAACGCAAAAATTCTCGAAAAACAGACCGCTCTTTTAAAAGCAATGGCGAAATTAGACAATGTTCAAGTATTGTCTGTAAACGAAACAGCACCGCTTGCTGTAGCGAAACTCGTTGGTAATACTGAATTGCTCGTGCCAATGGCTGGCTTTATCAATAAAGAAGCAGAGCTTGCCCGTTTAACCAAAGAGATTGAAAAATATCAAAATGAAGTTAAACGCATTGAAAACAAACTCAGCAACGAAGCTTTTGTGGCTAAAGCGCCTGAAGCAGTGATTGCGAAAGAACGCGAAAAACAAGCGGAATACCAATCTGGATTAGAAAAAATCCAAGAGCAGTATAAAGCGATTGAAGCGTTGTAGTTTTTAAATAAAGAAAGCGGTCAGATTTAAAATCTGGCCGCTTTTTATTTTCTGATATATTGTGGTAAGTCGAAAAATCTACTTTAGTTATTCAACACTTCAAGCAATGCTTGAACAGGGTGTTTTAAGATGGCTTTTTCATATCGCTTCACTTGGCTACGGCAAGAATAGCCAGTTGCGAGACAATGATTCGGATCTTTACCTTGTAATTTTTTGCCCCAAGATACGTCGTAAATATCTTTCGACATGGTTTGATTTTGAACCTCATGACCAAATACACCCGCCATACCACAGCAGCCGACTTTCTCGACATTCAATGTTTGTCCAAATTGCGCAAAAATATACAGCCATTCTTTTGGGCTGTTTGGCATAAAGGTAGATTCAGTACAATGAGGGAATAAATGCCACTCAAAAGTGCAGTCAGATTTTGCAAGATTTTTCACCGCACTTTGTAATGCGTTACTTTCTAATTGATTGGTCAGCCATTCATGCGCCGTAAGCACATGGAAATCACCGCGAGAATCCCCTAAGGCTTCTTTATATTCATCACGATAAGAAAGCACAATGGCGGAATCAACACCGACTAAAGGCACATTTAATTTGGCGACGCGATTTAAAAATTCCGCTTGTGTTTTCGCGGTTTTACTAAAGCGAGTTAAAAAACCTTTAATATGCATGGCTTTACCATTTGGTTTAAAAGGCAGAAGGATTGGCTCAAAACCTAGTTTTTGTGTGAGAGCCACGAAATCCCGTACTACTTTAGCATCGTAATAAGAGGTATAGGGATCTTGCACGATAAAGAGCATATTGGCTTTTTCTGTTGCACTGAGACCTTCCAATTCTTCTAGTTTTTTGCCTTGGTAGCCGATTTCGACTAATTGCTGTTGAAGGTTTGGCTCTGAAAGGAGAGGCAAATCAGTCATACCTAGTGTTTTTTCAACCAGGCTTTGTGTGATTTTTAGCTTGGTGAAATAATTGAATAATACCGGTTGTTTCGCCATATAAGGTGCGGCAACTTCTAAATTCGCCACAATATGATCTTTGGCTGGACGTAAATAACGACTGTGGTAGAAATGGAAAAATTTCGCACGGAAACTTGGTACATCAATTTTAATCGGGCATTGGCTTGCACAGGCTTTACAAGCCAGACAAGTATCCATTGCGGCTTTCACTTCATGTGAGAAATCATACTCACCGCGCCATTTCTGTACGCTATTGCGGAAACGCTCCACAAGTGCGGTCAGTTTCACTTGTGTTTTATGAAAATCTAATTGATCAGGCGAGGCGTTTTCATTGGCCATTAATCTCAACCATTCACGCACCATCGCGGCTCGTCCTTTTGGTGAGAATATGCGATTTTTACTCACTTTCATGGAAGGGCACATAATGCTGTGCTCATCAAAGTTAAAGCAAAGTCCATTGCCGTTACAGTTCATTGCGCCTTTGAATTCATCTCGCATTTGAATCGGGATTTGGCGATCATTGTCCGCACGCATCGGCGAGAGAATCGAATAGAGTTCCGCATCGCTATTAAGTGGCGTACAGATTTTGCCAGGGTTTAGACGATTGTTTGGATCAAATAAGAACTTCACATAACGTAACTCTTGCCAAAGTTCGGGAGTAAAGAATTTTTCTCCATAATGAGAGCGTACCCCTTTACCGTGTTCCCCCCATAGCAAACCACCGTATTTCACGGTGAGTTCAGCCACTTCGTCTGAAATTTGTTTAAAGAGTTTAACTTGTTCTTTATCGCATAGGTCTAAAGCGGGGCGAACATGCAATACGCCAGCATCAACATGGCCAAACATCCCATATTGCAGATTGTGGCTATCTAATAAGGCTCTAAATTCAGCAATGTAATCCGCAAGATGTTCTGGTGGCACACAGGTATCTTCCACAAAAGGAATCGGTTTGGCAGCGCCTTTCGCATTACCTAATAGTCCCACCGCTTTTTTACGCATGGCGTAAATACGTTCAATAGAAGGCAAGTCAGAACAAAGTTGATAACCGATAATATGATCTTGGCCTTGTGCAATTTTTTCATCTAATTGCTGACAAAGTGCGGTCACTTGGCTGTCGATTTTAGCTTGATTGTTGCCCGCATATTCCACAATGTTTAAACCCAGAATTGGATTTTGTTCTTCTTCTGTTAAAAGTTCTTTTACTGAATGCCAAATAATATCTTGCTTAGCAAGGTTCAGCACTTTGGAATCGACGGTTTCGACTGAAAGGGCATTGGCTTTCACCATAAAAGGCGCATTGCGAAGGGCCGCATCAAATGAGCTGTACTTCACATTAATTAAGGTGCGATATTTAGGAATCGGCAATAAATTGAGTTTAGCTTCGCAGATAAACGCAAGTGAACCTTCTGAGCCCGTTAAAATTCGGGTAAGGTTAAATTCACTTTCATCTTTATTAAAGACATTCTTAAGATCGTAACCGGTGAGAAAGCGATTGAGTTGTGGTAAATCTTGAATGATTGAGGCGCGTTTCTCTTTGCAACGTTGGAAAATCGTTTGATGTAACGTTTTTCCATTTTCTGCAAGCGGGTAGTTTTCTAAAACATTATCAGATTTGACCGCACTTGTATCTAATATTTCACCATTCATTAAAACAGAACGTAATGCTAAAACATGATCAGAGGTTTTTCCGTATTGTAGTGAGCCTTGACCGGAGGCATCAGTATTAATCATGCCACCTAGTGTTGCTCGATTACTGGTGGAGAGCTCTGGTGCAAAGAATAATCCGTGTGGTTTTAGAAATTGGTTGAGTTGGTCTTTTACTACGCCGGCCTGCACGCGAACCCAACGTTCTTCTATATTAAGCTCTAAAATGCTCGTCATGTGGCGAGAGAGATCGACAATAATGTTGTTATTTATAGATTGCCCATTGGTACCTGTGCCGCCACCGCGAGGTGTAAAGGTTAGATGAAGGTATTTCTCTTTATTGGCTAATTTGGTGATACGTACTACATCGGCAACAGATTTAGGGAATAAAATAGCCTGAGGAAGCTGCTGATAGACGCTGTTATCTGTCGCAAGACTTAAACGGTCAGCATAATTTGAGGCAATATCACCTTCAAAATGCTGTTTTTGGAGTTCGGTAAGATAATCACTTACCACATTATTAAGTTGGGGTACATTAGAAAGACGGGGCAACATAAAATCACTCACCTGTAAATAGAGAAGAAAGTGAATTTGATGATATATGAAGCTCAAAAAAAAGTCGATTTGAACAAAAGATATTTTTTGTTAGAATAGAAATCGGGTTAAAAATTAACCCGATTTTTGTGAATGAATGTTCATTTCAGGGGTTGTTTGTCTATAAAATAACCAAAAAGGGCAAAAAAAGTTTGATCTTTGGTGTTTTTATAGGATAATAACCATACTTTTGAACGTTCCTTTGGCTATGGCAAAGGAATTGAATTTGTCAAAAGGATAAGTTAGGGCAAATTCAAAACCCTAGTTAAGCAACGTTTAGAGTGTTTCTTTTTTATAAAGTTCACAATAAACAAGGAAACTTTTCTTATTAATAACGATGACTAAATAGAGGACATCAAAATGAAAAAAACTGCAATCGCATTAGTCGTTGCTGGTTTAGCAGCAGCTTCTGTAGCTCAAGCAGCTCCACAAGAAAACACTTTCTATGCAGGTGTTAAAGCTGGTCAAGCATCTTTCCACGATGGTATCAAAGCTAACACTGTAGTTAACCCTACTAATGCATATTCTGATTTCGGTCCTGGTTACCACCGTAACTCTGTTACTTACGGTGTATTTGGTGGTTACCAAATTTTAAATCGTGACAACTTAGGTTTAGCGGTTGAATTAGGTTACGATGATTTCGGTCGTGCTAAATTCCGTGATGCTGGTAAAACAGTGTTCAAACACACTAACCACGGTGCACACTTAAGCTTAAAAGGTAGCTATGGTTTAGGCGGTTTAACTTCTGCTTTAGAAGGCTTAGATGTTTACGGTCGTGTTGGTGCAGCTTTAGTACGTTCAGACTACAAATTCTATGATGCTAAAAGTGGTGCTCGTGACCACGAAGAAGGTCGTCATAGCTTACGCGTTTCTCCAATGTTCGCAGCTGGTGTTGAATATGCATTACCATCATTACCAGAGTTAGCATTACGTTTAGAATACCAATGGTTAACTCGCGTAGGTAAATTACGTACTCAAGATACTCACAATAGTTCTCAAGACTACAACCCATGGATCGGTTCTATCAACGCTGGTTTATCTTACCGTTTCGGTCAAGGTGCTGCTCCAGTTGTTGCGCCTGAAGTTGTAAGCAAAACTTTCAACTTAAGCTCTGATGTAACTTTCGCGTTTGGTAAAGCTAACTTAAAACCACAAGCTAAAGCAACTTTAGATGGTATCTACGGTGAAATCGCTCAAGTTAATAACGCTAACGTAGCGGTTGCTGGTTATACAGACCGTATCGGTAAAGATGCACCAAACGTGAAATTATCACAACGTCGTGCAGACTCTGTAGCTAACTACTTAGTAGCTAAAGGTGTTCCAGCTCAAAACATTTCTGCAGTTGGTCACGGTAAAGCTAACCCAGTTACAGGTTCTACTTGTGACGCGGTTAAAGGTCGTAAAGCACTTATCGCTTGTTTAGCACCAGACCGTCGTGTAGAAATCGCAGTTAACGGTACTAAATAATTTTATTTAGTTATCCATTAACGGATTAGCATTAGAAGACCTAAACTTCGGTTTAGGTCTTTTCTTATATAAATTAAACCTATAAATTGAAGGAATTTTTGAATGAAAAAGTGGATTATCTTGATTATTATTGCTGTTGCTGTGGGTTTAGGCTTAATGTCTAGCTACAATGGCTTAGTAAAAGCAGAAACTGAAATTGATTCTGTTTGGGCAAATGTTGAATCATCTTACCAACGTCGTGCTGATTTAATTCCAAACTTAGTGAATACTGTAAAAGGTCAAGCTAATTTTGAACAACAAACATTAACTAATGTGATTGAAGCGCGTGCAAAAGCGACACAAACTAAAATTGATCCGTCTAATTTAACGGAAGAACAATTAAACGAATTCCAACAAAACCAAAATCAAGTGGGTTCAGCATTATCTCGCTTACTTGTTACAGTAGAGCAATACCCACAATTAAAAGCGAATGAAGGTTTTATGAACTTACAAGCGCAACTTGAAGGTACAGAAAACCGTATCAATGTGGCTCGTAATAAATTTAATGAAGCTGCACGTATCTATAATGAAAAAGTACGTCAATTCCCAACTAAATTAGCGGCAATGATTTTTGGTTTTAAAGCTAAACCTTACTTTAAATCAGCTGCAGGCGCTGAAAATGCACCAACTGTAAACTTTAACTAAGGTTTATCTATGCCATTCTTTTCCAGAATTCCGGTAGATAAAAAGCAAATCGAGGCGGCGATTAGTCGCCTCGAAAGCTTAAGTTCAGCTGAGTTACGTGTTTATATTGAACGCAAAGTACCAAAGGCTTCAGCACAATTGTCAGCAATGGAACGTGCTTTAGAAGTGTTTGATGAACTGGAAATGCATAAAACAGCGGCACAAAATGCCGTGTTGATTTATGTGGGATATAAAAATCATCTCTGTGCAATAGTAGGTGATAAAGGCATTCATCAATTTGTTGATGTGGCTTATTGGCAGTTACAATGTGATTTGATGATTGAGCAGTTTAAACAAAAAGCTTATACACAAGGCATTGTCGATGCGATTGATCGTATCAGTGATATTTTATCTCGCCATTTCCCTATTCAGCCTGATGATGTGAATGAATTATCTAATGAGGTAATTATTAATGGCTAAGCTTTTATCTCTTATGAAAAGTGCGGTTATTTTTAGCCTTGTTTTTTTTGCTCAAATGGTATCGGCAGCAGAATTTCCGCCAGCTCCAAATCCTTTTCATTACATTAACGATTACACCAATACACTTTCTGCAGAGCATAAGCAAATTTTAGAAAATAAACTGATTGCTTATAGCAAAGAAACGAGTTCACAAATCGCTGTCGTTTTAGTTCCGACAACCGGTGAATATGAAATTGCTGATTATACTTTTGCTTTAGGTGATAAATGGGGTATTGGACGAAAAAATCTGAACAATGGCGTGTTGATGCTGATTGCGAAGGATGATCGCAAAGTTTTTATCGCAACAGGGCAAGGTTTAGAAGGTGTTTTGCCAGATGCTTTTTTATCGCAAGTCATCCGTTCGGCAATTTTGCCACAATTTAAACAAGGCCAATATGCGCAAGGTATTAATGATGGCTTAAACCAAATTATTGCGGCAAGTAAAGGCGAGTTTGATGCAGCACAAGTTGAAGAAGATGCGTTCGATAAGTACATCCCATTCTTAATGGTATTGGCGTTTATTGCTATTGTATTATTTGGTGAGTTCCAATATCACAAAGATGAAGTCTATATTAGCCCGAATCAACGTGACCAACTGAATAAAATTATTCGTCAAAGTACGATTTCTCGTCGCCGTGGTGGCGGTTCCGGTTTCGGAGGCGGATTTGGCGGTGGCTTCGGCGGAGGCGGTTCTTCCGGTGGGGGATTTGGCGGCGGCGGCTTCGGTGGCGGTGGAGCTGGTGGAAGTTGGTAAGACCAAGTCTTTCACTCAGGTTCTATCTTATGCTAGAATAGCGCCCTATTCAGACTTATTTGAACAAGGAACATTATGGAAACGTTAGAAAAAATCAAAAAACAAATCGCTGAAAACCCAATTTTAATTTACATGAAAGGTTCACCAAAATTACCTTCTTGTGGTTTCTCTGCGCGTGCATCTGAAGCATTAATGAATTGCAAAGTACCTTTCGGCTATGTTGATATTCTTCAACATCCAGATATTCGTGCTGAATTGCCGACTTATGCAAACTGGCCAACTTTCCCACAATTATGGGTAGAAGGTGAGTTAATTGGTGGTTGTGATATTATTTTAGAAATGTATCAAGCTGGCGAACTTCAAACTTTATTAAGCGAAGTAGCGGCTAAACATCAAGCTTAATTGATAACCGATTATCAAGATAAACCTGCTTTTTAGCAGGTTTTCTTTTGCTCAAAAAATGATAAACCAGATAGAAAAGTGTGATCGAATTAACATTTTTAAATTAAATAACTTGTTGATTAAATTTCCTTAAGATAGACTACGTTGCGTTAGTCGGGGTGCCTATATTAATGGCTGAGAAATACCCGTGAACCTGAAACAGATAATGCTGGCGTAGGAAACTAATCATCTCATTATGCTGTTTCGTTATGCAAAAATAAGGAGAACGCATAATGAACAAAACGCTTTCCATTTTAACCGCACTTTTTACCGCTTCCGCTTTCGCACAAGCAGCTCCTCAAACATTAGATGTTTATACTTATGATTCATTTAGTGCTGATTGGAGCGCTGGACCAAAAGTTAAAGCAGCTTTTGAACAACAATTCCCGCAATGTAAGCTGAATTATGTGGCTTTTGATAATAATGGCACCTTGTTTAACCGTGTTCGTCTAGAAGGTAAAAAAATTAAGGCGGATGTAGTGCTCGGTTTAGATAGTTATCAAATTGAGGATGCACAAAAACTCAATATTTTTGAGCCAAATAAAGTGGATTTAAGCCAGTTACGTTTACCAATTAAATGGGAAAATCACACGTTCTTACCATTTGATTATGCGCAATATGCGTTTATTTATGATAAAAATAAACTGGCTAATCCACCAAAGAGCTTAAAAGAATTAGTTGAGCGTCAAGATCTTAAAGTGTTATATCAAGATCCACGTACAAGCAGTATTGGACGTGGTTTATTACTTTGGATGAATGTAGTTTATCCAGAAGCAGATGTCGCAAATGCCTGGAAGACCCTTTCTAAACATACGGTCACGGTCACCAAAGGTTGGACTGAGTCTTATGGGGCCTTCTTAAAAGGCGAAGGGGATGTGGTTTTAAGCGTCAATACTTCACCGATTTACCATATTCTTTCTGAACAAAAAGACAATTATGTGGCAACGGAATTTGCAGAGGGTAGCGTATTACAAGTTGAAGTGGCAGCAAAAGTCGCTAACCGTAATAATGCCTGTGCGGATGAATTTTTAGGCTTCCTACTTTCACCGCAAGCTCAAGCGGATATTGCTAAAAATAATGTCATGTTACCCGTGGTAGAGACCAATATCGAAAGTCACATTGATGCGCTTAATTCTCGCGCAAAATCAATGCGTATTTTAGATACCACAACGGTAACAAGTGAGCAGCTGAAAGGCTGGATCAATCAATGGCAAAAAGCTTTATCTAAGTAGTATTAATGAGCTTATTGCAACATCCGCATTTTCGTCCACGCCATTATTTGGGCGGAAGTGCGGTCATTTTTTTCATTGTTTTACTCTATGGATTTTCACTTTCTGCTGTTTTTTCAGTTGGAAGTGATTATGCCTTATCTGATTTCTTAAAAGACGATTATTTGCATCAAGTTATCGCCTTTAGTGTCGGTCAGGCATTATTATCTGCCTTGCTTTCTAGCATAATTGGTATGTTATTTGCGCGTGCTTTTTTCTATTTAGATTTCAAAGGCAAATCGCTCATTTTACGCATTTTTTCCCTCACCTTTGTTTTGCCAGCATTACTGGCTATTTTCGGTTTGATTGGGATTTATGGCACGGCAGGTTGGCTAACACAAGTGCTACAAACCTTAGGTATTTCGTGGAAACCCTCCATTTATGGTTTAAGCGGCATTCTCATTGCCCATTTATTTTTTAATATTCCCTTAGCTGCCCGAATGAGTTTACAGGCTTTGCAAAGTGTACCGACCGAACAGCATCAACTCGCGGCACAATTGAATATCAAAGGTTTCACATTTTTTCATTTAATTGAATGGCCTTATTTGAAAAGCCAAATAGTCTCTGCCTTTGTGCTGATTTTTATGCTATGTTTCACCAGTTTTACGATAGTGTTGGCACTGGGTGGCGGGCCACAAAATAGCACGCTAGAAGTTGCGATTTACCAAGCCATTTTCTTTGAATTTGATTTACCCAAAGCCGCACTTTTTGCGCTTGTGCAATTTGCGTTTTGTTTTGCGTTATTTTCACTTTCACAATATTGGGCAAAAGCACCTGAAACGCAGATTTCACAACGTTATCGCTGGGTTTTGCCTTCTTCAAGTGCGGTCAAGTTTGGACATGTTTTTGTCTTATTCTCGGTGTGCTTATTTATTCTAACTCCCTTATTCAATATTGTTTTTCAAGGTTTATCTGCAACTCAATTATTTGGCTATTGGCAAAATCCACAATTATGGAAAGCGCTTGCTTATTCATTAACCATGGCTCCGACTGCAGGGATTTTATCGGTATTATTTGGATTTTTCTTATTATTGCTTTCACGGCAACTACAATGGTTATATCACCCCAAATTAGCCCACTTAATTTTAACGGGGGGCATGATGATTTTAGCCATTCCGACGATTGTTTTAGCAGTCGGCTTATTCCTTTGGTTACAAGATATTGATTTTTCAGCAGGGCATTTGTTTGTAGTGGTATCGGTTTGCAATGCCTTGGCTGCCTTGCCATTTGTTATCAAAATTCTCAATTCACCAATGAATCAATCGATGCAATATTATGAAAAACTCTGTTTATCGCTGAATATTACAGGCTGGCAGCGTTTTCGTTTAATTGAATATCCGCTACTAAAAGCCCCGTTGAAATATGCCTTGGCGCTCGCAACGACTTTATCACTCGGTGATTTTACAGCGATAGCCTTATTTGGTAGCCCTGATTTTACTTCTTTGCCTCATTTGCTTTATCAACAAATCGGGCAATATCGAAGCCAAGAAGCGGCAGTGACGGCATTGATTTTATTGGGCTTATGTTTAGGTTTATTTATGTTTATTGAAGGGCAGAAGGAACAACATGATTAAATTAAATAATGTGGTCTTCAATTATCAATCCATGCCGATGGTGTTTGATTTACAGATTCAAGCACAAGAAAAAGTCGCCATCATTGGTGAAAGTGGTGCAGGAAAAAGTACCTTACTGAATTTAATTGCCGGCTTTGAATATGCCGATAGTGGGGAGATTTGGCTCAATGGTGAAAATCATACCAAAACAGCACCTTTTGAACGCCCGGTTTCCATGCTGTTTCAGGAAAACAATCTCTTTACTCATCTTTCCCTAGAAGAGAATATCGCTTTAGGTTTAAAACCGAATTTAGCTTTAAATGCAGAAGAAAAAGCACTTGTAGAACAAGCTGCAAATGCGGTCAATTTACAGGATTTTTTAACGAGAAAACCGACCGCACTTTCAGGCGGGCAAAAACAGCGTGTGGCATTGGCGCGCTGTTTGCTACGAGATAAACCCATTTTATTATTGGATGAGCCTTTTTCAGCCCTTGATCCTAAATTACGCATTGAAATGCAGGATTTAATGGATCAATTATGTGAAGAAAAAAAGCTCACCATGTTACTGGTGACACATCAACCCAAAGAAATTGAACGGCATATTGATCGAGTGATTGAAATTCATCAAGGAAAAGTGATCTGATCTCTTTTTATCATATTGCAGAGTAATATGCTCAACTTAATAAAAGCTATATAGCTTAAACGAGGAAAATATAATGACCACAACAAATGTAGTACAGCTTTCATCTATTACGCCCCATCCCTCAGTAGAGTATTGGTCTGTTTGTAAAGTAGAAGCGTTATTTGAGACCCCTTTTTTAGAATTAGTCTATCGTGCAGCTCAAGTGCATCGAGAGCATTTCAACCCTGGCGCGATACAGTTATCGACGTTGATGTCGATTAAAACGGGTGGTTGTCCAGAGGATTGTGGCTATTGTCCTCAATCAGCGCGTTATCAAACAGGTGTACAAAATCAGCAGATCTTGGATATTGATGAAATTGTCGAAAAAGCCAAAATTGCTAAAGCACGTGGTGCAGGACGTTTTTGTATGGGCGCAGCATGGCGTGGTCCTAAGCCTAAAGATATAGAAAAAGTGACGGCGATTATTCGTGCGGTAAAAGATATTGGCTTAGAAACTTGCGGTACCTTTGGGTTGTTGCAAGATGGTATGGCGGAAGAGTTAAAAGATGCAGGATTGGATTATTACAACCACAATCTAGATACCGCGCCAGAGAATTATCACAATGTCATTGGCACACGCCGTTTTGATGATCGTTTAAGTACACTAGGAAAAGTGCGTCATGCTGGTTTGAAAGTTTGCTGTGGCGGTATTGTGGGCATGAATGAAACCCGTAAAGAGCGAGCAGGCTTCATCGCAAGTTTGGCAAATCTTGATCCTCAGCCGGAGTCAGTGCCGATTAACCAATTAGTGAAAGTGGAAGGCACGCCAATGGCTGATGCAGCTGATTTAGATTGGACAGAGTTTGTTCGCACCATTGCGGTGGCGCGTATTACTATGCCGAAAAGTTATGTTCGTCTTTCTGCAGGTCGTCAAGGCATGAGTGAAGAAATGCAAGCCATGTGCTTTATGGCTGGAGCAAATTCCATTTTCTATGGTGATAAATTATTAGTGACTGGCAACCCAGAAGAAGATGGCGATCAGCTGCTCATGGCTAAATTAGATCTTGAGCCGGAAACGGAAGAAAATAGAAAACCACTCGACAGAAATTAGTCATAAAAAAAGTGCGGTGAAATCTACCGCACTTTTTATTGAGTCTTACTTCACTTGTTCAGTTAGGCAAGGCTGAATTTTATTCAGCATTTCTTTTAAAATACGCGCTGGTGCAGCCACGATGTTGCCTGAGCGTAAATAGCTGTGCCCCGCATTGAAATCACACACTAAACCGCCTGCTTCACGAACGATTAAATCACCCGCTGCGCAATCCCAAGGTTTTAAGCCCATTTCGAAATAACCGTCAACGCGACCGGATGCTACATAGCAAAGGTCTAATGCGGCAGAACCTGTACGACGAAAATCTGCTGCTTCATCAATTAAGTTATTCATGATAGCAAATTGAGTTGGCATTAAGCTTGGTTGTTTGAATGGGAAACCGGTAGCTAAAATCGCCCCGTTAAGTTCATTTTGGCTATCTACACGTAAACGCACTTCATTTAATTTTGCGCCTTCACCACGCACAGCAGTGAATAATTCATTACGAATAGGATCGTAAACCACACCTACTTCGGTACGGTTTTTTACACGGATAGCAATAGAAACAGAGAAATGTGGCAAACCTTTTACAAAGTTGGTTGTGCCATCTAGTGGATCAATCACCCATTGAATATCACTGTCTTTGCCTTCTAATGCACCACGTTCTTCACTGATAATTGTATGATCAGGATAAGATTTTTGAATGATTTCAATGATCTCAGCTTCAGCGGCTTTATCGACGCTAGTCACATAATCATTAATACCTTTTTTACTTGTTTGGATGTCATCACGGCGCTCATAGTTTTTAGCAATCACGTTGCCCGCTCTTCGTGCCGCACGAATAGCGATATTTAACATTGGATTCATATTTCCACCAGATTTTAAAGAACAGATAATAGGTCGCCTATTATAAGGGAGTTTTAGTAAATAGCCAGTTGAAAATGTTTAATTCACGGTTTTTCCCGTTTTTTAAAAGAAATTTGCGATCAGTATCGCAAAAATAAAGTAGCAAATTTGGCTTTCTTCTAAAGGACTTTTAAAGTGCGGTCAAAAAAGAAGGCATTTTATGTATAAAGGGATAACTTTATTAGAAACCTTGATTACGTTATTTATTTTAGGCTTAACGTTGACGTTTACATTGCCAAAATGGCAGAAAAACGATCCCAAATATTTTCTCGAAAAAGAGCAACAACGGCTTTATTTTTTCTTACGTAATATTCAAGCGAGGGCAGAAAATTCATCAGCGATTTGGTTTATTTTGGCTAATCAAGATAGGGCGAATCAGCGTTGGTGTATTACTGCTCAAGTAAAAAACGATCATTTTTGTGATTGTTTTCATCCCCAGAATTGTCCTAAAAACCTTTATGCGCATTTTTACTATCCTTATTTTGAAGGAAAAACGATGCTGATAGGCCCTAAATTATATCCGTCTGAAGTGGCGGTGAAATTTAATGGGGCAAGAAATACCATGGAAACAAATTGTTTTATGCTACAGGCTGAAGAGCATCGTACATTGTTCTCTTTTTTCAATGTTGGCAGTATCAAATTAAAGTCTGATCAAGCGGCGAGTGCATGTACAAGATGAAACCATTAAAAGGCGAAACATTGGTGAGTTTGTTGATTTCACTTGGCTTATCCGCTTTATTATTGCTATTGGTTGCACAATTTTATGCCCAAACTCAACAGCAGAATCAGCGTTTAATGTTACAACTCAAACTACAAACGGAATTACAACGTACAATTCAACTCATCGGGAAAGATCTGCGTCGTGTAGGCTTTCGAGCCGCAAACCAAAAACTCATTGAAGATAATCTGGCTTTATTTGAATTGGATGAAAAGGGCACTGCAATAACCATTGCTCAAGCAGACAATGCTCCGTCAAATAGCTGTGTTTTATTTTTTTATGATTTAAATAGTAATGGTTGTATTGGTGAAAAATACACAAAAAATACCTGTGTAAATGGCGTTAAAAATGTGGCAAAAAATATCGAAAAGGAGCTATTTGGTTACAAACTTAACGGGAAAATGATCGAAACCAAACAAACTTATAAAAATGCGGTAAATGCGGATTGTCGTTCAGAAGAGTGTCAGCGTGCTTTAACGCAATCTACTTGTAACGCCGGTGGTGGATGGACAGATTTATTGGATGAAAAAGAGTTTGAGATTTCTCAATTACGTTTTGATTGGTTAAAGGCAGGGAAAGGGATTGAAATTAAACTCGCGGGAAATCTTGCAACACATAAGCATATTCAATATGAAACTTCGCTTGTGGTGCCTTTATTAAATCAAGAAGAATGATCATGAAAAAAGGGATTGTGACACTGACGGCACTGATTTTACTTTCGGGCTTATTGGCCTTGATCTTATTATTTGATGAACAGATCTTTGCGTTTTTTCGATCTCAAATGAGCCAGCGAAAATATTATGTAGAACAAAGCCTTGCATTACAGAAAATCAGTCAGCAGCAACAAACGCACATTTGCCAAAATTTACCTTTAAATGGTGTTGAAAAAGTGAAACAAGTCTTTTTCGAGTCTTCAGGGGCAGAGGATAAAGTCGCCTATTCCGTTTGGTGTAAACGCGCTGAGTTATTTAAAAAATCACCGACAAAAGGCATTAATGAAAATATGCTGCGGGATTTTATTTCCAGCGAAAAACAAGCTGATTTTCAACCGCACTTTATGAAAGTAGATACTACTTTAATTGCTCAAAAAACACCACAAGTGTATTGGATAACGCAAAGCCAATTAGAAATTAAAGGGAATGTGAGTGGTATTCTGCTAGCAGAAGGCGATTTAAGTTTAACTGGCAAAGGGCGTATTAGTGGTGCTGTGATTACTGGAGGCTCACTTAAGTTGGAGGGAGATGTGACGGTGGCTTACGGTAAAGCTGTGGTAACAAAACTCGTACAAGAATATAGCCAATGGCGTTTGGTGGATAAAAGTTGGAGTGATTTAAGTGCGCAAGATCAAAGTGAATAGAGGCATGTCGTTAATGTCACTTTTATTAGCCTTATCGATTTTCAGTGGGTTATTTTTGATCTTTAACCAATGGACGAGTGAGCAACGGAAAAGTGCGGTCAGAATTTTTCAAGAATTCCAGGCCGTTCAAATTGCTGAAAATCAGGCTCAGCGTCAGTTTTTAGGCTTGTCTTGTGAAAATAGCGTACAACAAAATGGCATTCAATTTGCAATTCAATGTAGTTATCATCAAGTGAATATACGCTATCCTCAAGGTGAATTTTTAGTGAAAACCGAGTAAAATAACGCATTGTTTTTGCTTTCAAAAGGGCGTTACTTTGTTCGTTACTTATTATTCAAACCAACCAGAAATTCAAAAAGATATTTTAGTTTCGTTGTTGGAAAATTTACCGCAAGATCATCCATTTCAGTCTGACATTGTGTTGGTGCAAAGCCCAGGCATGGCACAATGGTTGCAAATGGAAATTGCTAAAAAACGCGGCGTTGCAGCGAATTTTCAATTCCCGATGCCTTCCAGTTTTATTTGGAAACTTTATGCCGATAATTTGCCGAATGTTTCCACGCAAAACCCTTTTGAAAAAGATTCAACGTTATGGCGATTAATGCGATTAATCCCTACCTTTTTACAGCAAAAAGAATTTGAACCATTAAAAAAATATTTAGCGTCCTCACCGGCATCAGAACAGCAAAAACTTTATCAATTAAGCCTAAAAGTTGCCGATTTATTTGACCAATATCTCGTCTATCGTCCCGAATGGATTGCCGCATGGGAAGAAAATAACGATGAAAAGATCTTGGCTCAAATTAATCAGCAAAAGCAGGGGCTTTCGGCGTTAAACCCTACCCTTCTTTCTCAAATTAAAGGCAATATTCATTGGCAGGGAATTTTATGGCGAGCCTTGGTGGATGATGTCCAACGTGATTTCGGTGGAAAAGCAAAACATCGTGCTGCACTCAATCAACAATTTTTAGCATTATGTCGTGATCCCAATGCGACACTCAACTTGCCGGAACGTATTTTTATTTTTGGTATTCCTGCATTGCCAACGGTTTATCTCAATATTTTCCAAGGTATTTCAGCTAAAACAGACGTGCATTTATTTTTTAATAATCCATGTCAAGAATATTGGGGCGACTTGCGAGATCTGAGTAAATCCTATTTATTAGAAAGACAGCGTTTCGTGCAAGCAAGTGATGATGTGAAGCCTTTAATTTCAGCCGAGCAAGTGTCATGGGAACCTACTGACCTTGATTACACCAATCAACAAGAAGAATTGTTCAGCGGAAATCCGCTTTTAGCCTCTTGGGGAAAAATGGGACGAGATTTTCTCTATCAATTAGTGCGAGATGAGGAAAATATTCAAGCCATTTCCCGTGATTACTATGCAGAACTTCCCGAAAAAACGTTGTTAGGGCAGATCCAAAATCAAATTTTGGCGTTGAGTCATGGTGCATTAAATGTCGCGAAAAATGACCGCTCTTTGGTCGTGAAATCTTGCCATAGCGCGATGCGAGAAGTTGAAGTGCTGCATGATTACTTGTTGGATTTATTCAATCAAAATCAGCATAAGCCAAAAGAAGAACAGATTACACCAAAAGATGTGGTGGTCATGGTGGCCGATGTTAACCAATATACGCCTTATATTCAGGCTGTCTTTGGTGCGAATAGTGCGGATGCACCTGTTATTCCGTTCTCAATTTCTGACAGTAAATTGTCTGAAAGTGATGTGATCGTGTCGAGCTATCTTTCTCTGTTAAATTTAAGAGAAAGTCAGTTTGGCGCGGAAGAAGTACTGGCTTTATTAGATATTCCCGCTATTCGTGAGCGTTTTAATATTGCCCTTACCGATCTCGAACAAATTCGTGAATGGGTGAAAGAGTCGGGCATTCGCTTTGGTTTAGAAAAACTGCAGAACACACTGAATTTTAACGCGTGGCAGGCGGGACTTGAACGTATGACCTTAGGTTATGCGATGCGTGAAGAACAAGGCGTTTGGCAAGACAGTCTTGGACTTGATAGTAGCTATGGATTGAAAGGGCAGTTAGTCGGTGCAGTGAATCAATTTTTTACTGCCTTAAATAAATGGCATCAAGATTTGCAAAAGGCACACAATATTGAAAAATGGCGTGAAAAATTGACCGCACTTTTGACGGATTTCTTTGTGCAAAATGAAGAAACTGCGGATACCTTATTTTATATTCAAGATTGTATCAATGCCTTTGCCGATGATTTGCAGGCCGTCAATTTTGAAGAAACTTTGCAGGCGGATGTGATTGCGGAAGTGATGTCTGCACGTTTAGAAGAGACACCAAACAGCCTTCGTTTCTTAGCGGGAAAAGTAAATTTCTGCACACTTTTACCAATGCGCTCTATTCCTTTCAAAGTGGTGTGTTTGCTTGGGATGAATGAGGCGGATTACCCACGCAGTCATACACCAAATAGTTTTGACTTAATGCAATACCACCATCAAAAAGGCGATCGTGTTCGTCGAGATGATGATCGTTACTTATTCCTTGAAGCCTTACTGGCTGCAAGATCCCATTTTTATGTGAGTTATGTAGGCTCTTCAATTATTGATAATCAACCTAAAGAACCTTCAGTATTGGTGAGCCAGTTGCTTGATTATATTAATCATTATTCAGACAATGGCTTGAGAATTGAACAACATCCAATGACGGCGTTTAGCCCAAGCAATTTCCAACATGAAGGGAAAATTAACCGCTCTTTTGCAAAAAAATGGCTGCCGATTGCGCAATTCCAAGAAAGAAAATGTCATGAATTTGTTGTGCCGATGGGTGAAAATCAAGAGCCAATAACGGAAATTGAACTCGATCGTTTTGTGAGTTTTGTTGAAAATCCAGTGAAATTCTTTTTTGAAAAGCAGCTTGGCGTGTATTTCCGAGATGAAGATGATCGCATTGAAGAAAGTGAAAACTTCACGTTAAATGGTTTGGATCATTATCGTATTAGTAATGAGTTATTGCATTTGGAGGAAACGCAATTTAACGATTATTTCGCCAAACAGCAAGTGAAAGGCATCATGCCACGCGGCGAGTTTGCGGAAGTTTGTGCGCAATCTATTCGTGCTGATGTATTGGCTTTTAAAGAGAAAATTAAGGATTATTCTTCACCACATAGTGAGAGTGTCGATTTTGTGGTGGAAACGGCACAAGGCAATATTCGCTTGTTTGGCTATATGGAGCCATTATTTGGCGATGAAAATCAGATAATCGAATGGCGATTTGCAAAATATAAAGATCGTTATCGTATTCGCCCATGGCTTTATTATCTCATTCAACTGGCGACAAAAGATAACGCACTGCCACCACGCATTATCGCTAAAGATAAGGATTTAACATTAAAAACAATAGAAAAATCAACCGCACTTGAGAAACTGAAAATGTATGTCGAGGCTTATTTACAAAGCCAGCAACAAATTCAGCTCATTCCAACGGGAAATATAGCGAAGTTTATTGAAAAAGATGAAAGTGCGGTCAATTTTGACAATGTTTTAACGAATATCGAATCCCTTGCGAAAGATGATCCTTATGGCTATAGAAAAGCCGATCCTTATTGGGCGAGGGTATTGGGTCAAACAGAACAATTTAAATCGCAGGATGGTCTTTTGCAGTTGGTGAAACAAACCACATCCTGGTTTGGAGAAATGTTGTCTTAAAGCGGATCTTCAGATCGAAAAGATCTTGGATTTTTGATAAGATAATGGCTTAAGAATAATTTTGAAAAGGATCTAAAATGCGTTGTCCGTTTTGTTCAACTGAAGAAACTAAGGTGATTGACAGCCGTTTGGTTTCTGATGGGTATCAAGTGCGTCGTCGTCGGGAATGCGGGAATTGTCATGAACGCTTTACCACCTTTGAAACAGCCGAATTAGTGGTGCCAAAAATTATTAAAAATGATGGGTCACGCGAGCCGTTTAATGAAGATAAATTGCGTAGCGGTATTCAACATGCATTAGAAAAACGCCCTGTAAGTTCGGATGATGTGGAAAAAGCCATCAGCCATATTATTATCCAATTACGTGCGACGGGTGAGCGCGAAGTGCCAAGCCATCTCGTAGGCAAATTAGCCATGAATGAGCTGAAAGAATTAGATAAAGTGGCGTATATCCGTTTTGCGTCCGTTTATTTGAGCTTTGATAATATCAATGAATTTACCAAAGAAATTGAAAGCTTAAAGGATTAGTATGAGTGACACCTTTTCCCCTGATGACGTGAAATTTATGCAACTGGCTCTTGAGCTTGCGGCAAAAGGGCAGTACACCACTACGCCTAATCCATCTGTAGGATGTGTGTTGGTTAAAAACGGTAAAATTGTCGGGAAAGGGTTTCATTTTAAAGCCGGTCAGCCTCATGCAGAACGTGTGGCGTTGGCAGATGCTGGTGAGAACGCGAAAGGCGCAACGGCTTATGTGACGCTTGAACCTTGTTCTCATTATGGACGCACACCGCCTTGTGCATTAGGTTTAATTGAAGCTGGGGTCAGTCGAGTTGTCGCAGCCATGGTCGATCCTAATCCTCAAGTGGCCGGCAAGGGCTTAAAAATGTTAGCCGATGCAGGCATACCAAGTGCGGTCAATTTATTGAACGAACAAGCAGAAGCCTTAAATAAAGGTTTTCTCAAACGTATGCGAACTGGCAAGCCTTATGTGCAGCTAAAATTAGCCATGAGTTTAGATGGTCGCACAGCCATGGCGAGTGGTGAAAGCAAATGGATTACAGGTGACGCAGCTCGTGCGGATGTACAAAAAATGCGAGCCAAAGCGACCGCACTTTTATCTACAAGTGCTACCGTGTTAGCCGATGATCCAAGTTTGAACGTGCGTTGGAATCAATTTCCCGATGCTCTAAAAGCGGAATATGCTGAAGATACTGTGCGTCAGCCTATTCGCATCATCTTAGATTCTAAAAATCGAGTTCAACCAAACCATCAATTATTCCATACCCATTCGCCAGTTTGGCTTGTGGGTTCAATTCCACGAGATATGTCTGTATTCCCGGATTTCTGTGAGCAAATTCTACTGCCAGAAAACTATGATTTTGATCTATTGATGACAGAATTAGGTAAGAGACAAGTGAATTCCATTTGGGTTGAAGCGGGCGCCTATTTAGCGGGTAGCTTGATTGAACAACATGCTGTAGATGAATTAATTATTTATGTCGCCCCGAAACTCTTAGGAGATAAAGCTCGAGGATTATGCCAACTCCCGCATTTGGAAAAACTTGCGGATGCCCCATTGTGGCAATTGCAAGAATGTGAAAGAATTGGGGATGATTTAAAGCTCAGTTATTTACCTAACTTATTAATAAAAGAATAAAAATGTTTAAAAAACTTTTCCATTCCGCCCTTTGGGGGCTTGCTGCGGCAGGCGTTATTTTATTTGCCGTTCCTAAGCTCAATAACAGCAGTCTCTTCTCTGCTGATGATATCGTTTCGTTCAATAGTGCCGTGAGAATTGCTTCGCCTGCTGTGGTGAACGTGTACAACCGATCTTTTTCTTCTGCCAGCATTAATGATAGCGATCAATTACAGGTAAATAACTTAGGTTCTGGCGTGATTATGACCAAAGACGGTTATATTCTTACCAATAAACACGTTATCCAAAATGCCGATCAAATTGTGGTGGCACTGCAAAACGGCAATATTTATGAAGCGAATTTAATCGGTTCGGATAATTTGACGGATCTTGCGGTATTAAAAATCAAAGCAACCAATCTTTCTACCATTCCACAAAATAAAGAACGCCAAGTACGAGTTGGTGATATTGCACTGGCTATTGGTAACCCGTATAACCTCGGTCAAAGTGTTTCCCAAGGGATTATCAGCGCGGTAGGGCGTAGTGCCGTAGGGGATTCTTTAGGTCGTCAAAACTTTATTCAAACAGATGCATCAATTAACCGTGGTAACTCTGGTGGAGCATTGATTAACTCTGCAGGCGAATTAGTAGGGATCAGCACGTTAAGTATTGGTAAAACAGCCAATGAAATTGCAGAAGGATTAAATTTTGCGATTCCAATTAGTATTGCCAATGATGTGTTATATAAAATTATTCGCGATGGACGCGTGATTCGTGGTTATTTTGGGGTACAAAGTGAAATTACCGCTAATTCAAATGGTGGTATCGTGATTACAGGCGTGACCGCCAATAGCCCTGCAGCGAAAGCGGGCATCCAAGTAGGTGATGTGATTTTACGTTTAAATAAACAAGATAACCTGTCTATTCGTGAAATGATGCAAATTATCAGTGATACTAAACCGAATACTGAAGTCATCGTTACCATTTCTCGCTTAGGTAAAGTGATTGATCTCCCCGTGATTATTGAAGAGTTACCGTCTAATTAAGGATATATTGTGGAAGTTAAAACCAGTCACTTTTTTGCTTGTTTAGATCGTCTTCGCTTAATTCAGCGTTGGTCATTGATGCGCAATATTGAAAAGGAAAACTTGGCGGAGCATAGCCTGCAAGTTGCCTTTGTGGCACAAGCCTTAGCCATTATTAAAAATCGCTTTTTTGGTGGGGAAGTGAATCCTGAGCGTATTGCGGTGATGGCGATGTATCATGATACCTCTGAAATCTTTACGGGTGATTTGCCAACCCCAATTAAGTATTTCAATTCTGAAATAACGCATGCTTATAAAGATATTGAAGCAGCTGCAGAATTGCATTTAATTAGTTTGCTCCCGACTGAATTGCAAGAGAGTTTTGCACCATATTTAGATAGTGAGCAATTTAGCCCGGAAGAAAAGCATTTAGTAAAACAAGCGGATTTGATTTGTGCCTATATTAAAGCTCAATTTGAATTAGAGCATGGTAATCATGAATTTAAAACAGCGAAAAAACGCTTAGAAAATTTAATGGAACAATGGCACAGCCAAGAAATGGATTATTTTTTACAGGTTTTTTTGCCAAGTTTTGGACGCTCGATTGATGAGATTGCGTTATAAACGAAAATAAAAAAGTGCGGTTAATTTTAACCGCACTTTTTGTTTCTAGGATTATTTCAATGTGGCTAAAATAATCTGTTCAGGATCCACGTGTAACCAGACTTCTTGTCCCACTTTCCAACCATCTTTGCTATGAATGCTCGCGCAAAATTCAATTGAGCTGTCCTTTATTTGCACAATGGCTTCTTCATTCTGCATTGAAAGAATCGTCGCTTGGAAAAGGTTATTTTTTTCTTCTAATGGGGTGGCGCTAATTTTCACCCAAGGGGCTTTAAACATGACCATCACTTCTTTTTCAGTTATCAGTCTGAGACGTTCAGCACTACGCATTGTGATCGAAACATGTAATGGATGAGCTAAATCCTGAATATTTACTGCAACAATGCAGCGGGAATCCACAATATGTTGGCTTGCCACCTTACCAAAAAATTGATTGCGCGCGCTACTTTGTAAGGAGAATTTTGCCGTTGCTGAAAGTAGGCTGTTTAGCGGGATCGTCTCATCTTGCAGAATATGAAAGGCGTGCTCTTGCGTTTGTTCGAGCAAATCATAAAGCTGCAGTAAACGCTCGGCATAAGTGGTTAATGAGGTACCGCCCCCATTTTTCCCACCGATATTACGTTCTAAAAGCGGTTTGGGGCTGATTTTATTCATTGCCTCAAGGTGATCCCAAGCACTTTTATAGCTTACTTTGGCGTTTTTGGCTGCTTGGTTGATTGAGCCACATTCTTTAATTTCTTTTAAGAGGCGAACACGTTTTGGATCAATAAATAATTCTTGATGAAGTTTGATCGTCAGTAAAATTTCAGTTTGTTTCATCATCTCCTCCTAATACACAATTCTGTTTATTTTACTTGATCTTTAAGTTTTTCTGTATGCTTATTTAAAAATTCAAGTTATAATTCATTCGTAGTATATTTTTTTATATATAGTTTCATTTATATAGGAGATAAATAATGAAATTAACTAAATTTGCAACCGCACTTTTAATTGCGGGTATGGGTGTATCTTTTGCTGTATCAGCAAAAGTGACTGTGTTTGCTGCCGCTTCAATGACTGATGCGTTACAACAAATTGCAGATCAATACCAAACTGAAAAGCCAAATAATACCGTCGTTTTCTCTTTTGCTTCTTCTTCCACCCTTGCAAAACAAGTTGAAGAAGGTGCACCAGCAGACTTATTTATTTCAGCTAGCAACAAATGGATGAAATATTTATCAGATAAGAATCTTACTGTTAAAGAGACTGAGAAAGTCATAGCTGGCAACGAATTAGTGTTAATTGCACCAGCCAAAAGTGCCGCTAATTCAGTGGATATTGCCAAAGGTGAATGGATCAAAGGCTTAAAAGACAGCTATTTATCTATGGGTGATCCTGCGCATGTTCCTGCAGGACAATATGCTGAAGAGTCATTAACCAAATTAAATTTATGGGATCAAGTTAAAGATAAATTAGCGCGAGCGAAAGACGTACGAGGTGCGTTAGCCTTAGTTGAACGCGCTGAAGCCCCTTATGGTATCGTGTATAGCACTGATGCAAAAGTGAGTAAAGACGTGAAAGCAGTAGGTGTATTCCCGAAAGATAGTTATAAACCGGTTGAATATCCAGTCGCGATTTTAAAAGATCATGACAATGCGGATACTCGTGATTTCCTTAACTACTTAGAATCGAGCGCAGCGAAAAAAATATTTGTTGAATATGGTTTCTCTGTGAAATAATGAGCTCAGACTTTATAAAGAAAGGACAGGAAACTGTCCTTTTTGTTATCTCTAAAGAAATTTCGTCATATCGATATATACACAAGGAAATATTTTGCTCTCTTGGTTTCAATTAAGCCCGATGGAATGGGATGCGATTCACTTAAGCATGAGTGTCGCATTGAGTTCTATGCTTTGGAGTTTACCCTTCGCAATTTTTATCGCTTGGTTGCTGGCTCGTAAGGAATTCTACGGTAAGTCGCTAATCACAGGGATTATTCATCTGCCTTTGGTGTTACCGCCGGTGGTAATCGGTTATTTATTATTAGTCGCCATGGGGCGTAACGGTTTTATCGGTAAGTATTTATATCAATGGTTTGGTGTATCCTTTGGCTTTAGTTGGAAGGGGGCGGTATTAGCTTCCGCGGTGGTAGCATTTCCATTGGTTGTGCGGGCGATTCGTCTTTCCTTGGAAAGCATTGATTTTAAATTAGAGCAAGCAGCACAAACACTTGGCGCTTCACCTTGGCGAGTCTTTTTTACAATCACGTTGCCCCTTTCTCTCCCAGGTGTATTGGCGGGTTTAGTATTAGGTTTTGCTCGCTCTTTAGGGGAATTTGGCGCAACCATTACCTTCGTATCTAATATTGCGGGGGAAACCCAAACCATTCCTTTAGCGATGTATTCATTTATCCAAACACCAGGCGCAGAAGCACAAACAGCACGCCTTTGCTTGTTTGCGGTGATCCTTTCATTAATTTCTTTATTGCTTTCCGAAGCATTGAGCAAACGGATGCAGAAAAAATTGGGGCAAGGCGATGTTACACATTAATGTACAGCAACAATTAGGTCGCCTGACCTTACGTGCGGATCTGCAACTGCCAACTCAAGGTGTGACGGCTATTTTTGGATTGTCGGGTTCGGGAAAAACCTCATTAATTAATTTAGTGAGCGGTTTAACTCATCCTGATCAAGGATTTATTCGTTTAAATGACCGCACTTTGGTGGATGTGGAGAATGATGAGAATCTTCCTGTGCATCAGCGCAAAATTGGTTATGTATTCCAAGACGCTCGTTTATTTCCGCATTACAACGTCAAAGGCAATTTACGTTATGGCATGAAGCATGTCAGCCGTGAAGATTTTGACTATATCGTTCAGCTACTTGGTATTGAGCCATTACTCAAACGCTATCCACTGACTTTATCGGGAGGCGAAAAACAACGTGTGGCGATTGGGCGAGCCTTATTAACTGATCCTGATATTTTATTAATGGATGAACCGCTTTCTGCTTTAGATGTGCCTCGCAAACGTGAGCTTATGCAATATTTAGAAAGTTTATCTAAAGAAATTAATGTGCCGATTTTATATGTGACGCACAGTTTGGACGAATTATTACGTTTGGCCGATCGCGTTGTGTTGATGGAAAATGGCAAAGTGAAAGCCTATGACACCTTAGAAAATGTCTGGAACAGTCCGTTATTTGCCCCTTGGAAAGGTGAATCGGAGCAGAGTAGTGTGTTGGCGTTGCCTGTCTATTTGCATAATCCAATCTATAAAATGACCGCACTTTCTTTAGGCAAACAACAGCTTTGGATTAACGAAGTGCATCATCAAGCGAATGAAAAAGTGCGCGTCTGTATTTATAGTTCCGATGTATCACTCACTCTCAGCAAGCCAGAACAAACGAGTATTCGTAATATCTTACGTGGGCAAATTGTACAAATTGTTCCGCAAGAGAATCGCATTGATATTGCGGTATTGGTAGAAGGGCATAAAGTTTGGGCAAGTATCAGTAAATGGGCGTTTAATGAATTACATTTTGCTCAAGGCATGGATGTTTATGTACAAATAAAAGCCATTTCAGTCGTATAAAGTAAAAGTGCGGTCAATTTCAAAACAGTTTTAAAATTGACCGCACTTTTTGTTTAGGCTTACTTACCTAAGTTATCAAAGAATTTCTTCACACCGTCTAAAAAGCTTGAAGATTTCGGACTATGCGATTTTTGTCCTTTCAAACTTTCTTCCAGTTTTTCTAATAATTCTTTTTGTTCTTTATTTAAGTTCACTGGTGTTTCAATCACCACACGACAAATCAGATCCCCTGCGTAGCCGCTACGTGTAGAGCTCACCCCTTTACCACGCATACGGAAGAGTTTGCCTGTTTGGGTTTCAGCAGGGATTTTGAGTTTCACTTTACCGTCTAAGGTTGGGACCTCAATTTCACCACCTAACGCAGCCATTGAGAAACTGATTGGCACTTCGCAGTAGAGGTTATTGCCATCACGTTCAAAGATATGATGTTCTTTAACATGAATAACCACATATAAATCACCTGCTGGTGCACCATTTTCGCCCGCTGCACCTTCGCCGCTTAAACGTAATTGGTTGCCGGTATCCACACCTGCTGGGATTTTAACGGAAAGATTTTTCTTCTTGTGAACACGACCTTCGCCATGGCAGCTTTTACATGGTTTTTCAATTTTCTTACCAGAACCATGACAAGTAGGACAAACCGCTTCAGTTACGAAGAAACCTTGTTGGCGACGAATACGACCTGAACCATGACAGCTTGGGCATGTCTCAACTTTTGATCCTTTTTCTGCGCCAGTACCATCGCAGCTATCACAGTGAGCAAGAGTATTAATTTGGATATCTTTGGTTGTACCTTTTACGGCTTCTTCTAACGTAATTTGGATGTCATAACGTAAATCTTCACCGCGTACTACACGCTGACGACCGCGTCCGCCACCGCCGAAGATATCACCGAACATATCTCCAAAAATATCACCGAAATCAGCGCCGCTGAATCCGCCACCGAAGCCACCGCCTCCCATACCGCCTTGTTCAAAGGCTGCATGGCCGTATTGATCGTAAGCAGCACGCTTTTCTTTATCACCTAAAATTTCATAGGCTTCTTGGATTTCTTTAAATTTTTCTTCTTTGGCTTTATCACCTTTGGTTCTATCAGGGTGATATTGCATGGCGAGTTTTTTGTAAGCACGTTTAATTGCTTTTTCATCTGCGCCACGTTCAACACCAAGAACGTCGTAATAATCTTTCTTTGCCATAATGTTTTCGTTTTCCGTTTAAAAATATAAATTTAAAAAATTTTATTTTGTTATTGTATGGTATTGAGTTAACAACATACCTAAGAATAAAAATAATGTCGAAGTCAGAAATATCAAGGGTAAATTCGTTAATTTATGACTTATTTTGCTGCTGCGAATGCTTGCTCTAAGTCAGCTAAAATATCTTGAATATTTTCAATACCGCAAGAAAAGCGAATAAGTCCTGCAGAAATCCCCGCTTTTTCTAATTCAGCTTCACTTAATTGGCGATGTGTTGAAGTCGCTGGATGTAATGCACAAGTACGAATATCGGCTACGTGTACTTCACGAGAGGTCATTTGCAATGCGTTTAACCATTTTGCCGCGGTTTCTTTATCACCTTTAATCTCAAAGGAAATAACGCCACACAAACCGTTAGGTAAGTATTTTTGTTTGAGGGCATAATCTGGCGAACTTGGTAAGCCAGGGTAATTCACTTTAACAACTTGCGGATGTTTTTCTAAAAACTCGGCTACAGCCTGTGCATTTTCATAATGACGTTGCATGCGAAGCGCAAGAGTTTCCATACCCACATTTAATAAGAAACTATTTTGTGGTGCTGGTGTAGCACCTAAATCACGCATTAATTGCACGCGTGCTTTGACAATATAAGCCGCAGGGCCGAAAGTTTCTGTGTAAACCAAACCATGATAAGTTTGGTCTGGCGTGCTTAATTGCGGATATTTGCCGTTATTCCAATTAAAGTTACCACCATCAGTAATTGAGCCACCTAAGGCTATAGCATGACCATCTAAATATTTAGATGTGCTGTGAATGACCACGTTTGCGCCAAATTCGATTGGACGACAAAAATAGGGCGTTGCAAAGGTGTTATCAACTAATAATGGCGCCTCTGCAGCTTTCGCTAAGGCAGCAAATTTTTCAATATCCAACACGCGTAAAGCGGGGTTTGCAATGGTTTCAGCAAAGACGGCTTTTGTATTTGGACGAATCGCTTTTTTGAGTTCTTCAAGTGGTAAATCTTGATCCACAAAAGTCACTTCGATACCCATTTTTTTGAATGTATGGGCAAATAAATTGTAAGTACCACCATACACATAAGAAGAGGAAATGAAATGATCGCCGGCTTCTAAAATATTCAACATTGCATAGAAAACCGCAGATTGACCTGAAGCAGTACACATTGTTGCCACGCCACCTTCAAGTGCCGTGATTTTTTCTTCAGTTGCATTAGTTGTCGGGTTTGCTAGGCGAGTATAAAAATAGCCAGCAGCTTGTAAATCAAATAACTTGCCAATTTCTTCTGCAGAATCGTAGGTATAAGTCGTGCTTTGTACGATAGGTTGAACACGTGGCTCACCGTTTTTAGGGCTATAGCCAGCATGGAGGCATTTCGTTTCGAATTTCATTGTTTTTTCCTTTAAGTTGTGTTTGTTTTGGGGTAAAGTGCGGTCGTTTTTTATAAAATTTTACGCACTTTTGAGCTTAGCAATGTGGTACAACAGCGATATAAATTTCTACCAAACCATCAGAGTGGTATTTTTCAAAATCCACTGAATAAGCCCGCTTAAGTAAACCTTGTTGTTCTTTTTTCCAGATTAGTTGCCATGTTTGATAAATTTCATCTACTTTGCAACGAAAAACTTCGTAGAAACTCAAATCTTCAATTTCAATCACCGGAATATCTGTCTCTAATACTACTTCACTTGCAATCGCAAAATCATAGTCTGCTAGGTGATTCGTAGCATAATTAAAATAGATGCCATAACAACAGTGGCCTTGTGGTAGTTTATCAAGATTGTTTTGCCAAAGGGCTGAGATTATCTCATTTGCTATGTTGTTATTTAAGCGTTGTTGTACGATTGGGTAGAGTTTTAACGCCATTTATCCTCCGGGTTTATTTTTCCTGACTTCACTTTTTTAAATAAAGTCAGGAAAAATGGCATTTAATGAATATGCCAAAAGGGCGTATCGCTACGCCCTTTGATTTAGGTTAAAGTGAAATTATTTGTTGTCTTTCACTTCTTCAAACTCAGCATCAACAACATCATCATTTGGTTTGCTGTTGCTTTGAGCTTGTTGTGCATCAGCTTGCGGTTGTGCAGCTTGAACAAGTTTTTGAGCAACTTCTGCAAGTGCTTGAAGTTTAGCTTCGATAGCCGCTTTATCTTCACCTTTCGCAGCTGTTTCTAAATCGCTTAATGCACTTTCAATTGCTGCACGATCTTCAGCTGGAACTTTGTCACCTGCTTCTTCTAATTGTTTACGTGTGCTGTGTACAAGGTGATCTGCTTGGTTGCGAGCTTGTACTAATTCTTCAAATTTACGGTCTGCTTCAGCGTTTGCTTCTGCATCACGAACCATTTGTTGAATTTCTTCATCACTTAAACCTGAAGAGGCTTTGATGGTGATTTGTTGTTCTTTACCTGTACCTTTATCTTTCGCAGAAACATGGATAATACCGTCAGCGTCGATATCAAAGGTTACTTCAATTTGTGGCATACCGCGTGGAGCAGGGTTGATGCCTTCAAGGTTGAATTGGCCTAAAGATTTATTCGCTGATGCTTGTTTACGTTCACCTTGTAACACGTGAATGGTTACTGCACTTTGGTTATCTTCTGCTGTTGAGAATACTTGCGATTTTTTAGTTGGAATCGTCGTGTTTTTCTCAATTAAGGTAGTCATCACGCCACCCATGGTTTCGATACCTAAAGATAACGGCGTTACGTCTAACAATAATACATCAGTTACATCACCCGCTAATACACCACCTTGAACTGCTGCACCGATAGCAACGGCTTCATCAGGGTTCACATCTTTACGAGGTGCTTTACCGAAGAATTCTTCTACTTTTTGTTGTACTAATGGCATACGGGTTTGACCGCCCACTAAGATAACATCATCAATTTGTGATGCACTTAAGCCAGCATCGTTTAATGCAACTTTTACAGGTTCAAGTGATTTCGCCACTAAATCTTCTACTAAAGATTCTAATTTAGCACGAGTTAATTTAATGTTTAAATGTTTAGGACCTGTAGCATCTGCAGTGATGTAAGGTAAGTTCACATCAGTTTGTTGTGCAGAAGAAAGTTCAATTTTCGCTTTTTCACCTGCTTCTTTTAAACGTTGCATTGCAAGTGGGTCATTACGTAAATCAACGCCTTGTTCTTTTTTGAACTCATCCACTAAGTAGTTGATTACACGGTTATCGAAGTCTTCACCACCTAAGTGAGTATCACCGTTGGTTGCTAATACTTCGAAGGTTTTTTCGCCACCTACTTCATCAATTTCGATGATAGATAAGTCGAATGTACCACCACCTAAGTCATAAACAGCGATAGTTTTGTTACCTTGACCTTTATCTAAACCGTAAGCTAATGCTGCAGCTGTAGGTTCGTTGATAATACGTTTAACTTCTAAGCCTGCGATACGACCTGCATCTTTAGTTGCTTGACGTTGAGCATCGTTAAAGTATGCTGGAACAGTGATTACCGCTTCAGTCACTGGCTCACCTAAGAAGTCTTCTGCAGTTTTCTTCATTTTTTTCAATACTTCTGCAGAAATTTGTGGCGGTGCAAGTTTGTCACCTTTTACATTTACCCATGCATCACCATTGTCTGCTTTGGTGATTTCAAATGGCATAATGTCGATATCACGTTTTACTTCAGCATCATCAAAACGACGACCAATTAAACGTTTGATTGCGAATAATGTATTTTTCGGGTTGGTCACTGCTTGGCGTTTAGCCGGTTGACCCACTAAAATTTCGTTATCATTTGTATAAGCGATAATTGACGGGGTAGTACGATCGCCTTCTGCGTTTTCAATTACGCGTGGTTTATCACCATCCATTACAGCGACACAAGAGTTTGTTGTACCTAAGTCAATACCAATAATTTTTCCCATGTTGTTACTCCTACTTAAATTTTAAATTCGTTGTAAATTGTTACGATGAATAAGATGTGGATACTTTTTCGCATTTCAAGAGGCAAGATTTAAAATTTTTTCTTCCTTTTAAAGTGCGGTCATTTCCGTTCTTGTTTTACAAAATAAGTCCAGAGATGAGAAGTTCAAGGGGTGATATAAAATTATTTTTTAAAAATAAGAAAAAAATTGTGATTTGTGATAAATTGCCAGCAATTTTAATCATCTATTAGTTAGCAAAGGAATCAAAATGAAAAAATCAACTGTAGCATTAGGTGTCATTGTTGCCCTCGGTATTGTCGGCATCGGTGGTGCATGGTTTACTGGGGAAAAAGCACAAACTGAATATTTGCGTCAAATTGAATTAGCGAACCAAAAATTACAAAGTTTAGGTTTGCCAGATTCAGTGAATCTTGTTTATAAAAATAAGCAATTTGATCGCAGTTTCTTTACTTCTCAAGTGGAAGATGAAGTAGTTATTTCTTTACCGAAAGAAGGACAAGTATTTACTATCCCACTTTCAACTAAGCTTTATCATGGACCATTTCCACTTAATCAGTTGGAAAAATTTAACTTCGTACCAACAATGTTTTCAGCACAAGGTGTGATTGGTAAAAATGAAACAACTCAGCCGCTATTTGATTTTCTTAAATCAGATAAACCTGTTCAATATCAAGCTTCAACTAGCTATAGTTTAGCAACAAAAGGTAAAGTTGAATTAGCAGCAGGGGGAATGACAGATCCTCACTCACCACAAAATAAGATCTCATGGTCAAATATCAACATTGGTTTTGATGTAGATAAAGATCGAGCGGGGAAATATGACATGACCTTAGACGAAGTGACTGCTGATTTAGGCCCTAGTAGTACAGATGGGGAAAATAGCCAGGACGCTACTGCAGTTAAGTCGGTAAAAACGAAGATGAAGGGTATGAAATTGGCTGCTTCATTCAATCCTACAAAATGGGCTTACATTTATACGGGGAAAGGTTCTTATTCAACTGAAAGCTTCGAAATGACGAGCACGGACTATGCTGGAAAAACGACTTCTCTTATTGAAAAAGGCTTAAAAGCCACATCTGATATTTCACTTAATGGTGATTTTGTAAATTTAAAAAGTGAGAGTGCAGTAGATTCATTTGTTTTAGATGGAAAAGAGTTAGGGAAGTTAACTAACAATAGCGAGTTAAATCATATTGAAGCAAACGCAGCAAATGCGTTGATTGAAGCTGTTTTCACGGTATTTAAGTCTGTTAGAGATGATAAAAATGTGAATGATGAAGTGGTATCTGAAATCTTAAGTTCATGGGTTGAAGAGCATGGTATGGCTATTTTTAATAATCAGCCTCAACTTAAACTCAACCCAGTATCAATTTCGGACAATCAAGGTAAAGTGTCATTAGATCTCAATGTGGCATTAGCGAAAGATCCAAAATTTGATTTAATGAAAGGAAGTTTATATAAACAATTTACGGATTTTGCGGTGCATATTCATGTAGATAAAGCGACAGCAGAAAAAATCCTGACACAATTTTCTCCAGAAGAAGATAAAGCGTTGATTAAAGAGAAAATTGAAGAGCAAGCCAAACAAGCAGCAGCACAAAATATTGTGGTGAATAACGATAAAAATGTGACGCTTGCCTTAGTACTCGAAAAAGGTGAATTAAAACTTAATGGTCAAGTGATTCCAGAAGAGCAGGTGCAAGGCGTGCTGTTTATGTTAATCATGAGCGCGGCAATGCAGGGTAAGTAATTAACGAGTAAATAAACAGAAAGGAGATAAAGTGATTTATCTCCTTTTTATTTGGTTAACTTAAACGTGCTTTTAAATATCCTTCATAATCGGGGATATCAATATTGATTTCTTGATCAAATAAGTTTGATGTTAAAAGAAAATCAGCGGTGCTTTGATTAATTGCCACAGGAATATTCCAAACAGTTGCAATACGCATAAGGGCTTTTACATCGGGATCATGTGGTGCGGCGTTCATCGGATCCCAAAAGAAAATCATCATATCAATTTTTTTCTCAGCAATCAGTCCGCCAAGTTGTTGATCGCCGCCCATCGGGCCACTTAATAGCGAGGCTATTTTGAGTCCCGTTTCTCTTTCTAATAGATGGCCAGTTGTACCCGTCGCATAAAGTTGATGGGGAGCGAGTGCTTCTTTGTGTTTCTTTACCCAATTGAGCAGATTTTGTTTGCAGCTATCATGTGCAACGAGCGCTATTCGTTTATGAGAAAAGATTGGGCGAGTTGTCGTGTTCATATTTTGTCCTCTAAAAAGCTCAAAAGCATGCGAACACTTTAGATCAAAGCGGGTAAGGAATGCAATATATAAAGTATGCTTTAATTTAAACCCAAAAATCCTTTAAAAATGACCGCACTTTTAATGAAGACTATTGCAATAACAGGAAGAAATGCGTGAGAACAGTGAAAATCTACTATCTTTCTTGCAAAAAATCTTCTAAAATTTACAAGATTTGTTAAATGTTTGTAACATTGATTAACAAGCTTGATTTTCGTGTTTGGTCATGACCAAACTTCATTTTCACTCAGTAAAATAAGGAAAGACTATGTCAGATACCTTAGTAAACGATATTGACCCAATTGAAACACAAGATTGGTTGTCAGCTGTTGATTCATTAATTCGTGCCGAAGGCGCAGAGCGTGCGCATTACATCATCAATCAGGTGATCGATCAGGCACGTAATGGTGGTGTGAACATTGCAAAAGGTGGCGTAACAACCCCTTATGTTAATACCATCCCTGTTTCTGAACAGCCAGCATACCCAGGTGATAAAGCTATTGAGCGTCGTATTCGTAGTGCTGTACGTTGGAATGCGATCATGGCGGTATTACGTGGCCAGAAAAAAGATCTTGAATTAGGTGGTCATATTTCAACTTATCAATCTGCAGCAAGCATGTATGAAGTTTGTTTTAACCACTTCTTCAAAGCTGCTACAGATAAAAACGGCGGTGACTTAGTCTTCTTCCAAGGCCACGCGGCACCAGGTATGTATGCTCGTGCATTTATTGAAGGTCGTATTACTGAAGATCAAATGAATAATTTCCGTCAGGAATGTGAACCTGGTAAAGGTCTTTCTTCTTACCCACACCCGAAATTAATGCCTGAATTCTGGCAATTCTCCACAGTATCGATGGGTTTAGGTCCAGTAAATGCAATCCGTACTGCTCGTTTCTTAAAATACTTAGATAACCGTGGTTTAAAAGATACCAAAGATCAAAAAGTGTATGCTTTCCTTGGTGACGGTGAGATGGACGAAATCGAAGCAAAAGGTGATTTAACATTCGCAGCACGTGAAGGCTTAGATAACTTAATCTTCGTAGTAAGCTGTAACTTGCAACGTTTAGATGGTCCAGTAACGGGTAACGGCAAAATCGTTCAAGAATTAGAAGGTTTATTTGCTGGTGCAGGCTGGGAAGTGATCAAAGTCATGTGGGGTAGTGGCTGGGATAAATTATTTGCAAAAGATACTACCGGCAAATTAACCCAATTAATGATGGAAGTAGTTGACGGTGACTATTTAACCTTCAAATCTAAGAATGGTGCATACGTTCGTGAACACTTCTTCGGTCGTTATCCAGAAACCGCTGCATTAGTAGCAGATATGACAGATGATGAAATCTGGGCATTAAGACGTGGTGGTCACGATTCAGAAAAACTTTATGCTGCATTCCATAAAGCGCAAACTGCAGGTAAACCTGTTGTGATCTTAGCGCACATGGTTAAAGGTTATAAAATTCCTGAAGCAGAAAGTAAAAACACTGCACACCAATCGAAAAAAATGTCTCTCGAAAGCTTAAAATCTTTCCGTGATCATTTCCAATTAGATATTAAAGATGAAGATATCCCTAACTATCCATATATCACCTTCCCAGAAGGTTCGGAAGAATACAATTATCTTCACGGCAGACGTAAAGCGTTAAACGGTTACTTACCAAAACGTTTACCAAAATTCACCACTGAATTTAAAGTGCCATCATTGGAAGAATTTGCTCCATTATTGGAAGAACAAGCGCGTCCAATTTCAACCACAATGGCATTTGTACGTTTCTTAAATACCTTATTGAAAGATAAAAATATTGGTAAACAAATTGTGCCAATTATCGCTGACGAAGCGCGTACTTTCGGTATGGAAGGTTTATTCCGTCAAATCGGTATTTACAACCCACATGGTCAAAACTATGTACCTTCTGACCGTGATTTAGTGGCCTACTACCGTGAAGCGAAAGATGGTCAAGTATTACAAGAAGGTATCAACGAATTAGGTGCAGCATCATCTTGGTTAGCAGCAGCAAACTCATACTCTGTAAATAATCTTCCGATGATTCCATTCTTCATCTACTACTCAATGTTTGGTTTCCAACGTGTGGGTGACTTAATGTGGGCAGCAGGTGACCAATTAGCACGTGGTTTCATGATTGGTGGTACTTCTGGTCGTACAACATTAAATGGTGAAGGTTTACAACACGAAGATGGTCATAGCCATATTCAATCTCTTGTTATTCCTAACTGTGTGTCTTATGACCCAGCTTACGTTTATGAAGTGGCAGTTATCCTACAAGACGGTATCAATCGTATGTACGGTGAAAAACAAGAAGATGTGTTCTACTACATCACCACATTAAACGAAACTTACGAACAACCAGCAATGCCAAAAGGCGCTGAAGAGGGTATTCGTAAAGGTATTTATAAATTTGAAACCGTTGAAGCGAAAGACAACAAAGGCCATGTTCAATTATTAGGTTCTGGTGCGATCTTCCGTCATGTTCGTGAAGCAGCACAAATTCTTGCAAATGAATATGGTGTAAGCTCGGATGTTTATAGCGTGCCTTCATTCACTGAAGTTGCTCGTGAAGGTGCAGATGCTGTACGTTGGAATATGTTACACCCAACTGAAAAACAACGTGTACCTTACATTGCACAAGTCATGAATGATGCACCGGCTGTTGCGGCAACTGACTACATGAAATTGTTCGCAGAACAAGTTCGTGCATTTATTCCTGCACAAAGCTACCACGTATTAGGTACTGATGGTTTCGGTCGTTCAGACAGCCGTGCAAACTTACGTGAACACTTCGAAGTGGATGCGCGTTATGTTGTGGTTGCAGCATTACATGAGCTTGCAAAACAAGGCAAATTTGATGCGAAAGTCGTGGCTGATGCAATCGCGAAATTTGGTTTAAAAACTGAAGTTTTAAACCCGCTTTACGCTTAATAAAAACATCCTGTGCGCAAAACGCACAGGATCATCTACAAATAAAGTGCGGTTGATTTTAACTGCGTTTTTTAAAGGTAAGATAACATGTCAAAACAAATTCAAATTCCTGATATCGGTAGTGATGAAGTTACCGTAACAGAAGTGATGGTGAAAGTAGGAGATACCATTACTGCAGATCAAAGCATTATCAATGTTGAAGGTGATAAAGCCTCAATGGAAGTACCAGCACCAGAAGCCGGTGTGGTAAAAGAAGTATTAGTAAAAGTGGGTGATAAAGTCACAACTGGCACACCAATGCTTATTTTAGAGTCAGCGGATGCGGCAGCGCCAGCTCCAGCGGCAGCAGCACCTGCGCCGACAGCCGCACCAGCAGCTGCAAGTGTAGTTGAAGTCAATGTACCAGATATCGGTTCAGACGAAGTAAACGTGACAGATATTATGGTGAAAGTCGGTGATACTGTTGAAGTTGACCAATCAATCATCAATGTTGAAGGTGATAAAGCATCAATGGAAGTCCCTGCTCCAGTTGCTGGCGTAGTTAAAGAAATTTTAATCAACGTGGGCGATAAAGTTGTTACAGGCAAATTAATCATGAAATTTGAAGTAGCCGGTGCAGCACCAGCCGCAGCGCCAGTTCAACAGGCGGCAGCACCTGCAGCAGCACCAACACCAACAGCTTCAGCCATTAAAGAAGTGAATGTACCTGATATTGGTGGTGATGAAGTTAACGTAACTGAAATCATGGTTGCAGTTGGCGACAGCGTTTCTGAAGAGCAATCTTTAATTACCGTTGAAGGCGATAAAGCCTCAATGGAAGTGCCAGCTCCGTTTGCGGGTGTGGTAAAAGAAATTTTAGTGAAATCAGGTGATAAAGTTTCAACTGGTTCATTAATTATGAAATTTGAAGTGGCGGGTGCAGCACCTGCTCCAGCAGCGACTCCAGCGGCAGCAGCTCCAGCGCCCCAAGCAGCACCTGCAGCAGCGCCGGTAGCACAACCAGGTAATGTATCTGGCTTAAGCCAAGAACAAGTTGTCGCAAGCGCGGGCTATGCACATGCAACTCCAGTGATTCGTCGTTTAGCGCGTGAATACGGCATTAACCTTGATCGCGTAAAAGGTACGGGTCGTAAAGGTCGCGTAGTAAAAGAAGATATCCAAGCTTACGTGAAAACCGCTGTTAAAGCGTTTGAAACAGGCACTGTATCTTCTGCAACAGCGGGTAATGGTGTGGCAAACGGTGCGGGCTTAGGTTTATTACCATGGCCGAAAGTTGACTTCAGCAAATTTGGTGAAGTGGAAGAAGTTGAATTAAGCCGTATCAACAAAATCTCTGGTGCAAACTTACATCGTAACTGGGTAATGATTCCACATGTTACTCACTTCGATCGTACCGATATCACCGATTTAGAAGCATTCCGTAAAGAACAGAACAAGATTGTTGAAAAACAAAAATTGGATGTGAAAATTACACCTGTTGTGTTCATTATGAAAGCGGTAGCGAAAGCATTAGAAGCGTTCCCACGTTTCAATAGCTCTATCTCTGAAGACGGTCAAAAATTAACACTTAAAAAATACATCAACATTGGCGTAGCGGTAGATACACCAAACGGTCTTGTTGTACCTGTATTTAAAAATGTGAACAAAAAAGGTATTATCGAACTCTCTCGTGAATTAATGGAAGTCTCCAAAAAAGCACGTGACGGTAAACTTTCCGGTTCAGATATGCAAGGTGGTTGTTTCACTATTTCAAGTTTAGGTGGTATTGGTACAACTCACTTTACGCCAATCGTAAATGCACCTGAAGTGGCAATTTTAGGTGTGTCTAAATCAGAAATGCAACCGGTTTGGAATGGTAAAGAATTTGAGCCACGTTTAATGCTTCCATTATCATTATCTTTCGACCACCGTGTGATCGATGGTGCTGATGGTGCTCGTTTCTTAAGCTATATCAATGGCGTATTAGCTGACTTACGTCGTTTGGTGATGTAATTAACACGGTAAGATGTGAGTAATTAGGCTCACATCTTACAGAAAGGATCGCAAGTGCGGTCAAAAATTTGAACGTTTTTACGAGGTAAAAATGAGTAAAGAAATTAAAACCCAAGTTGTGGTACTTGGTGCTGGTCCTGCAGGTTATTCAGCGGCATTCCGTTGTGCGGACTTAGGTTTAGAAACAGTACTTGTTGAACGTTATTCAACATTAGGTGGGGTATGTTTAAACGTAGGTTGTATCCCTTCTAAAGCATTACTTCACGTTGCTAAAGTAATTGAAGAAGCAAAACATGCAAGCAAAAACGGTGTGTATTTCGCTGAGCCTCGCATTGATTTAGATGAAGTGCGCGCAGGTAAAGAAGCGGTTGTGGCTAAATTAACAGGCGGTCTTGCAGGCATGGCTAAACAACGTAAAGTTACCGTTGTTGAAGGTTTAGCGGCGTTTACCGATCCACATACATTAGTAGCACGTGATCGTGATGGTAAACCAACTACAATCAAATTCGATAATGCGATTATCGCAGCGGGTTCTCGCCCAATTCAATTACCATTCATTCCACATGAAGATCCACGTGTTTGGGATTCAACAGATGCACTTAAATTAAAAGAAGTACCGAAAAAACTGTTAATCATGGGTGGTGGTATCATCGGTTTAGAGATGGGTACTGTATATCATGCATTAGGTTCTGAAGTTGAAGTGGTTGAAATGTTTGACCAAGTAATTCCAGCAGCAGATAAAGATGTTGTTGCAATCTACACCAAACAAGTTGAGAAAAAATTCAAGTTAATGCTTGAAACTAAAGTGACTGCAGTTGAAGCAAAAGACGATGGTATCTATGTTTCAATGGAAGGTAAAGCATGCAATGACACTAAACGTTATGATGCAGTGTTAGTGGCAATCGGTCGTACACCAAACGGTAAATTGATCGATGCAGGTAAAGCAGGTGTTGAAGTGGATGAACGTGGTTTCATTCATGTTGATAAGCAAATGCGTACCAATGTGCCTCATATCTTTGCAATCGGTGATATCGTTGGTCAACCAATGTTGGCCCACAAAGGTGTTCACGAAGGTCACGTTGCGGCAGAAGTGATTGCAGGACAAAAACATTACTTCGATCCAAAAGTTATTCCTTCTATTGCTTATACTGAACCAGAAGTGGCTTGGGTAGGTAAAACTGAGAAAGAATGTAAACAAGAAGGTTTAAACTACGAAGTCGCGAAATTCCCTTGGGCAGCTTCTGGTCGTGCAATTGCATCTGAATGTGCAGAAGGTATGACCAAATTAATCTTTGATAAAGATACTCACCGTATACTTGGTGGGGCTATCGTGGGGGCTAACGGTGGTGAATTATTAGGTGAAATCGGTCTAGCGATCGAAATGGGTTGTGATGCGGAAGATATCGCATTAACGATTCATGCTCACCCAACACTTCATGAATCTGTGGGTCTTGCAGCTGAAGTATTTGAGGGTTCAATTACCGATCTTCCAAATGCAAAAGCGAAGAAAAAATAATCAAATTTAGTTATTTTAAGGACTGCTGATTGAGTAGTCCTTATTTTTTTTGAGATCTCACTCACAAAATTGCATAAAAATTCAATAAAAACTGGCGGGCATAATGACTTTTTGATAAAATCCGACCAGTTTTGTTTTTATATTTTTTTATTATTTAAAAGCTATGTTAAAGAAGATTTTGATTATTGTAGGTTTGGCTGTTTTGACAACAGCCTGCTCTAACAACTCGGGGCAGGCACAAAACGGCATGATTAGTGAAAGTGATGATGCTGAGTTAACGGGTTTGATTGCTGGTTTAGATGGGAAAAAAGGGGGCGTTTACCCTAAATTAAGAACTAACCGTCCTAAATCAGGTTTAATTGGTGATAAAGCGCTTGCTCAAGTTTATAACGAATGGGTTGGTACTCGTTACAGAATGGGGGGCACTTCAAAACATGGTATTGATTGCTCTGCATTTATGCAAACTGCTTTTCTCGATGCTTACGGCATGGAGCTTCCACGTTCAACCTCAGAACAACGCTATTTAGGTCGCCAAATCCAAAAACATGAATTACGTAAAGGTGATTTAGTGTTCTTCCGTCGCAACAATCATGTGGGCGTTTATATTGGTAACAACCAATTTATGCATGCAAGTTCAAGCCAAGGTGTAACAATTAGTTCATTAGATGAAGATTACTGGGCAAGAACTTACACACAATCACGTCGAGTGATGTAATAACAATTTTTTATTTCAACAAAAAGTGCGGTTAAAATTAACCGCACTTTTTCTTTGCGTAGATTATCTGTTTATTGGATTAAGCCGCAAATTTCATTAAATCTCTTCTTGGTTTCATTTGATGGATGGTATTTGTTACTGTTCCAACCAATGGTAGGCTTGTCCATTGTGTTGTTTTAATATTCTCCACTTTGGAATCTAATGCCATGAATACAAATTCATTACCGCTTACACCGGCAAATTCATAAATATGGAATTCATCTTGTTTTTCCAATACTACAAGATCACCGATGAAAAGGCTGTCATTTTTTTCAACCACTAACATATCGCCCATTTCAATTCCCCAAGCAAGCATATTCGGATTCGTTACACGAATAAAACACGTTTGTTGTGGACGTTTGATGCAATAAAGGTTGAGATCTAATTTTTTATTAAATGTCGATTTGCTTTCAACATCATTGAAAAATGGCATAGGATGATAAGAAAACGTCATATCATTTTGTGCAACTGTATTTGCGTAGTTCATCATCTTGTGTTCCTTTTAGTTAGTGTGTTTTTAATCATTGGTTGTTTATACAGGTGTAATATACTGTGGTTAGATACAGTATGTCAATAGGGCATAGAAAAAATTTTTTTATAGGCGAAAATTTTAGAAAAAATTCATTCCAGGCTTAAAAAGTTCAATTTTTTAATAAAATGATAAAGAAAAAATTTTCTTTTAAACAAAATTTAAGCTATCTTTAGTCTGTTTCGGTGGATCGTAACGATCTGAAGTTCAACTTAATCTTTATTTAAAATTATTATGAATACATCACGTTTATTTCATTTTCTTTTCCAAGGTAATTTGGTAAAACGAATTGCTGTTGGTTTGGTACTCGGGATCCTTGTTGCATTGGTGAATGAGAGTGTTAAAAATTCATCAGGCATTGATCTTGCATCTAGCTTTGGTGTGCTGGGTCAAATTTTCGTTAAAGCATTACGTGCAGTTGCACCAATTTTGATTTTCTTCCTTGTTATGGCTGCACTGGCTAATAAGAAAGTGGGCTCTAAAAGCAATATGAAAGAAATCGTAGTGCTTTATCTTGTGGGAACCTTCTTAGCCGCTGTTGCTGCGGTAATTGCAAGTATGGCATTCCCGTCAGAGGTTGCACTTGCGGTAAAAGAAGATGCAAGTTCGGCACCACAATCTGTTGGCCAAGTGATGCTTGCTTTAGTATTGAACGTGGTAGATAACCCATTAAATGCGATTTTTAAAGCAAACTTTATCGGTGTATTAGCATGGTCTATCGGTTTAGGTTTAGCACTTCGTCATGCTTCTGATGCAACTAAACAAGTGGTGGCTGATTTTGCAGAAGGCATTTCTAAAATTGTTCATATCATTATTTCTTTTGCGCCTTTCGGTGTATTCGGTTTAGTGGCTGAAACTTTATCTGACAGAGGATTAGCGGCGTTAGGTGGATATGTACACTTACTATTCGTGTTAATCGGTACAATGTTATTCACTGCATTTGTGCTAAACCCAATTCTCGTTTATTGGAAAATCCGTCGTAACCCATATCCATTAGTTTGGACTTGTGTACGCGAAAGTGGTGTAACTGCATTCTTTACTCGTAGTTCTGCGGCAAATATTCCAGTAAACATTGAATTAGCAAAACGCTTAAATCTTGATGAAGAAACCTATTCTGTGGCAATTCCATTAGGTGCGAATATCAATATGGCGGGTGCAGCGATTACTATTACTGTATTAACGTTAGCGGCTGTTCATACATTAGGTATAGAAGTATCTTTTGTCAGTGCTGTATTATTAAGTATTGTTGCGGCGCTTTGTGCATGTGGTGCTTCTGGTGTGGCAGGTGGTTCATTATTATTAATCCCATTAGCTTGTAGCTTATTTGGTATCAGTGATGACATCGCGGCACAAATGATCGGTGTAGGTTTTGTGATTGGTATCTTACAAGACTCAACAGAAACCGCATTAAACTCTTCAACTGACGTATTATTTACTGCGGCAGTATGTATGGAAGAAGAACGTAAAAACGGCTAATTAAATGAATCTGACAAGGCGGGCAAATTGCTCGCCTTTTGTTTTTAAGGGAAAGAGAATGACACTTTTAATTCAGCAAGCAAAATTTGAACTTCATCAAAAACAGACCTTAAACTTACCGCACTTTGCGATTGAGCCACGACAATATTGGGTTGTGGTAGGCAGTAATGGGAGTGGAAAATCAGCGTTTGCTCTCGCTTTGCAAAATGAATTGTCTTTGCAGGAAGGGAAGTATCATAATTCCTTTCAACGGGTTCAATCCTTCTCTTTTGAAAAACAACGTGAAATTCTTGAAGCAACATTAAAGAATTTAAATAATGATGATACCGATCCAGATTTTTTTGGTAAAACCGCAAGGGAAATGATCTTAAATGGCAGTTCATCGCTAGATTTTTGCGAAGAGATTGCAGAAAAATTAGGGATTACTTATCTCTTAGATCGTTTCTTTATCAAACTTTCCACTGGGGAAACGCGTAAAGTATTATTGGCACAAGCGTTATTACAAAAGCCCGACCTATTAATTTTAGATGAACCTTTTGAAGGGCTAGATCAGCAATCTGTGCAAGATTGGATGGCGATGCTGAACGAACTGAAAAAAGAATGTGCAATCGTTCTAATTGTTAATCGTCTAGCGGATATTCCAGAACAGTCCACTCATTTAGCCATGTTGGAAAATTTAGAGTTAGTATTAGAAGGTGAACGCCAATCCATTGAGCAACAAAGTATTTATCAACAATTAGTTTATGCGGAGCAATCTGTTGATGTAGCGTTGCCAGAACCAGCGTCACCATTACTAAAACTGCCTGGAAACCAACCGCACTTTGAGCTCCGAAATGTCACGGTTCAGTATGGCGATAAAGTGATTTTGGATCATTTAAACTGGGTTGTTCAACCTCATGAAAATTGGTGGATTAAAGGACCAAATGGTGCAGGAAAGTCAACCTTACTTTCTTTGATTACAGGCGATCATCCTCAGGCATTTTCGAATCATGTGGTGATCTTTGGTAAACAACGAGGCTCAGGCGAAACGATTTGGGATATTAAACAAAAAATTGGTTACGTAAGTAGCCAACTGCATTTAGATTATCGCGTGAATTGTTCTGTGCTTGATGTGATTATTTCGGGCTTTTTTGACAGTATAGGGATTTATCAACAAGTACCAGAGGCAATTCGTTTGAAAGCCATGCAGTGGTTAGCTCGTTTAAATCTGACTCATTTAGCAAAAACGCCATTTCGTTCACTTTCTTGGGGGCAGCAACGTTTGCTTTTAATCACACGAGCGATGGTGAAACATCCGCCTGTTTTAATTTTAGATGAGCCTTTTCAAGGACTTGATGGATTAAATCGTAAGCTAGTGAAACATTTTATTGAACAACTTGTTAATAATAGTGAAACGCAGCTCTTATTTGTCTCTCATCAAGATTTAGATGCTCCGAATTGCATTACGCATCTTTTTGAATTTATAAGAGAAAACGATAAATATATTTATATACAAAGTGCGGTCTAATTTGATAGACTTTTCTTATATTTCCTCATCATTAAGGAGCAATCTATGGAAGGCTTATCTATTGCCGCAATCGTCTTTATTGTATTAGTTGTTGTTGTGCTATTTTCGGCACTTAAAACTGTACCGCAAGGTTATAACTGGACGATTGAGCGTTTTGGGCGTTATACCCACACCTTAATGCCTGGCTTGAACTTTGTGGTGCCGTTTGTGGATCGTGTTGGTCGTAAGATCAATATGATGGAACAGGTATTAGATATTCCCTCACAAGAAGTTATTTCTAAGGATAATGCGAACGTATCCATTGATGCGGTTTGTTTCGTCCAGGTGATTGATGCTCGCAGTGCAGCTTATGAAGTGAATCATTTAGAACAGGCGATTATCAATTTAACCATGACCAACATTCGTACCGTGCTAGGCTCGATGGAATTGGATGAAATGCTTTCTCAACGTGATTCCATTAATGGTCGTTTATTGGCAATTGTGGATGAAGCGACCAATCCTTGGGGGATTAAAGTCACCCGTATTGAAATTCGCGATGTGCGTCCACCACGTGAATTGATTGATTCTATGAACGCACAAATGAAAGCGGAACGTAATAAACGTGCGGAAGTGTTGGAGGCGGAAGGTATTCGTCAGGCGGAAATTTTACGTGCAGAAGGGGAAAAACAAGCCCGAATTCTGAAAGCGGAAGGGGAGCGTCAAGAAGCCTTCTTACAAGCAGAAGCGCGTGAACGTGCAGCAGAAGCGGAAGCGAAAGCAACTCAAATGGTATCAGAAGCGATTGCCAGCGGTGATACCAAAGCGATCAATTACTTCATCGCACAAAAATACACAGAAGCCTTAAAACAAATCGGTGGTTCACCAAATAGCAAAGTGGTCATGATGCCGCTTGAAGCCGGTAATTTAATCGGCTCGGTAGCGGGTATTGCCGAACTGTTAAAAGGCGACAAAAAAGCGTAATTTCTTAAAGTGCGGTTAAAAATGACCGCACTTTTTCTCTCAAGGAGTTGATATGGCTGATTGGTTAACAACTTGGTCGGTATGGCATTGGTTGGTATTAGGTTTTGTATTGTTAATTGCTGAAACCCTCGTGCCCGGCGTATTTTTATTGTGGTGGGGCTTGGCTGCGATTGTGGCTGCAGGCGTAATGGCGTTAGTACCGAGTTTATCCTTAACCGTGTTAGCCGTTTTTTATGCGATTTTAGCGATTATATTCTCGTTGCTCTGGTGGAAATATCAACATAGCAAAGATAATCAGGACCAATCACGTACAACTTTAAACCAACGAGATCATACTTTGTTAGGTAAAAAAGGCACGGTATTAGAAATTGGTTCTAATGGGATTGGTCGTGGTGCCTTTGGCGATACCACATGGCGTATTCAAGGTGAGCATTTAGCGGTGAATGATCTAGTGGTGGTAGAACGCGTTGATGGCATCACATTGTTAGTGAAAAAGGTAACGGAATGAATCATTTAATTATTTTTGCACATCCCAATAGCCAAAAAAGTTTTGGTCGTGCCATCGTAGATCGTGTTGTAAAAGCAAGCCAACAACTTGGTGTTGAAACCCATTTGCGCGATCTTTACACCATGGAATTTAATCCGATTATTTCCTTTGAAGAATTGCAATCGGCCAATAAGGGGATTATCCCAGCCGAAATTCAGCAGGAACATGATTTTATCCGCCAAGCAGATTTGATTACGATGGTTTATCCTTTATGGTGGATGGGTTTTCCAGCGATGCTAAAAGGCTATTTGGATCGTGTATTAAGTCATGGTTTTGCTTATAAAACAGAAAATGGCGAATCCAAAGGTCTGCTTCAAGGTAAAGCGATGCAACAATTTATCACTATTGGTAGCAGCGTAGCAAAATATCAAGAATACGGCGTGGATAAGTCCCTCAATCATTGTTTGATCAATGGGTTATTTAATTATTGTGGTATTGAGAATGTGGATTATACTTTGTTCGGTGATATTCATATTATCGATAATGCTGCTCGCCAAGCGATGCTTGACGAAGCCGCCGAAAAAACAACGGCAAAATTGACCGCACTTTTAGCTCAATCGTGAGCACAATCATAGGAAAGCAAACAGATGTCAGAAACTCAAGTGAATAATTTTTCTTTAATAAGCCGCCTATTTGGCAATTTATTTTATCGCAGCCCCACAGATCCAATTTTGAGTGGGGTATTTGATTGGTTGCAGCAACAAGGTTTAAGTCAAGTGTGGGCGCTCTCTACAGATAAAGAAAGCGAAGCGGCCATTGATAATTTACAAATGAAAATTGATTTAACGTTGCTTGATCAAGAATATCAAAAATTGTTTGGTCCAAACGGTAACGTACCAACGGCTATTTCAAGTTATGATATGGATGTGCAACGTTTTGTGGATTTCCGTCATGCGCGTAATGTGCCTGAGGCAGAGAATGTCGATCATTTCGCTTTGCTATTGCTTACGGCTTCTTGGTTAGAAGACAACACGGAATCGCTATCCGCTCAACAGGATTTATTCGGTGATTTCTTATTACCTTGTGCAGCGAAATTCTTAACCCAAGTGGAAACTTATGCAACACTTCCTTTCTATCGTTCATTGGCGTATTTAACCCGTGAAATCTTGGCTGCAATGGCTGATGAATTAGAAGAGGGCGAGTAGTTTTCATCAATAGAATAGATCTCTAAAAGAGATTTTTAGATGCCAATAAAAAAGCCCCGCGAATCAAAACGCGGGGCTTTTATTTAATGGGAGATCAATTATTCTTCAGAAGTCACATCTTCAGTGCCTTCGTCTTCATCATCCACATCACAAACACGTTCAAGACTGACTACGTGTTCATCTTCTGCGGTACGAATTAAACGAACCCCTTGGGTGTTACGGCCAACGATACTTACTTCACTTACACGAGTACGCACTAAGGTACCTGCATCAGTGATAAGCATAATTTGGTCGGTTTCTTCTACTTGTGTCGCTGCAACGACTTTACCGTTACGTTCGCTCACTTTAATCGAAATCACCCCTTTGGTATTACGCGATTTGGTTGGGTATTCGCTTAATTGTGTACGTTTACCGTAACCGTTTTGTGTCGCCGTAAGGATTGCACCATCATTTTTCGGCACAACTAAGGATACGACTTTATCGATGTTGAGATCGAGTGTTTCTTCTGCATTATCGTCAGAAACATCTTCAATTTCGACCGCACTTTCATCGTCAGCGATATCATTGGTAAGAGCGAGTTTAATACCGCGTACACCTGTTGCTAAACGACCCATTGCACGGACTGCGCTTTCAGCGAAACGCACTACGCGACCTTGAGAAGAGAACAACATGATTTCGTTAGAACCGTCGGTGATATCGACGCCGATTAATTCATCTTCATCACGTAAGTTCAAGGCGATGATGCCGCTGGAACGTGGACGGCTGAATTCGGTTAGTGCAATTTTCTTCACAATACCACCAGCGGTTGCCATGATCACGAATTTATCTTCTTCATAAGCAGAGATTGGCAGGATTGCGGTGATACGCTCGTTTTCTTGTAACGGTAGAATATTGACAATTGGACGACCACGCGCACCACGGCTAGCTTGTGGTAATTGATAGACTTTCAACCAATATAAGCGGCCACGGCTAGAGAAACAGAGAATCGTATCGTGAGTATTCGCCACTAAGAGTTTTTCGATGAAGTCTTCATCTTTCATCTTCGTTGCAGATTTACCTTTACCACCTCGGCGTTGAGCTTCGTAGTCGGTAAGCGGTTGATATTTCACATAACCTTCGTGAGAAAGGGTCACCACCACATCTTCTTGAGCGATTAAATCTTCTAAATCAATATCACCGGAAGCTGCAGTGATTTCGGTACGACGTTCATCGGCGAATTGTGCACGTACTTGTTCAAGTTCTTCACGAATTACTTCCATCAAGCGTTCAGGGCTGTTGATGATGTGGAGAAGTTCTGCAATTTTAACCAATAACTCTTTGTATTCATTGATGACTTCTTCGGTAGCAAGACCGGTTAAACGGTGTAAGCGAAGTTCTAAGATTGCATCAACTTGTTCTGGAGAAAGGTAGTAATCAGAACCTTGAATACCAAATTCAGCGGCTAATTCAGCTGGGCGTGCCGCTGCATCAAGTAAGCCTAAGATCTCATTGTTGAGTTTCCAAGGGCGAGAAATTAATTTTTCTGCCGCTTCTTTACGCTCTTTCGATTGACGGATAATGTCGATGATTTCATCGATGTTTGATGTTGCAACCGCTAAACCTTCTAAAATATGGGTACGCTCGCGGGCTTTACGCAATTCAAATAAAGAACGGCGAATCACCACTTCGCGACGATGCATCACAAAAGCTTCAATGATTTGTTTTAAGTTGAATAAACGTGGTTGACCGTGATCCAAGGCCACCATGTTGATCCCGAAGGTTACCTGCATTTGGGTCAGAGCATAAAGGTGATTTAATACCACTTCGCCTACGGCATCACGTTTGATGTCAATTTCAATGCGGATCCCTTCTTTGTTCGAAAGGTCGATAATATTGCTGATGCCTTCGATTTTTTTATCTTTGATAAGCTCAGCAATTTTTTCCACTAATTTGGCTTTGTTCACTTGATAAGGCAATTCGGTCACAATAATTTGCTCTTTGCCTTTATCTGTGGTTTCTACGCTAGCGCGAGCGCGAACATACACTTTGCCGCGACCAGTGCGATAAGCTTCTTCAATCCCTTTGCGGCCATTAATTAATGCCGCTGTTGGGAAGTCTGGGCCAGGAATATATTGCATTAACTCATCAATAGTGATGTTTTCGTTATCAATATAAGCCAAGCAGCCATCTAAAACTTCATTTAAGTTGTGTGGAGGAATATTCGTTGCCATCCCTACCGCAATACCGGAAGAACCGTTTGCTAAAAGTGCCGGAATACGGGTTGGTAATACGTCTGGAATCATTAATTCGCCATCATAGTTAGGCGAGAAATTCACGGTTTCTTTATCCAAGTCAGTTAATAACGCTTGGGTGATTTTTTGCATACGGACTTCGGTATAACGCATTGCCGCTGGGGCATCACCGTCGATTGAACCGAAGTTACCTTGCCCATCTACCAACATGTAGCGTAATGAGAACGGCTGTGCCATACGCACAATGGTGTCGTACACCGCAGAATCACCGTGCGGGTGATATTTACCGATTACATCACCTACCACACGGGCAGATTTTACGTATTTTTTGCCGGCAGTGATGCCAGATTGATCCATGGAGAAAAGCACACGTCGATGCACCGGTTTTAAACCGTCACGCACATCAGGCAAAGCACGCCCAACAATCACCGACATGGCGTAGTCAAGGTAAGAAGATTTTAGTTCTTCTTCAATATTGACTGGGGTAATAGAGGAATGGATTGAATCCGTCATTTTTATTCCTTTTTTGATCAAAAAATTGTGACGGATTATAGCATAAATTTAAGCATTTTTGTGTGAAAAGTGCGGTTGATTTTAAAGCAGTTTTTTAATGTGGAAATAAATAAGGCAGACATGAAGTCCGCCTTATGATTGAGAGAAAATTGCCTATTTCCAATTTTCTCGTTTGGCTTTTTGTAATTTCGCATAAGCACCAAGTAAAGCTTGGTGTTCTTTGAAGTTTTCAAGCGTTTCATCGCTGGCTGGCAAGTTATAGAACGGGTTACCTTTTTCTGCTACTGCCGCCCAAGCTTGTTGAACAGCTTCTTTGCCATACATTCTTTCAAATACAGTGCGATATTGTTGTGGATCGCGAGTATTGTCTAAATGCAATTCAATGATGCTGATTAAGGCACGATAGTAATTTGCACGCTCTGGTGTAAATACAGAGCTGTTCATATTCATCGTCCAGTTTGCCCAATCTAAGGCTAATTCTAATTCACCTAATGCTAAGTAAAGCATGGATTTAAGTTCACCAACACGTAATGTTGTCCAACCGCTTGCTTTTGGTGCAACGATACCGATAAATTCGCGAACGCGTGTAGCGTCGTCAATATCTTGCTCATCTAATTCTGCTAATAATTCTTCATAAGTTTCAGCATCATGATGATGGTGTGGTAGATCCAATAAGATCTCACGCCAGTCCATACCCATATTATTATTGGCATAAATGAGGTCATCAGCAGGATAGATATCAGACATGCCTGGTACGATAATGCGGCAAGCGTAAACGTCTAAATGGTTGTAATCCATGATATAGACTTCTTTTTCCTCTGCATTAAAGATTGCCATCAAGTTTTCATATTCTTCTTGCGTTGAACCTGAGAAATCCCAATCTACAAATTCATAATCTGGCGTATTTTTAAATAAATCCCAAGAAATTAAACCGCTAGAATCAATAAAGTGTGTTTCAAGGTTAGCATGCTCCGCCACATCATAATTATTGAATGATGGAGGCGAGAATACATCGAGATCTTTTAAGCTGCGACCTTGTAAAAGCTCCGTTACGGTACGCTCTAATGCCACTTGAAAGTTTGGATGTGCACCAAAAGAAGCAAAGCAAGTGCCATTATTTGGGTTAAGCAACACAACACAAATGACAGGATATTTGCCACCTAGTGACGCATCAAAGGCATAAATTGGGAAGCCTTCTTCCTCTAATTTTGCAATAGAGGCTTGAATGGATGGATAGCGATCCATCACAGATTTTGGAATTTCAGGAAGACTGATTGCTTCTGCAATAATACGATTTTTTACGTAACGTTCAAAAACTTCTGAAAGCCCTTGCACGCGTGCTTCATTTTTTGTGTTACCAGCGGACATCCCATTAGAGACGTACAAATTCGCAATGATACTTTGTGGAATATAGACGGTTTCTTGATCGGATTGGCGCACATAAGGCATCGCGACAATACCGCGATCGTAATTACCGGATTGCAGATCCACAAGCAATTCAGGGGTTAGTTCTTGATTTGGATCGAAATAATCCCATAAATAATCATCTAAAATCCCTTTTGGTAAAAGGGCTTCATCTTCAATTGGAAACCATTTTTCAGTGGGATAATGGACGAAATCGCCATTGGCAATCTCTTGCCCTAAATAGAAATCGGCAAAGAAATAGTTGGTGGAAAGACGTTCGAAATATTCACCTAATGCAGAGGCTAGCGCTGCTTTTTTGCTTGCACCTTTACCGTTAGAAAAACATTGTGGGCAATCCTTATCACGAATATGTACAGACCAGACATTTGGTACAGGATTAAGCCAAGAGGCTTCTTCGATATTGAAACCAAGTGCGGTCAATTTTTGTTGAAATTTTGAAATACTGTCTTCAAGTGCGGCATCTTTGCCGAGAATAAATGTTTGTTCAGTCATAATTGTTCCTGTTATAAAAAGCTCCCGCATCATAGGGGAGTTTAGTGGGCTAATCAAGCATAAAATTTATACGCTTTAGCTCTTGTTTTCCTTTATTTTTAAGGGTAAATTAGCCTGGCGCAGAAAGGCATTTTCTGTGTAGGTAAAATTATAAACAAATCAATCAATTGGGAGACATTATGGCTCAAGGATTTTATGAATTAAAAGTGGCTAAAGACGGACAATTTATGTTCAACTTAAAAGCAGCAAACGGACAAGTTATTTTAACTAGCGAACTTTATAAAACAAAAGCATCAGCTGAAAACGGTATTGCTTCAGTACAAAAAAATGGTGTGGATGCGAAAAACTTTGAATATCGCGTAGCGAAAAATGACAAACCTTACTTCATTTTAAAAGCGGCTAACCACCAAGAAATTGGCCGTAGCCAATATTATTCTTCTCAAGCTGCAGCAGAAAAAGGCGTTGAGTCTGTAATGAATAATGCATCTTCAGCAGTAATCAAAGAAGTGACAGAATAATCATTCTGTTCTGATTTCTTTAAATGCACCTGCCGGCTCTAAAAACGCCGGCATTTTTGACCGTGCTTTCTCCGGATTCAGTGTTAACGGATAAGTTCGTTTTTGGGCGACGATAACACTGAGCGGAGAGCAGAGCGTGCTCTTTTCTTGTTTTATGGATAGTCTTTCTTCTGCAATCACATCAAAATTTAATAATGATAGCCAGTCAACCACTCGCCAAGTAGCATATTGTCGGAATTTAAACTCACCTAATTTGGATTTGAAAAGTAATGGACTCATTGGATTAAATAATGTGATGAACATCCAGCCGTCATCCTTTAAAACACGATGTGCTTCACGTAATATTTGATGAGGGTCTTGCGCAAAATTTAAGGTGTTTGCCAATAAGCAGGCATCCATTTCTTTTTCAATAAAAGGCAAGGCTAATGGCGATGCTTGGAGCAAGCTATCACTTTCATTTAAAAGTGCGGTGGGAAAATGTGTTGTTTTTTCAGCTAGCACAATTTGATGGCGTAAAGGCAAGTCAAAGGCAATTTCGCCACTTAAGGCACCGACTTTCAGAACTTGATAGCCTAAAATTTTTGGTGTCCATTGGGCAAAATAATGTGTTAATACGTTACAATAGGCTCCACCTTGTGGTAACGCTTGCCAACTTTCAGGTGAAAGAAGTGGTTTGTGCCATTTGGCTTTCCAATTCAATGTTAATCCTATTTTCATAAGGTAATTTATGCTAGTTCCTATTCCTGCACTCAATGATAACTATATTTGGCTTTATAGACGAGAAAATTTCCCCGTAATTGTGATCGATATCCCAGAAATAACCCGTTTAATTCCGTATTTAGAATCGAATAAGTTAGACGTAGAAGCGGTGTTATTAACCCATAATCATGATGATCATGTGCAAGGTGTCGCGGAGTTTAAGCAGTATTATCCCAATGTGCCTGTTTTCGGTCCAACAGAATGTGCAAATAAAGGGGCAACCAATATCGTGGATAGTGGTGTGATTAATACGGCACATTATCATATTGAAGTTTTGCCAAGCGGTGGTCATACGGCAGGGCATGTCAGTTATTTGGTGGATGGGCATCTATTTTGCGGTGATGCGTTATTTTCTGGTGGTTGTGGACGCGTATTCACGGGAAATTTTGCTCAAATGTTTGAATCTATGCAACGTTTTAACCAATTACCAGATGAAACCGTGGTTTGCCCGGCTCATGAATATACGCTGGGCAATTTAGCTTTTGCGGAAACCGTATTGACAGATAAAAGTGCGATTGAAAATCAACGTGTTTTAGTGGAGCGTTATCGGGCAGAGGGCAAGCCGAGTTTGCCGACAACAATTGGATTAGAGAAACAAATTAACCCGTTTTTACAAGCAAAAAATTTAGACGAATTTACACAATGGCGTTTAGCTAAAGATAAGTTTTAACTCGTTTTAGTTATTTATTTGAGTTTTTTCTCTTGAAATTTGCTCAATTCTCAACAATTCATTAAAATAGCGAAACTTTTACTTTCTACTTAAGCCGCCTATTCATAAAAGTGCGGTTGTTTTTATTAGGTTTTTATGACCCTTCTTGTTCTTGGCATTAATCATAAAACAGCTTCTGTTGCTGTTCGTGAGAAAGTCGCTTTTTCTGAAGAAAAGCGGCAGCTTGCCTTACAACAAATTCACCAACAAGATTTGGCAGAAAGTGCGGTTATTCTTTCTACCTGTAACCGTACAGAGATTTATCTTCACCATCGTCAAATTTCACCCCAAGAGTGTAAGCAATGGCAAACGAACTGTACAAATTGGTTTGCTAATATTCATCAGCTTTCTGTCGATGAATTAAATAAGAGTATTTACACACATCAAAATCAACAAGCAGCGAATCATTTAATGCGAGTGGCCTGTGGTTTGGATTCATTAATTTTGGGTGAGCCGCAAATTTTAGGACAGGTGAAACAAGCGTTCCAAATCAGTGAAGATTATTATCAAGCGGCGAATATTCCGCTTTCAAGCACGCTTTCTCGTTTGTTCCAAAAAACCTTTGCTACAGCAAAACGTGTACGCACTGAAACCAATATTGGTGAAAGCGCTGTATCGGTGGCTTATGCAGCTTGTAGTTTGGCACGTCAAATTTTTGAATCTTTACGTGAATTACAAATTTTGCTCGTTGGGGCAGGGGAAACCATTGAATTGGTAAGCCGTCATTTATTACGCCATGGTGTAAAAAAATTGATGATTGCTAACCGCACTTTATCTCGCGCTGAACAGTTGGTGGAAAACTTAGCATCTAATACACCGATAGAAGTGTATTCTCTCGATGAGTTGCAAACACCACTAAATCAAGCGGATATTGTTATCAGCTCAACAGGCAGTCCGAATGTTTTAATCACCAAAGCAATGGCTGAAATTGCGGAAAAAGCACGCCAATTTAAACCGACTTTGATGGTGGATATTGCGGTGCCGCGTGATATTGATGAAAACGTCTCGGAATTAGAAAGTGTGTATCATTACACCGTAGATGATTTGCAAGATATTATTCAACGCAATCTTTCTCAACGTGAGCAAGCATCAGAGCAAGCGCAAGACATCATTACACAAGAATGCACGGATTTCTTCGAGTGGTTGAAGGTTCATCAGTTCTCTAATTTGATTCGTCATTATCGTGATGAAGCGGAGAATACTCGACAAGAATTACTCGAAAAAGCCTTACACCAAATTCAACAAGGTGAGAATGCTGAAAAAATTTTGCAAGAATTAAGTTATAAATTAATGAATAAACTCATTCATGCACCAACCCAAACCATGCAAGCCATGATGAAATCCGGTAATGCGGAAGGTTTGCATGCCTTTTCCAATGCTTTGCATTTAACCCATCCTTTAAATGAAAAAAACGATTAGATTTTTGACCGCACTTTTAGGTGGCTCATCGCTACTGATGAGTGTATCAGCCCTAGCTGAATATCGAACCTTTAATGATGGCAATATTACTTACGGGATTTTCCAAGCTAAACCTGAAGAAGTGCAGCTACATTGGAAAGATGCTGAAGGTAACGATTATCAAAGTTTAACGCGCCTCAAAAATGCCCTAGAAGATAGCTATAACGTGAAAATGGTCATGAATGCAGGCATTTATAGCATGAATAATGTGCCTGCAGGATTATGGATTGAGCAAGGAAAAGAGCTCAATGCGTTAAATACAAAATCAGGTAAGGGTAATTTCCATGTGCAGCCTAATGGCGTGTTTGCCATTGCTGGAAATAAACCCTATATTTTAACAACCGCTGCGTATCAAAAAAGCAAACTCAAACCAGATTTTGCATTGCAATCAGGCCCGATGTTGATTATTCATGGAAAAATGAATCCGCAATTTCGAGCTAGCCTAGAAAGCTATCATAAGCGCAATGCAGTGTGTTTGACGAAGCAAAATGAATTACTTTTCTTGATGACGATAAAAGGTGAGCCTAACCTTTATACCTTAAGCCAAGGTTTGCTGAAAATAGGTTGTCATGACGCCTTATATCTTGATGGAACAATATCTAATTGGTACATTCCAGGGCAATTTAACACCTTGCATTGGAAGCGTTTTGTTGGAATGATCTCCGTTCTTGATGTGAACAAAAAATAGCAAAAGCGTTTTATTTATAATCAACTAAATCAAAAAATCCGTTTTTTGCAAAAAAATGATTGACGAGAATAGGTCAAATCAGGATAATACGCCCCGCAAAGCCGATAAGGTAAAGCAAATGATGGCTACATAGCTCAGTTGGTTAGAGCACAACACTCATAATGTTGGGGTCGCAAGTTCGAATCTCGCTGTAGCCACCAAGTTTGCGGGACTGGCGAAATTGGTAGACGCACCAGATTTAGGTTCTGGCGCCGAGAGGTGTGTGGGTTCAAGTCCCTCGTCCCGCACCATTTATCAGCTTGCAGTCAAATAGTAGTTGGGGTATCGCCAAGCGGTAAGGCACCGGGTTTTGATCTCGGCATCCCTAGGTTCGAATCCTAGTACCCCAGCCATACTATCTAAATAAAATCTTCTTTATTTCCAATCAAAGAATTTCAGTTGGGGTATCGCCAAGCGGTAAGGCACCGGGTTTTGATCTCGGCATCCCTAGGTTCGAATCCTAGTACCCCAGCCATCTTATTTTTCAATTTCTTTTGTATAAAAAATGCGATTAAATTTAACCGCACTTTGTTTTATTTTTGTTTAAAATATTATTTACACATTCTCTCGATAAGTTTTGCTTCTAATCGGCGATGAAACCATGGTGTTGTATCAAATTCACTACCTTGTCCCAGTAAGCCAAGATCAAAAGTGTCTTCATCGACGTATGGACCAGACTTATCTCCTATTCCATCCATGTATTCTTCGCCAAGATCGTAAAAGCCAAGCAAATTCTTATTAAGATCAAACACAAAAACTGTGGCACGATAACCCAAATTAAGTGAAAACCCATTAGGAATGAAACCTGCACAAACAGAAATATTACGCTTGAATTTTGGAAAACTGTGGTTTACACAATGATTAGTCGAGTTCATCGAATATTCCATATCTCGACAAACATTACGCCATCGCCAGCTGAATGCAACAACTAGTATAAGAACGATACAGATGAAGTGTCGTTTTTTCATTTTATTTCTCATAAAGTGCGGTACTTAATTCACTATAAATTTTGACCGCACTTCGTATTGCAATTAATGTTCCCTTGTTTTAAAGAAGGTCACATCAGGATAACGTTCTTGTGCAAGGTTTAGGTTTACCATAGTCGGTGCGATATAAGTGAGATTATCCCCACCATCTAATGCTAGGTTTTGCTCATTTTTACGTTTGAACTCTTCAAATTTTTTGTTATCCGCACATTCCACCCAACGAGCCGTTGCGACGTTGACCGTTTCGTAAATGGCTTCAACGTTATATTCAGATTTCAAACGCGAAACAACCACGTCAAACTGTAATACACCGACCGCGCCAACAATCAAATCATTATTGCTTAATGGACGGAATACTTGCACAGCACCTTCTTCAGAAAGTTGTACTAAGCCTTTCAACAATTGTTTTTGTTTAAGCGGATCTTTCAAACGAATGCGACGGAATAATTCAGGGGCAAAGTTTGGAATGCCGGTAAATTTCAGATCTTCACCTTGTGTGAAGGTATCGCCAATTTGAATTGTGCCATGATTGTGTAAGCCGATAATATCACCAGCATAGGCCTCATCGGCATGGGTACGATCTCCCGCCATAAAGGTGAGCGCATCAGAAATAACCACATCTTTACCAATACGCACGTGTTTAAGTTTCATGCCTTTTTCATATTTGCCAGAAACTACGCGTAGGAAAGCCACGCGGTCGCGGTGTTTTGGATCCATGTTAGCTTGGATTTTAAACACGAAACCAGTGAATTTTTCTTCTTCTGCTGAAACCTTACGGGTATCAGCTTGACGAGCTTGTGGTGCAGGTGCCCATTCGGTTAAACCATCTAAGAAATGATCGACACCGAAGTTACCTAATGCAGTACCAAAAAAGACAGGCGTCAATTCACCACTTAAGAATAAATCTAAATCAAATTCATTACTTGCACCTTTTACTAGCTCTAATTCATCACGCAGTTGTTGGGCTAAGTCATCACCTACGGCAGCGTCTAATTCAGGGCTATTTAAGCCTTTCACGATTCGTACTTCTTGAATAGTAGAGCCTTGTCCACTTTGATAAAGATAGGTTTCATCTTTATATAAATGATAAACCCCTTTAAACAATTTACCGCAACCAATCGGCCAAGTAATTGGCGCACAATGGATTTTTAATATGCTTTCCACTTCATCTAATAATTCCATTGGATCACGGATATCACGGTCAAGTTTATTCATGAAAGTGATAATTGGCGTATCGCGTAAACGGGTCACTTCCATTAATTTAATGGTACGTTCTTCAACCCCTTTTGCAGAATCGATAACCATTAAGCAGCTATCCACAGCCGTCAAAGTACGGTAGGTATCTTCCGAGAAATCCTCATGCCCCGGCGTATCCAATAAATTCACTAAGCACTCATTGTAAGGGAATTGCATCACGGAAGTCGTAATGGAAATACCACGTTGTTTTTCCATTTCCATCCAGTCAGATTTTGCATGTTGTGCAGAGCCTTTACCTTTTACTGAGCCTGCTTTTTGAATGGCATTGCCGTATAACAATACTTTTTCGGTGATGGTGGTTTTACCCGCGTCAGGGTGGGAAATAATCGCAAATGTGCGACGTTTATTCACTTCTTCTAATGGATAACTCATTTGTCTTGTTTCTTCTGTTTTAAATAATGGTGTATTGTCGCTGATTTTCAGATTGAGCTCAAATTAAATTGTTTTTCTTTTGTTATCTATAGCTTATTTAGGTGTATGACTCTGTAATTTCTTTTCTTTAAAAATTTTTGATAAAAAAGCAAACGTTTGCGTAAGAAATGAGGTATAATACGTGCCGATTTTTTATTCTTATAATAAAAGGTGCAAGCAATGACACAACTTAGTCTAAAAAAAATCTATTCGGGAAAAGTGCGTGATCTTTATGAGATCGATGATAAACGGATGTTAATGGTCGCCAGTGACCGTTTGTCTGCATTTGATGTGATTTTAGATGATCCTATTCCACGCAAAGGGGAAATTCTGACTCAAATTTCCAATTTTTGGTTCAATAAGTTAGCCCATATTATGCCGACTCATTTTACTAGCGATTCAGTTTATGATGTGTTACCAAAAGAAGAAGCTGATTTAGTGAAAGATCGTGCAGTGGTATGTAAGCGTTTGAAACCAATAAAAATTGAATCTATCGTGCGTGGTTATTTAACGGGTAGCGGGCTAAAAGATTATAAGCAAACGGGCACCATTTGTGGTTTGAAATTACCAGAAGGATTAGTTGAGGCAAGTAAATTACCAGAGCCGATTTTCACACCATCAAGCAAAGAAGAAGTGGGCAATCACGATATCAATATTAGCTATGAAGAATGTGAAAAAGCAATTGGCGCAGAGTTAGCGGCACAAGTCAGAGAAAAAGCGATTGCACTTTATACTGAGGCTGCCAAATATGCGCTGACTAAAGGCATTATTATTTGTGATACTAAATTTGAATTTGGTTTAGATGAAAATGGTACGCTCACTTTAATGGATGAGGTATTAACACCAGATTCTAGTCGTTTTTGGTCAGTTGATACTTATAAAGAAGGAACAAATCCGCCCTCATTTGATAAGCAATTTGTACGAGATTGGTTAGAGCAAAGTGGTTGGGATAAACAACCGCCAGCGCCTAAAGTACCAAAAGAAGTGATTGAAAAAACAGTTGCTAAATATCAAGAGGCGTTGGATTTATTAACAAAATAACATTAACAAACTCCCTGCTATGCTTTAGAATGGCAGGGATTTTTATGGATAAAATATTGTAAATAAAAGAGTATGAAATCTGTTGCAATAGTTGGTTTAGGTTGGTTAGGCTTACCGCTGGCGCTGCACTTAAAAGAGCTTGGTTGGTGTGTAAAAGGATCAAAACAATCCCCTGAGGATGCTCAAAAATTGCATCAGCTAGGTATTGAAACTTATCCTTTTTCTCTTTCTGATGAAATAAAGCATTTACCAGACCATATTTGCACTCTTTTTAATGTAGATGCTCTCATTATCACCTTACCACCTAGCCGTTTTTCTTCTCAACAGTATTGTGAACATCTTGCTTTTTTAGCTAATCAAGCAAAGAAACAAGGTGTACAGCACTTGATTTTTACCAGTTCAACTTCTGTTTTTCCTGATATCTCGAGGCAATTTGATGAAAGTTCTCAACTTTCAGCTGAAACAGAAATTGGTAAAACACTGATACAAGCCGAGCAGTATTTATTCCAATCAGAAATATCTCATTGCGATATTCTTCGACTTGCAGGATTAATTGGGAAACAACGCCATCCGGTTAAATTCTTAGCAGGAAAACGAAATTTAAAACAGGGTAATTCACCTGTTAATTTGGTGCATCTAGAGGATTGCATTCAAGCTATTACTACCTTACTCATGAATCCAAATGGATTGCGAACTTACCATCTTTGCGCGCCAATTCATCCTACTCGAGCAGAATATTACACAAAAGCAGCGGTATTTTATGATTTATCCATACCACAATTCGATTGTAGTGATTCGGATCCGAAACGAATCATTATGGCAGATAAAATTTGTCGAGATTTAGGCTTCTCTTATCGTTATCCAAATCCCGATGATATGTTAGAAAAGTGCGGTGATTTTTGACCGCGCTTTTTAAAGACTTACTCACCATAACCACAATGAAGGAAATAAAATATGTCAAATACGATTCTGCAACATTTACCTAAAGGTCAAAAAGTTGGTATTGCTTTTTCAGGCGGGCTAGATACCAGCGCTGCATTACTTTGGATGCGTCAAAAAGGTGCGGTACCTTATGCTTATACAGCAAACTTAGGTCAACCCGATGAAGATGATTACAATGCAATTCCGAAAAAAGCGATGGAATATGGTGCGGAAAATGCGCGTTTAGTGGATTGTCGTGCGCAGTTAGCCCATGAAGGGATTGCGGCTATTCAATGTGGTGCATTCCATATTTCTACTGGTGGAGCAACCTATTTCAACACCACACCACTTGGTCGTGCGGTAACAGGTACGATGCTTGTTGCAGCAATGAAAGAAGATGATGTCAATATCTGGGGTGATGGTTCAACTTTTAAAGGTAATGATATTGAGCGTTTTTATCGTTATGGTTTATTAACCAACCCAAATTTAAAAATTTACAAACCATGGTTAGATCAACAATTCATCGATGAGTTGGGTGGTCGTTTTGAAATGTCAAAATTCTTAATCGAAAATGGTTTTGACTACAAAATGTCGGTAGAAAAAGCCTATTCAACTGACTCTAATATGTTAGGTGCAACTCACGAAGCGAAAGACTTAGAAGAGTTAAGCACAGGCATTAAAATTGTGAAACCAATTATGGGCGTAGCATTCTGGGATGAAAATGTTCAAGTGAAACCAGAAGTGGTGACTGTTCGTTTTGAAGAAGGTGTGCCAGTTGCCTTAAATGGTAAAACATTTGACAACGTAGTAGAGCTTTTCTTAGAAGCAAATCGTATTGGTGGTCGTCATGGTTTAGGCATGTCAGACCAAATTGAAAACCGTATTATTGAAGCAAAATCACGTGGTATTTATGAAGCACCGGGAATGGCATTATTCCACATTGCTTATGAGCGTTTAGTCACCGGTATTCACAATGAAGATACTATTGAACAATATCGTATCAATGGTTTACGTTTAGGTCGTTTGTTATACCAAGGACGTTGGTTTGATCCACAAGCATTAATGTTACGTGAAACTGCACAACGCTGGGTGGCTCGTGCGATTACAGGTGAAGTGACATTAGAACTTCGTCGCGGTAATGATTATTCAATCTTAAATACTGAATCACCAAACTTAACTTATGCGGCAGAACGTTTAAGTATGGAAAAAGTGGAAAATGCACCATTTGATCCAATCGATCGTATTGGTCAATTAACCATGCGTAACTTAGATGTAGCAGATACACGCGGAAAATTAAGTATCTACTCTCAAGTAGGTCTATTAACTGCAGGGAAAGATTCCGTTTTACCACAATTAGGTAAAAAATAATTTTCTCTTTTAAATTGGAAAAAGTGCAGTCAATTTTGACCGCACTTTTGATTGAGATAATAAAAAACCTTAGGCGTTGGGTCTAAGGTTTTTGTTTTTTAGCAAGAATTATTTTTTCTCTTCACATTTGTTGATATCGCTACATTTACCGTAGAGGTATAAACTGTGTGCTTTTAATTTGATACCATGTTGCTCACTGATTTCTTTTTGACGCTGTTCGATAATGTTATCAGTAAACTCAAATACCTTACCGCAATCTTCACAGATAATGTGATCGTGGTGTTCTGTTGGTGCAAGTTCAAAAACAGACTTGTTACCTTCAAAATTATGACGAATTAAAATACGTGCTTCATCAAATTGGTTAAGCACGCGATATACAGTTGCAAGACCAATGTCACTACCTTGTTCTAACAAGATTTTATACACTTCTTCAGCTGAGAAATGCTCGTTTTTATGTTCTTGCATTAACGCAAGGATAGTCAGCCGGGGTTCGGTGATTTTCAACCCTGCTTTTTTGAGTAATTTGATGTTTTCTTCAGACATAATGTTCCCTTAATTAATTTGCTAAATAGAGATGGTTAAGCCAATTCTGCTAAACACATTTCATCGTAGATTTGTTTCGTCCATTTCTCTACACGTTCTGCTGTGAGTTCTGGTTGACGATCTTCATCGATACACAAACCGATAAAGTTTCCGTCGTCTAATAATGCTTTTGATGCTTCAAAGGTGTAACCATCAGTTGACCAATTGCCCACGATAATCGCACCACGTGGTTCAACGATATCACGTACTGTACCGATCGCATCACAGAAGTAATCTGCGTAGTCTTCCTGATCGCCACAGCCAAAAATACCCACTAATTTGTCAGTAAAATCAATTTCTTCTAAGGTTGGGAAAAAATCATCCCAGTCAGCTTGTGCTTCACCGTAATACCAAGTCGGAATACCGAAAAGTAAAAAATCATAACCTTCGATATCTTCTTTCGAGCTTTTTGCAATGTCACGAATATCAACGAGTTCGTTACCTAATTGCTTTTGAATCATTTTTGCAATGTTTTCTGTATTACCTGTGTCACTACCGTAAAATAAACCGACAACTGCCATTGTTCTTTCCTTTTGAAATAAAATTAGGTGAGTAGAAAAAAGATGAGGGATCAAAGCCCCACAATTTGTGCGAACTATAACATAAATGAATTCTCATTTGAATAGAATAATTCTCATTTAAAACGATTAATTCTTATTTAGAAACCTATCAATTGCACGTATCACAAAATCAGGTTTTTCTGCATGAACCCAGTGCCCACAACCATTGATAGTGAACGAGGTTGCATTCGGGAATTGTTTTAGAATAATTTCTGTATATTCAGGTTTAATATAAGATGAAAGCCCACCTTTAATAAAGAGAGTAGGCGTATTAGCGTAAACTTCCTGCCAATCCATCAGTTCCGCATAATGCTCAAAAAGTGCGGTCAAATTGAAACGAAAATATTCGCTTGAAGTCGGCTCAAAAGATTTCAACATAAACTGCACCACGCTAGGCTCGGCAATGTCATTTTCTAAAATAGGCTTAGCTTGTTGACGAGTTTGTGGCTGCGCTTTTTTCACGGCAAACAAACCACGAAACACATCATCATGTCCCGCACTGCTATTAGCCACAGGTGCAATATCAATGACAACTAATTTTTCCACACGCTGCGGCTGAAGTGCGGTCATTTTCATTGCTGTTTTTCCGCCCATTGAATGACCAATTAAGATCACTTTATCTAATTGAAGGTGATCGATAAGTTGCCATACATCATCAGCCATGACATCGTAATTCATTGTTTCTGAATGAAAACTATGTCCATGATTGCGTAAATCTACGCGTAAAATATTATAGTTATCGCTAAATGCACGGGCGATTACACCAAGATTATTCATATCTCCAAACAAGCCATGAATGAAAACTAAGGTAGGTGAATTAATTGATTGTTTTACTTGGTGAAATTGATGGTTTAATAATTGGGAAGATGACATATATTTTGCGTGAGAATTTGGTTAGAAATCGTTATAATGGACGAAAATTTTAGCAAACGGAGAGAAAAAAATGAAGATAATTGAAGTCGATGAAGAATTATATCAATACATTGCGGCACAAACTCAATCTATTGGAGAAAGTGCGTCTGATATTCTTCGCCGTTTGTTGAATTTACCCACTCATGCAGCAAGCTCGGTTGATTTCTTTGAATCAGTCACATCAGCTGAAACGCCAAAAAGTGCGGTGCATTCTGAGCCTGTTTTAACGGAAAAAACAACCGAAGTATCTCAACCAAAAGTTGAACCTATTGAACCGCCAAAAGCAGTGAAAAAACAATCGGATGAAGCAATCAATCATATTGTTGATAAAGTGCGTGCACTCTTGAATTCTGCTGAGTTCAAAGAAGAGCCAAAAGCAGTGGTGCGTTTTTTAAGTATATTACGGACGCTTTATCGTACCAATCCAGAAAGTTTCGCACAGGCAACAGAAAGCCTACAAGGTCGTACTCGTGTTTATTTTGCTCGTGACGAAGGGACTTTGCTTGTGGCGGGTAATCACACGAAACCGAAACAAATTCCTGACACGCCATATTGGGTGATTACCAATACCAATAGTGGTCGTAAGATGCTGATGCTAGAAGGGGCGATGCAATCTATGCATTTGCCGGAATATTTAATTGACGAAGTTCGCCCTTATTTCGTTAGCAACTAATTCGATGCAAAAATTCCCTTGGCAAGCATTTGCCCAAAATTCAGCGTATGCAAATCAGGTCGCGTTGCGAAATTCGCAGGGCGATCCTTTTACTTGGGCGGAGCTTGCCGAGAAAATTAATCAAGTAGAAGTCTTTCTCTTACAACAAGGTGTGACAGCGCAAAGTGCGGTCGCTTTTTGCGGTAAAAATTCAGAACAGATCTTATTTCTTTATTTAGCCGTTATTCAGCTAGGTGCAAAAATTTTAGGGATCAATCCTGCATTTCCTCAAGAAAAAAGAGAAGAATTGTGCCAAGTACACGGCATAGATTTTTGTTATCAAACTGAAGATATTCGTTATTTAGCTGCTGAAGCATTACCCGAGCATAAAGCGGATTTGACAAAAGCAGCCACAATGACGCTCACATCAGGTTCGACAGGTTTACCTAAAGCAGTGGTGCATAATGTGTCTGCTCATTTAGCTAATGCAGAAGGCGTTTGTGCCTTAATGAGTTTTGGCAAAGATCAATCGTGGCTACTTTCTTTGCCGCTTTATCATGTTTCCGGACAAGGCATTGTGTGGCGCTGGCTTTACGCAGGTGCAACCTTAGTTTTACCGAAAGAAGATTTTTATCAATCTATTGGAGAGGTTTCCCATGTTTCTCTCGTGCCAACGCAATTGCAGCGTTGGTTTGATTATTTGATCGAACATCCACAATCTACCCAAACTCAAGCGGTATTATTGGGTGGAACACAAATCCCTGTTAAATTAACTCAAGCATTAAATGAATTAGGGATTCGCAGTTATTCAGGTTATGGTATGACCGAAATGGCTTCTACTGTATTCGCTAAACAATCGGATGGAAAAGTTGGTGTAGGTCAACCTTTGCTTGGCCGAGAGTTCAAGTTAGTGAATGAAGAAGTTTGGTTAAAAGGTGCTGGACTTGCCATGGGCTATTGGCGAGAAGGACATATTGTTCCACTCACCAATGCCGAAGGTTGGTTCCAAACAAAAGATAAAGCTCAATGGCTTGATGACGAATTAGTTATTCAAGGCCGATTGGATAATATGTTTATTTCTGGAGGTGAAAATATTCAACCAGAAGAAATTGAAAAAGTGATTGCACAATCAGATTTGGTGAAACAAGTCTTTGTTTTGCCTCAACATGATGAGGAATTTGGCCATCGCCCTGTCGCGATTGTTGAATTTCATACCTCATTTAATGAAAGTGCGGTCGAATCTCTCAACGTTTTTTTACAAGGACGATTGGAACGATTTAAGCAACCCGTTGCCTACTATGAACTCCCGCAGGATTTAATCCAAGGGGCAATAAAGATTTCTCGCAAAGCACTCGCCGATTGGCTGTTGCAACAATAGGAAAGTTAGTTTAATGAAAAATATCTCTCGAGTTTTGACCGCACTTGGTCTTTCATTTGTTTTTACGCTGGCGCTTTCTCAGCCTGTTTGGGCAGAGAATAATAATGCTGATTTACCGACGGAAAAAACACTAAAAAGTGAATTAGCCGAGGCACAAAAATTACCAGATGGTGATGAAAAAACAAATAACGTCACGACAATCCAGGCTTCGCTTGATTTCTTGCAACAAATTCAAACACAGCAAAAAAATAATAACGATTTGCAAGATACGCTTATTGATGCAGATTCTGAAATTCAGAAGAATAATGCCGATCTTCAAAATCTTAAAAAACAGCTAAGCACGCCAAATAACACCGATTATGCTTCTCAAAGTTTAGCGACTTTGCAGGCACAGCTTGAGAAACTGACCAATCAACAACAAGATGCTCAATCTGCATTAAGTGCCGTGAATACACAACTTGCAGGGCAAAGCGCTGTATCCGAACGCGCCCAAACAGCCTTAACAGATAATGTTAAACGTACGCAAGAATTGAATCAGAAATTGGCTGATCCAACAACCAGTTCGCTATTAAAACAGCAAATTCAACTTGAGTTGCAATTGATTGAGCTAAAAAATGCGTACAATCAAATTTTATTAAAAAATAGCGATCAATTTACGGTTCTTTACCAGAGCCGTTATGACTTATTGAATACACGTGTTCAAGCGCTACAGAAACAAATTGCCGCCATTCAAGACGTGATTAATCAAAAGAATTTGGCTAAAACACAAAACCAAGTTGAGCAAGCACAACAACAAAGCCAAAATGTTGAGCAAAATCCGTTGATTCAGAAAGAATTGAATTTGAATGCACAGCTTAGCCAATATTTACTTGAGCAAACTGAGAAAACCAATACATTAACGCAAGATGAATTGCGCATGCGAAATGTATTGGATAACTTGACGCAGACACAGCGTACCATTGATGAGCAAATCAGTGCGTTACAAGGCACGTTGGTGCTTTCTCGCATTATTCAGCAACAAAAACAAAAATTACCGACTAATTTAAATATTCAAGGGCTTTCAAAACAAATTGCGGATTTACGTGTACAAATCTTTGATATTACACAAAAACGTAATGAACTTTATGATATTGATGCTTACATCAGTAAAATAGAGCAGAATGAAAACAAATCGTTTACACCTGCAGAAAAAACACAATTAACCAATTTGCTCACTGAACGTCGTAAAGTTGCCTCTGATTTGATTAAATCATTGAATAATCAATTGAACTTAGCGATTTCCTTAGAGTTAACCCAACAGCAGATTACTCAAATCAGTGATCAAATTCAGTCTAAACTCGATCAACAAAGTTTCTGGGTAAAAAGTAATAACCCAATTAATCTTGATTGGTTCAAAAAGCTGCCAATGTCACTCAAGGCACAATTTGATGGCATTGGAAAGAAAATCGGCTTCCCGACAAATTTTGATAATTTGCCGTATTTACTCACTTATGTCTTTATTTTGTTTGTGATTGGTGGATTGATTTTCAAATTTAAAGAATCAATTAAACAACGTTTGAGCGTGATTAATGGCGAAATTAATACGCTTCGTTCTGATAGCCAATGGCATACGCCGCTTGCGTTATTTTATACGGCATTTTTATCGTTATCGGGCACACTCTGGTTCTTAGCCGCTTGCCAACTTTTAGGCTTTTTCTTTGTGAAAAATCCACAAGAGTTTTGGGAGTGGTCGCTCAGTATGGCGGGCTATTGGTGGTTCTTTAGTTTTATCTTAGCTATTCTTCGTCCGAATGGTATTTTAGTCCGCCATTTCGGTTTTGCTAAAGAGAGCGCGGCTGCTTTGCAAGACGTCACAAAACGTATCATTGTTTCCGTTGTGTTATTACTGAATACGTCAATTTTCAGTAATGTCATGGATACAGGTTTAGCCAATGACGTCCTCGGCGAAATTAATACGATTGTTGCCTTGCTTTTCTGTATTGTGATTATTGCGCCACGTTTTGTTCGCACAGAAAAATCGTTGAATTCAAGCGTAACGGATCAGCGTGATAGAACGCTTTTAAAAATTATGCGCGTTTTATTGCAATTGGTCCCTGTTATTTTAATTGCACTAATTGCTTTAGGATATTATTACACCGCCTTAAATTTAATTACGCATATTATTAATACCTACATTGCGTGGGTAGTGTGGTCGTTGGTGCGTCATACAATTTATCGTGGTGTCACAGTAGCATCAAGACGTTTAGCTTATCGTCGTTTACAAGAAAAACGTCAACAAAAACAGCAAGATTCAAGTGATGCTTCAGCTTCTGATGATGTGGTAGTCATTACCGAACAAGAAGAGGGATTGGCCTTAAATGAAGTACGTAGCCAGTTACTACGCTTTGCCGATCTCTTTATTTGGACCGCACTTTTTGCCATCTTCTATTATGTATGGTCAGATTTAGTCACTGTTGTAAGTTACTTGCGAGACATTACCTTATGGCAGCAAACTTCAACGACTGAAGCGGGTGTGGTGACTGAAACGATTTCACTCTTTAACTTGATCGTTGCGTTAATCATTGTTGTGATTACCTATATTTTGGTGCGTAACATTCAGGGTATTTTAGAAGTATTAATCTTTTCCCGAGTGAAGCTTTCACAAGGTACGCCTTATACGATTACCACCTTATTAACCTACATTTTGGTTGCGGTTGGTGGTGCATGGGCATTCTCAACACTCGGGATGTCTTGGTCGAAATTACAATGGTTATTTGCCGCCCTTTCCGTTGGTCTCGGTTTTGGTATGCAAGAAATCTTTGCAAACTTTGTTTCGGGTATCATTTTATTATTTGAACGTCCAATTCGTGTGGGCGATACCGTGACAATTAATGGCGTGACAGGGACGGTGGCGAAAATCCGTATTCGTGCGATTACCATGATTGATCCTGATCGAAAAGAAGTGATTGTGCCAAATAAATCTTTTGTAACAGGTCAAGTGATCAACTGGGCATTGTCTAATACGATTACTCGTTTAGTGGTTTCCGTTGGTGTGGCGTATGGTTCAGATTTAGACTTAGTGAAACGCTTATTATTGCAAGCCGCGCATGAGCAACCAAGTGTCTTAAAAGATCCAGAACCAAGAGCATTATTCTTAACCTTTGGGGCAAGTACATTAGATCACGAATTACGTGTTTATGTAGGGCAAGTATCTGAGAGAAATGATACGCTTGATGCACTCAATCGCCGTGTGAATGAGTTATTTGCAGAAAATAATATTGATATTGCATTCAATCAATTAGATATCTTTATTAAAAATAAAGATACGGGCGAAGAAATTCCATTTATTGATGTGGCAAAATTAGCCCAAAATCATTAATTAAAGAGAGAAAATATGGCAGGGAATACTATCGGACAACTTTTTCGTGTGACGACCTTTGGGGAGTCACATGGTATTGCATTAGGCTGTATCGTAGATGGCGTACCGCCGAATCTTGAATTATCGGAAGCCGATATTCAACCTGATTTAGATCGTCGTAAACCCGGTACATCACGCTATACCACACCGCGTCGTGAAAACGATGAAGTACAGATTTTATCTGGGGTATTTGAAGGTAAAACAACCGGTACCAGCATTGGAATGATCATTAAAAATGGTGATCAACGTTCACAAGATTATGGCGATATTAAAGATCGTTTCCGTCCAGGGCATGCGGATTTTACCTATCAACAAAAATACGGTATTCGTGATTATCGCGGTGGTGGACGTTCTTCTGCACGTGAAACTGCCATGCGTGTCGCTGCGGGAGCGATTGCAAAGAAATATTTACGTGAGCAGTTTGGCATTGAAGTGCGTGGCTTTTTGAGTCAAATTGGCGAAGTGAAGATCGCACCACAGACTGTCGGCAAAATTGATTGGGATAAAGTGAATAGCAATCCATTTTTCTGTCCAGATGAAAGTGCGGTCGAAAAATTTGATGAATTAATCCGTGAATTGAAAAAAGAAGGGGACTCGATTGGGGCAAAACTAACCGTGATTGCAGAAAATGTCCCTGTTGGTTTAGGAGAGCCTGTTTTTGATCGACTTGATGCTGATTTAGCCCATGCCTTAATGGGGATTAATGCCGTTAAAGGTGTCGAGATTGGCGATGGTTTTGCGGTGGTTGAACAGCGTGGCAATGAACATCGTGATGAAATGACACCAAATGGTTTTGAAAGCAACCATGCTGGCGGTATCTTAGGAGGTATTAGCTCAGGTCAGCCAATCATTGCGACCATTGCACTAAAACCGACGTCTAGTATCACTATTCCAGGTCGTTCCATTAATTTAGCGGGCGATCCTGTTGAAGTAGTAACAAAAGGCCGTCATGATCCTTGTGTGGGAATCCGTGCAGTCCCTATTGCAGAAGCCATGGTCGCAATTGTGTTACTCGATCATTTATTACGTTTTAAAGCGCAATGCAAATAACTCTTTTAAATTAAGCTTATTTTTCTTTCATTAAAGATAAGAAGATTCGTTTTAGGAAATCTTATGAATAAATCTTTAGCAAAATTACTTTCAAGTGCGGTTGTTTTAGGGAGTGTTTTTTTCTCGCTACAAACAACGGCCTCGCCACAAGACTGGCAACGAATTAAACGTCCAATTCCAGCAACAGACGGTAAAGCGAATCCAATTGGTAGCTATTCGAATGGTTGTATTATCGGCGCGGAGCCATTGCCTTATAAAGGTGAGGGGTACCAAGTCATTCGTATGAATAAAAATCGCTATTATGGTCATCCGGATATGATTGCTTACTTACAGCGTCTTGGACAAAAAGCGAAGTCAGCAGGCTTACCAACGATGTTAGTGGGAGATATTGCTATGCCTGGTGGCGGTCGCTTTTTAACAGGGCATGCAAGCCATCAAATGGGATTAGATGCGGATATTTGGTTGCGTATGGGCACCATGACAGACAGTGAAGCGTTAAATTCTGATGGAAAAGGCTTGCTTGTGGTGAACCGTCAAACACAACGTGTTGATGAAAATGTGTGGAATAACAATCATGCAACGCTAATTAAATTGGCTGCGCAAGATCCAAAAGTCACCCGTATTTTTGTGAACCCCGCGATTAAATTAAAACTTTGTCAAACTGCGGGAGACGATCGTGCTTGGTTGCATAAAATTCGCCCATGGTTTGGACATGATTCACATTTCCACGTGCGTATCGCTTGTCCTAAAGATGCCGCTTATTGTGAAGATCAAGCACCGGTACCCGCAGGTGATGGATGTGGCGATGAGCTTTATTCTTGGTTTGAACCTGCAAAACCAGGTTCAGGCTCTTCTAAACCAAAAGTGACACCGCCAGAACCGTTCTTGTGCCAACAAGTGTTGAGTTCGCCAAATAGTAGCGAATGGTTAGAGTAGGAGTTAAATCATGGAGTTGGGGATTGATATATTAGCCATGCTTTTTGCTGCTGCCTTTATTGCCGCATTTATTGATGCGATAGCGGGTGGCGGAGGCTTAATTACAATCCCTGCCTTATTAATGACAGGTATGCCACCAGCAATGGCATTAGGCACGAATAAATTACAAGC
>JAGZBU010000002.1:0-96818 GCA_018369675.1 Parahaemophilus parainfluenzae | reverse complement strand
AAAATTAAAAAATATTTTTAAAACAAGTCAATCAACAAGTGCCCACACAGATTGTCTGATATATTGTTAAAGAGCAAAAAAGAACGACGCACTGGTTTTACTAAAGCTTCACAACAGCGCGTCGTTGTGTGGGGCGTATTATAGGACTTTCAGAATTCTTTGCAAGTGCTTTTTTACAAAAAAATTCAATTTTTTTATTGTCTGATGATTTAATCATCAATGTGAATTGTCTTTATTCAATATTCAAGGTAAATTACCTCCAAAGAGTAGGCAATCTAATGAGGTCTTTATGAATTTTGAACAAATGATTGGTTTCGGGGTAGCAGGCAATTTTGCAGGACATTTAGAACAGGCCGGCGAAGCCGCTGATTTCACTCAAGTTAAGACAGAAAATGCCATTCAACCAAAAGCAATTTTCCCGTTTTATGTGCCAAGCGAAAAAGCTGGTTTTCTTTCTACCTTTCCTTTAAGTCACAACCAAATTAATTTTCCACAAGGCGCGGATAATCTGCAAATTGAACCTGAAATTGCACTTATTTGTGAGCTTATCTATAAAGGAAATCAAGTTGAGAAAATTATCCCGCGTTATTTTGCAGCTTATAACGACTGCTCTATTCGTCGACCTAATGCGAAAAAAATCTGTGAAAAGAAAAACTGGGGCGAGGCAAGCAAAGGTATTTCATCCAAACTGATTCCACTTTCTTCCTTTATTAAAGGAAGCGAAATTGATCAATATCGTATCGCTTGTTTCCATAAACGAAATGATGAACTGAATACTTATGGTATTGACAGCCCAGCGGTTGGTTATAGCTATTTCCACCAACAATTATTAGATTGGATCGTGGATAGAATGAACAATCAACCCGATGAAGGACCGATGAATCATATTGCCTCTTTATTAGAGCTAGCAAACTATCCGAAACAAGCGATTATTAGTATTGGCGCCACCCGTTATACTGAATTCGGTGAAACGCATTTCTTGCAACCCAATGATCTCAGTATTGTTGTCGTGTATAACGGTGAAAAATATTCTGCTGAGGAAATTGAACAAATGGCAAGAGACGACAAATTCACAGATGATATTTCAGCACTTATTCAGAAAGTGGTTTAGCATACATATAAAAAAGTGCGGTTAATTTTAACCGCACTTTTTGTTTACTTCCTTCTTAAAGAAACTTCTCCGGCATTAAAATATCGCTCACCTTCATCAGTTATGACTTTTAAATAACCGCGTTTATCAATCCCCTGCTCTCTACCTGAAATCGCACCTTGTTCAGTAAAAACATTCACTTCATCACCAAAAAATTCATTATGGTTTATCCATTGTTGCATGAATTCCTCATCAATGCCCTTTTCTTCAAATTGAGCTAATCGAGAATAAATACGTTGAATCACTTTAATAAGGATTGTTTCACGATCTATATTTGGATCCTGTTCGGTTAGCTGCGCATACGGCTGACTAATTTCGGTTGATTTTGGTAATTTTACATTGATCCCAATACCAACCACTAAATTAAGCAACCTATTCTTATGATTAATGATTTCCACTAAAATGCCACCAAGCTTTCGCCCTGAAAGCAAAATGTCATTTGGCCATTTCACTTTCGCATTTAACGCTTCTGCAATCGCTAAACCAATTACTAAACTTAGTCCATCCAATGCTTTTTTAGGATCGATAGTCCAATAAAAACTGAAAATTAACTGCCCTGCAAACGGTGAAAGCCATTGACGACCACGACGTCCTCGTCCTGCTGTTTGATATTCTGCCAAACACAAATCGCCTTTTTTTAATTGGTTAATTTGATTCGTTATAAATTCATTTGTTGAAGAAATGGTTTGATGATAATGCACAGAATAAGGGAAAAGTGCGGTCGAAATTGCTTGCGGATTTAACAAGGGCATTTCTGGCATCAGTTGATAAATCTCATTTTTTTCTTGAATATTTAATCCCACTTCTCTCAATAATGCCATTTCTTGCGCCAATTCATTTGACGTAATATTTAAAAACGACATCAAATCTGACCGCACTTTAGGTTGGCAATCTGATAAACACTCCAATAACGATGACATATTCATTCCTTCTTATAAAAACCTTGGCAAATCTTACCATAAAAGCGAAAAAATTCATTTTCAACCACATGAAAAATCTGTATAATCCCGGCGCAATATTTTTTGACACAACTTTTAACAGCGAGATATTGCCATGCTTAGAATCAAACAAGAAGCTCTGACTTTTGACGACGTTCTACTCGTCCCAGCTCATTCAACTGTTCTTCCGAACACAGCTAACCTCTCAACTCAACTCACCAAAGAAATTCACTTAAATATTCCTATGCTTTCTGCAGCGATGGATACTGTCACAGAAACCAAATTAGCAATCTCTTTAGCACAAGAAGGCGGCATCGGCTTTATTCACAAAAATATGACGATCGAACGCCAAGCGGATCGTGTTCGTAAAGTGAAAAAATTCGAAAGTGGTATCGTTTCTGAACCTGTCACTGTTTCTCCCGATTTAACCCTTGCAGCACTTGCTGAAATGGTGAAGAAAAACGGCTTCGCAGGCTACCCTGTTGTCGATGCTGAAAATAACTTAATTGGTATCATCACTGGCCGCGACACGCGTTTCGTAAAAGATTTAAGCAAAACTGTTTCACAATTAATGACGAAAAAAGAAGACTTAGTCACCGTAAAAGAAGGTGCAAGCCGTGAAACGATTTTAGAATTAATGCACAAAAACCGCGTAGAGAAAGTACTTGTAGTAGATGATGCATTCAAATTAAAAGGCATGATCACCGTTAAAGACTTCCAAAAAGCGGAACAAAAACCAAACGCATGTAAAGATGAATTTGGTCGTTTACGTGTAGGGGCGGCTGTAGGTGCAGGTCCAGGTAACGAAGAACGTATTGATGCATTAGTGAAAGCGGGCGTAGATGTATTGTTAATCGACTCTTCTCACGGTCACTCTGAAGGTGTGTTACAACGTGTTCGTGAAACTCGTGCAAAATATCCAAGCCTACCGATCGTTGCGGGAAACGTAGCAACGGCTGAAGGTGCTATCGCACTTGCAGACGCAGGCGCAAGCGCAGTGAAAGTAGGTATCGGACCAGGTTCTATTTGTACCACTCGTATCGTGACTGGTGTAGGTGTTCCACAAATCACCGCTATCGCAGATGCAGCGGCTGCATTAAAAGATCGTGGTATTCCAGTTATCGCGGACGGCGGTATCCGTTTCTCTGGTGATATTGCAAAAGCTATCGCTGCTGGTGCGAGCTGTGTAATGGTGGGCTCTATGTTTGCCGGTACTGAAGAAGCACCAGGTGAAATCGAACTTTACCAAGGTCGTGCATTTAAATCTTATCGTGGTATGGGTTCATTAGGCGCGATGGCGAAAGGTTCATCAGACCGCTACTTCCAATCTGATAACGCCGCAGACAAACTCGTACCAGAAGGTATCGAAGGCCGTATTCCATACAAAGGTTACTTAAAAGAAATCATCCACCAACAAATGGGTGGCTTACGTTCTTGCATGGGATTAACTGGCTGCGCAACCATCGAAGAATTACGCACGAAAGCAGAATTCGTTCGCATCAGTGGTGCAGGTATTAAAGAAAGCCACGTTCACGATGTAACGATTACTAAAGAAGCACCAAACTATCGTATGGGCTAATCCGTAAGGTGGGCTTTAGCTCACCTTTTGTTGTTTTAAAGTGCGGTTGATTTTTGCAAAGTTTTAGAGAAAATTGACCGTCTACACTACCAATAATAAGAGCATTATAAATGACAAATATCCACAACCATAAAATCCTGATCCTCGACTTCGGTTCACAATATACTCAACTGATTGCACGTCGTGTGCGTGAAATCGGTGTGTACTGCGAACTTTGGGCATGGGATGTGACTGAAGAACAAATCCGTGAATTTAATCCAGACGGTATCATTCTTTCTGGCGGTCCTGAAAGTACTACTGAAGAAAACAGCCCGCGTGCACCTGAATACGTATTTAATGCAGGCGTGCCTGTATTAGGTATTTGTTACGGTATGCAAACCATGGCGATGCAACTTGGTGGTCTAACTGAAACTTCGGATCATCGTGAATTCGGTTATGCTTCTGTTTTAATGGATAATCCGACCGCACTTTTCGCTCATTTAAATGATGGCGACAGCAAATTAGATGTATGGATGAGCCATGGCGATAAAGTAACGCGTTTACCAGAAAACTTCCAAGTTACTGGTACTACCCCAACCTGTCCAATTGCGGCAATGTCTGACGAAAATCGTCGTTTCTACGGCGTACAATTCCACCCTGAAGTAACCCATACTAAAAAAGGTTTGGAATTATTAATGAATTTCGTGGTGAATATTTGTGGTTGCGAAACCAAATGGACAGCAGAAAACATTATCGAAGATGCCGTTGCGCGCATTAAAGCACAAGTGGGCGATGATGAAGTGATTTTAGGTTTATCTGGTGGTGTGGACTCTTCTGTGGTTGCATTACTTTTACACCGTGCTATCGGCAAAAACTTACACTGTGTATTCGTGGATAACGGTTTACTCCGCTTACACGAAGGCGATCAAGTAATGGAAATGTTTGGCGATAAATTCGGCTTGAACATTACCCGAGTTGATGCGGAAAGCCGTTTCTTAGGTGAGCTTGCAGGTGTATCGGATCCTGAAGCAAAACGCAAAATTATCGGTAAAGTATTCGTGGATGTATTCGATGATGAATCGAAAAAACTCACTAACGTGAAATGGTTGGCACAAGGCACGATCTACCCTGATGTCATCGAATCTGCAGCAAGCAAAACCGGTAAAGCGCATGTGATTAAATCACACCACAATGTAGGTGGCTTACCGGACTATATGAAACTTGGCTTGGTTGAACCGCTACGTGAATTATTTAAAGACGAAGTGCGTAAAATCGGTTTAGCATTAGGCTTACCAGCTGAAATGATCAACCGCCACCCATTCCCTGGCCCAGGTTTAGGCGTGCGTGTATTAGGCGAAGTGAAAAAAGAATACTGCGATTTATTACGCCGTGCAGATGCGATCTTTATCGAAGAATTACGCAACAGCGGTTGGTATGAAAAAACCAGTCAGGCTTTCAGCGTGTTCTTACCTGTGAAATCTGTAGGTGTGATGGGCGATGGCCGTAAATACGATTGGGTTATCTCACTACGTGCGGTAGAAACAATCGATTTTATGACCGCACATTGGGCTCACTTGCCTTATGATTTATTAGGCAAAGTGTCTAACCGTATTATCAATGAAGTGAATGGCATTTCCCGCGTGGTGTACGACATCAGCGGAAAACCCCCAGCAACTATCGAGTGGGAGTAACCTAGATCAATTTAAAGGGCAAATTATTTGCCCTTTTCTTCTTTCATAGCACTAATTTATCTCATCAATATTCACTATGGACATCACTTTTTTACTCGGCACTAAAATTATTGAACTGACACTCATTGTACTTATTGGCTATGGGTTGGTTAAATCAAAATTATTAAAATCAGAAGATAGCAAGCCGCTTTCTATTATTGGGCTTTATGTTATCAGTCCATCAGTGATGATTGAGGCATTTCAAATTGATTACACACCTGAAATCCTGCAAGGTTTACAGCTCTCACTGCTTATGGCGGTGTTTCTTCAGGTTATTCTGATTATTATTGGCAGTCTGTTAAAGCGCCTATTAAACCTTGATCCTATTGAACATGCCACTTCCATTTATTCCAATTCTGGTAACTTAATTATTCCGATTGTGATGTCGTTATTTGGCAAAGAATGGGTCATTTACGCCAGCTGTTTTATTGTGGTGCAAACCTTTCTATTTTGGACGCATTGCCGTTTGATTATTGTAGGAAAAGGAAATTTATCCTTGAAGATGATTGCCAAAAACATCAATATTTGGTCAATTCTCGTCGGAGCATTTTTATTTGCTTTTCAAATAAAATTACCAAGTATTATCAATGGTACACTCTCTTCGATTGGCTTGTTTATTGGTCCGAATGCCATGCTTGTTGCGGGTATGCTGATTGCGGCAATTCCTTTACGGAGCATCGTATCATCCAAACGCATTTATTTAGTCACACTTTTGCGCTTGTTACTTATTCCGATTGCATTATTGGTATTAATAAAGTTGATTGGGTTTGTACATTGGGCTGAAAAAGGGGAAATTATTGTGTTGATTAGTTTTTTAGCAACCACGAGCCCATCCGCTTCAACTGTGACACAAATGGCAGTGATTTATAACAACAATCCACAGAAAGCCAGCGCCATCTATGGTGTAACGACGCTGCTTTGTATGTTTACTATGCCACTGGTGATTGCCTTATATCAAATATGGGGGTAAATAGTGGAAAAGTGCGGTCAATTATTTAAGCACTTTTGATGCCGGCTGCTCTTTTTTCAAACGATAAAGTTGATATAAGTTAACGAAAACTAAGAATGCGTTTAGAAGCGCAACTGGATAAGATTTGATGATCAAACTGTAAACGACAAAAAGTACCGCTCCAATAGCATTAACAACTCTCAAGTGAACAATCGATTTAAATAAAAAAGACGCAGCCACAAAGAATGTTGCCAAATAACCTAATAATTCGATGAAATTAAATTCCATAAATCTCTCCGTCAACAATGATTGAGGCGGCATCATAAAAGATTTTGGAATCGAGGAAAAGAGGCGAAATAAAGGCAACCGATTGCAATATCAAGAAATTTTTATTTCACTCAACATTCGCTTAGATAAAGACTTTTTGCACTAAAAACATATAAAAAATTGTGCCAGCCGAGATAGAAAGAAACATGTTCTTTTTCCAGAAATGCAATCCCAATACCAAAGCACCTGCAATGAAATCGGGCAAACCGTGATAACCACTCAATACATCCACATTTTTATAGCAATACACCACTAACATCCCAAACATCGCGGCTGGTAGTACTTTACCTAAATAACGAACATATTCCGGAATCGGACGATTGGCGGGAAAGATCCAGAAAGGCAATAATCGGGTAAATTGCACGCACACAATACAAATCACAATGGTGATAATTTGTTCCATCAATGTCATTTTAGTGCCTCCAATTTAGATGAAAGTTTCGGGCATCTTACGGTTAACAGAATCCAAATACTAATGAGTGTTGGCACTAAAAAGTGTTCTTTCCCAACAATTAACAGTGATGCAAAAGCCACACCTAAACCTAATAATGAGCTTTCATGAGACTTCTCTTTGAGCCAGTTTTCAGCAAAAATCACCAGGAAAAGTGCGGTCATACCAAACTCTACCCCTTTTAAATCAAAAGGTATAATTGAGCCAAATAGATTACCTAATCCGGCTCCTACCACCCAATAGAGATGGAGATAAAAACTGACAAAGAACATATACCAGCCTTTATCTAAATGATCGGGGATCTTCGCCATATAGTTAAGGGAAAAACTTTCATCTACTAGGGTACTAATTAAATACCAACGTTTTTTCCCTAGTTGAGCACCATATTTTTCTAACATGGAAATACCATAAAAAATTTGGCGACCACTGACCATCAACGTAACCAACGCAACACTTAAAGGCGAAAAAGGCATAACTAATGCAGCAGCCGCAATAAATTCAACGGAGCCTGCATAAATGAGTGCTGCCATTGCCACTGGGAACCAAACACCGAATCCAAGTGCTTTCATGTAAATGCCGTATGCTATGCCTAAAAATAAAAAGCCGGCAAGCATTGGCATACTGTAAGGAAATGCCGCTTTTGCTGCGGCTTTGATGGGATTTTCTGTCACTACTTCTGACATATTGACCTACTACAACTCTAAAACAGACAAACCAGGTAAGGTCGAAAAACTTTGTGCTTTTACTGTTTGATGGAAATCTTCGATATAAGCTAAATTGGCATCTTCTTTACGAATTGCCGCATAAAGGTTGCTATACAACCCTTCTTCTGTAATTTTACGCGCCACCACATACCCTTTTTCTAAATAAGGCAAGGCAGCCCAATAAGGCACAGTAGCAATGCCACGACGACTCGCCACTAACTGGATCAAGGCGATCGTTAACTCTGTTGTACGACGTGGCGGATTAATACCCTTCGGTTTCAACACTTGACGATATAAATCTAACATATCATCAGGCACGGGATAAGTTACCCAGGTTTCTTCAGCAAAATCTTCCGCCTGCCAAACCTCTTTATTGGCTAATGGATGATCTTTAGAACAGATTCCCACCATTTCATATGAAAACAGCGGTTTAAACAAAACATCATCATTTTGTTCAACTTCTGACACAATCGCCCAATCTGCACGATGAGATAATAGTAATCCAACCGGATCTGTGTGGAAACCTGACACAATATCCAATTCCACCAAGCTCCAATGCTGACGAAACTCATCCATCGCCGGCATTAACCAGTCAAAGCAAGTATGACACTCCACCGCAATTCGTAACTGCCCTGCATCACCGTGTTTTACGCGAGCAAGCTCACGTTCTGCATCAACCACTTTTGGAAGAATTTCATTGGCAAGACGAATCAAACGATCACCTGCAGCAGTAAAACGCAATGGATTACTTTTACGCTCAAACAGAGGTAAACCGAATTGCTCTTCCATTAATTTAATTTGGTGAGAAAGGGCTGATTGTGTTAAATACACACGTTTTGCCGCCATTGAAACACTGCCCGTTTCCTTCAAAGCAAGCAAGGTTCTTAAGTGACGAAGTTCAAGAAATGTAGGTTTCATTAGAATAATTCATAAAGTTATAGCATTAGATGAGCAACATGATAACGCAAATTAAATTTATCGAAAAGAAAGTGCGGTCAAAAACGTTGATATTTTTGACCGCACTTAAGACGACTATTTATCTAACTGAACGGGAAGAAATAAGCTTAATGGACGTTTTTTCACAATTTGACAAACTTCATGCCAAATTGGCCACCAGCTATCAATTTCCGCATTCAAAGAACGCAATGCCACCCAAAGCGTTAATGAAAAACTGACAATTAAATTCACCAAACCAATCAACAATACAAAACCAATGCATTGTAAAAGCAATGAATAGGTGAAATGTCCGCTCACGGCAATATAACCGACATTCGCAGATGAAAATGCTACATGACGAATATCTAACGGAAGATGCGTTAAGTAACCCACTACACCGGTAATCCCAAGCAACATACCAAAGCAAAGATTACCAATAAGCGAACCATAATTTTCATGCATATAATTAGCAAATTTAACGCGAGCCTTCTCAGACATGAGTTTTTTCAATAACGGGTGTTGTGTTAAACGCATGCGCATATTCAAATAATTGCTTCGGTTATCAAAATAGCCCGAAATAATCCCCGAGCAGAATAACCATACCCCAGCAATAGCAGCAAACCATAAGGTTCCCGCAAAAGGATCAATGCTATGCAACTGATACGCGATTTGATCGGCGTTCATCAATGGCTCACCCGTTTTATATTGGTAACCAAAAGCAATCAACGCAGCCAATCCCATCGCGATGAGCACATTGCCTAGCACTGCAATACTTTGAGAGCGAAATACATCCACTAATAATTGGGCTAATTTCATATTGACTGTTTTACCTTGAGGCGTTTTTTCTACAGCTTCAGCAAAACGGGCCGCAGTCATGGCTGGCTGTTTGGTTGCAACCGTGAAATGCAGCATAAAGATCACCATGAAACCTAAGCCGTAATTTAAGCCTTCTGCGATGCCTTTCCAGACTTTGTCATCAATGATACTGCCTAGATAGGTTTTAAATAGCGCCATCAGTGCAATTAATACACCACCACCGGCGGCAGAATAAAACATTGCCCAATACTCTTTTTTATCTCGAGTAATGTAATGCTCACCATGATCGCCTGCATTCTGCGTAACACTACGAGCCATTAATCCTGAGCTTTGTTTCCATAGTCGCGAAATACTATGACGTTCCGCTGCCGCACGGGCAAAACAACCGGTTAATAATAAGATTCGACGCGGTAAATAGCGATTTGAAACAAAAATCGCCATCAAGGTTTCTAATCGTTCTAAAGTCTGGGAAAGACGTTCCAATAAATACGCTGTATTTAAGGATGATCCCACTACTGCCCCGCGTTTTTGCAAACGCTCAACCAATTTTTTACATTGGCTAAACATTACCTGTAAATGGCTATCATCAAAAACAGTTGATTGACGGCGCGCCTGTAACCAATTCATCACTTCATGGTGCAACGCGATAAAAGGTGAATCCGCATTCAATAGAGAGGGCTCCATTCGCATCAACTCAGGATCCATATCTTCAGCTGCAATCCAAATTGAAAGCATTTCAATGGCAAATAGCCCTTCACTTTCAATATGATTTTTTAAACGTTCACGATCTTTTTGTTCTGTATAACGGGTTAAAACGCCAAATACGCCTCGCCACGTTTTTAATGGGACGGCATCAATCCAGCGGGCATCATTTTTATCGCTAAACAATAAATAGAAAATATCACGTAAATCATTAATATCTTTAAACGACGGGTTAAAACGCTCATAAATACGCGTTTTCATTTCTTGCCCAAAACCACCACGCGTAAGAATACCACTACTAATAAACAATGGGTAAAGACGTAAACCACATAACCAATCACATAATAATTTCGAAACAGAACAGCCTAATTCTTTATCGTTCTTTAAGATAAACTTAAACAAATGCAAGGTTGGAGAAATTTTTTCTGTAGGGCTACTACGTAATAATTGACACAGCCCTTCCACAAGACCAAAGGCATCGTTTTCCTCGACTTTATTACGCAAAAATTGCGGCAAAGTATCAGGTTTTATCATGCTTCCTCCTTCAATCGTTTATATTCAAAAGGTAGACATTATACAGATCTGTTAGGGAAAATAAAGATGAAGGGAAAAGTGCGGTCAATTTTGAAAGGATTTTAAAAGAAAAGGCGTATGCTTCCATACGCCTTTAAATTGGTATTATTTCTCTTTCTTCAATAAGAAAATACCTTGTTCAGAGAAATTCACATAAGCTTGTTTGAGATCAGCATTGAAGTCTTCTGGTTTGGTGTTAATGAGCAATTCTTTGCCTGCCCAAATTGCCACCACTTCCCAGTGGTTACCCATATAGACTGCACTCTTGATTTCACATTGTTGTGCTGCCTCACCTTCTGCTTTTAAGTAAATCGCTTCAGGACGTACGCCCACTAAGCACTCGCCATCCGGTAAATTGAATTGCGCCGCATTGCTTAATGGCAATTTGTAGCCATTCACGTCAATGGTGTTATTTTCTAATTTACCTTCAAAGATGCTTGATTCGCCCATGAAGTTTGCAAGGAATAAAGAATTTGGACGTAAATAAAGCTCTTTTGCTGGCGCTTTTTGCATGATTTTACCTTTATTCATGACGATAACTTCATCAGACACCGCAAATGCTTCGGTCTGGTCGTGAGTCACATAAAGTGAGGTAATACCTAAACTTTGTTGTAATTCACGGATTTTTTCACGCATAGAACGACGTAAGTTTGCATCCAAGTTACTTAATGGCTCATCAAAAAGTAATACTTTTGGTTTTAGCACTAACGCACGTGCCAATGCCACACGTTGTTGTTGACCACCTGAAATTTGATCCACAAAACGATCTTCAAACCCTGCTAAGTCAACCAATTCTAACGCTTCTTTTACACGTTTAGCGCGCTCTTCTTTACCCACGCCTTGCATACGTAAACCATAGCCGACGTTATCACCGATACTCATATGCGGAAACAATGCATAAGATTGGAATACGATACAAATATCACGATTTTGAATAGACGATTTGGTTACATCTTCACCATCAATAAAAATTTGACCTGAAGTTGGGTTTTCTAAGCCAGCCACTAAACGTAATACTGTGGTTTTACCACAACCAGATGGACCTAATAAGGTCACCATAGTGCCACGTTTAATGGTTAAATCTAAATTATCAATGACTGTGGATTTACCAAAAGATTTAGTGATATTTTTTAATACTAAGAAATCATTATTACTCATAATATTTACCTACAACTTAACGAGTTAATTCATTTTTTTCGCTTTAGAACGGGAAATTCGGGTATCACCCACAATCCAGTCAAAGAATAAAATAATGGCCATCATCACGATGATTAAAATCGAACCGTATGCGATAGCAACACCATATTCACCATCTTCTACACGGTTTAAAATATAGGCTGTTGCCACACGTGTATCAGCGGTGACTAAGAAGATAATCGCACTCACGGTAGTCATCGCACGAACGAAGCTGGTGACCAATGCAGAAAGTAACGCTGGTTTTAACAATGGTAAAACGATAAACCATAATGTTTTCCATGAGCTACCTTTTAAAGAAAGAGACGCTTCATCGAGTGATTTATCTAATTGTCCAAGACCAGCAATCGCTGCACGCATACCGATTGGTAAATCACGCATCACCATTGAAATGATCACGATAATGCTGGTACCCGTAATGTAAAGTGGCGCATTGTTAAAGGCTAAAATATAAGATACCCCTGCAACGGTTCCTGGTACCGCAAAACAAAGCATGGTTAAGAACTCAAGAGATTTTTTACCTTGGAAATCTTTACGCACCACAATATACGCAATTAATAAACCGAAAAGTGCGGTCAATGGTGCGGCAATTCCTGCATAGATTAAAGTATTAATCAATGATGGCCATGCCCCATCGCTTAAACCTTGGCCGAATAACATCGCATAGTTTTTCAAGGTTAAGGTGTAATCCACACCCCAGTTTACAGTGAAACTACCGTAGAAAATACTGCCGTATAACGCTAAGTTAAAGAGCACCCAGAAACCAAGCATACCGATGATGGTATATTTTAAGCCGGTTGGTAAATCTTGTACGTCACCGCGATAGGATTTACCTGAAACGGTTACATAAGAACGGTTACCAATCCAAATATATTGGATGATAAATACGGCTAATGAGAAGATTAAAAGCATCGAACCTAAGGTACTTGCTGAAGCATAATCTAATTGTGAGCCTGCGATATAGAAGTAGATTTGTGTCGCAATTACGTCAAAGCTACCGCCCAATACTAACGGGTTACTAAAGTCCGCTAAGGATTGGATAAACACGATTAAGAATGAGTTTGCCAATGCCGGACGTAGTAATGGAAAAATGATATTGAAGAATGTTTGGTAACGATTTGCACGTAAAGTGTAAGACGCTTCTTCAATTGATGGATGAACCGATTTTAATGCTCCATCTAAAATCATGAATGAAATCGGTGCAAATGCAAGAATCTGCGCAATAGCAATCCCGTTAAAACCATATAACCAGTTGTGGTTCTCAAATCCAAATGTTGAAGCTAAGAACTCCGTCACATAACCAGAACGACCAAGCATTAATGTTACCCCTAAGCCCACAACGAACGGAGGTGTAACGATTGGTAAAATCGAGAAAATTTTACCAATGAATGCTGTTCTACGTGCAATACGGGTGGTATAAAGAGCAAATGCTAAACCGAAAATCGTTGATACAATGCCGACAAAGCCTGATAAGAATAACGAGTTACTAATCACACGTACAATGTAGCTTTGAGTCAAAATTCGCATCACTTGTTGTGGTGCAAAAGTATCACCGTCATAGAACATGGACACAAAGATCGCCAATGTTGGGTAAACGATGAAGAAGAAAATTAATAAGATAATGCAAAGTAAAGAAGCGATAATAAATTTATCCCCTTGCATCACTTTTAATTTTGCGAAAGAAAATGTCGCCAATGTGGTTAAACTCGCGATTAATACAATCACTGAATAACCCATGCTGACTTTACAAATTGTAGCACTGACAAAGATAAATAATGTCGCTGCAGCAATAAGATACAGCTCTGCTTTCGCTTGTGTATCCTTCGGTAATTTAAGAAGCGGCATCAATCCGTATAAAATAACCGGTAAAAACCATAATGCCGTAATATTTAACGAAGACCACCCCATTGCACCTAAATATTCATCGCTTGTGCTTTCAAACAAGCCATAATCTAAAGCGTGGGAAGGCAGAAGAAGAAATGCAATCACTGCAAGAATTATCCAAAAGTTAGCAGATTGAATAATAGGAAGTTTATTTGCGTTCATACAACCTCGCATAAAAGAAAAAAGCGAAATAATATAATAGCTATTATTTCGCTATGTATACATCATTATTTTGCTAATTTAACATCATCAACCCATTTTGTGATCAAACGTTTACGTAAATCACTTGAGCCGTATTTGTCAAAATCATAATTAATTAAATTGATGGATTTAAAATCGAGCGCATAAGGCGATTGTTCAGCGGTACTATTGGTTAAAATAGAATACGCTTCCCCTTTTTTCCAGGTTAACTCTTGCGCTTCTTTTGATAATGCCCAATCCACAAATAATTTCGCATTTTCAAGGTTTCTTGCCCCTTTAATAATGCTCACACCACCAATTTCATAGCCTGTACCTTCGCAAGGAACAACTAATTCAACTGGTGCGCCTTTTGCTTTCTCTAAAGAATATTCATGTAAAAAACCAATCCCAATTGCCGTTTCACCACGTGCTGTATTGCGGGTTGCTGTGTTACCGGATTTGGTATATTGGGAAACGTTCTTATTGAGTTCTTTGAGATATTTGAATGCTTCATCCTCGCCCCAAAGTTGGATATAGGTGGCTAATTGTGTATAACCTGTTCCTGAACTTTGTGGATCGGCTGCTTGGATCTCATTACGATACGCAGGATCGGCTAGATCTTTCCAACATTTTGGTGTCGGTAAATTAAGCTTTTTCAAACGTTCAGGGTTAATCCCAAAACCTAATACACCGAGATAAATCGCTGAAGAATAGTTGCCTTTAATTTTAGCTGGGTCTCTAAACTGTTCAGGAATTTGTGCAAGATTTGGCGACTTATACGCTTCAAGTAAGCCCATCTCACCCGCTTGAGAATGAGGATCAAGCGTACCGCCATACCACACATCCCCTTGAGGGTTATCTTTTTCAGCATCAATTTTGGCTAAAATTGTGCCTGTACCACCTCGGATAAAACTGGTTTTGATACCATATTTTTTCTCAAAAGCCATGGTTTCTTGCTCGCACATCGTATTTTGTGCACTACAATACACCACTAAACGACCTTCTGCAGCAGATGCGTGAGAACTTAGCAACACGCCACCAAATACAACACCAGAAAGTGCTAAAGCAACGTTAGACATTTTCATTGGTTCACTCCTGTGTTTATAAAATAAGATGAGCTGATACGCTCATCGTAGAAACCCACCTAAAAACCTATCTAGTGGGGCTAAAATGGCAAAAGTGCGGTCAAAAAATCTCATGTTTTTCATCCGCACTTTAAACACTATTTCGCTAATTTAACGTCTTGAACCCATTTTTCAATTAAGGCTTTGCGTTGTTCGGCTGCACCGTATTTTTCAAAGTCATAATTGATGAGGTTAAGTTTATTTGGATCAAACGCAGTTGGCGATTGTTCCGCTGTGGTGTTGGTTAAGATTTGTAAAGAATCACCTTGTTTCCACGCTAACTCTTGACCTTCTTTAGATAATGCCCAATCCACGAATAATTTTGCGTTATCGATGTTACGCGCACCTTTTAAGATACTTACACCACCTAACTCATAGCCTGTACCTTCACAAGGCACCACTAATTCCAATGGCGCACCTTGACGTTTTTCAAGTGCATAATCGTGTAAGAAACCGATACCTACCGCAGTTTCACCACGTGCCGCATTACGAGACGGGGTGACACCTGATTTGGTATATTGAGATACGTTTGGATGTAATGCTTTTAAGAAATCAAAGGCTTTTTCTTCGCCCCAAAGTTGAACGAAAGTAGCCAATGCAGTGTAAGCTGTACCTGCACTTTGTGGGTCAGCAATTTGCACTTCGCCTTTTAAGCGAGGATCAGTTAAATCTTTCCAGCATTTTGGTACTTCTTTAATACCTAATTTTGCTAAACGCTCAGTATTCACACCAAAACCTAAGATCCCCATGTAAATCGCAGAGACATAATGTCCTTTGGTTTTCGCTGGATCACGGAAACGTTCAACAATTTCATCAATATGTTTAGATTTATAAGGTTCGATTAAACCCAACTCTGCCGCTTGTGCTTGAGGGTCAAATGTCCCCCCAAACCAAACGTCTGCTTGTGGGTTATTTTTTTCCGCTTCAACTTTTGCAAAAGTACTGCCTGAACCGTTGCGAATAAATGAGGTTTTCACATCATATTTTTCGCCAAAGGCTTTGGTTGTCGTTTCACAAAGAATGTTAGTCGCACTACAATACACCACTAAACGCCCTTGAGCATTAACAGCTGATGATGTCATGAAGCCTGCAGCTAAAAGTGCGGTTGAAATAGAGAGAGAAATTTTATTCATTTTCATCGTACACTCCTCATAAATAACACTGATGAAATAATAAAAAACGAGCACATCGTAAGCGAAAACGAAAAAAAATTCCGTGAACTACTTCACAAATTTAAAAAATTTAAATAAAAAAAGAAAGATGAATTTAAACTGATTTTTCTTTATAATCCTTGTAATTTTTACCTTCCGTTTTTGAGGACGTTCTATGTCAGACTCATCTTGTATTATCATCGCTATCACGGGGGCATCCGCTTCAGGAAAAAGCTCTATTGCTTCCACCGTTCATAAAGAACTTTGTAACGACTTAGGTTGTGAAGAAATCGGCATTATTGCTGAAGACAGCTACTATAAAGATCAAAGCCATTTAGAGATGAGTGAGCGAGTAAAAACCAATTATGACCACCCAAGTTCAATGGATAGAGATTTACTCATTCAACACTTAAAAGACTTAAAAAACGGAACTGCCGTTGATATTCCCGTCTATAGCTATGTTGATCATACCAGAACAGGCGAGACCAAACACTTCACGCCGAAAAAAATTGTGATTTTAGAAGGCATCTTATTGCTCACTGATGAGCGAGTTCGCCAATTAGCCGATATTTCTGTCTTCGTAGATACGCCATTAGATATTTGTTTTATCCGCCGTTTACAACGTGATATGGAAGAGCGTGGTCGTTCATTACAATCAGTCATTGACCAATATCGTGCAACTGTTCGTCCAATGTTCTTGCAATTTATCGAACCATCAAAACAATATGCGGATATCGTGATACCTCGAGGTGGTAAAAACCGTATTGCGATTAATATGTTAAAAGCTCAAATTCTTCATTTATTAAACGAAAAATAGGAAAAATCATGCGTCTTTGCGATACCGATATCGAACGCTATCTAGATGATGGCATTATTTCTTTAACGCCTCGTCCTGAAAATGATAAAATCAATGGGGCAACCATTGATGTGCGTTTAGGCAATTCATTTCGCGTATTTCGTGAACATTCCGCGCCTTATATTGATTTAAGTGGCCCGAAAGAAGAAGTCTCTGCTCAACTTGAATCGGTGATGAGTGATGAGATCATTATCGGTGATGATGAAGCCTTCTTCTTACATCCGGGTATGTTGGCGCTAGCAACCACATTAGAGTCTGTGAAACTCCCTGCTAATATTATCGGTTGGTTAGATGGTCGCTCTTCACTTGCTCGTTTAGGTTTAATGGTGCATGTTACCGCTCATCGTATTGATCCAGGTTGGGAAGGTAAAATTGTGTTAGAGTTTTATAACTCAGGCAAATTACCTTTGGCATTACGTCCCAATATGGTGATTGGTGCTTTAAGTTTTGAAGTGTTAAGTGGCCCTGCTGCACGCCCGTATATAAGCCGAAAAGATGCGAAATACAAACATCAACAAAATGCGGTAGCGAGCCGAATTAATGAGGATTAATCTATGAAAAAGATCGCAATTAGCCTGTTGATCGTGCTGTTTGCGATCTTTGCTTTTTTTTATGTTCAACTTCAACAAGCTAAGAGTCTTTTGACCGAACAACTGACGAAACGAGATATTCAACTTGAAACGGTAAGTATTAGCCTCTTTCCACAGCCTGTTATTTCCTTAGAAAAGGTTAAATATCACGCGATTTCTGCACAAAAAATTGAAGGAAAATTACCTTTTATTTCACTCGTTTTTGGGAATCCAACGATTGACGAAATTCAAATTCAGCAAGCTCGCTTTACTGAAAATGCATTGAATTCAGCCAATATCCGCATGGTATTTTCAGATTTTGCACTCAAACAATTTTTAAAAAAAGATCTTACTTTTAATGGTAGCAACCATATTTGGGTGAACCTTGAAAAACCTATTTATGGCAACACCGCAACCTTTGATTTTCTTTTTAACAAAGGAAATATCGCCCTTCGTCAGGAAGGTGAATCACTTATTCAATTTGATGACGTGCAATTCAATCAGCAAAAATTAGGCTATATTGAAATTCATGCTGATTTAACGAAACCACAGAAACTTGCCATTGGTTACATTCGACCAACATGCACCACGAATTGTCTTGCTGTACTCAAATTTAGTAGCTATCTGCAAAAAAGTGCGGTCAATTTTTCTGGTAAAAATTTTCCGTTAACACAGTTGTTAGCGTTACTTAATTTTCCTCAAACCATGACGGGCACAAGTGATTTTAATGTTCAATTAGCTTTTGCAAATTCAGAATTAGCTCAAGGGAAATTTGATTTTAACGCACGTGATGGTGAGCTTTTAGGACTTAACCTACTGGATATGGCAGCACAGTATTTACCGATTAATTACAACAGTGATTTAACCGCGAGTAGAAATATGAACACGCCTTATGAGCGTTTTGAATCAAGCCTTTCATTCGAAAATCATTTACTCAAAGTCGATAAAATAAACTTAAAAACAACCGCACTTTTAGCTGAAGGTGCTGGATCCATTGATTTAGATAATGTACAATGCGACGTCAATTTAACCTTAAAATCCACTAACGAAAAATACAAAAAGCTGGCATTGCCTATTCGCTTTTTCGATAGTTGCTACTCACCACAGTATAAAGTGAATATTGACCAAAACTTTCGTCATCAATTGAAAGAATTAATTAAAGAGAAATTAAAATAATGTCATTTTATCAGAAAGCAGAAAGAACCCAATATTGGCGCGTAGTCATCATGGCTTGCGCCGCTTTTATTTTTAACACCACGGAATTTGTGCCAGTTGCGTTACTCACTGACATCGGACAAAGTTTTGATATGCAAAGCTCCGATGTAGGTTTAATGATGACCGTTTATGCTTGGACGGTTATGATTATGTCTTTACCCGCCATGCTCGCGACAGGTGATATGGAACGTAAAGGCTTATTGCTGAAACTTTTCGTTATTTTTATCATCGGCCATATTATCTCGGTCATTGCGTGGAATTATTGGATTCTTCTCATTGCTCGTATGTGTATTGCGGTAGCGCATTCACTCTTCTGGGCAATTACCGCATCATTAGTGATGCGTGTGGCACCGAAGAATAAGAAAACACAAGCAATTGGTATGCTCGCTATCGGGACATCCCTTGCAACTATTTTAGGCTTACCATTAGGCCGTTTAGTCGGTCAATTAGTTGGTTGGCGTATTACTTTTGCAATCATTGCCGCATTAGCTTTGGTTGTGATGCTATTCATTATGCGTTTATTGCCAAATCTACCAAGTAAAAATGCAGGCTCGTTATCTAGTCTGCCAATTTTAGCGAAACGTCCATTACTGATTGGACTTTATGCCACAACGGTAATCATTGTTTCTGCGCACTTTACCGCTTATACCTACATTGAACCCTTTATGGTTCAAATCGGCGAACTCGATCCAAATCTTGCGACAATAATTTTGTTGGTATTTGGGGTGTCTGGCATTACCGCAAGTGTGATCTTTAACCGCTTATACCGTTTTGGTCCAACCCAATTTATCAGTACGGCAATGATTTTGTTGGCAGTCTCTTTAGCCTTTATGCTTGTTTCTGCAAGTTATACCGCCACGATGTTTACTCTTGCTTTTATTTGGGGTATTGGCATCTCTTGTATCGGACTTGCCTTACAAATGCGTGTACTACAACTTGCTCCTGACGCAACGGATGTAGCAAGTGCTATTTATTCCGGTATTTTCAATGCGGGTATCGGTGCAGGTGCACTGTTTGGTAACCAAATCGCTCGTCATGTCGGTCTTGAATATATTGGCTTTACGGGGGCAGCATTAGCGATGATTGCACTTGGCATCTTTGTCTTCTTCAATTTCCGCTATCGTACTCAAAACCTCTAAAAAAATGACCGCACTTAATCAACAAGTGCGGTCATTTTCTTTTCTCTTTCTAATCGAGATGGAAACAAGCAATTAACTTACCATCAGGATATTTTTCCAATTTAGGCTGTTCATTTCGACATTTATCGGTCGCTTTCCAGCAACGTGGATTAAATGCACACCCCTTTGGTGGATTAATCGGGCTTGGTAATTCACCCTTTAATTTAATCCGCTGACGACGTAATTCAGGCGATAATCTCGGTGTCGCCGAAAGCAACGCTTGTGTATAAGGGTGCTGAGGATTATTAAAGATCTGTGTTTTTGTGCCCATTTCAACACAGCGACCTAAATACATCACCATCACCTCATCAGCAATATGCTCAACTACCGAAAGATCATGGGAAATAAATACGTAAGATAAACCAAGCTCAGCTTGCAAATCCATCATCAAATTCAGCACTTGCGCACGAACGGATACGTCTAACGCAGAAACGGGTTCATCCGCTACAACCACATCAGGATTAAGCATTAAACCACGAGCAATCGCGATACGCTGACGTTGCCCACCTGAAAACATATGTGGATAGCGATTATAAAACTCTGCACGCAACCCCACTTTTGCCATCATGGACAATACTTTTTCTTTACGCTCTTTTGCCGATAGATTGGTATTAATGACTAAGGGCTCTTCCAAAATCGTGCCGATTTTCTTACGCGGATTCAGTGAGGCATAAGGATTTTGAAACACGATTTGGATTTTCTGACGGCGCAATGCTTTCGTTTCATGATCATTGACTAAGAAATTTTGCCCGTTGTAATACAATTCACCTTCAGTCGGTTCTTCTATCATGGTTAAAAGACGACCAAGTGTGGATTTACCACAACCAGATTCCCCCACTACGGCAAGGGTTTTACCACGTTCTAAAGAAAAAGACACCCCATCTAACGCTTTCACTTGCTGTGTTTTTGCAAACATCCCTTTTTTCACAGGATAATATTTTTTCAGCCCGATAGCATTGAGCAATGGAGCATTCTCTTGTGCGACATTAGACATTGCTTGGTTCTCCTTGGGCATTTAATGGGGTATGACATTTAACTTGTCGATTTCCTACGTGACGTAATTCAGGTTCAACAGTTCGACAAAAATCGGTCGCATACGGACAACGTGGATTTAACAAGCAACCTTGTGGACGATCGTATTTACCTGGCACCACACCGGGTAAAGATTGCAAACGAGATTTACCTTCGGCAAATTCAGGTAAAGAACGTAATAACGCTTGAGTGTAAGGATGTTTTGGCTCACGAAAAATATCTTCTGCACGACCTTCTTCCACCACTTGTCCTGCATACATCACAATAATGCGATGCGCGGCTTCTGCGACTAACGCAAGATCGTGCGTGATCAGAATTAACGACATGCACTCTTTTTGCTGTAACTCAAGCAACAAATCTACAATTTGTGCTTGAATAGTCACATCCAGTGCTGTAGTTGGTTCATCTGCAATGAGCAATCTCGGTTTACAAGCTATCGCCATAGCAATCATAATGCGTTGGCTCATCCCGCCAGAAAGCTGGTGTGGATAGACATCAATACGCGATTCAGGATCAGGAATACCGACTAAGCGTAATAGCTCTAAGGTGCGCTCACGGCGTTCTTTTTTACTACCGCCTTGATGCGCTTTAATGGCTTCCATAATTTGGAAACCCACCGTATAAGCAGGATTTAAGCTTGTCATCGGGTCTTGGAAGATCATGGCAATATCTGCACCAATCAATTCTTGCTTTTCTTTTGGTGCTAAACTTAAAAGATCTTTCCCTTCAAACGATAAGCCTTTCGCTGAAACACGACCAGGAAAATTAATTAAGCCCATCACGGCAAGGGAACTCACGGATTTCCCAGAACCAGACTCGCCAACAATGCCTAAGACTTCACCTTGATTAACTTGATAGCTAATGCGATCGACCGCTTTAAAAGGTGTTTTTTCATCACCAAAGTGAACAGAAAGTTCTTTTACATCTAATAATGCCATTCTGCCCCCTATTGTTTTAATTTTGGATCGAGCGCATCACGCAGCCCGTCACCCATTAAGTTGAATGCTAAAACAAGCGATAAAATCACTAAACCTGGAATCGTAACCAACCAGTTGGCCGCCTGCATAAAACTACGCGATTCAGATAACATGGTCCCCAATTCCGGTGTTGGTGGTTTTGCACCAATACCTAAGAAACCTAAGGTTGCTAATTCTAAAATGGCATTAGATATCCCCATTGTCATTTGCACAATGAGAGGCGCAAGGCAATTCGGTAAAATGACAATAAACATCAAGCGTAATACACTTGCTCCAGCCACTCGTGAAGAGGTGACATAATCTCTGTTTTTCTCATTTAATACCGCTGCACGTGTTAAACGCACATAACTTGGAATCGAAACCACGGCAATCGCCAACGTCGCATTGGTTAAAGATGGCTCTAAAATTGACACTACCACAATGGTTAAAAGCAAGTTTGGGATAGCCAACATAATGTCAATAAAACGAACAATTAATGTATCCAATGCGCCACCATAATAACCGGCAAGCAAACCTAGGCTCGTTCCTAAAATACAAGATAGAATGACAATAATGAAACCTGCAAAAACAGAAATGCGCGTACCATAAATAATGCGAGAAAGAATATCTCGACCAATGTCATCTGTACCCAGTAGATAAGCGGAATTGCCGCCTTCATACCAAGCTGGCGGTAACAATAAAGCTGAACGATTTTGTTCAATAGGATCAAAAGGTGCTATCCAAGGGGCAAAAATACTGATTAATGCTACAGCAAGAATAAAAGTGAGCCCAATCACTGCCCCTCTATTTTGTTTGAAATAAAACCAAAACTCCTGCAACGGTGTGCGAGGCGCAATCGTTTCAATAGATAAAGTTTGTTCCGTCATTAATAAGGCTCCTTATTGATGGCGAATGCGTGGGTTTACCACGCCATAAAGTAAATCGATCGTCAAATTCACCACAATAATAATTGTAGCGATAATCAACACGGCGCCTTGTAAGACAGGATAATCACGATTGGAAATCGCATCAATAATCCATTTACCAATACCCGGCCATGAGAAAATCGTTTCGGTTAAAACCGCACCGGATAATAACTGTCCTACAATCAAGCCCACCACTGTCACAACAGGGATAAGCGCATTACGTAGCGCATGTACAATCACAATTCGGGTATAACTTAAGCCTTTCGCTTTTGCGGTACGAATATAATCTTCCCCTAACACTTCCAACATCGAAGAGCGTGTCATTCGGGTAATTACCGCAAGTGGAATGGTACCTAACACAATAGCAGGTAGAATCAATGACTTAATTGCATTCCAAAAGGCGCCTGGTACGCCTGAAAGCCAAGTATCGATTAACATAAAACCCGTTGGTGTATCGATCCAGAAGCTATCTTCTAAACGCCCCCCTTGTGGTAAGTCTAACCAAGGTGAAACATATAAGATCAAAATTAATCCCCACCAGAAAATTGGCATGGAATAACCCGTTAATGACATAGCTGTCACGGTATGAGAAATCCAGCTATCTTTCTTGACGGCCGCTATTGTTCCTAGCGTAATGCCGGCAATTAACGACCAAAATAGTGCAAAGAAAGCCAATTCAAAGGTAGCAGGAAAAAGTGTGAAAAACTCTCTCAGGACAGGTTGTTGGGTGCGGAATGATTCACCGAAATCGCCTTGTATTACATTACCAATATAATTGAAATATTGCTGATACAACGGTAAATCGAGACCAAGTTGCTTCATCATTTGTTGATGAACTTCTGGCGTTAAACCTCGCTCTCCCATCATAATCTCCACAGGATCGCCTGGAATAAAATGAATGAGCGCAAAAGTCACAAAAGTAATGGCGATAAAGGTAGGAATCACCATTAAAATACGTTTTAAAATAAATTTAAACATCTACTTCCCACATGATAAAAGTGCGGTCATTTCTTCGAATGCTTTCGCACTTGGCACCTTGAGCACAAACATCAATATTCATGCCCGCTGCAATAAAATCCTCCCGATTCTACCGCACTTTTTCTAATTTTGCCAAATGCGCAATCAACCACTTAATGCCTTGAGCTTGGAAAGCGATTTGTAAACGGGTGTTATTATCTGAGCCTTCAACGTTTATCACTGTGCCAAAACCAAACTTTTCATGTTTCACTTTTTGTCCCATTTTCCATTCATTTTCAGGCAAACTGGTGCTTAAACTCCCTACTTTCGCTTGGTTTAATGCTCGAGTCACTGTTCCGCGCAAACGGATTTCCTGAATACACTCTGATGGCAATTCTGTAATAAAACGCGAAGGCAAATGACGTTCTTCTTTTGTATAAACACGACGACTTTCTGCATAACAAATGGTCAGTTTTTGCTTAGCACGTGTAATGCCCACATAAGCAAGACGGCGTTCTTCTTCTAAACGACCAGGCTCTTCAAATGAACGGAAACTTGGGAATACGCCCTCTTCTACCCCCACCATAAACACGCGTGGGAATTCCAAACCTTTTGCTGAGTGTAAGGTCATCATTTCTACACAAGATTGATGAGGGGATGCCTGCTCTTCTCCCGCTTCTAAAGAAGCATGAGTTAAAAAGGCGGTAAGATCGGTCATGTCTTCTGCTTCATCAGGTTTGATAAATTCTCGGGTTGCCGTCACCAGTTCTTCTAAGTTTTCAATACGGACTTCACCTTTTTCTCCTTTTTCCTGTTTATACATATCGTATAAGCCAGAATGTTTAATCACGAAATCAGTCTGTGCAAACAATGGCATTTCAGCCGTATCCACCTGTAAAGAATTAATCAACTCTTGGAAACGCAGTAATGCAGTTGAAGCTCGCCCCGTTAGCATATTTTCTTGTGTAGCTACTTGAACAGCTTGCCATAACGTAATTTGACGTTCACGGGTTAAATTTCGTAACACATCTAAAGTACGATCACCAATGCCACGTGTAGGCGTATTAATCACTCGCTCAAATGCCGCATCATCTTGACGATTATTGATTAAACGCAAATAGGCCAACGCATCTTTAATTTCTTGGCGTTCGAAGAATCGCATCCCGCCGTAAATACGATAAGGAATTTGGCAACGAATCAACGCTTCTTCAATAACACGAGATTGGCTATTACTACGATATAAAACGGCACAATCATCTAATTTTCCGCCGTCATCTACCCAGTTTTGAATCTGAGAAGCCACAAATTTTGCCTCATCTAATTCATTAAATGCGGCATAAATACCCACTGGCTCCCCCATTTCACCGTCGGTCCATAAATTCTTACCGAGACGATCACTATTATTCGAAATAAGTTGGTTGGCACTTTTCAAAATATTGCCGGTAGAACGATAGTTTTGCTCCAAGCGAATGGTTTCAGCATTGAAATCTTTTAGGAATTTTTGAATATTTTCGACTTGTGCACCACGCCATCCATAAATGGATTGGTCATCATCGCCCACAATCATCACTTTACCCGTATTGCCGGCAAGAATTTTGATCCAGGCATATTGGATTTTGTTGGTATCTTGGAACTCATCCACTAAAATATGTTGAAAACGCTGCTGATAGCGTTGCAAAATCACCGGCTTTTTAGCAAATAATTCATACGCACGAATTAGTAATTCAGCAAAATCCACCAAGCCCGCACGATCACAAGTATCTTGATAAATTTGGTAGATCTTAATCCATTCTTTTTCCTGACGATCACCAAAATCATCAATATCTTGCGGTCTTAAACCTTCATCTTTTTTATTATTTATATACCAGCACGCTTGCTTTGGTGGAAACGCTTTATCATCATAATTGTGTAATTTCATCAAGCGTTTTACCAAACGAAGTTGATCTTCAGAATCCAAAATTTGGAAATCTTGTGGCAAGTTCACATCTAAATGATGAGCGCGTAATAATCGATGAGCAATGCTATGGAATGTGCCAATCCACATGCCAAATAAATTTGGTTGAGCATGTTTGGATAAAGTATCTTGAATACGATGGCGCATTTCAGCGGCGGCTTTATTGGTGAAAGTTACCGCCATAATGTTGCCTTCAGAAATATTTTCTACGGCAATCAACCAAGCAATACGGTGAGTCAGTACGCGAGTTTTACCACTTCCAGCACCCGCAAGCACAAGGTAATTGCCAAGCGGTGCTGCCACTGCTTCACGTTGTTTATCATTCAAGCCATCAAGTAATTCTGAAATATCCATTGCTCTTATTTTAATCTGGTTAAATTTACAGGGGATTATAGTGGGAATTATGCGTTTAAACAATCCCAATATTTACAAATTTCCTCCGCCCACTTATATTAGCAATATCAAATAATTACTAAATATTGACGAAGAAAAAGGAGACATAATGTCAATAAAAACCACGTTAAAATTAACCGCACTTTCAGCCCTAACCACCCTCGCGTACACGTCTCACGCACAGGCTGAAGGCAAACTCACCGTGTATTGCAGTGTACAAAACGTAGTATGCGAAAAAGTTACACAAGCCTTTAGTAAAAAATACAATGTAGATGCACAATTTGTGCGTAATAGTACAGGCGTTGTATTAGGCAAAATTAAAGCTGAAAAAGAAAACCCTCAAGCTGATTTCTGGTTTGGCGGCACCATTGAACCTCATCTTCAAGCTGCAGAATTAGGCTTGCTTGAATCCTACCGTTCCCCATTACAAAAAGATATCATGCCTCAGTTTAAATCTTTAATGGATCAACGCGGCAATTTCACCTCTGTGATTTACTTAATGGAACTAGGCATTGGAGTGAATACTAAAAAATTAAAAGAATTGAATATTCCTGCGCCAAAATGTTATGCAGATCTAATAAAACCAGAATATCAAGGGCAAATTCAATATCCCGATCCCCGTGTGTCTGGTACGGGTTATTCACTTATCAGCACTTTTTCCACATTATGGGGAGAAGAAAAAGCTTTTGATTATTTGAAAAAATTAGAACCCAATCTCATGCAGCATACCAAAACAGGTCTTGCTAGCAATTATTTGGCTAACGGTACCGTAGCAATTGATTTAGGTTTTATGCTGGTTTACCCTCGTGAGAAGAAAAACGGTGCACCAGTTGAAGGCATTTTACCATGCGAAGGCGTGGGCTATTCTTTAGGCGGAGCTAGTATTATTAAAGGAGCAAGAAACCTCGATAATGCCAAACTCTTTATGGATTTCGTACTAAGCAAAGAAGCACAAGAAATTCCGTGGCGAGAATCAGACTCTTATCAACTTCCAACCAATATTCATGCTGAACCGGCGCCAGGCTTTCTGCCGGCGAGCAAATTAAAACTCGTGGATATTGATTTTATGAAATTTGGTACAGATCAAGAAGGTAAACGCCTCACCCAACGCTGGGTTTCTGAAGTGCTCTTAGAGAGTAAATCGCCAAAAGAATAAAAGGAATAAACAAAAAGTGCGGTCAAAATAAGAATGTTTTTGACCGCACTCGTTTTTATATAGATAAAACTAAGCTAAAACCAACCGCTCTTTACCCGCATAGATATTAGCTTTTCCAGGGCGAGCAAAGCCGATAAGGGAAAGATTGTGTTGTTCTGCCATATTTACGGCAAGATCTGTCGCGGCAGAAATCGCAACAAGTAACTCGATACCACAAGCGACCGACTTTTGAACCATTTCATAACTGGCTCGACTCGAAACAAGCACGAATCCTTGTGGTTGATTTTGTTTTGCATACCAGCCGATTAATTTATCTAGTGCGACATGTCGCCCTACATCTTCTCGAATTGCCAATAAATTACCCGATAAATCAAAAAAGGCGGCGGCATGTGTCGCCCCTGTCTCTTTTCCGAGTGTTTGATTAGCTTGTAATTGTGCTAAGCAACCATCTAATAAATTTAAATTAAATTGGAAAGTGCGGTCTAATTTTGGCAATTTTTTATAAACTTGTGAGATTTGTTCTGTGCCGCAAATGCCACATCCTGTTCTGCCTGTTAATGTTCGGCGATGATCTTTTAATGCCACAAATTGACGGCTAGATAATTCAATTTGCACTTCAATGCCATTGCATACTTCCACCACATCAATGCCATAAATATCCGCTTTTTTCTCAATAATACTTTCCGCTAATGAAAAGCCTAAAGCAAAATCCTCTAAATCTTGGGGAGAGCACATCATAACAGTATGTGCAATACCATTATAGACAAGTGAAACAGGGACTTCCGCAGCCAAACTATCTTGTTTTTCCACTAAAAGTGCGGTCGAATTTTCAGGTGTTTTTTTAAAAAAATTAATTGTTTTTTGGATTATCCAGTGCATTATTTTTTCCCAATAAAATGACTGTTGTAAAAATGTTACTTTTTTTTAACAAAAAATGTTTGTTTTGTGATCTAGCTCAAGTTTTAAAGCGATTATAACAAGTTTTGATTATAGATTTTCGGTTAAAAAATAGTTAAAATCAGCTCCGTTTAAATTGGTCATTGTTATAATCAATTTAATGGTTGATACGTTATTTTAACGAAATCAAATAAATTATCTATACGAATTTATACTATCGAAATATCTTAACGGTTCGCCGTTATGAAGGAGTGATTATGCAGGTCTCTAGACGTAAGTTCTTTAAGATCTGTGCAGGTGGTATGGCGGGGACGTCTGCGGCAATGTTGGGCTTTGCACCATCATCTGTCTTAGCGGCACCACGTGAATACAAATTATTACGGGCTTTTGAATCCCGTAACACCTGTACATATTGTGCAGTGAGCTGTGGTATGTTGTTATATAGCACAGGCAAACCTTACGATGCTTTAAGCAGCCATACAGGCACCAATACCCGTTCTAAATTATTCCACCTTGAAGGTGACCCAGACCATCCGGTAAGCCGTGGGGCATTATGTCCTAAAGGTGCTGGCGCGTTAGACTATGTTAATAGTGAAAGCCGTGCATTATACCCTGAATATCGAGCACCGGGTTCGGACAAATGGGTTCGTCTTTCTTGGGAAGAAGCGATCAAACGTGTTTCTCGTTTACTCAAAGATGACCGTGATGCAAACTTCGTTGAAAAAGACGCAAGTGGCAAAACCGTTAACCGTTGGACCTCTACTGGTATTATGACCGCCTCTGCCATGAGTAATGAAGCCGCACTTCTTACTCAAAAATGGGTGAGAATGTTGGGCATAGTGCCGATGTGTAACCAAGCGAATACTTGACACGGACCAACGGTAGCAAGTCTTGCTCCATCATTTGGTCGCGGTGCCATGACAAACAACTGGGTTGACATCAAAAACGCCAATCTTATTATTGTTCAAGGTGGTAACCCTGCTGAAGCTCACCCTGTTGGCTTCCGTTGGGCGATCGAAGCGAAGAAAAACGGTGCGAAAATCATCGTGGTTGATCCTCGCTTTAACCGTACAGCTTCTGTAGCTGACCTTCATGCACCAATTCGTTCCGGTTCTGATATCGCATTCTTAATGGGTGTGATCCGTTACTTATTGGAAACTAACCAAATTCAACACGAATACGTTAAACACTATACCAATGCTTCATTCTTAGTTGATGAAGGTTTCAAATTTGAAGATGGTTTATTCGTAGGTTTTGATGAAGAAAAACATACTTACGATAAATCTAAATGGAATTACCAATTTGATGAAAATGGTAATGCTAAACGTGACATGACCTTACAAGATCCACGTTGTGTGATTAATATCTTGAAAGAACACGTTTCTCGCTATACCCCAGAAATAGTTGAACGTATCACGGGTGTTAAACAAAAACTCTTCTTACAAATCTGTGAAGAAATTGGTAAAACCTCTGCACCGAATAAAACCATGACTCACTTATATGCGTTAGGCTTTACTGAGCACACAATCGGTACACAAAATATTCGTTCAATGGCAATGATCCAATTACTCTTAGGTAATATGGGGATGCCAGGTGGTGGTATTAATGCATTACGTGGACACTCAAACGTACAAGGTACAACAGATATGGGTTTATTGCCGATGTCTTTACCGGGTTATATGCGTTTGCCGAATGATAAAGATACGTCCTACGAACAATACATTAATGCGATTACGCCAAAAGATATCGTACCAAACCAAGTGAACTACTATCGTAATACCTCGAAATTCTTCGTGAGTATGATGAAAACGTTCTATGGTGATAAAGCAACCAAAGAAAATGGTTGGGGTTTCGATTTCTTACCAAAAGCAGACCGCTTATACGACCCTATCACTCATGTTAAGTTAATGAATGATGGCAAATTAAACGGTTGGATTTTACAAGGTTTCAACGTATTAAACTCATTACCTAACAAAAACAAAACTGTTGCAGGTATGAGCAAATTGAAATTCTTAATCGTGATGGATCCGCTTCAAACTGAATCTTCTGAATTCTGGAAAAACTTTGGTGAATCAAACAATGTGAATCCAGCAGATATTCAAACTGAAGTATTCCGTTTACCAACCACCTGTTTCGCAGAAGAAGATGGTTCTATTGCTAACTCTGGTCGTTGGGCTCAATGGCACTGGAAAGGCTGTGACCAACCAGGTGAAGCGTTACCAGATGTTGAAATTCTTTCTATGATTCGTGAAGAAATGCATCACCTTTATCAAAAAGAAGGTGGTCGTGGTATCGAATCTTTCAAAGCGATGACTTGGAACTATGTTCAACCGCATTCACCAAGTTCTGTAGAATTAGCGAAAGAATTGAATGGTTACGCACTTGCTGATCTTCTCGATGCTGATGGCAACGTCATGTATAAAAAAGGTCAATTACTTAACGGATTCGCTCACTTACGTGATGACGGTACAACCTCATCAGGTAACTGGATCTATGTGGGTCAATGGACTGAAAAAGGTAACCAAACCGCAAACCGTGACAACTCTGACCCATCAGGTTTAGGTTGTACATTAGGTTGGGGCTTCGCATGGCCGGCAAACCGTCGTATCCTTTACAGTCGTGCTTCACTTGATATTAACGGTAATCCTTGGGATAAACACCGTCAATTAATCAAATGGAACGGTAAAAACTGGAACTGGTTAGATGTCGCTGACTATGGCACTCAACCACCTGGTTCTGATGCAGGTCCATTTATTATGTCTGCAGAAGGTGTTGGCCGTCTATTCGCTGTAGATAAAATTGCGAATGGTCCTATGCCTGAACACTATGAACCAATTGAAAGTCCGATTGACACTAACCCACTACACCCAAGTGTAGTCTCTGATCCGACTGTTCGTATTTATAAAGAAGACCGTGAATTTATCGGTTCAAACAAAGACTTCCCTTATGTGGCAACGACTTATCGTTTGACCGAGCACTTCCACAGTTGGACTGCTCAATCTGCGTTAAATATCATCGCTCAACCACAACAATTCGTGGAAATTGGTGAGAAATTAGCAGCAGAAAAAGGCATCCAAAAAGGTGATATGGTGAAAATTACTTCTCGCCGTGGCTACATTAAAGCCGTTGCAGTAGTAACAAAACGTTTGAAAGATTTAGAAGTCGACGGACGTACCGTACATCACGTGGGTATTCCAATTCACTGGAATATGAAAGCCTTAAATGGTAAAGGTAATCGTGGTTTCTCCACCAACACCTTAACACCATCTTGGGGTGAAGCAGTCACTCAAACACCAGAATACAAGACATTCTTGGTAAACATTGAGAAAGCGGAGGCATAATATGGCAGGAAGTGGTCAAGGCGTTCAATCGCAAGACATTATCAAGGTCTCCGCTACGTCTGGTCTAACACCAGCACCTCAAGCGCGTGATCATAAAGTTGAAGTTGCAAAATTAATCGACGTATCCACCTGTATCGGTTGTAAAGCATGCCAGGTGGGCTGTTCAGAGTGGAATGACATCCGTTCTGATGTTAATGCTCAGTGTGTGGGGATCTACGATAACCCTGTAGATCTCAACGCAAAAGCATGGACGGTAATGCGCTTTAACGAAGTTGAAGAAAATGATCGTTTAGAATGGTTAATCCGTAAAGATGGTTGTATGCACTGTTCAGAACCAGGCTGTTTAAAAGCTTGTCCTGCACCAGGCGCAATTATCCAATACGCGAATGGTATCGTGGATTTCCAATCTGATAAATGTATCGGTTGTGGTTACTGTATCGCAGGTTGTCCGTTCAACATTCCACGTATGAACCCAGAGGACAACCGTGTATACAAATGTACCCTTTGTGTGGATCGTGTTTCTGTGGGCCAAGAACCGGCTTGCGTGAAAACCTGTCCAACCGGTGCAATTCGTTTCGGTTCTAAAGAAGAGATGAAACTCTACGCAGAACAACGTGTTGCTGACTTAAAATCACGTGGTTACGAAAACGCAGGTATCTACGACCCTGAAGGCGTAGGTGGTACTCACGTAATGTATGTATTACACCATGCGGATAAACCTGAGCTTTATTCTGGTCTTCCAAAAGATCCAAAAGTTGACCTCACCGTCACCCTTTGGAAAGATGTATTGAAACCAGTAGCGGCTGTAGCAATGGGTGGTCTAGCACTTGCTGAAATCGCTCACTACTTGGCTGTAGGTCCAAACGTTGAAGAAGACGTAGAAGATCATCACCATGAATTTGAAGAAGAAGATAAAAAAGGGGGCAAAGATGAGTAAGATTGAGATTAGCAATGATACTCGAATCATTCGTCATAGAACGCCTGCTCGTTTTAGCCACTGGTTACTCGTAATCTGCTTCTTTATGACGATGTTCACTGGTGTGGCATTCTTCTTCCCAGATTTTGCGTGGTTAACTGAGATTTTAGGTACTCCGCAACTGGCTCGAGCAATTCACCCGTTCACCGGTATCATTATGTTCGTTGCCTTTATTTTCCTCGGCTATCTTTACTGGGATCACAACATTCCAGAGAAAAACGATATTCGTTGGTTAAAAGGCATCGTAGAAGTATTAAAAGGGAATGAGCACGCTGTTGCAGATAACGGCAAGTATAACCTTGGTCAAAAAATGTTATTCTGGACATTGAACTTGGCGATGGTCACTTTACTTGTAACCGGTATCATTATGTGGCGTCAGTATTTCTCGCACTACTTCTCTATTCCGGTATTGCGTTTTGCGATTTTCCTTCACTCTTTAAGTGCATTCATGTTGTTCACCGGTATTTTGGTACACATGTACATGGCATTCTGGATTAAAGGATCTATTCGCGGTATTGTGGAAGGTTGGGTAACCGTTCGTTGGGCGAAAAAACACCACCCGAAATGGTATCGAGATGAAGTACTTCCTAAGCTAGAAGAAGACCTTGAAAATGAAGCTGAAGGTAAAAAAGTAAAAACCAAAGCATTGTTCAAAGGCATCAATAGCTAAAATCAAAAAGTGCGGTTAAAATGACCGCACTTTTTCTTATCAATACTTAAGAGACTATTATGAGTATCAAAATCTTATCTGCAGACGAAATCAAACAAAAAAAGAATTCATATGATATTCCACCTGTTTTGTTTGCTAACCCTAAAAATCTTTATCAACGTCGTGCAAAACGTTTAAGAGAATTAGCAAAAGATCATCCATTGGCTGATTATTTACTCTTTGCTGCAGATGTTGTGGAAAGCCAATTAAGCGTATTTGAAAAAAATCCATTAGAGAAACAATCATTCGATAACTTAAACGAAATCGAGCCGTTAAATGCTAAAACATTTAAACGCTCAAGCATTTGGATTGAATATCTCAAAGAAATTTTGCATAGCATTAAACCAAAAGCGAATGAACAGGTTATTGCTACCATTGAAAATCTTGAAAAAGCCGCTGATAAAGAGCTTGAAGAGATGGCTACTCATCTTTTAAGCCAAGAATTTAATTTAGTGAGCACTGATAAAGCTGTCTTTATCTGGGCGGCACTTTCTCTTTATTGGTTACAATTGGCTCAACAAATTCCTCATAACAGCCGCCAAGAAGGGACTGACAATCTACATTACTGCCCTGTTTGTGGTTCTGCACCAGTGGCAAGTGTTGTACATATCGGCACATCACAAGGTTTACGTTATTTACACTGTAGCCTTTGTGAAAGCGAATGGAATTTAGTGCGTGCTCAATGTACTAACTGCAATGAACACAAAAATCTTGAATTGTGGTCATTAAATGAAGAGCTTGCACTCATTCGTGCTGAGACCTGTGGTGATTGCCAAAGCTACTTAAAAATCATGTTCCAAGAAAAAGATCCGAACGTTGAAGCGGTAGCCGATGATTTGGCATCGATTTTCTTAGATATTGAAATGGAAGAAAAAGGCTTCGCACGCAGTGGATTAAATCCATTTGTCTTCCCAGCAGAAGAAGTGTAATGTCTTGCTTTTCAAATAAACAAAATGCGGTCAAAATTGACCGCACTTTTGCATTCTAGAGATAACATGCCATCACAACAGCATTTTCTCGTCCGCCATCCGGTTTCGGATAATAATTCTTACGAATATCAACCTCATTAAATCCCAGCTTTTCATAAAGGAAACGAGCGGGATTGGACTCTCGTACTTCCAGCCAAAGGGTTTGAATACCTTTCTCTTTCAGCTTATCCATTAAACCTTGCAATAAAAACGAACCGTAGCCCTTTCCTTGTTGAACCGGATCTATCGCAATGTTAAATAATGTCGCTTCATCTAATACCGTTTGGCAAATGGCAAAACCAAGTACTTTCTCTTTTTCCACTAATTTCAAATTGAGATAACGCTCGCCGACATTATTTTTCAATGTTCCCAATGACCAAGGCACAAGATGTGCAGCTTGTTCAATTTCATATAAGCGATCCATATCGCATTCTTCAATAGGGAAAAGAGAAGGCATAATGATTAAATTTGTTGGATTTGCTGCCAAAGTTCACGCTTAGCTTGGCTGTCTTGCTGGAATTGTTGCCAATCAACAGAGCGATAAACACGCTCTGCATTTAAGCAATAAGGCAAAGTGCGGTCAATTTCATCTGCATTTTCAGCTAATAACCAATACCGCACAGAATGTTGTAATGTGATATGTTGAATTTGATCAAAATTCAGACAAAGGCAATCTTCTTTATTTAACTCGAGTGCCAGTCGAACATCTGAAAAAAGTGGAGAGTTCGATACGTTATCTTTCGCTACCACAATAAATTTCACTTGTTCAGACACACTCACTCCAACCGCCCCTTGTAATACTTCTGGACGATGGAGCTGCCAACGGGTTATCCCCATTTCATTTAAAAGAAGATTGCGTCTATCCATAGATTAACGGGCGATAGTATCTAGCGGATAATCTCTTAAACCTTTAACAATCGCTTGTTCTTGCGCTTCAGTTGGTTTTTCTTGATACGCTTTTAAGCTACGGAAAGAAAGAATATTTTTCGCTTGATAAACCACGGCGATAAAACGTTGGAAATCTTTACCATCACAAGCATAGTAAACATCTGAAGCGCTACCAATTGTTTTTAACTCACATACTTTTTTGTTTGCATCAAGATATTTTGTCGTTAATGCAGGAATATGTGAAACATCTTTTAGATAATAGGTTTCACTCATAATGAATTTACGATTGCTACGATCTACATTCGCCGCACCACTTAAGAAACGTGGATCTTCTGATTTATCGAAGGCTTTTGTTTGTTTATAAAATTTCTCACCGTTGAATGTGACTTCTTGGTTACCTTTTTTAATGCGCTCAAATTGTGCATCTAAGCTTTGTGCTTGTGCCGCAGGTAATTCAACTGTTGAGCTAGTTGGTAAGGTTGAAGGTTGTTGCTTAGTACCTTGAAGTTGTTCGATTAATTGACAGCCGGACAATAAACTTGCCATTGCCACTGCTGTGATGATTTTTTTCATAAATAATTCCTTAATAAATACGTCTAAATCGTTATCTTTTGTTAGAATAACACGTAATTTTAACCAATAAACTACAGGATTTAAAGCGTGATTTCTCTCGAAAGCGAAGTTTTACAACGCCATCTTCCCCTTTTTAACGGTAAATCAATTCTTCTTGCCGGTGGCATTAATGATGATTTTCCTCAAATATTGAAAAAACATTGTCAATCCGTGCAAATTTGGAGCTGGTATTTTGATTATGCTAAAACCCAAAGTGCGGTCAATTTTGAGGTTGAATTTCAACCGCAAGCCGATTTGATTATTTATTATTGGACAAAAAACAAACAAGAAGTGAATTTTCAACTGATGCAACTACTTGCCAAAAGTAAAATTGGTCAAGAAGTGTTGATTATTGGTGAAAATCGTTGTGGCGTCCGTTCAGCTGAAAAGCTGCTTGAACCTTATGGTGAAATTGGCAAAATTGACTCAGCGCGTCGTTGCGGTTTATATCATTTTTCCTTACAAAAACAACCGCACTTTGATCTTCAATCTTATTGGAAATGCTATCAAAATGATGCATTAGGCGATCTCCGTATTTACAGCTTGCCGGGTGTATTCAGTGCCAATGAACTTGATAGTGGCACATCACTTCTACTTTCTACCTTAACATCGCCAATTCAAGGTAAAGCATTAGATGTTGGTTGTGGGGCTGGTGTCATTGGTTCAATGATCAAAAAACATCACCCTAAAGCGGATATCACAATGACCGATATTCATACGATGGCAATTCAATCTGCCCGTCAAACACTTGCTGAAAACCAGCTTGAAGGTCAGGTTATCGCAAGTGATGTGTTTTCCCATATTGAGGGAAAATTTGATCTGATTATTTCAAACCCGCCTTTCCACGATGGAATCGATACCACTTATCGTGCGGTGAAAGAACTTATTCAACAAGCAAAATGGCATTTGACGGCCGGTGGTGAACTTCGTATTGTAGCTAATGCATTTCTGCCCTATCCCGATTTATTAGCGCAACATTTCGGTAAGTTTGAAGTCCTTGCTCAAACCACCAAATTTAAAGTGTATTCCGTGAGAAATTAAGGAGAAAACAATGTTTGTAACCAGTTCAGCCATTCAAAATGGTGCTTTTGAAGACAAATATGGCAAACGCGGCACACAATTTAGCCCAAATGGTATGCCGACCTACTCTATTCCATTTGAAATTCACGATGCCCCTCAAGGCACTAAATCCTTTGCGGTTGTCTTAGAAGATAAAGACGCGATTACGGCGAGTGGTTTTGTGTGGATTCATTGGCTCATTGCGGATCTTGAACGTACCGTTATCCAAGAAAATGAAAGCCAAACCGCAACAGATTATGTACAAGGTGCAAATACTTGGGCGAGTAAATTAGGTCAATTTGATATCGAAGAAGCCTCATTCTATGGTGGTATGGCACCACCAAACTGCTTGCATCGTTACGAGCTTATTGTATATGCGCTCGATACCAAACTTAACCTGAAACCGGGATTCCGTTTTAATGATCTACATTTTGCGATGCAAGGGCATATTCTAGATCAAGCTGTGGTGATGGGCACTTATGATGTTTAATCATTTATAGTTCATCCTAAAAACACCATAAAAAATGACCGCACTTCAACAAAGTGCGGTCATTTCTTTTAGGATTTTATAACGTAATTTTATTCGCGTCTTGCACTAATTTCGCGTGTGCTTTTTTCTGTTCTTTCATCTTGTTGCTCGTTTCACGGCGTTGAGTAGAAAGTTCTGCATTGCGAATATTGTAATCATCTACACGACCTTCATAGTCATCACGCATATTTTCAATAATTGCACGAACATCTTCAATACTCATATCATCACGAATATATTGATTTAAGTTATCTAATAATAAGACACGTTTTTGGTTATCACGAATTTTGCGGTTGTTGTCTTCAATGTCGCGCTTAAGTTTATTTTTTAAACGATATAAACGCACATACTCTAATACTTCTTGGAAGGATTTATTTACATTTCCCATGATCGACTCTCTCAAAGTTAAAAATAAACTTCGAGTAATGTAGCCTTTTTTTTCGTCCCCGTCAAAAGCTTAAATTTAAATTGATGGATTAGATCAAAAAACTGTTTGATTTAGTTGATTATCCTATTCGGTAGTGGTAAAAATGAAGAATCTATTCAAAATAAAATAAGGAAACACAATGTCAAGAGTCTTTAATTTTAGTGCTGGTCCAGCGATGATTTTCCCTGAGGTACTACACAAAGCACAATCTGAGCTAACTAACTGGCTTGGTCAAGGTGTGTCTGTGATGGAAGTCAGCCACCGTGGCAAATATTTTATGGAATTGATTACTCAAGCAGAAAAAGATCTGCGCGAAGTGTATAACATTCCAGATAACTATCGTGTGTTATTCCTACAAGGTGGCGCTCGTGGTCAATTTGCAGCCTTACCAATGAACTTAATCGGTAAGAAAGGCAAAGCACTTTACTTAAATAGCGGTCATTGGTCTGCAACTGCAGCGAAAGAAGCGCGTAACTTTGCTGAAATTGATGAAATTACTATTGTAGAAAATGGTGATCATACACGCATCACCAACCTTGATTTCAGTGACATTGCGGAACAATACGATTACGTTCACTATTGTCCAAATGAAACTATCAGCGGTGTGGAAATTTTTGATGTACCGAATGTGGGCAATGCGGTACTTGTAGCAGATATGTCATCTAATGTGCTCTCTCGCGAAATTGATATTAGCAAATTTGGTGTCATTTACGCCGGTGCACAAAAAAATCTTGGTCCAGCAGGGATTACACTCGTAATTATTCGCGATGATTTAATTGGTCATGCTCGCCAAGCGACACCATCAATTTGGAATTACGCCACACAACGTGATGCTGACTCCATGATCAATACCCCACCAACCTTTGCTTGGTATCTCTGTTCATTAGTTTTCAAACACATTCAAGCGATTGGCGGCTTAAAAGAAATTGCAAAACGTAACGCAGTGAAAGCGCAAACCCTTTATGACTACATTGATAGCAGCAAACTCTATCGTAACGTAGTGGCTAAAGAAAACCGTTCAACCATGAATGTGACATTCGTAACCGGTAACCCTGAGCTTGATGCTAAATTTGTCGCAGAGTCTACAACTGCAGGTCTTCAAGCCTTAAAAGGTCACAAAGTGCTAGGTGGTATGCGCGCCTCTATCTATAACGCGATGCCATTAGAAGGCGTACAAGCACTCATTGAATTCATGAAAAAATTTGAAGCTGAAAATAGCTAATTATCTGATTTATTAAACTCAACGTGCGGGCTGAAAGGCCCGCTCGTTTTTATAAGGAAAGCATATGCAATACATCAACGTCGCCAATCAAGGCGTGAAATCTCTTTCACCTTACCAAGCCGGAAAACCAATCGAAGAACTCGAACGTGAATTAGGTATTACTAATATTGTTAAACTTGCTTCAAATGAAAACCCTTTCGGTTTTCCTGAAAGTGCGAAAAAAGCCATTCAAGCCCAACTTGATCATCTAACTCGCTATCCTGATGCGAATGGTTTTGAACTTAAAGCGGCTATTGCGAAAAAATTTGGTGTGCAACCAAACCAAATCACCCTTGGCAATGGTTCTAACGATTTATTAGAGCTCTTTGCTCATACCTTTGCGGGTGAGCATGATGAAGTGATTTATTCACAATATGCTTTTATTGTTTACCCTTTAGTGACGAAAGCTATTAATGCTGTCGCAAAAGAAATTCCCGCTAAGAATTGGGGACATGATTTAAACGGATTTTTGACCGCACTTTCAGATAAAACCAAGCTGATTTTTATTGCTAATCCAAACAACCCAACAGGGAATTTCTTAACGGAAGCAGAATTGGATGCTTTCTTGACCAAAGTACCTGAAAATGTGATTGTGGTATTAGATGAGGCTTATACCGAATTTACTCATCCAAGCGAACGCGTTAATTCTTTTGCATTACTAGATAAATACCCTAACCTTATCGTTTCACGCTCGTTATCAAAAGCTTATGGGTTGGCGGGGTTACGTATTGGCTACGCAGTCTCTAATCCTGAAATCGCAGACTTATTAAACCGTGTTCGTCAACCGTTTAACTGTAATAGTCTTGCTTTGACTAGTGCAATTGCAGTGATGAACGATGATGCCTTTGTCGAAAAAGTGGCTGAGAACAACCGCCAAGAAATGAAACGTTATGAGGCCTTCTGCCAACAATATGGATTAGACTTTATTCCGTCTAAAGGTAATTTTATTACCATTGATTTTAAACAGCCTGCAGCATCAATTTATGATGCATTATTACGTGAAGGCGTCATTGTTCGCCCAATTGCAGGCTATGGCATGCCAAATCACTTACGTATCAGTATTGGCTTACCACAAGAAAATGACAAGTTTTTTACTGCACTTAAAAAAGTGCTTAATTTAGGAAAATAAAAATAAGGCGCTTTCGTTTAACTAGAAAGCGCCTTTTTATTTATTCAGGAAAAATCTCATTCAATATCAATGCTATTCCATCATCATTATGCGAAGCAGTGACTCGATTGGCAGCTTGTTTAATTTCATCAGGTGCATTGCCCATTGCCACGCCTAATCCTACGCTTTCTAGCATATCTAAATCGTTAAAGTTATCACCGAAAGCAACACATTCTTCCATCTTCACATGAAAGTAATCTTCGAGAAAACGTACTGCATTGCCTTTTGTCGCCGATTTATGCATCACTTCAAGGAAATTCGCATGAGAACGGCAAATACTTAAATGCGGGAATTTCTCTTTCAAGATTTGCTCAATACCAATCACTTCATCTGTTTCACCAATGATTTGAATTTTATGCGGAGAATAGACCGCACTTTCATCATAAGGATCAATCTGAATGCCTGTCACGCTACGTTCATAAATCACCCATTTATTATTCAAATCGCGAGCAACGCAATCATCATAAGTATAATAATTGACACCCAGCGAAGGATGATCTGCTAATACTTGATTAATGGCTTGAATATCAGCGGGATCAAGTTGTACCGAATAAATAGGCGTGGCGTTTTTATCTAAAATCAAGGCGCCACTAAATGCCACGATGATATTGTAATTTTCAATGAGTTTCGCATAAGGCCAAATACCTAGCGGCGAACGAGCAGAGATTGGTGTAAATGGAATACCTTGTTTTGTAATGCGTTGAAGTGCATCTAAGGTTTTAGGCGAAATTCGATGATCCGACGTTAATAAGGTACCATCAAAATCGCTGAATACGGCTTTATACATAATTGCTCCAAATAGTCATTATTTTTCGGAAAGGTAAGGATCGGCAAAGCCTAAACTCTGCATAATTTCAGTTTCTAAACTTTCCATTTCTTCTGCTTCATCATCTTCAATATGATCGTAACCAAGTAAATGTAAGCTACCATGCACTATCATATGCGCCCAATGCGCCATTAAAGGCTTTTCTTGCTCGATAGCTTCGCGTTCTACTACCTGACGACAAATCACCAAATCGCCCAACAACGGCAACTCCACTTCATCAGGACATTCAAAAGGGAAAGACAATACATTGGTTGGACGATCTTTACCACGATAAGTCAAATTCAAGTCATGACTTTCCGCTTCATCCACAATGCGTACCGTCATTTCAACATTATCACTTTCTGGTTGAACTGCAGCGGTTGACCATTGCAGAATTTGCGCTTCTGATGGCAAGCCTTCTGTATTTTCACAGGCCAGTTGCAAATCGATAATCATATTGCCCATGTTATTCTCCTAAATTCGTTTCATTTTCTGACCGCACTTTTTGCTCACGTTCAGCTCGACGCTGCGCTACGATTTCTTGGCGACGAATTTCATCTTGAGCTTCCCATTCTTCGTAAGCTTGCACCACTTTTGCCACCACAGGATGTCGTACAATATCTTTACTCTCAAAATAGTTAAAGCTTAATTCAGACACTTTGCTTAACACTTCCATGGCGTGGCGTAAACCCGATTTTGTGCTGCGCGGTAAATCGATTTGAGTTACATCCCCTGTAATCACAGCTTTAGAATTAAAACCAATACGGGTTAAAAACATTTTCATTTGCTCGACCGTCGTATTTTGGCTTTCATCTAGAATGATAAAACTGTCATTAAGTGTGCGTCCACGCATATAAGCTAATGGCGCGATTTCAATCACATTACGCTCCATCAATTTTTGTACGCGTTCAAAGCCTAACATTTCAAATAACGCATCATAAAGTGGTCGTAAATAAGGTTCAATTTTTTGGCCTAAATCACCCGGCAAGAAACCTAATTTTTCGCCAGCTTCCACCGCAGGACGAGTCAGCAAAATGCGTCGAATTTCTTGGCGCTCTAATGCTTCAATCGCCGCAGCCACCGCTAAAAAGGTTTTCCCTGTTCCAGCAGGTCCAATCCCAAAACTAATATCGTGCGTAAGAATATTATGTAAATATTGAATTTGATTTTCACCACGCGGTTTAATCAAACCACGCTTAGTTTTAATTGTGGTGCTATAAACGTGATTTTCACTACGTGACTCACTTCCCGCTTGAGATAACATTCTGCTCTCTTGCAAGACAATATGCACATCTTCTAAATCAAGTTCTTTCACTTTCCCTTTAATAGGTGCTGTCTCCACATATAATGTTTGGATTAATTTAGCCGCACGATCAATTAATTGTTCATGGTGAGATTTGGGATTTTCATCATTTGATTTCACGGTGAAAGTGAAATTATTGCGGGAAATATTGAGGTTGAATTCTTTTTCAATCAGTTTGATATTTTCATCGAATGCACCGCAAAGGGATTGCAGACGATCATTTTCTTGAGGTTCTAAGGTAAAAGTTGTCATTAAATTTCATTTTAGAATTGTGAATACTGTCTCTATTTTAGACTAATTACGATGAATGTAAAACGGGCTTCACCAACTGATGAAGCCCGATAACCAAATTAAAGCAATTCTGGGAAAAGCATCTTAATCACATTCATTGTCAATCGTCGAGATTGTCCACTAAATGGGAAAATATGCATCATCATCATAGGATTAAAGTTTGCCTCAATCACACCCCACGAACGTAAACTCGGTTCTGACGGCTTTTTCAAATCAGGAATAATTAAATCTACGCCACACACTGCCGCCCCCATTGCTTTGCTAATCCCGACCGCAATTTCTTTGTAACTGGCATGCATTTCATCCGTCATATCAATAGAATCACCGCCTGTACTAATATTGGAATTCGCACGTAATTGGACAAGTTGATCTTTCGCTGGAATAGAATCCACGGTTAAGCCTTGTTCCTTAAGCTGCAACTGCTCAATATCCCCTAATGCAATTTTTTTCAATGGTGTTCGACTACCATCGCCCCGTAAAGGATGATCATTTTTAGCCGCCACTAATTCAGCAACGGTATGTACACCATCTCCAATGACATTTGCTGGAACACGTAATAAAACAGCTAACGTTTGATCGCCTAGCACAAAGAAACGGTATTCGGTGCCAAGTAGATAATCTTCAACCATGATCTCTTTATCTTCACGGAAAGCAATTTCTACTGCTTTTGCAAAATCATCTCTATCCGTTAGACCTTGTTGGAAAATACTGATCCCCAAACCAAAATTCGTTGATTTTGGCTTAATCACGACAGCTCGATTTTCAAAAAGTGGGAAATTTTCGACCGCACTTTTCACATTGGTAAACTCGATGCTTTGCGGTACATTAAATCCGGCTTTAGCTAACACTTTCTTCGTCACCACTTTATTTTCCATGATGAGTGGGGAAATATAGCTATCGTGAGAAGTCATATTACCATTTTTCACATATTCCAAATGGTCGCCAAATTGAAGACTGATAAATTGATCGCGTTCATCTAAAATCTCAATCTTTAATCCTTTTTGAATTGCATCAAATAATAACGCCTGTGTGGACAGCTCCATATTATCAAACGCACTTAATGCATAAAAACGTTCAAAGGCTTTTGCTTTATTGGATTGCGCGATATCAGCACCTAATTGTTGATAACTACCAACCTGTTCAATTGCCGCGACCACTTTTGCACAAAGCGTTTGGCTTGGAGCCGCAAATTGCCCTAATTTGTCTTTAACAATCGTTTTTATCTCATCACTCACATTAAGTTGTTCAAGCATCTTGAGCATTTCAAGGAGGACTAATTCGCCTTCTACCGCATAAACACTTTGCTCTCTTGGATCTTCCCATGCCACTTCAGCAAGACGTGCTTTGCCTAATTTTATGCCTTCTTGATCAGCGGTATCATCAAGCCATGCCATTAACAAAATAAAATAATGAATGAATTTCGCATCAGCCAGTTCCATTCCATAAGGTGCAAACGGATTGAGATCAAACAAACGAAATTCTAAATATTGAATTCCTTTTTCAAGTAAATCTCGCGCTTTTTTAGCCCCACGCAAACGTACGCTTGAGTAAAACTCTTTTTCCGCAATCAAATCACCCGATTTCACCCAGTGTTCTAACGTCTCAACATACTCTTGCAAACTGTCATAAGAGACGTGGATCTTTGGATCATTCACATAACCATATTTCCCTGAACGTAAACTCCGCACATATTGATGCGGTTTAAGGGGGGAATTGTCTCTGAAATATTTTTCCTCTACCGTCGGTGTCGCAGAAAACAGATAAAGCAGAATCCATTGATAGCGTAAGAAGTTTTTTGCTATTTTTAGGTAAAAATCATTTTGAAAATCAACCGCACTTTGTGTTTCATTTTGTGCATGAAATAAGGCATCAATAAACTTAGGATCAATTTGAAAATTGTAATGAATACCGCTGACCATTTGCTTATATTTACCGTAAGACTGGACTAAATGCTCACGATAAGCCACATCTTCCTGATTATCTAATTGTGCAACCTTAATTTGCTCTTCTGGCGGTAACCCTGCAGGCATACTGAATGGAAAAATAAATTCATCCTCTGGTAAAGTTCGCAGAGTTACTTCATGAATAGCTGAAAGCCACCGTAATGTATCCTCTAATTTTTTCATTGGGGGAGTCACCAATTCCAACTGACTTTCTGCAAAATCTGTTTGAATGTAAGGGTGGAAACGACGATTACCAAAAGCTTTGGGGTGCAATGATGTCACTATTGAACCATCTGCATGCACCCGTTGACTTTCCTTTTCAATCCCAAATGACCCTTGCTGAAATAAGAGCTCTAGGTGATGTTGTTTAATGATTTGCTGAATATTCATATCCGTCCTTATTAGAAATTTCCACCTGACATTATGGAGAAAAAACAACGTAGAGCGAAGTAAGAAAATAGAATGGAATATGAAATTTTGATATAAGAGAAAAATATCTGAGAATTATTTGCATTATCTATTATAGATTATTAGAATGGGACGATTCTTATTTTTAGAAAAATGGACAATTTGTCCAATCACATAAAGGAGTTTTCATGAAAATTAAGCATTTCCAAATTGCAGCCCTTACCGGCTTAATGGCATTTGCAGGCTTCGCTTCTGCAGATATTACTGTTTACAATGGACAGCACAAAGAAGGTTCTCAAGCTGTTGCTGATGCATTTACAAAAGCAACGGGCATTAAAGTGACCTTAAACAGTGCGAAAAGTGATCAACTTGCAGGTCAATTAAAAGAAGAGGGCGATAAAACCCCTGCTGACGTATTCTTTTCTGAACAAACTGCACCTTTCGCTGCTCTGTCTGATGCGGGCTTATTAGAACCGCTTTCTGCAGATACTATTAAACAAACTGCACACAAGGGCGTGCCTGTTGCACCGAAAAAAGACTGGGTCGCATTAAGCGGTCGTTCTCGTGTTGTGGTTTACGATCACACTAAATTATCTGAAAAAGACATGGAAAAATCCGTGTTAGATTATGCAACACCAAAATGGAAAGATAAAATTGGTTACGTTCCAACTTCAGGCGCATTCTTAGAGCAAGTTGTTGCGATTACCAAATTAAAAGGTAAAGATGCCGCTCTTAAATGGTTAAAAGGCTTAAAAGAAAACGGTAAACTTTATGCGAAAAACAGCGTTGCTCTTCAAGCGGTTGAAAATGGTGAAGTACCAGCAGCGTTAATCAACAACTATTACTGGTATACACTTGCAAAAGAAAAAGGTGCTGATAACCTCAAAACACGTCTTTACTTCATTCGTCATCAAGATCCAGGTGCATTAGTGACCTATTCTGGTGCAGCGGTATTAAAAGGTTCTAAAAATAAAGAAGAAGCGAAAAAATTCGTTGATTTCTTAGCAAGTAAAGAAGGACAACAAGCGTTTGTTTCAGTACGTGCAGAATACCCACTTCGTACCGATGTGGTTTCTCCATTTAACATGGAACCTTATGCAAAATTAGAAGCGCCTGTTGTTTCGGCAACCACTGCTGAAGACAAAGACAACGCCAATAAACTTATTGAAGAAGCTGGTTTGAAATAAGTTTAATTTGCTATGCAATATAGGGCGTGTAATACACGCCCTTCTGTTATTTACTCTACACTAATATTTTCAAAGGATTTTTCTGTGTCTAATCGCCCACCTCGCTGGCTTATAGCCTTAATCGTGCTGATTAGTTTGCCATTATTACTCCCTTTTTTATATGTTATTGAGCGTGCTGCAGATGTCGGATTGGCTCGCAGCATTGAATTACTTTGGCGCCCAAGAATGTGGGAATTGCTCAGTAATACCCTACTTTTAATGGTATTTGTCACACTTTTTGCCATTATTCTCGGCACACTATGTGCGTTTTTATTAGAACGTTATCGCTTTTGGGGAAAAGGCTTTTTCCAAGTAGCCATGACGCTCCCTCTTTGTATTCCGGCTTTTGTCAGTTGTTTTACGTGGATCAGTCTTACCTTCAGAGTGGAAGGCTTCTGGGGAACCATCGGCATTATGACGCTGAGTTCTTTCCCGCTTGCTTATCTCCCTGTCGCGGCGACCTTAAAAAGACTCGACCGCTCTTTAGAAGAAGTGAGCCTTTCATTAGCTAAAAGCCATGCTTACACATTTTGGCATGCGATTTTTCCACAACTCAAACCCGCCATCGGTAGCAGCGTATTATTAATTGCGCTTCATATGTTGGTAGACTTTGGCGCCGTGTCTATTTTAAATTACCAAACCTTCACTACGGCAATTTTCCAAGAATATGAAATGGCCTTTAATAACAACACCGCCGCCTTACTTTCTGGCGTGTTAATGGTCATTTGTATCCTTGTGGTGATGGGGGAAATTCGTTTTAGAGGCACACAAACACTCTATCAAAGCGGCAAAGGCGTAATACGTCCGTATCCATTGAAAACCCTCTCAGCAGGAAAACAAATTTTAGTCGTAAGCTTTTTCACGACCATTTTTGTGCTCAGTATTGGTGTGCCGATTACTATGCTGATTTATTGGCTAACCGTGGGAAGTTCCATTGAAGGTGCGGTCGATTTTGGGGAATTTTTTACCGCCTTCACAAATTCACTGACTATATCAACACTGGGTGCAACACTTACCGTTATTTGTGCACTACCATTGGTATGGGCTGCGGTACGCTATCGCAGTAAATTGACGATTTGGCTTGATCGAATCCCTTATCTACTTCACGCTGTGCCAGGGCTTGTTATCGCATTATCATTGGTCTTCTTTACCATCAACTATGCCTATTCCCTTTATCAAACCTTTGCCATGGTTATCGTCGCCTACTTTATGCTTTATCTTCCAATGGCACAAACGACCTTGCGGAGTTCGCTTGAACAAATGTCTAGCAACATTGAAAAGGTAGGACAAAGCTTGGGCCGTAGCAACTTTTATATTTTCCGAACCTTAGTCATTCCGGCTATGCTACCAGGGATTGCTGCTGCCTTTGCTTTAGTGTTCTTAAACTTAATGAAAGAGCTCACCGCAACCTTATTACTGACCCCTAATGACATTAAAACGCTTTCAACTGCGGTGTGGGAATACACCTCTGATGCACAATATGCGGCTGCAACGCCTTATGCCATTATGTTAGTGCTATTTTCAGGGATTCCTGTATTTTTACTGAAACGATACGGTTTTAAATAACGAGAAGATAAAAATGACAACATTACTCGACATTAAAAATTTGAATAAATCCTTTAACGGACACCAGGTTCTACACAATATCTCTCTGCAATTAGAGAAAGGTGAAATTCTGTTTCTTCTTGGCGCATCTGGTTGTGGAAAAACCACCTTATTGCGTAGTATTGCTGGTTTTGAACAACCAACAAGTGGTGAGATTTGGTTAAAAGATCAACCTATTTTTAAAGAAAACCTCAATGTGCCGACTCAGCAACGCAAATTAGGCTATGTGGTGCAAGAAGGCGTGTTATTCCCTCATTTAAATGTTTACCGCAATATTGCTTATGGCTTAGGAGATGGTAAAGGGAAAACTGAAGAGGAAAAACAACGCATACAGGAAGTGATGAAACTGACGGGCATTAGTAGCTTAGCTGACCGTTTTCCCCATCAGCTTTCTGGAGGTCAACAGCAACGTGTCGCACTTGCTCGAGCATTTGCACCAAGCCCTGAATTGATCCTGTTTGATGAACCATTCAGTGCATTAGATGAACATCTGAGAAATCAAATTCGTTACGATATGTTACAAGTATTAAGAGAAAGTGGCTCATCCGCTATATTTGTGACCCATGATCGTGATGAAGCACTCTGTTATGCAGATAAAATTGCGGTGATTCAAGAAGGAAGAATCCTCCAAATTGCGACACCTAAAACACTGTATTGGTCACCGCAGCATTTATCCATCGCAACATTTATCGGAGAAAGTATTATTTTCCCTGCAACATTAAAAAATGATGCTATCGCGACCTGTCAATTAGGTGAGGTCACTATCGAAAATAAAGGAAATGGTCATACGCAAGGTAAGGTTTTATTCCGCCCTGAGCAATTCTCTCTTGCGAAAAAAATCCAAGATCCGACCGCTTCTTTTAACGGTGAGATTAAGCGAATTGAATCAAGAGGACGAGCTATCAACATTTGTATTGATGTTGGCGGTTATGAATTGAATATCAATGAAGATCTCATTAACGAATACCATACTGGCGAACAAGTCACTCTGTATTTATATGGGAAAGGGGTATTCTATAATGACTAAAAAAAGGCGGAACACATTGTTCCGCCTTTTTATATGATTTAATGACCAAGTGATTTTCGCATCTTGATGTTGAGCATTTCCACCACTGCTGAGAAGCCCATTGCAAAGTAAATGTAGCCTTTTGGAATATGGATATCCAAACTTTCAGCAATTAAACTTACTCCAACTAAAATTAAGAATGCTAAGGCTAAAATCTTTAATGTCGGATGGGTATCAACAAAATCACCAATTGGTTTCGCCGCAAACATCATCACTCCAACTGCAATCATAATTGCCAAGATCATCACTGGAAGGTGGTTTGCCATCCCTACCGCAGTAATCACTGAGTCTAAAGAAAATACGATATCTAAAATCGCAATTTGAATTAATACACCCAAATAACTGACTTTTTTCTTGTTATTCTCTTCTTCATGATGTGCTTCAGGATGCATCGCTTCTTTAATTTCGCCTGTACTTTTCACAATCAGGAATAAGCCGCCAAGGAATAAAATCAAATCACGGCCTGAAATTTCCTGACCGACTAAAGTGAACAGTGGTTCCGTTAATTTCATCATCCAAGAAAGGGAAACAAGAAGTAAAATACGGGTAATCATCGCTAACCCAAGACCGATAATACGACCAGATTGGCGTTGATTCGCGGGTAAACGTCCCACTAAAATACTAATAAAAATAATGTTATCGATACCCAAGACGATTTCAAGTGCGGTCAAAGTGAGCAATGAAATCCATGCTTCAGGATCAACAAGCCATTCAAACATAATATGTTCCTATATAAAATCCGAAAGGTTGAATCATAGACAGTTCGCGTAGAAAATCAAGATTTTTCCTAACTTTTTAAGGTCTCGAAAATCTTTTCTGCTAACGCTTTAGAAATACCAGGTACAGAGGCGATTTCATCCAACGTGGCATTTTTGACACCTTGCAATCCACCTAAATATTTCAACAAGGCTTGGCGTCGTTTAGCGCCTACCCCTTCAATGGTTTCCAATCCACTTTGGGTAAAGGCTTTTTGGCGTTTTTGACGATGACCGCTAATAGCATGATTATGGCTTTCATCTCGAATATGTTGGATTAAATGCAGTGCAAGGCTATCATCTGGCAAATGGATTTCACGATCTTGTTTGCTGATAATCAACACCTCTTGTCCCGCTCGACGATCCACACCTTTTGCGACACCAATTAAGTGCGGTCGGTTTTTATCCCATTTTACGTTGAGGTGATGAAAAACCTCTAAGGCGCGATTAAGCTGCCCTTTACCACCATCAATAAAAATAATATCGGGGATTTTATCTTCATCAAGATCGCGATCGTAACGTTTCTTTAAAGCCTGCTCCATCGCGGCATAGTCATCGCCGCCAGTAATGCCTTCAATATTAAAACGACGATAGTCTGATTTCAGTGGGCCTTCCTGATTAAAGACTACACAGGATGCCACGGTTTGATTACCCATCGTATGACTAATATCAAAACATTCCATGCGTTTAATTTCAGGCATATCGAGCAACTCACAAAGGGCTTGATAACGTTCGTGCATTCGGGAAGATTGTTTAAGTTGAGTCGCTAAAGCCGCTTTGGCATTAATTTGTGCTAGTTGTAGATATTTACCTTTATCGCCTTTAGCAGATTCTTGTATCACCACTTTTCGGCCAGCTTGTTCAGTTAATAAGGCCTCAAGCTCCGCTTTTTCATCTAATTTATGATCCACAATAATACTATTAGGGATACTTCTGCCTTGATGACCTTGCAAATAGAACTGCCCAACAAAAGTGGCTGTGAGTTCAGATAAATCAGTATTAGCAGGCACTTTCGGAAAATAACTGCGATTACCTAATACTTTACCTTGACGAATAAACATTACCTGAACACAAGCTAAACCGTGCTGATACGCAATGGACATAATATCCATGTCGTCCAAACGCTCATTGGAAACAAATTGTTTTTCGATAACAGCACGAACCGCTTGAATTTGGTCACGATAACGTGCCGCGCCTTCAAAATCCAAATCTCGGCTCGCCTGCTCCATTTTACCAATCAGATAATCTAATACTTGCTGATCTTTTCCTTGTAAAAATAGTCGTGCTAATTCGACTTGTTGGTTATATTCCTCATCAGTCACATAGCCTGGCACACAAGGTGCGGAGCAACGCCCGATTTGATATTGCAAACAAGGGCGGGAACGATTGTTATAAACCGAATTTTCACATTGACGAACAGGGAATAATTTTTGCATTAACGACAAGGTTTCACGCACTGCACCCGCATGAGGATAAGGTCCGAAATACTCGCCTGCAATTTTTTTCGTTCCGCGATAAGAAGTAATGCGAGGATGGCGTTCTTTTGTCAATAAAATAAAAGGATAGGATTTATCATCTCGCAATAACACATTATAACGAGGTTGATAAAGCTTAATGAAGTTGTGCTCTAGCAATAACGCTTCAGTTTCTGAAGAAGTAATCGTCGTATCAATATGATGAATTGACGACACCAAGGCTTCTGTTTTTTTGCTGCTTAAGTTTTTTCGGAAGTAGCTGGAAAGGCGCTTTTTTAGATCTTTCGCTTTGCCCACATAAATAACCTGATCTTTATCGTCATACATACGATAAACACCAGGTTCATGAGAAACGTCTGAGAGAAACTTTTTAGAATCAAACATCAGTAAAAACTACGCCAAAATTGACCGCACTTTTTCTAAATCTTCAGCCGTATCCACACCAACGGCAGGCACTTCTTTAGCTAACTCCACGTGAATACGCTCACCGTACCACAATACACGGAGTTGCTCTAATTTCTCTAAGTTTTCTAATTGTGTTGGTGCCCATTGCACATATTGCTTAATAAAGCCTGCACGGTAAGCATAAATACCAATATGACGAAGATACGAATCAGCCAGTTGTGCCTTTGAGGTATCCGCTAATTGCATAAACTGATCACGATCGTAAGGGATCACTGAACGAGAGAAATACAATACATAGCCGTCTTTATCCGTAACGACTTTCACGGCATTTGGGTTAAACAACTCTTCCGCTTCATGAATTTTTACCGCAAGTGTCGCCATATTGACGTTAAATTTTGCTAAATTCTCTGCCACTTGACTCACAATAACAGGCGGAATTAACGGCTCATCTCCTTGAATGTTTACAATAATTTCATCATCAGCAATACCAAGCTTACTTACCACTTCCGCTAAACGCTCTGTACCGGAATTATGTGCTTCTGATGTCATACAAACTTCTGCCCCAAAAGCTTTTGCGGCCTTTTCAACTTGTTCGTTATCTGTGGCAATAATTACTCGGCTTGCGCCTGATTGCTGAGCCTTTTCAAAAACATGTTGAATCATGGGTTTACCGGCAATATCGGCTAGAGGTTTACCCGGTAAGCGGCTTGATGCAAAACGAGCGGGGATAATAACTGTAAATGACATAATCATTCCTTATTCTTTCAATGTTTCGGCTTTTTCTGCCAACAATACCGGCACGCCGTTTTCAATAGGATACGCTACTTGCTCAAAAGGGCAAATGAGACGTTGATTTTCTTGATCGTATTTCAATCTTGCCAAACACCGTGGGCAAGCGATCACGTCTAATAATCGAGGATTGAGTTTCTCACGCATATTTCACTCGAATAGGGTTAAACCAAATGACGAATTTTTTCCCACAATTGTGGAAGTTTTTGGCCTTGATTTTCAGCCTCAACAATCTCCGCATCAACTGGAACATACCACCAATTCTCTTTAGCAAAAGCTTGACATTTTACGGCATCCTTTTCGGTCATAAAGAGAGGTTGGTTTTCAGCGAGTTTTTCTAATAATTGCGGCTCAAAATGTTGATGATCTTGAAAAGCTTTCGTATTGGCTAAACGAATATTTAAATTTTCCAACATCGTGAAAAAACGTTGTGGGTTACCAATTCCCGCGATGGCTGAACCTTGGGTAAACTCACCTAGTAAGCGTTTTTCTGCCGTCACTAAATTAATCGCATAGTGAGGAACGAGCGTCATAATGGCATCTGAATAAGCATTTTTTCCACCATTTGTAATCACAAAGTCCACATTTTTTAAACGACTTGGTAATTCACGCAAAGGCCCTGCAGGTAGCACAAAGCCATTCCCTAAAGCGCGTTCTGCGTCCATTACAACAATTTCAATATCACGTCGCAACTTATAATGTTGTAATCCATCATCAGAAATAATCAGATCGCAATCCTGTGTTTTCAAAAGTAATTCGATAGCTTGCTGACGATTCGGTGAAATCATCACAGGCACACCTGTTCTTTTAGCAATTAAAACGGGTTCATCGCCCCCTTGAACAGGGTCTGTTTCAGGTGTGACAAGTAAAGGATAGCTTTTAGATTGGCTACCATAGCCACGAGAAATCACGCCCACATGCAATCCTTGTTTTTGTAACTCTTCAACTAACCACACCACGACAGGGGTTTTACCATTTCCACCGACAGAAAGATTGCCGACAATAATGACCGGTTTCGGAGATTTATAAGAGGATAAGATATTCAGGGAAAATAATGCTCGGCGAATTTGGCTAATCAACCAAAATAGCAGTGAAAAAGGAAGAAGCAACCAAGCTAGCTTTGAATTAGAGTACCAAAAAGGCATTTCATTTATCCTATATTGATTTTGGGCGAACACATTGGTTCGCCCTTATTATTTTATCCGCTAAACTGCATACTGTGTAATTGTTTATACGCACCATCAAGTGCTAATAAATCTTGATGTGTACCACGCTCTTTAATTTCACCGTGTTCAATGACTAAGATTTCATCGGCATTTTCAATGGTTGATAAACGATGCGCTATCACCAATACCGTACGATCTTTTTTCAGTTCTTCTAATGCAGACTGAATTGCACGTTCAGATTCGGTATCGAGTGCAGAAGTCGCTTCATCTAAAATTAAGACAGGTGAATTACGCAATAACGCACGAGCAATCGCTAAACGCTGACGTTGACCACCTGAAAGACTCGCCCCATTTTCACCAATAACGGTATCAAAACCTTGTGGAAGTTTCTCGATAAATTCAAGTGCATAAGCTGCTTTTGCTGCTTCGATAATTTCTTCACGCGTGTATTTATCTTCTGCTGCGTAAGCAATATTATTGGCAATCGTATCGTTAAATAAATGCACTTGTTGAGAAACGACAGAACAATTCTCACGTAAATTAGATAGACGATAATCTTGAATTCTCACGCCATCTAATAAAATCTCGCCTTCGTCAATATCGTAGAAACGCGTCACCAAATTGGCAATCGTTGATTTACCCGAGCCTGAACGTCCCACTAAAGCCACAGTTTTGCCTGCAGGCACATAAAAAGAGATATTATTTAAGGCTTTCTCTTCTTTACCCTCATAAGCAAAACTCACGTTTTTAAATTCTAAATCACCTTTTGCGGGTTCTGCTTTATATGTGCCATTATCTTTTTCTGTTTCTAAATCTAAGATCGCAAATAATGTCTGACAAGCTGCCATACCTCGTTGGAACTGTGAGTTCACATTCGTCAAAGATTTTAACGGACGCATCATGGCTAACATGGAAGAAAAGACCACCGTAAAAGAACCTGCAGTTAAATTATCATCCGCAATTAATGGTGTGGTTGCCAAATAAAGCACTGCCGCTAACGCTAAAGAAGCAATCACTTGCACAACAGGGTCTGAAATGGCATCTGCTGTCACCATTTTCATACCTTTACGACGCATATCATTACTGACTTTATCGAAACGCTCTTCTTCCACTAACTGACCGCCAAAAGAAAGCACCACTTTATGCCCTTTTAGCATTTGTTCCGTCGCAGAGGTTAATTCCCCCATAGAATCTTGCATATTTTTACTAAGCTTACGGAAGATCTTCGATACAAAGCGAATAAGCACCGCAATAATTGGCCCAATGACGAAAAGAACCAACGTCAATTCCCAACTGGTGTAGAACATCACCACGAGCAATGAAATTAAATAGGCACCCTCACGTACAATGGTCACTAATGAATTAGAGGAAGAATTGGCAATCATTTCTGAATCGTAGGTAATACGAGAAAGCAATTTCCCCGTTGAATTACGATCAAAGAAACTTACCGGCATAAACATCAAATGTTTAAACAAACGGCGGCGCATAATCATCACCACTTTGCCAGACACCCAAGCCAAGCAATAGCTGGAAATAAAGTTAGTCACACCACGCAACATAATCATACCAACCACAACAAACGCCATCAGTTTTAGGAAAGAATGATCTGCTTTCCCAAAACCATCATCGAGCAACGGTTTAAGCATATAAATCAGACCAGAATCGGCCAATGCATTAAAAACGAGAGCGACAGCAGCGACAAATAAACCTGATTTAAAAGGTGAAATCATCGGCCATAAACGCTTAAAAGTTTGCGAGGTTGAAAAATCTTTATCTTGCATAGTTTGTTCTTGCATCACATTGTCTTAATAAAAATTGGCTGCATTGTACCTGTTATTTCGGGGATAATCCAATTACACGGGCAAACCAAGGTGAAAAATCCCCTCTCGCCTTTTCAACTTCAATCCTTTTTTCAATAAAATTTAACCTTATATGACCTGAAATAGCCGTATTTTCAACCGCACTTTGATAACGATTTAATCGTTCAATCACGCTTGGATGAGGGAAATTCCACGCGTTCCATCGTCCACTTGAAATTAAGGCCATATCTGGCTTTGTCTGTGCCAGTAAAAATTCGCCTGTTGAAGTTTTACTGCCATGATGTCCTACCTGTAACACGTTAATCTTGCCTAGGTTTTCAGCAAAAGATCTTTCTGTTGCCACATCAGCATCACCGGTTAAAAGGATCTGGTACTGTCCATCCGTGAGTAAAATCACGCAAGATTGAGGATTCTCCGCCCTGTCTGTTATTTGCGCGGGTGAAAGAACTTTAAAATCAAGCCCTCGCCACTGCCATTGTTTCCCCTGAAGACAAAAAGTGCGGTGCGTTTCATCATAGTTTTTGCGAGAAGGTGTAATCAGCTCAATCTCTGGATATGCGGCTAAAATTGCTTTAGCTCCACCTGAATGATCGTTATCATCATGGCTTAAAATCAAGGTTTCAAGTTCAATACCTTCCCGTTGAAGATAAGGTAATATCTCTAATTCCGCCATGGAAGAAGCTCCTATTCCACTCTGCCAAGCAGGCCCCGTGTCATACAACACGCCTTTCCCCTCTTTCACAATTAAGGTTGCTAAACCTTGTCCAACATCTAGCGTATCTAACTGCCATTTGGGTTTCGTGAGATATCGATATACAAACGAACCAATACAAACACAAAAAACAAGAATTACACCCAATAGAGCTTGTTTATACTCTTCTAGCGATAAGATTTTTGTACTATTTAACGTGAAAAATCGACTCGATTTTAACGGTGTATTTTTTGTTTGAGCTTGAGACAAAAAATACAATCCACCTAACATTCCGCTAAAAATAAGGCTTAAAAGTGCGGTCAAAATAAGGGATAAATTAATCGAAATCGGCATATACGAACCTTGGAAAAGACTGAGGTATTGTGTAATACCTTGAGCAATCGCATTTGAAAGATGCCAAGAAGAAAATGCCCCCTGGGTCAACACCGCAAAGAGAATCAAAGGTATAAGTAATACGCTATACAAGGGTACTGCAATTAAATTTGCTAAGAGCCCATTTAATGCCAAGCCATTAAAAAAGAAAAGCTGAATAGGCGTGAATAAAATCAACAGCCCTAACTGCAAATGAAACAAGCCCAAAATCCACCGCACTTTGCCAGGTAATTTTTGATGTCTCCATTCAATGATTGATAAGGGAACATATCGGTACCACACAATTAGACAGGCAACTGCACCAATTGAAAGCCAAAAGCTCACCGAAAGCGGCATAAGTGGATCACAAAAAAGCAAAAATGCCACCACCAAACACAGCATTTGCAAAGGCGTGTAATATCGTCGAGAAAATTGAAGGATTGCAATAAAAAGCAGTGCCATCATTGCACGAAAGGTCGGTAAACTAAATCCAGCTAAATAGGCATAACCTAAAGCAATCAACACACCAAAGCAAAGCGGAAACCAAGGCGAAATAAAGCGTGTAGGCAGTACGAATTGCAAGAATCGAGCAAAGAAGAAGCCTATCCCCATTGCTAAACCAATATGGAGCCCTGAAATCGCAATTAAATGTGCTGTATTCGTTTGTTGGTAAATCAGCCACGTTTTATTATCCAACCAGGCTCGCTCACCAAATGCCAATGCAATAAGTAAACCTTGTAAAGAAAGCCCTTCTGTCTGTTTGAGGCTATTCTGTAGAAAATGTGTGCGGTAAGAAAAATCTTCACTCATTTTGACCGCACTTTTCACATTTCCAACGGCAATAATCCTTTTGGAAAAATACCATTGCTGTCGATCAAATCCTCCATGATTTAATCTTGCAGATATAGGACGAAGTTTTACATCCGCCCGCCAAACTTCGCCGAGTTGTGGCTTTTCCGGCGCTTTCCAATTAATAAAAATTTGTTGTACTTTTCCATCAAATAAAGAGCTCGTCGCAATCAAGGTTTGATAATCTTGCTGATGAAGAATTTCTGAGATGTGGAGATCTAAGGTGATTTTATTCGGTAAACTTGAAATTCTCTCTGCTTGTCCCAATAACGATAAGGCTGATGAATGCGCATAAGCCAAAGTAAGTAAAAACAAGATACTACTTATGCAAAAATTTCTGGCTTTAAAATAATTGAACCAATGGAAACAAAGTGCGGTCATAACCAACATTAAAATGCTCAGCCCAGCCTGTTGCCAAGTGAGCAGTAAAAAATCTGGCACGACAAGCAAGGATAAGGCTGAGACAATGAGCATCATGCACAGTTGAAATAGCGTGATTTTCATTTTAAGTGTGATTTATAGCGAGAAAGTAAGCCAAACTAGCCTTAACCTCACAGATAAGCAAATAAACATACTGTTTTTTGCGATCACGATCGCAAATTTGAAATTTCTAAGCTAAATTTATTTGCTAAATAGATGAAGTTCTGCTATTTATATCGCCCTTAAAAAACAGGGTTCTTATGTCAGCTATTTTTTAGCCGATAAGAATCAATCAAAACAACAAGACAGGAAGTCGTTAAAATCTTTACTACATTAGGAGTTATCAATGTCTAAGGCATCTCTAAGTTTGCTGGATTTAGCCGGTGTTAAGCCTTATCAACCAAAGAAAGATGAAGAATACATGAATGAAGATCAGATTCTTCATTTCAGAAAAATTTTAACTGCGTGGCACGAGCAAATTGTGGAAGAAGCATCAAGAACGGTTGCTCATATGCAAGATGAAGCTTCAAACTTCCCTGATCCGGCTGACCGTGCGACGCAAGAAGAAGAATTCAGTCTTGAGTTACGTAACCGCGATCGTGAACGTAAATTAATGAAAAAGATTGAATACACATTGAAAAAATTGGATACCGATGATTTCGGTTATTGTGATTCTTGTGGGGAAGAAATTGGCATTCGTCGCTTAGAAGCACGTCCTACTGCTGATCTTTGTATCGATTGTAAAACCCTTGCTGAAATTCGTGAAAAACAAGTCGCAGGTTAATTTATTTAAGTAACCCAACAAAAAAAGTGCGGTCAAAAACAACCGCACTTTTCGTGTTTTTATCAAATGCGCATTGAACATAGAGAATGGAGTAAATTATTCTTACTTATATAAAAAATTTATTTGGTAAAAAAACTAAAAAAGAAACTGAAACCAATATAAATTCGCCCGTTCCAAAAACGGCGCCAAAAAGCAAAAAATCTAACGTTTCAAAAACAGAGCGTTCACAACCCAAGATCGCCCCGTCCTCTTCTCACCATAAAAAAACCAACACACAAGCGTCTCGCTACGACAAACATAGCGTGAAAGCCTCTCATTTCGGCATTAATCCACGTATGTTTAGCCGTAATGCCATTACTGTGGTAGAAAAATTGCAACGCCAAGGTTATGAGGCTTATATCGTTGGAGGCTGTTTACGTGATTTATTATTAGGTAAACATCCAAAAGATTTTGATGTAGCGACTAACGCACGTCCAGACCAAATTCAGGCCGTATTCCAACGTCAGTGCCGTTTAGTTGGTCGTCGTTTCCGCCTTGCGCATATTATGTTTGGTCGAGACGTGATCGAAGTGGCCACATTCCGTGCAAACCATTCGGATGCGCGCAGCGAAAATCAAGCGAAACAAAGCGATGAAGGAATGTTACTACGTGATAACGTATACGGCACCATTGAACAAGATGCCGAACGCCGTGACTTTACCGTAAACGCCCTTTACTACAATCCGCAAGATAATACCTTACGTGATTACTTCAACGGAATTGATGACCTGAAAAACGGAAAATTACGTCTGATTGGCGACCCGGTAACCCGTTATCAAGAAGATCCCGTGCGTATGTTACGCTCTGTGCGTTTTATGGCGAAATTGGATATGTTCTTGGAAAAACCAAGTGAACAGCCAATTCGTGAGCTTGCACCATTGCTGAAAAATATTCCACCGGCTCGTTTATTCGATGAAAGCTTAAAATTATTGCAGTCTGGCAATGGCGTAAAAACTTATAAATTACTTCGCCAATATGGCTTATTTGAACAGCTTTTCCCAAGCTTAACGCCTTATTTCACCGAAAAAGAAGACAGCCTTGCGGAGCGTATGATTTTAACTTCGTTAAATTCAACTGATGAACGTATTGCCGATAAATTACCTATCAATCCTGCCTTTTTATTTGCGGCATTCTTCTGGTATCCATTACGCGAAAAAGTGGATGTGCTGAAAAATGAAGGTGGCTTAAACAATCACGATGCCTATGCCCTTGCGGCAAATGAAGTACTTGATCAATTATGCCGATCATTAGCTGCACCTCGTCGTCATACATCCGTTATTCGTGATATTTGGATGTTGCAATTACAACTGCTTAAGCGCACGGGTTCGCACCCTGCTCGCACAATGGAACATCAAAAATTCCGTGCAGCCTTTGATTTATTGGCGATGCGTGCTGAAGTAGAAGGTGGTGAAACCGTTGAGCTCGCAAAATGGTGGCATGAGTACCAACTCAGCAATCAAGAACAACGTCGCCAGTTGGTTCAAGAACAACAAAAATTGCATCCTGCACCGAAGAAAAAATATTACCGCAGACGTAAACCTAAGGCGGCTAACTAATGGTTCAAGTGTATATCGCCCTTGGCAGCAATTTAAATACGCCTACAGAACAATTAAATTTGGCATTAGAGGCAATCTCTGCGCTACCTAATACCGAATTAAAATCGGTGAGCGGATTTTATCAAAGCAAACCATTAGGCCCGCAGGATCAACCGGATTATGTGAACGCAGTCGCGATGATCGAAACCACTCGCCCACCTTTAGCCTTACTCGATGAATTACAACGCATTGAAGATGAACAAGGTCGCGTGCGTTTACGTCGTTGGGGTGAGCGTACACTGGATTTGGATATTCTGCTTTACGGCGATCAAATCATTCAAAATGAACGCTTAACGGTGCCTCATTACGATATGAAAAACCGCGAATTCGTGATTGTGCCGCTTTATGATATCGCACAAAATTTGGTTTTACCGGAAGGGGAAAAAGTCGCCGATTTAGTGAAGGCTTTTGAAAATCATCAAATGCATAAAATCAAAAACAGCGAGAAAATTGACCGCACTTAACTCAAAACAAAAGGGCTGATATTTACTATCAGCCCTTCTTTTTTACCTATCAATCTAGGCGGCAACGGAAACAAAGATTTCTGTGCCGATAATCACACAAATAAAACCGACCAACATTGGGACAGACATACGTTTTACGATTTCAAATGGTGAGATGTTTCCCATCCCTGACACAGCCACAACCACGCCAGAAACTGGTGATAAACCACGACCTAAGTTAGAGGCTTGTAACATTGGAATGGTTAAGAACGCTGGGTTGACGCCCATTTGTGTTGCTAATTTTGGAATTAATTCTGCAAAAGCATAGAACGCTGCATTACCTGAACCTGTCGCCATGGTGGCTAAAATGGTAATCACCGCAAGCACTAACATCATAAAGAATGCTGAACCGCCGAAAGATTGTGCAGAGTCGATTAAATTAGTGATAAAGCCGATTGTACTTAAACTTTGTGCAAATACACCTGCCGCCACTAAAAGCATGACCACGCCCGCAAAGGCATCTGCCATACCGCGATATGCCACCACAAGATTATCGAAGGTTTGTTTTGCGTTAAAGCTACGTAAAAAATCCACTACTGCAGTAATGATAAAGCAAAGCACCATCACGGTAACAATGTGTAAATTTGGCAAGCCCCATTTACCGTCAAAAATCAACACGCCAATAATAGGTAATAATGGCAAAATCGCGTAGTAGTTTGGAGCTGTGGTTTTAATTTCATCTGCATTCAAACGTTCTACTTGCACACCTTCTTTTTTATCTAAATAACGCTGCCAGAAGAAGTGTGCTACAGCAATCCCTAAAATCGCAAAAATCGAAACCGGCAATGCGGTGCCAAAGGCAAACTCACCTAAAGGAATTTTTGAAATTTCAGCAGAAAGCACCACGTCGCCTGATGTTGGGGAAAGGATAATAGAAATTGGTGATGCACAAATTGCTGCCGCTGCCCCACGTGAAATCCCCACGTTGACCATCACAGGGAATAATGTCGCCATTAATAACACGCCTAAACCTGTTGCAGATGACACGGCAAAAGACATCAAACATGCCAGGAAGTAAGCAAACACCATTAAAATATAAGGGGAACGGATATTTTTCAGTGGTTTTGACACCAATTTCACTACCACATCGTTCGCGCCAAGATGGGTCATGTACACAGAGAAACCACATAACACCATAATCATCAAGCCTAAGCCGCCGCCACGATTACCGAGTAGATATTTCACATATTCTAAAATATCAAAATAGGTCGAACCGGTGCTTTTCACGCCTTCTGGTAAAATCGAATGTCCCATCAGCACTGAAATGAATAACAAGACCAAGCCACCAAACATCAACACACCAGTCGCTGAATAGCCTTTCACGATATAATATGCCACTAAGACAATGGCAATCAAACCTATAATCAGATCCATAACTTACCTCATTATTAAAATAATAATATCAGCAAGATAGCGATTGAATTGGCAGTTGTAAATCAGTTCAATGCAAAAATTTGAGATAGATCACAAAAAGAGTTTTGAGGAGAAAGTGCGGTTGGTTTTTTTGGGGTTTTAGGGATGGATAGCACACATCTCATAACAACAGCTTGTAATTAAAAAGCATATGCTAGAAAGAATGTACTATCACAATATAATTACTTAGAAACTATATACTAATTTAGCTTTGAATTAACATTTTTCTCTCTCCCTCTAATTGATTCAGAGCCTCAACCACATCATATAAGAAACAATGAACCATAGCGAAAACATCAATATATGCAAAATCTTTATGATCTGTTTTAACTAAAACATAAGGAATAAATACAGAATTATCTTCTCCTATTATAAAAGATAGATTTGCAGGTAAAATTTCAAAACCTGGCTTGAGTGTTTTTGCATGTATTATGTAATTTGTAGCATCCCATAGATCATTTATTACCGGTCTATCGTTTGTTGCCATCCATTTCCATCTTGAGCTTGTCATCTTAAACTTTTGGCTTTTAGGGAATTGCTCAAGGACTCTTCGGCAATTTAATGCGAAACTACTTACCATCTCTAACATTTTAACCGCTAACGTGTTAATAACTAAATCGTGCCCTTTCGGGTAAGCTGTACTAGTCATTCCCCATAATAAAGTAGCTTCATCCAATGCTAGGTCAAATGATTTTCTGATTATTGCTTCCATATATTTTTAAATTGTAATTTTCCATTGTTATATTTAACAAATATTATTACTCTAAAACTCGCCAGCTCTAGCATAATAAGGTCCTATTGCCATCTATTTTATTTCAGCAATTACATTCAAAATCCGCTTATCCGACACCTGATACTTCGTGCCTAATTGCTGCGCAAATAAACTCACACGCAATTCTTCAATCATATAACGAATTTCCGCGACTTCATCAGAAATTGGTTTAGATTTCGGTAGTTTTGCGAGCAATTGTTGGTAAGCCTGTTGTACTTGTTCCACGCGTAACATAGCCGCACGATCGCGATTTACATCTTGAGCCAGTTTATCGATACGTTTATCAACGGCTTGCAGATAACGCTGTAAATCAGGTAGGCGATCATAACCGCTCTTTTGCACAAAACCTGGATAAATCAGCCCGCTTAATTGCGACTTAATATCAGAAAAAGCAAAGGCCATAGTGAAATCCATTTTGCCTTTTAAACGTTGGTTTAAGGCATGGTTAAGGGAGAGGATTTGCTCCACTTTCTGTGCAATATCCACAGTCACTTCGTTAAGGTTTTCTCGCACGAAATCACGCAATTTTTCAAAGCCTGCTTCATCCCACACAAAGCCGCCAAAATCGGCAATCAGTTTATCCACCGCACAAGCGATACAGTCATCGATCAAATCCAACACGCGACCGAACGGGGTAAAATACAGACCCAATTTAGCCTTATTCGGCAATTTTTCATGCAGATATTTAATCGGTGATGGTACATTGAGCAATAACAAACGGCGTAAACCTTGTTGCATTGCTACTGCTTGCTCAAACTCTGTTTCAAACAGTTTGATACCTACCGCATCTTTTTCATCTACAATGGCTGGGAACGCTTTGACACTAAAACCACGTTGTTTTTGTTCGTAACATTGTGGTAAATCTGCGAAACTCCAAATATGCAGCCCGCTTTGTTCAATACCATCATCGGCCACGGCAGAAATACTTTCTTGCACGCGATCTTTTAAGTTGAATTTCAGCTCATCCAAATTCATGGATTCGGCAATTTTCTTGCCGTTTTCATCCACCACACGGAACGTCATTTTCAAATGGCTTGGAATTTGTTCCCAATTCCAATGTTCAGCTTCTACGGTGACGCCCGTCATACGACGCAATTCATAAATCAGCGTATCTAATAACGGTTTTTCCAACGGTACTGTGCGACTTAAAAAAGCTTGGGCATAATTAGGTGCTGGCACGAAGTTACGACGATAAGATTTCGGCAACGATTTAATCAACGCAATCACCAGCTCTTCACGCAAGCCCGGAATTTGCCAATCAAAGCCCGTCATTTCCACTTGGTTGAGCAATGGCAACGGAATATGAACCGTCACGCCGTCCGCATCAGTACCTGGTTCAAATTGATAAGTTAATTTGAGTTTTAAATTGCCTTGATGCCAGAAATTCGGGAAATCCAATTTGCTCACTTGTTCCGCATCATCATTAATCAAGAATGAACGTTCAAAATTAAGCAATTCCGGATCTTTTTGCTGCGCCTTTTTCCACCAGGTATCAAAATGTTTTTGGGAAACCACTTCCGTACCAATACGCTGATCGTAAAATTCAAAAAGCGTGCGGTCATCCACCAAAATATCACGGCGGCGGCTTTTGTGTTCTAATTCCTCTACTTCTCGAACGAGTCGTTGATTTTCTTTGAAGAATTTATGTTTGGTATTCCAATCCCCTTCAACTAAAGCAGATTGAATAAAGATCTCACGGCTTACCGTCGGATCAATAGCACCGTAATTCACTGGTCGCGCAGCCACAATCGGCACACCGTAAAGCGTGACTTTTTCATCGGCAATTACCGCCCCACGGGATTTCGACCAACGCGGTTCTGAATAGGATTTTTTAATTAGGTGCTCTGCAAGTGGCTCAATCCATTCTGGCTCGATTTCCGCCACCATTCGCCCCCAAAGTTTGGAGGTTTCCACTAACTCTGCCGCCATCACCCATTTAGGCTGTTTTTTGAAAAGTACAGAATTAGGGAAAATCGCAAAATGGGCATTACGTGCACCAAGATATTGTTGTTTCTCCGCTTCTTTTAAACCGATATGAGAAAGCAAGCCGCTTAAAAGTGCGGTATGAATTTGCTGATATTCTGCTTTTTCCGAATTAATCGGCAAGCCCATTTCACGCACGGTTAGACGAATTTGATGATAAATATCCTGCCATTCGCGAATACGTAAATAATTTAAGAAATCCTTTTGGCATTGACGACGGAATTGGTTTTTACTTAATTCTTTTTGTTGTTCTTGTAGGTAACGCCAAAGATTGAGAAAAGCCAAGAAATCCGATTTTTTATCGGCAAAACGACGATGTTTTTCATCGGAAGCTTGTTGTTTTTCTTGTGGGCGCTCGCGAGGATCTTGAATGGATAAAGCGGCGACAATAATCATCACTTCATGCAATGCACCTTGTGAGACAGCAGTCAGCAACATCTTCGCCAAACGAGGGTCCACAGGGAGTTGAGCTAATTGACGACCTACTGCCGTTAATTGACGTTTCTCGCCCGCTTTGGTGCGAACCATTTCAAACGCACCCAATTCTTCCAACAGTTTTATACCATCTTGAATATGGCGTTTATCTGGCGCATCAACAAACGGGAAAGCTTCAATATCATCTAAGCCCAATGCCGTCATTTGTAAAATAACAGAGGCTAAATTGGTGCGAAGAATTTCAGGATCGGTAAACTCCGGACGAGAATTAAAATCCTCTTCCGAATACAAACGAATACAAATCCCCTCGCTCACACGACCACAACGACCTTTACGCTGATTAGCCGATGCCTGTGAAATAGGTTCAATCGGTAAACGTTGTACTTTGGTGCGATAGCTATAACGGGAAATCCGCGCGGTACCGGGGTCAATTACATATTTAATGCCCGGCACGGTCAATGAGGTTTCTGCGACGTTTGTCGCCAACACGATGCGATTTAATCCGCTCGGATGGAAAATTTTATTCTGTTCTTGCGCAGACAAGCGTGCAAAGAGCGGTAGAATTTCCGTGTGTTTTAGATTTTGTTTTTGTAAAGCTTCGGCGGTATCGCGAATTTCACGCTCACCGTTCATAAAGATCAAGATATCGCCCCGACCTTCCGCTTGCAATTCATCCACCGCATTAAGAATGCCTTGTAGCTGATCTTGATCGTCTTCTTTCACTACGGGACGATAACGCACTTCAACAGGATAAGTTCTGCCTGAGACTTCGATAATCGGGGCATTGTTGAAATGTTTGGAAAACCGTTCCACATCAATAGTCGCAGAAGTGATGATGAGTTTTAAATCACGACGACGTGGTAAAAGCTGTTTCAAGTAACCGAGAATAAAATCGTTGTTCAGGCTGCGTTCGTGGGCTTCATCAATAATCAAACAAGAATATTGATTGAGGAAACGATCGTTTTGAATTTCTGCAAGCAGAATCCCGTCGGTCATCAACTTGATTTGCGTATCATCACTGATTTGATCGTTAAAACGGACTTTATAACCGGCTAAACCGCCAAGCTCTGTTTCCAGCTCTTCTGCAATACGCGCTGCCACCGAACGAGCGGCAATACGGCGCGGCTGAGTATGGCCAATCATGCCCAAATTGCCAAAACCTAACTCCAAACACATTTTTGGCAATTGGGTGGTTTTACCTGAACCGGTTTCCCCGGCCACTACAATGACCTGATGTTCAGAAAGCAGTTTTTGAATTTCTGCTTTGCGTTGGCTAACAGGCAAACTCTCTGGAAAAACAATCGGATTTTTAACCGCACTTTTACGATTTTCTACACGTAATTGAGCCTGTTCAATCTGCGGCTGGATTTCAGCAGCAACGGCTTGTTGAGCCTCTTGGCTTTTAATTTTTCCAATACCATGAATGCGGGCAGATAAACGACGTTGATCCACTAACATGATATTCTTGAGTTTCGAAAAGAGAGATTGTTGTATCGGGTTTAATTCACGTCTGACTGATTTATTCTTCATATCTATTTACTTTTAAAACCACCGTAAGCCAAGCAAAGCCAACCAATTAAAAAGAGCGTGCCACCAATTGGTGTTACCCAAACAAGAAATTTACTAGCCCCAAGGGCAAGTGCATAAAGACTACCGCTAAAAAGAAGAATACCGTACGCCCAAGTCCCTGCAGCGAAATTAGCCATTTTGTTGGTAGCGAATGACTCACGGCACAATTGCAAAATGCCAATCGCTAAAATCGCAATGGTGTGGAACATTTGATATCTCACACCTGTTTCAATCCACGCTAACTCTTTAGGCTCTAAAACTTTGCTTAATCCGTGGGCGGCAAAAGCGCCAATCGCCACACATAAAAAACCGCTCAACCCAGCGATAAATAACCATTTGTTTTTCATCTAAAATTTTCCTACTAATATCGCTAAAATACCGGCGGCAATAAGTGGACCTACCGGAATCCCACCTAAGAAAGACACACCAATAATCGTACCAATTAATAATCCAGTCACTAAAACGGGTTGTTCTCCCATTAATGGCACGCCTTTGCCTGCTAGCCACGCCACTAATGCCCCGATTAAAATAGAGATGCCCATTTTCCAATTAAAAAATGAACTGAGATCGGGCAGTTGAATTTTTCCCGACACTAACGGAGCAAGCACACCAATCGTTAAAATGATGATCCCAATTTTTATCCCGTATTGTTCAAGTATGGGAATGTATTTGGATAGTAAGGTTTGCTGCATGATTAATAACACAGCCGCTGAGATGGTGATTGCGCTGTTTTGACTCATTAAACCTAAAATGATTAAGAAAACCAATAACAACGCGACCATATTGAATTGTAATGACATAATACCTCTAAAGTGCGGTCAGAAAAATGACCATTTTTGGCATGTAAAGTTTTTGTAAATTATACCAATTTCTTGCTTTTCTGTGTTTTTTATTTACCCAAAAAAAGCTAGAATACAAAAGAACTTACTTCTCATCCTCCCTGTTTTTACTAAGGTTCCTTTGCCCTATGTCGAATGTCGTCAGCCCTGAATTGATTAAAACTGTTGTTCTACTCGCCACCAGCGTAACCATCGTGCCGCTTTTTAAGCGTATTGGCTTAGGTAGCGTCTTAGGTTATTTAGTGGCGGGCTGTTTAATTGGTCCTTCGGTGTTCGGCGTAATAAAAGATGCAGAATCAGTTCTCCATATGGCTGAACTTGGCGTGGTGATGTTCTTATTCATTATCGGGTTGGAAATGCATCCTGAACGCTTATGGGCAATGAGAAAAGCAATCTTCGGGCGAGGTTTTCTACAAGTCGGGCTATGTGGTGCACTGCTTACCTTTGCCGGTATCTATATTTTAAATCTTCCTAAAGAAGTGGCGTTTATTGCAGGGATGGGTTTTACGCTCTCCTCTACGGCTATCGTAATGCAGGTATTAGAAGAACGCGGGATTACGAACACACCAAAAGGCCAACGGGTGATTTCAACCTTAATTTTTGAAGATTTATCCATTGTGCCATTATTGGCTTCTATTGCCTTTTTAACGCCTGAAACCAAACACATTGAACATCAAACTAACTGGACATCTATTGCTATTGCTCTCGGTGCCGTTGTCGGTTTAGTGGTTGCGGGCAAATGGTTAATGAACCCTATTTTCCGCTTAATTTCAAAAGCTCACATTCGTGAAATGATGACAGCTGCTGCCTTGCTTGTGGTATTAGGCGCAGCCTTAGCCATGGAAGCGAGTGGACTTTCAATGGCGATGGGCGCATTCGTCGCCGGTGTGATGCTTTCAGAATCTGCATTCCGTCACCAACTCGAAGCGGATATTGAACCGTTCCGTGGTCTATTACTCGGTCTTTTCTTTATGGGCGTAGGGATGTCACTTGATCTAAGCTTAGTCTTCAATGATGCGCTTTGGTTATTGGGTATCGTATGCCTTTATATCATTGGCAAAGCCCTAGCCGTTTACACTGTTGCACGTATTACGAAACTTGATCGAAAAGAATCTATTGGTCGTATGACGATTATGGCGCACGGTGGTGAATTTGCATTCGTACTCTTCTCTGCCGCGACTACGGCGGGCGTGATGACAAAAGATCAAAATGCGACCTTTACCGCCGCAGTAATTATCTCGATGTTATTCTCCCCATTAATTGGTTTATTAATGCGTAAAATTAGCCAACGTAAATCCGTGAATCAAGATGAAAAAGTCGATACCAGCGATCTTGATCCAATTGTGGATTTAGAAGATAGCGTACTCGTGATTGGTTTTGGTCGTTTCAGCCAAATCGTCTGTCAATCGCTTCTTGTTCGTGGTATTAATGTATCGGTGATTGACCGCAACATCGAAAATATCCGTGCGGCAGCCAAATTTGGTTTTAAAGTTTATTACGGTGATGGTATTCGTCTTGATGTGTTACGTGCTGCCGGTATCGAAAAAGCGAAATGTGTCGTCATCGGGATTAACGATACAGATCGTATTGAAAGCATTGTTCAGAACTTGAAAGATGCTTATCCTAAACTCCCTATTTTGGCGCGAACTTATGACCGTAAAACAACAGTAAGCCTGATTAAACGAGACGTAGACTTTATTGTACGTGAAACCTTTGAGTCTGCACTTACGCTCAGCCATGCAACATTAATGCAATTAGGTGTCAATAAAATCGAAGCTGATGAAGTGATTGCAGAAGTTCGTTACTTAGACCAAGAGCGCTTAAATGAAGAGGTTTTACACGGTTTTTCAACGGACATCATCCGAAAATATTGGATGCCTAAGCCCTTCATCAAACCTCATATTAATGCCGAAGCATTAAATGAAGAAACGGCTGAAATCTTAGAAAAAGAAGATGATATCAATGATGAAGCCGCCGTTGAAACGCTTCTTCATGATGATTCAGAAACTGAGAAACAAAAAGAAGTTGAATAACAAAAAAGCCCGATAAATCATTATCGGGCTTTTCTATTAGGCTTTCATTGTCACAATCCAGCAATTGTGGATTTGCTTATTCCGCTCAAAATCAAGTGGCAAGGTTTTAGCAGAAATTTCAACCGCACTTAATCCCAATTCATCTAACGCCTCAAAATCCATTTTAAAACCACGTTTATTGTTTGAGAACACGATGGTGCCGTTAGGATGTAAAATACGTTTAAGATTACGCATTAATTTGATGTGATCACGTTGTACATCCCAGCTGTCTTCCATACGTTTAGAATTCGAAAATGTTGGCGGATCCACAAAAATCAGATCAAACTGACGATCGCATTTCTCTAGCCATTGTAAGCAATCTGCTTGAATGAGCTTGTGCTGCTTACCTTCAATATCATTTAAAATCAGGTTTTGTTCTGCCCAGTTTAGATAGGTGTTTGACATATCCACGGTTGTTGTCGATTTTGCCCCACCTAATGCAGCATGCACTGTTGCAGAACCGGTATAAGCAAAAAGATTGAGGAAATCTTTGCCTTTTGCCATTTCACCAACCATTTTACGGGTTAAACGATGATCTAAGAATAACCCTGTATCCAAGTAATCCGTTAAATTCACCCAAAGCTGTGCGCCGTATTCATTTACATAGAAATATTCGCCTTTATTGGCCAATTTTTCATACTGATTGGTACCTTTTTGTTTTTGACGGACCTTCAAAATCAGTTTATTGGTTTCAATACCAGTGACTTGCAAGGTTGCAGTCACTGCATCCAATAAACGCTGACGGGCTTTATTTTCATCAATATTTTTCGGTGCAGCATACTCTTGCACCACAATATGATCGCCATAACGATCCACCGCCACATTGTATTCCGGTAAATCAGCATCATATAAACGATAGGCATCAAGGCCTTGCTGTTTCGCCCATTTTTCAATTTTCTTGATATTCTTCTGTAAGCGATTCGCAAAATCCACCGCGACCGTTGAAGTGCGGTCAAATTCAAGTGGATTTTCAGCCGCACTTTCTTTGCGTTCAGAAATTTGATAATTCTTCTGAACACAATCTAATGGGCCGTTTTTCGCTTTAAATTGACGATGAGAACGCATACGCAAGCAATCAAGCAAGGTTGATTCACTACTGAAAATTGACGCATTCCAACCACCAAATTCATTTTTAAGGCGTTGTCCAAAGACTGAATATAGTGCAATCAAAGCAGGCGTTGTGCCTAAACGCTCACCGTAAGGCGGGTTACAAATCACTGTTCCCACTTCATCTGGACTTGGATTTTTTAATGCGGCGACATCACCTTGTTTCCACTGAATTAAGTGTGCTACGCCTGCATTTTGTGCATTCTTTTGCGCTTTTTTCAGTACGCGGTGATCGAGATCGAAACCATAAAAATGCGGTTTTGGATTTTGATTAAAATAAGTTTCTGCTTGCTGTACCGCTTCTGCTTTCACCTTATCCCAAGCATCTTGATTATGCTCTTTCCAGCAATCAAAGCCCCAATGTAAACGATGTAATTGCGGTGCAATTTGTGCTTCCATCTGTGCTGCTTCGATTAACAGAGTACCCGAACCGCACATTGGATCCACTAATGGTGTCCCTTTTTTCCAACCAGAACGAAGCACTATCGCAGCGGCTAAGGTTTCACGTAAAGGCGCTTGCCCTGTATCTTCACGATAGCCACGTAAATGCAATGCTTCGCCACTTAAATCAAGTGAAACAACAAGTTCTTCTTTATTTAAATAAGCATGAATTCGCACATCTGGATAGTCTTTATCCACATTTGGGCGCGCTTTCCCTTGGCGTTCAAAATAATCCACAATGGCATCTTTCACACGCATCGCACCAAATTGGGTGTGACGAATTTCTTGGTTTGTCCCGTTGAAATCAACAAAAAATGTGGCTTTCTCGTCAAAATAACTTAACCAATCTTGCCCTGTCACAATTGAATACAAGTCTAAATCACTGTATACCTTGCCATTTACAATAGGTAACAAAATACGTGAAGCTAAACGTGACCATAATAAGCTGCGATAAAGCGTTTCATCATCAGCTTGAAAATGTACACCGCCTTGTGCAATTTTATATTCCGTTGCACCAAGCTCTGTCAGTTCGACTTTTAAGAGTTCTTCAAAACCACGGGCAGTTGTGGCAAATAGTTGTTTCATGCGTTTTCTCAATAGGGAAAAATTGGGCGGATTATAGCACGAAAGTGCGGTTAAATTTGGGGATATTTCAAGAATATTCCCCCCTCTTTTGTAAAGAGGGGGATAGGGGGAGATTTTGATTATTTACTTAAACATTGAGCATAGCTATCAGCGGTGGCTTGAAGGAAATTCGCATAGGAATTTGGACCAAGCTGTACGTTATCGCCAATAGGATCTAAACGACCAACATTAACTTTTGTACTTTGCGCAAGCGAATCAATCACTTTTGGTGTGAATTGAGGCTCAGCAAAAAGACAATTTACATGGTGTTCTTCAATCTCTTCTTTGATGTGAGCAATGGTTTTTGCACCTGGTGCCACTAATGGATTAATGGTGAAATAACCGGTTTGATTTAAACCATACGCATCATTGAAATAACTATAAGCATCATGGAACACAAAGAAGCCTTTATCTTTAAGTGGCGCTAATTGTGCTTTGATCTTGTCGCTTTGCTCAGTCAAAGTGCGGTTAAAATCGGCTAAGTTTTTCGCAATGAGCTCTTTTTTATCCGGGTGTTGTTCTGTTAATTTATCCGCGACTTTCTGTGCCACAATTTGGCTAATGGCTGGTGAATACCATAAATGCCAGTTCACACTTAACCCATTTTCATCAACATCGTGGTCGTGATGGTCATGACCATGCTCGTGTTTATGATCGTGTCCATGTTTGTGATCATGGCCGTGCTCGTGTTCATCGCCTTCATGATAATGTTCATGATGCACTTTGCTTAAAAGCGGTTTAATTTCTGGAATATCAGAAATATTGATGACTTTTTTACTATCAATTTGGCTAATCGGTTTTGCTAAGAAAGCGTCAATATCTTCACCAACCCAAAGCACTAAATCCGCAGATTTGACTTTTTGCACATCTGAAAGTTTTAAGCTGTAATCATGTGGAGAAGCACCAGCTGGTACTAAAACCTGTGTATCTGTCACACCGTTTGCAATAGATGATGTAATAAAACCGAGGGGTTTCACGGAGGCCAATACATCAGCATTTGCCATCATTGGAAGGGTTAAAAGTGCGGTAGAAATTGCACTCATTTTTAATACTTGTTTCATGTTTGTTTCCTTACTTTTATTGGGAATTATTCTCAAAGCCAACATAGACTACGCCTTTTTGATAAAATTGCAACATTCCAAATAAAAAAATGAAGTGATATTTCTTCATCTTGTTAAATACTTTCATTCATAAAGAAAAAGCAACGTTTTCACGTTGCTTCATTTCTTTATTTTAATAACTTATCGATTACCCTAGAAACGGCAAAAAAGCCAAAAGTTGCGGTTATCATGGTTGCTGCACCAAAGCCATTTGCACAATTCATGGTGGCTGATACTTCACAGCCTTCGCCCATTTTAGGGAAAATCAGAGGCTGGCTAGAAAACACCGCATCAACTGCAAACTTACGTTGTGGATTTTGAGTAAAATTGAAATCCTTACGTAAAACTGACCGCACTTTTGCCAATAATGGATCTTGAATCGTTTTGCTTAAATCAGCAATTTGAATTTTCGAAGGATCGGTCTGACCACCTGCGCCACCAATGGTAATAATCTTGATTTTATTACGTTTGCAATAGGCAATCATCGCGGCTTTCGTTTTCACGCTATCAATGGCATCAATCACATAATCATAGCCACGATTTAAGTATTCTGCTTGATTATCCGGTGAAATGAAATCATCGATAATATTCACCACACATTCTGGATTAATCATCTTAACTCGCTCGGCCATCACCTCTGTTTTAAGCTTGCCAATATTGCCGCTTAATGCAGGAAGTTGACGATTAATATTGGTGACACAAATATCATCCATATCAATCATAGTGATCTGCCCTACACCACTTCGCGCAAGTGCCTCCACCACCCACGAACCTACGCCGCCAATACCAATGACGCACACATGAGCCTGACACAAACGCGCCAAGCCTTCTGGTGTGTAAAGGCGACCAATGCCGCCAAAACGTTGTTCGTAGTTATCGATTCGAGCCATTATTGTAATACCCAAACGCGTCCATAGTGTTTTGATAAACCTGCGATATGGCCTGCCTGATCACCAATACCACGATACAAGTCGAAGTGGTGACCATTGACCGCTCCGCCCACATCAAGTGCCACCATTAAGTGTAATTTGTGTGTACCCATCCAGTTACCCTCATTATCAATATCCGGCACTTCAACTAATAATACGGTACCAGAAGGGATAACATTACGGTCAGAGGCAACAGCAGCCATTGGCACTAAAGGCACGCCTGCAGAACCTTTTACTTCACCTGTTGGATCGTTTTTAAAGAAAACATAAGATGGGTTACGTTCTAACAATTCTCGTACTCGAGATGGGTTTGCTTTCCCCCATTCACGAATCGCTTGAATAGACATTTTTTCTTTTGGAATTTCACCATCTTCAACTAACAAACGACCAACCGCTTGATATTTATAGCCATTTTGACCCGCATAGGCTAAATAATTTAAATTGCCATCACCGTAATCAACATAGCCACTCCCCTGCACGCCTAATAGGAAGTTATCCATCATTGAATCACTGTAAGCGAGCTCTAAGCCTTGTCCTGCCAATGCACCATTATAAATTTCTGCACGGCTATAACGTTTATAGCTTGGCATCGCATAAATTGGATGTTGATATTGACCTTGTGCAGTACGGCGTGCATGAATCACTGGCGAATAATATCCCGTCATCAAGACGTTTTGATAACCATCAAAACCTTTCATAATCTGAGGATTAATGCCGTATTGCGCTAATTCATTCACATTGGCCCCTGCAAGTACCCAATTAGTGATTTTGCCATAATTCGCCGCAAAGCGATTTGTTAATGAATTTGAATAATCACGAACATTCGTCAACTGTGTTAAAAAATCACCTTGGTTAACGACCGCACCTTTGTTCTCCACGGAAGCCACTGGGCTTAAAATAGCTTGTTGATAAGTCCGTCCACTATACTTTGCCCCGAATTTTTGTGGATCGTCGCCTGTCGCAGTACGCGGCAAGCTAGAATTATTTTTTGAAGAGACTTTACTTGGTGCCGTTCCACATGATGCAAGCACTGAAACAGCCGCCATCACAGAAAGAATTTTTACGGCGAGATTTTGACGAAATTTCATTCTTATTTTCCTAAATTAAACTAACTAATACAAAGTTGCATACGCTATCAAAAATTCCCTTTTAGGACTAGCACTATTTCATAAAATGATTAATTAATATTCACATTGTTTATTTTCTTAACAAACAGAAAGTCAAATTCAGTTTAAATCTTGCAATAATTTTTGAAACGAGTATATTACGCGCCAACAGACGCGGGGTGGAGCAGCTTGGTAGCTCGTCGGGCTCATAACCCGAAGGCCGTCGGTTCAAATCCGGCCCCCGCAACCAAATTATAAAGCACCGAAATTTCGGTGCTTTTTTCGTTTTTAGATAAAGATAAAATTGAATCGAAATAAAAAGGCACAATGTCCTGAAACATTATGCTTTTATCTATCAATCTTATTAGATTTGGTATTTTGTCTTATCGCCAATATCAAAGTGCAATGGCATTCGCCATTTTTGAACCGCAAGAATCAATAATAATCCGCCGACAATTAACGATAAAATTCGAGCAATCCAACTGCCTTCAAATACCCAAGCAAACCAAAGTGCGGCGACAAATGCAGGTTGTAAATTTAATAGCGGTACTCTAAAACAGAAGTATTCTTTAAAACATAAACCGCCCAGTGTGACCAATGCACCACCTAACGCTAATTCATGCCAACCTAAAAGCGCACATAAAAGTGCAAGCCAGGTGGCAAATTGGAATGTTAAGCGGAAATGCTTTAAATAAATATGAAGCGATGATGCACAACAAGTTGCCGCAATCAAAACGGCAATTTGAGCCTGTTGAGGATACCAAGTCAAAGCCAAGATGCTAAATGCCGCAATGACAAAGCCTGTGCGATAAATAATGACAGTGAGTTTATCCCAAACATCCATTGGAGATTCAATATGTGGATCGGCCATGCTATTTCCTTATTTTTGATGATAAAAAGTGCGGTCAAAAACACGCTCATTTTTGACCGCACTTTACATTGAGATTATTTTAATCGATCTAAAATCTTTTGATGAATGCCACCAAAGCTACCGTTTGACATCACAAGAATGTGATCCGTCGGTTTCGCTTCAGACACAATCATATCCACCAATTTATCAACGTTTCCTGTGTAGTATGCTGGTTGAACACATTGTCCCGCAATTTCAGCTACGTCCCACGGAATATTATCTGGTTGTAGCATAAATACGGCATCGGCACGTCCTAGTGCTGGCGCAATTTCATCTTTATGCACGCCTATTTTCATGGTGTTTGAACGAGGCTCTAATACGGCAAGAATACGTACGCCACCACCTACTTTATCACGCAACGCAGTAAGTGTCGCCAGAATTGCTTCTGGATGGTGAGCAAAGTCATCATAAACCGTAATACCGTTTACCTCCCCTTTCACTTCTAAACGACGTTTTGCATTGATAAAGCTGCCTAATGCCTGACATGCATCTTCAATTTTCACACCGGCATGGTAAGCTGCTGCAATCGCCATTAAAGCATTATGCATATTGTGCTGTCCGACAATATTCCATTTCACTTCAGCCACTTTTTTACCGTGATGGAATACGGCAAATTCAGAGCAATCATTGGTAATACGTTCTGCGAACCATTCTTTATCTTTACCGATAAATTGCTGTTCTGACCAACATCCCATATTGAGGGTTTCTTTCACGCTCTGTTCATCTGCAAAAGAAAGAACGCGTCCTGTAGAAGGAATGGTGCGGATCATATGATGGAATTGACGCTGGATCGCGTGAAGATCATCGAAAATGTCCGCATGATCGAAGCTAATATTGTTAATGATCAAGGTTTTTGGATTGTAATGTACAAATTTAGAACGTTTATCAAAGAACGCTGTATCGTACTCATCCGCTTCAATCACGAAGAACTCACTTTCCCCTAAACGAGCTGACGTACCAAAATTCCCCGCAATACCACCGATTAGAAAACCGGGTTTTAATCCATTTTGTTCTAAAATCCAAGTCAACATGCCCGTTGTTGTGGTTTTACCATGTGTACCCGAAACCGCCAATACCCAACGATTACGCAACAAATGGTCGTGTAACCATTGCGGACCTGATGTGTAAGGCAAGGCATTATCTAAAACATATTCCACGCAAGGATTACCACGTTTCATGGCATTGCCAACAATCACCATATCGGGTTCAGGCTGAAGTTGAGCCACATCATAATTAGGAATAATTTCAATACCCTGCTCTTGTAAAAAAGTGCTCATTGGCGGGTAAACATTGGTATCGGAGCCTGTGACTTTATAACCCATTTGTTTGGCAATCATCGCGACACCGCCCATAAAGGTCCCGCAGATGCCTAAAATATGAATATGTTTCATTGTTCTTCTCTAGTTGCTAAAAATGCTGACTATGATAAATCAACTCAAAGATTGAGTAAATAAGGGCTGTTTACATAAACAGCCCTCTTTCTTATTTGATTCGGTCAAAGCCTGCTTGAAGATCGGCAATTAATTCATCTGTGTCTTCAAATCCAATATGCACACGAATTAATGAACCTGTTAATTTACGTTCAATACCTGGGCGAATTTTCGTAATTTCTTCTGGTTGATTACATAAAATGAGCGATTCAAACCCGCCCCAAGAATAAGCCATCGTGAAAAGCTCAAAATGATCCATAAAGGCGGAAAGTTCTTTATCATTTAAACGTTTATGTAATTCAAAAGAGAATAAACCGCTTGCGCCAGTAAAGTCACGTTTAAAGTTTTCATGACCTGGGCAACTTGGTAACGCTGGATGATACACCGCTTTAACTTCTGGTTGTTCACTTAACCATTTGGCCACTTTTAAACTACTTTCATGATGTTGTTTTAATCGCACACCTAAGGTCCGAATACCACGTGCTGTCGTATAAGCGGAATCGGCGTCAACCATTTGTCCCATTAAATAAGAATGCTCGCGCAATTTATCCCAAGTACGTGCATTAGCCACTGCGGTACCGATCATAATATCAGAATGCCCTACTAAATATTTGGTTCCTGCTTGAATAGAGATATCAATACCGTGTTCTAACGCTTTGAATAGTACGCCCCCCGCCCATGTATTATCGATCATAATGACGATTTCAGGGCTCACGGCTCGAACGGCTTTAACAATCGCGGGAATATCAGGTACTTCCATCGTTAAAGAACTTGGAGATTCTAAAAATAAGACTTTCGTATTTGGTTGCACGAGTTTGGCAACATCAGCACCCATCATGGGATCATAATAGGTCATATCAATGTGCATTTTTTTCAAAATCACATTGCAAAAATCTTGTGTCGGCTCATACGCCGCACCTGTCATTAAAACATGATCGCCGGTTTCCACAAAGGATAAAATAGCATTGGTTACCGCTGCGGCACCACAAGGATAAAGATAGCAACCGGCTCCGCCTTCCATTTCACACATTAGATCTTGAAGCGCAAAATGCGTTAACGTGCCACGACGACCGTAAAAAAGTTCTCCTTTGTAACGATTTTTTGTGCAATGTTTTTTATCTGCAATAGTGTCAAACACTAAAGAAGATGCACGTTGAACCACGGGGTTAACTGAGCCTTGACTAAAACGTTTTTTACGCCCTGCATGAACCAGTGTGGTTGATAAAGTATGATGTTCTGACATATATTTCACCTGTAACTTAGACAATATTAATTAATTCAATAGATAAAAACAGCTGTTAAAGTGCGGTCAATTTTTTTAGAATACTACCGAGTTTTTGCGTTAGCAAAATTTTTATTAACATTTATATAGGAATTATGACTATGGTATTAGTAACTCGTCAAGCTCCAGATTTTACTTCCTCTGCAGTTTTAGGCAATGGTGAAATCGTTAACAACTTCAATTTCAAAAAACACGTTAATGGTAAAGCTGCGGTATTATTCTTCTACCCATTAGACTTTACTTTCGTTTGCCCATCTGAATTAATCGCATTCGACCACCGTTATGAAGAATTCAAAAAACGTGGTGTTGAAGTGGTTGGTGTATCTATCGACTCAGAATTCACTCACAATGCATGGCGTAATACCCCAACTGAAAACGGCGGTATCGGTGCAGTTAAATATGCATTAGCAGCTGACGTTAAACACGAAATCGCTAAAGCATACGGTATCGAACATCCAGAAGAAGGTGTGGCATTACGTGCTTCATTCTTAATCGACAAAAACGGTGTTGTTCGTCACCAAATCGTAAACGACTTACCATTAGGTCGTAACATCGATGAAATGTTACGTATGGTAGATGCGTTACAATTCCACGAAGAACACGGTGAAGTTTGTCCGGCTCAATGGGAAAAAGGCAAAGAAGGTATGAAAGACAGCCCTGAAGGTGTTGCTAAATACTTGAAACAAAACGCTGACAAACTTTAATTTTTAAGAAAAAGCCACATTAAGTGGCTTTTTTTATTTTTGTAGATCCTTTAAAATGAACGTATCTTTAACCAAAGTGCGGTTATTTTTATGAAATATAATGTTCCCATTTTCCTGACGATTCTCCGAGTGATTTTAATCCCATTCTTCGTTTTGGCGTTTTATCTCCCTATCCCTTCAGCGCCTTTTATTACCACTCTTATTTTCTTTATAGCTGGTGTCACTGACTGGTTTGATGGCTATCTTGCTCGAAAATTAAAACAAACAACTCGCTTCGGTGCTTTCCTTGATCCTGTAGCTGATAAAGTGATGGTGATTACTGCCCTTGTGTTAATCGTGGAATATCAACATTCTTTCTGGATTACTATCCCTGCTATTATTATGATTTCACGTGAAATTATTATCTCTGCTTTACGTGAATGGATGGCTGAATTGGGTGAACGTAATAAAGTGGCCGTTTCATGGTTGGGAAAAGTGAAGACAACCTCTCAAATGCTAGCTTTAGGTGGATTACTCTGGCGATATAACGTTTATATGGAAACGTTGGCAATCATACTACTCTACTTGGCCGCGATTTTAACAGTGTGGTCAATGCTCCAATACTTGAAAGCAGCAAAAGGCAGCTTGTTAGATAACATTGAATTATAGAATTGGCTAAATTTTAAATAAAAGGTGCGGTTATTTTAATCGCACCTTTTATTTTTGAATTATTTTTAACCAATCAAAAAAATTTTTACGAATTTTATTTGACACAATAAGATAAATCCGTAAAATACGCCCCGTTGTTTGGCAACAAGCAAACGCGGGAATAGCTCAGTTGGTAGAGCACGACCTTGCCAAGGTCGGGGTCGCGAGTTCGAGCCTCGTTTCCCGCTCCAATTTGCCCGAGTGGTGGAATCGGTAGACACAAGGGATTTAAAATCCCTCGCCTTTCGAGGCGTGCCAGTTCAAGTCTGGCTTCGGGCACCATTTCAAAATCATACCAGTGGGTCGTTAGCTCAGTCGGTAGAGCAGCGGACTTTTAATCCGTTGGTCGAAGGTTCGAATCCTTCACGACCCACCACTTTAAATCAGCACCTTAGTGGTGTTTTTTTATGCCTAAAATTTAGGGAAAGGACTTCCCTGCACCTTTTCTAAAAACACATAAAAAATAAATATACTTTGAGCTATCCCTATGAGTTTGGACCGCTCATCAATTCTCTTAAATTCAATGATATTGAATAATGCTTATGTATCAGAATTTGTATCTCAATCAGTTACCTGATTTACACAACTTTTGAGAGATAATCAACCTGCAGCTGTTTTTTACTCATAGAGCTGTTTCACCTGCTGAGGTGTCATCAGTCGTTGGTATTTGCTGAATTCTTTTGCCATATAATAAGCACCAAAATTTGTTAAGTGATCTTGGTCTCCATACAAATATTTTCCTTCTGCCATAACACTATTTTTTGGTAAATACTGTTGAGCATCTATCCAATAAACATTAGGAATATCTTTGACTAAATCATGAATAACTCTGTTACTGGTATCAATATCTCCCATTCTATGAATTGGTTCTAAGTATTTCTCAAGTCCATATTTTTCCAGTAAATATCCACGAATAGGAGATCTGCTAATAGAGCTATTATTTGCAATAAATATAAACTGATTTTGATTTAGCAAGTAATTTTACAGTTTCTCTGAATCTTGCTTTAAAGTCAGGAATAACCATTGATTCCATGCCAAATCTTGGCACAGGTTGTCCCCCCATTCTTAAATCATAAAATCCAGAAATAAAAATAGCTTTATATTTGAATGAGGTGAGCTCCTCAAATAGCGCTTGACACTCAGGTTTTATCTTATTGTTTTTATCCACTAAAACAAAGCAGTCTTTTCCATCTGTTACGTTCAAAATACTTGATTGCCATCCTTCTTGCTTACCAAGATATTTTAAGAAATAAGTAAGATGTTCGGCATGAGAGTCTCCAATTGTTAGAACCTTAGTTGGAAAGTTATTCTCTAGATTAACAGATAACACATCTTGTTCAATATGTTCTTTTTCTTTTCTAATTTGTTTTCTTTCATAGGTGTTATACCCAATAATAAAAAGAGAAGGGAGAAGATAAAGATAGATAAATGCATGTTTAAAGTTTAATTTTGATTTTCTTATAGGTTGTTCAATCACATAATAACTTATTATAGAGAAAATACTTGTTAATGTGACAACGATAAAAACCGTAGTGCCTTGAATCTGTTTATCACCAGTAATGTAATAAGCAAAAGAAATAAAAATCCAGTGATATAAATAAAGGGAATAAGAAATCTTCCCAATAAACACCATCATTTGGTTAGATAAGCATAACTTAATGATATTAAATTAGATGTAGTGTGAATAATCAATGCTGTAAGAACACAAGGAATAATTAAAGCAATCCCAGGAATAAACACAATATTTTTATGCATTAAAAAGAAGCAAGAAAATAATAGTAATGTACTTAAGATAGCCAGAATATTACTTACTGGTTTGCTTAATTGAATCTTGTTTGAGCAATGATGATAAATTGCTAGTAATGATCCTACAAGTAATTCAGGAAATCGTAAGTTAGATAGATAATAAATATTAGGTTGATGAAATACCTCTTTATAAAAAGAAGCAGGAATGAAAGAGGTGAAAAGTAAAATAAAAAATAATATTAGTGTGATAAGAAACAATGTCCTAACTTTTCTAAACTTTTTATAAGCAAAAATAAGGATAAGTGGAAAAATAAGGTAGTATTGTTCTTCTACAGCTAATGACCAAAGATGTAATACCGGATTCTCATTAGCACTTAAATCAAAATAACCTTGCGTTAAACCTAGATAAAAATTAGATAGGAATACAGTGGGTAACTCAATCGTTTTTCTTACTTGGTTAAAGTCATTATAAATAAAAATAGTAGATGCAATGAAAGAAACCAATGCGATTACAGTAATAAAAGCGGGATAAATTCGTTTAATTCGTCGAGTATAAAATTGCTTAAACGAAAAAGAATTTTGTTGAATTTCTGTAATAATAATGCCGGTAATAAGAAAACCAGAAATTACAAAGAAAATATCGACGCCAAGAAAACCGCCAGGTAACCAGTTTTCATTAAGATGGTAAATAATGACAGAAATAACAGCAATTGCACGTAATCCGTCAATTTCTGCACGATATTTTATGGAGGACATAATATTCCGTTTTACCAATATATTAACTTAGAAAGCAAACTATCTTATAAACTTGGACAGCTTATAGATTTACTTAACTACAGAGCTCCACACTGTATAGTTTTCGAAATTTGTTAAGATACGTTCTAACTATGCAACCAAAGATGCGTAAGCAGGAATAGAAAGATTGTTTGCCCATAAAAATCTTCGATTTAACCAGCTAATCAAAGTCTCCAATTTTTAGGGCAAAGATTATCTTCATTCGGTTACTTATCTATATTCTTAAACGATTAGCCGTGATAACGACCTACGCCTAATTCATCCTCTTTACGAGTACGGTTCATCACTTCTTGCGGTGATTGTGCAATACGTAATCCCATTTGATCTTCAGTACGCACCACCTCGCCACGTAGAGAGTTAGTATAAACATCGGTAATTTTGATATCGACAAATTTACCAATCATATCGGGCGAGCCTTGGAAATTCACAATACGGTTGTTCTCAGTACGTCCTGTTAACTCCATAATATCTTTCTTAGACGGCCCTTCTACCAATACGCGTTGCTCTGTGCCAAGCATACGACGGCTATATTGTGCTGCTTGTTGGTTAATACGCTCTTGTAAAAGATAAAGACGTTGTTTCTTCTCTTCTTCGGTTACATCATCTGGCATGTCTGCTGCGGGTGTACCTGGACGCGCAGAATAGATAAAGCTAAAGCTCATATCAAAATTCACTTGCGCGATCAGGTTCATGGTTTGTTCAAACTCTTCCTTCGTTTCACCTGGGAAGCCAACAATGAAATCTGAGCTGATTTGAATATTTGGACGAACTGCACGTAATTTACGAATGATCGATTTATATTCTAACGCGGTATGACCACGTTTCATCATGGTTAAAATTCGGTCTGAACCAGCTTGTACCGGCAAGTGCACGAAGTCTACCAATTCAGGCGTGTCGCGATACACATCAATAATATCGTCTGTAAATTCGATTGGGTGGCTCGTGGTAAAACGTAAACGGTCGATACCATCAATAGACGCTACTAAACGCAACAATTCTGCAAATGTACAAATACCACCATCAAATGTCGGGCCTCGATACGCATTTACGTTTTGGCCTAATAAATTGATTTCACGAACACCTTGATCGGCTAACTGCGCAATTTCAAATAATACATCATCAACAGGACGGCTCACTTCTTCACCACGGGTATAAGGCACCACGCAGTAAGTACAATATTTATTACAACCTTCCATAATAGACACAAACGCAGTTGGACCTTCTGCGCGAGGTTCTGGTAAGCGGTCAAATTTCTCAATTTCAGGGAAACTCACATCCACCACCGAACTTTTACCACCACGGATTTGGTTAATCATTTCAGGCAAACGGTGTAAAGTTTGCGGACCAAATACGATATCCACATAAGGTGCACGATGACGAATATGCTCACCTTCTTGTGATGCTACACAACCGCCCACACCAATCACTAGATTTGGATTTTGTTTTTTTAATTCTTTCCAACGACCTAACTGATGGAACACTTTTTCTTGTGCTTTTTCACGGATAGAACAGGTATTTAGAAGTAACACATCTGCTTCTTCTGGAATATCAGTTAATTCCAAACCATGTGTATTTAAGAGAAGATCGGCCATTTTTGATGAATCGTATTCATTCATCTGACAGCCCCATGTTTTAATATGTAATTTTTGCGTCATACTGCTTAAAAATAAAGATTAGTAAAAAGATAAAATCGGTCGGCTATTGTACAGATTTGTGGGAATTCTGGCTAGTGTAAAATGGACTTTTACCTATTTCGGTATAGAAAAAGTGCGGTTAAAATCACCTGAATTTTAACCGCACTTTGTTTAGTATCCTTCTTCCTCCATATTTGGCAGGAATGTTTTTTGTTTGATTCGTTTCACCCTAGTTTCAATTCGCCCATCTGGATGTAGCTCAATTTCACGCCAACCTGGTTGTAAGGTATCTAAAGCAAAATGATTGCTATCCGGCTTAAATTGAATACAAGTCGCTGGTGTTGCCATGGTTTGATAACCTTGCCAATAGCCATCGACTTCTTGATGAATATGACCGTATAAAATCCCTTTTACATTGTTGAATTGAGCAAGAACCTCTGAGAATTCATGAGCATTCCGTAAGTTATGCTGATCAAGCCATGCTGAATTCGTTGGCAATAGATGGTGATGTAAAACGACTAAGCTATGACGAGCTGGGTTTTCGGCTAATTTTGTTTTTAACCAATCTAGCTGATAAGCACTTAATTCGCCATGAGGTACACCAGAAACTTGGCTATCTAACAAAATCACTTGCCAGTGTTTGCCAAGAAGTAAATGTTTTGACGCATTAATAGGCGGTTGGCTTAAATGCTCGACCATTTTGGGTTGAAAATCATGGTTACCCGGAAGCCAAAATACTGACTTATTTAACGGTTTAACCATTTCAACAAATCGTAGATAACCTTCATCGCTACTATCTTGTACCAAATCACCAGTTGCAAACACGACATCATAATTAAAAGACTCTGCCTGAATTTCTTTTAATACCTGAGAAAAGCTTTCATGCGTATTGATGCCTAATAAGTCTTTGCTTGTATCCTTAAATAAATGAGGATCGGTAATTTGTAATAATTTGACGATCTCACTCGCGAGTTCGCATTCAAATGTATTGCTCATGGGACTCCTATTGCCAGCGCTGCCGCAATTGGGCGTAATTTAATTGAAGCCATTGCAAGCCCATTACTGCAATGCCATTATCAATTTTGCCATTACACATCCATTGATAGGCTTGCTCACGTTTCACCACATGAACACGGATGTCTTCATTTTCTTCAGCTAAACCATGAATACCCTTGGCTTGCGAGCTATCTACTCGACCGACAAACAGATGAATACGCTCGACTACGCCACCCGGGCTATCCCATACACTTAAACAATGAGTAAGATCTTGAACTGACACACCAGCTTCTTCTTCACTTTCACGCAAAGCCACTTCTTCAGGTTGTTCACCCTCTTCTACCATGCCGGCGATCAATTCTAATAACCAAGGAGAACGAGCTGAACCAGGTTGATATGCGCCAATACGTACTTGTTCCACTAAAACCACCGAATCTTCTTCCGGATCGTAAGCAATTACTGCAGAAGCGGCACCTTTGACCAACAACTCCCGTGTCACTACACCACTTTCACCACCGGCAAAAAGCTTATGTTTAAACTGTACTTTCTTAAGTGTAAAAAAACCTTTATAAACAGTTTCTTCATTAAGAACTTCTATATCATGCTGACTAAACTGTTGAATTTCTGACATCATTACTCTCCTAGTATAGAGGTCGCATAATACTCCCATAAAAAAATAAAAAAAACTGAACCCTCTGTATTTTTGTCGAAACTTTGAAGCCGGTCACAAAAAAAAGAAAACCTATGATGATTTCTTATTCATCATAGGTTTACATTAAAAATTTATTTAAATTAACAAACGCGGCTGGTTATTTCCCCATCTGCCACCTTCGTTTTAATGGTGTCGCCTGTTTTGACTTGTTTCACACTCACAATAGCATGTCCTTTGGCATCTTCTGCGATGGAATACCCTCGCGCTAATACTTTTAATGGGCTTAATCCATCTAACTTGCCACATAATGTCGCTAATTTATTTTGACGTTCCGTGACTTGACGATTCGCCCCTAAATTTAACCGCACTTGTAACTGAGCTAAATACTGCGATTGTTTTTGCAATCGATAAGGCAACGGATTTTGTTTTAAGCGCGCTGAAAGTGCGGTCAATTTTTGCTGCGTTTTATCCATTTGACGCTGCATCGCTAACAAGAGACGATGATGTAATTGCGCCGTTTTGGCTTTTTGCATCAATAATTGATTTTGCGGATGTTGGTTTTGCAGGCGTAAACGTAACTGTTGCAAACGTTGTTGTTGCTGACTAAAAATACGATCTAATGCCATCTCCAAGCGCTGTTGTTTATAGGCTAACTGTTGAAGTAATTCCTGCTGATTGCGACTCACTAACTCCGCCGCTGCAGAGGGTGTCGGCGCGCGTAAATCTGCCACAAAATCTGCGATGGTGACATCTGTTTCATGACCGACTGCACTGATAATCGGTAAATTAGAACGGAAAATCGCACGTGCCACTTCTTCTTCATTAAAGCACCAAAGATCTTCTAAGGAACCACCACCTCGGCCGACAATCAATACATCTACTTCTTGACGCGCATTAGCGAGTTCAATCATTTGGACGATTTCAGCCGTTGCTTCCTTGCCTTGTACTGCCGTTGGATAAATCACCACTTTTAAACTGGGATCTCGGCGAGCCAAAATATGCAGAATATCTTGCAACGCTGCGCCAGTTGAAGAGGTCACAATACCCACCGCTTTAGCAAAGTCTGGCAAGCTTTTCTTCAGGTTTTGTGCAAACACCCCTTCAGCCGCCAATTTCATTTTGAGCGCTTCAAATTGCTGTTGCAATAATCCTTCGCCAGCAGGGTGCATGGATTCAATAATCAGCTGATAATCACCGCGAGGTTCATATAAACTAACATTTGCCCGCACCAAGACCTGCATGCCGTTTTGCGGACGAAACCCCACACGCAAATTTTTCATGCGGAACATCGCACCGCGAACTTGGGCATTTTCATCTTTTAGCGTTAAATACCAATGCCCTGACACTGGTTGAGTGAAATTAGAAATCTCCCCTGTAAGCCAAATCTGTGAAAAATTCCCTTCTAGCATTTGGCGGGCTGCGCTGTTCAGTTGGGAAACAGAGTAAATGTTTTCAGACATTATTCAATCAACACCCAACCGTCGTCCAGCCAGTTACAAATCGAATCGAGCAATAATTCCATTGTACTTTCAGGATCTTCTGTATCATTTACTAAATTGTTTAAGAATGCCCAATCTAGCGCTTCACCATCAGAAAGACGTTTCAACACTTCCGCTTCAATAACATTCACTTCATCTAACCATTCACCATTAGCATAAATGCGGAGCGGATTTTCGATGTAAAGTAATTTGCAGTTATTGTCCTGCATTAATACACCTTGTTCCTCTTCTAAAATTGACCGCACTTCGTCAGGATCGGACATTTCATCGGACACCAACATTTCATAGCGACGTGAGCTCACTGTACTGGCTACTGCTTGTTTGAACAAGGTATCAAAGGCTTCAGACTCTGCCAATTTCGCTAAAAATTGTTTTTTCATTGCCTGAATATTTTCATCTGCCAATTTTCCCGTACGCTGCTCTGCTTGCGTTAAACGTAACGGTAATTGGAATTCGCTTAAATTCAATTCAGGATCTTGATGACAAAACGCTTTATTCACGTTATCGAAAATGTCTGCTAAATTCGGGTAACGCAAACCAAAAGAAAAGGTCAAGCAATCATCTTCAGCTACACCATAATGCGACATGCGAGCTGGAATATAAAGAATATCGCCCGGATTCATCACTTCATCAATCACCAATTCGCCCATATCATCAAAAATACGAATCGGCTGATTCGGTTTAAATTCTGTGGAAGAATCACACCATTTACCTAACTGCCAACGACGGTGGCCATAGCCTTGTACCAAGAACACATCATATTCGTCATAATGCTTACCAACGGAACCGCCTTTAGGTGCATAGGACACCATAATATCGTCGCGTTGCCATTGTGGAATAAATCCAAACTTATTCCAAAGCTGACCGAGTTCTGTGCTCCATTGTTCTAGATTTTGTACAAGCACCGACCATTTCTCCGGTACATCTGCAAAATCTTCTTCGGATAACGGACTGAAAAACACTTTCCAATTATCATCTGAAAAGGTTTTTACTAAACGCGCCGTCACATCTTCGCCTTGTGCTAATTCGATAATATCGTCAGGCTCGAATTGGCCAACAATTTCAGGCAAGCCATTACGAATAATCAATGGTTTTTTCTGCCAATAATCACGCAGGAAAATTTCAGGGGTAATGCCATCAGGCAGACAATATTGGTTGGAAAGTGCGGTCATTTTTTTACTCCTTTTCCTGTTTTTCTTGTTGGGCTTTTTCTTGTGCTGCTTTGGCTTGCTCTGCTGCACGTTTACGACGAATTTCTTTAGGATCGGCTAATAATGGGCGGTAAATTTCAATACGATCGCCGTCTTTTAATTGATCGTTTAGTTTTGCTGGACGGGAATAAATCCCCACTTTATTTTCACGTAAATCAATCTCAGTAAACTGTTGTAAAATGCCTGATTGCAAAATAGCCGTTTGGATCATCGTGCCTTCATCCACTTTGAAGGATTTCAAATAATAACGATCCGGCAAGGCATAGGCGATTTCAATATTAATTTGGTTCATGTCTTATTCTGTCTTGATGAGTTTTCCGTTATTATAGCGGAAAAGTGCGGTCAATATTAACGATAAAATCAGGAGTTCATCATGAATTGGGTATTTTTTGCTATCGGTTCAGCCTTTTTTGCTGGGCTTACCGCTATTTTAGGCAAATTAGGAGTTGAAGGCATTAACAGCAATCTCGCGACCTTTATCCGCACAATTGTGGTGTTACTCGTTACAGCGGGTATCATTAGCGCCCGCAATGAATGGCAACTGCCACAACATATTGCGGCAAAACCTCTCACCTTTTTAATTCTTTCCGGTGTTGCTACAGGTCTATCTTGGCTTTGTTATTATCGTGCGTTGCAAATGGCGCCCGCCTCTTGGGTTGCCCCTATAGATAAACTCAGTGTCGTGATTGCCATTATTTTAGGCGTGGTATTGTTAGGCGAACCTTTAAGTATGAAATTAGTTATGGGAAGTCTATTAATTCTCTCAGGCGTTTTAGTCTTAGCCTTATAGATTGAGAAATTAGCCCTTTTTCGCTACAATACGCCACTATTTTTATTCAAGCAGAAAACTATGTCTGAAATTAAACTCATCGTGGGGCTGGGAAACCCTGGCGATAAATATGCGGAAACCCGCCACAATGCAGGTGAATGGTTGATTGAGCGTTTGGCTCGTCGCTTTAATGTTTCGCTTAATGCAGAAAATAAATTCTTCGGTTATGTAGGAAAAACACTGATTAACGGCAAAGAAGTCCGTTTTTTAGTGCCAACGACGTTTATGAATTTAAGCGGAAAAGCAGTGGGTGCACTTGCTAATTTTTATCGCATCAAACCAGAAGAAATTTTAGTGCTACACGATGAATTAGATTTACCGCCGGGCACCGTAAAATTAAAACAAGGTGGCGGACATGGCGGACACAATGGTTTAAAAGATATCGTGGCTCAGCTTGGTAACAGCAACAATTTCTATCGTTTACGCATTGGTATTGGCCATCCTGGACACCGTGATTTAGTTTCAGGTTTTGTGCTTAACAAACCCTCGCCAGCAGAAAGAGAAGCTCTCGATAAAGCGTTAGATGAAGCCACCGATTGCATTGAATTGCTTTTCAAAGAAGGCATGGTGAAAGCTACCAATCGCTTAAACAGTTTTAAAATTTAACTCAAAAGTGCGATGAAAAAATACCATAAATTTTAACCGCACTTACGCTCACAATAAGGAAAACATCATGGGATTTAAATGTGGTATCGTTGGTTTGCCAAACGTCGGTAAATCTACCCTTTTTAATGCATTAACCAAAGCCGGTATCGAAGCGGCAAACTATCCGTTCTGTACAATCGAACCGAATACTGGCGTGGTACCAATGCCGGATCCGCGTTTAGATGCGTTAGCGGAAATTGTTAAACCTGAACGTGTGTTACCCACCACCATGGAGTTTGTGGATATCGCGGGTTTGGTTGCGGGTGCAAGTAAAGGTGAAGGCTTAGGTAATAAATTCTTAGCTAACATCCGTGAAACGGATGCAATTGGTCATGTTGTTCGTTGTTTTGAAAATGATGACATCGTGCACGTTGCAGGTAAGATCGACCCATTAAGTGATATCGAAACCATCAATACCGAATTAGCCCTTGCTGACTTAGACAGCTGCGAACGTGCAATCCAACGTTTACAAAAACGTGCAAAAGGTGGCGATAAAGACGCAAAATTTGAGCTGTCTGTGATGGAAAAAATTCTTCCTGTACTTTCTGAAGCAGGCATGATTCGTTCTGTTGAGTTAGATAAAGATGAATTATTGGCGATTAAAAGCTATAACTTCCTTACATTAAAACCAACCATGTACATTGCGAACGTAAATGAAGACGGTTTTGAAAATAACCCGTATTTAGACAAAGTACGTGAGTTTGCAGAAAAAGAAGGCTCTGTTGTGGTGCCTGTATGTGCGGCGATTGAAGCAGAAATTGCTGAGCTTGATGACGATGAAAAAATCGAATTCTTACAAGATCTTGGCATTGAAGAACCAGGCTTAAACCGTGTAATTCGTGCAGGTTATGCCTTATTAAATCTTCAAACCTACTTCACTGCGGGCGTGAAAGAAGTGCGCGCTTGGACGGTTTCTGTTGGCGCAACCGCCCCTAAAGCTGCCGCTGTCATCCACACAGACTTTGAAAAAGGCTTTATCCGTGCAGAAGTAATTGCTTACGATGACTTCATCCAATTCAAAGGTGAAAATGGTGCAAAAGAAGCGGGTAAATGGCGCTTAGAAGGTAAAGACTACATCGTCCAAGATGGTGATGTTATGCACTTCCGCTTTAACGTATAAAAACACTTAAGACCGCATAACTATGCGGTCTTTTTGTATCTATAAAAGGAAAAATAATGTCGGACAAATTAAATCAACTCATCGAATTGTTAAAATTAGAAAAAATTGATGATCTTATCTTTCGCGGAGCCTGTGAAGACTTAGGTTTTCGTCAAGTGTTTGGCGGTCAAGTAGTCGCTCAATCTCTGTCTGCTGCAATGCAGGTTGCCCCACCAGAGCGAGTGCTCCACTCTTGTCATGCTTACTTTTTAGCACCGGGCGATAGCCAATACCCGATTATTTACGATGTGGAAACCTTACGTGAAGGACGTAACTTTTCTGCATTACGCGTAAAAGCCATTCAGCATAAAAATGTGATTTGCCACGTCACCGCATCATTTCAAGTACCCGAAGAAGGCTTTGACCATCAATCCGCTATGCCAGAAGTGCCTGGTCCTGAACAATGTATTGATGAGCACGAAATCATGTTAAAAGTGGCGAAAACTTTGCCTGAAAGCCTGAGTGAAAAATTTGCTCAAGAACGACCATTTCAGATTCATAGCCGATATTTGAACAATCCATTTGATGGTCGAGAACTGCCGCCCAAACAATATGCTTGGTTTAAAACCAATGGAGAAGCACCATTAGATTTACAGACGCAACAATGTCTCTTGGCCTATTTTTCTGATTTTCACTGTATTTTGACCGCACTTCACCCACATGGGAAAGGCTTTTTACAGAAAGGGATGAAAGTGGCAACAATCGACCACAGTATTTGGTTCCACCGCCCTTTCAATTTAAATAATTGGCACTTACATGCCATTGAAAGTAACAATGCTTTTGCCGGACGTGGCTTAGCGAGAGGACAAATTTTTGCTGCAGATGGCACACTAATTGCCACCACACAGCAGGAAGGTTTAATTCGTTATCAAGAATAGCCGCACGTTAAAACCAGGTGCAGACTAGCCTTCGTAACCGATATCTTCGAAAGTTGGGTTTTCTGCACCTTGTTTGGCTAGTTCGTCACAAATTTCATTTTCACGATGGCCTGAATGGCCTTTCACCCACTGCCAATCAATGTTATGGGTTTGAATTGCCTGATCTAACGCAATCCATAAATCCTGATTTTTTACCGCTTTCCCCGTACTCGCTTTCCAATTGTTTTTCTTCCAATTGTAAATCCATTGCGTGATGCCATTTTTCATATATTGACTATCGCTATAAAGCGTTACATGGCAAGGCTCTTTTAAGCTATTTAAAGCCTCAATCACAGCTCGTAATTCCATGCGGTTATTGGTGGTTTTGAAATACCCTTTTGAAATATGTTTTTCATGCTGTTTATAGCGTAGGACAATCCCTATGCCACCAGCTCCCGGGTTGCCTAGGCAAGATCCATCCGTAAAAATTTCAATCTGTTTTTGCATAACTAATTCGAGCTTGTGTAAAATAGGCAGTATTTTAAAGGAAACAGATAGGTAGAACAATGATAAATCCGGATCGCCAAATTGTACTGGATACTGAAACCACCGGTATGAACCAAATTGGTGCGCATTACGAAGGACATTGCATTATTGAAATTGGCGCGGTGGAAATGATCAACCGTAAATATACGGGCAATAATTTCCATATTTATATTAAGCCGGATCGTTTGGTTGATCCTGATGCCATTAAAGTTCACGGCATTACGGATGAAATGCTGGCAGATAAACCAGACTTCAAAACAATTGCACAAGATTTTATTGAATACATTCGTGGTGCGGAACTACTTATTCACAACGCCCCCTTCGACGTGGGCTTTATGGACTATGAATTCCGTAAACTTGGGTTAGATATCAAAACAACCGACATTTGCCTCGTCACCGATACGTTGCAAATGGCGCGCCAAATGTATCCGGGCAAACGTAATAGCTTAGATGCGTTGTGTGATCGTTTAGGTATTGATAACAGCAAACGCACACTCCACGGTGCGTTACTGGATGCGGAGATTTTGGCCGACGTTTATTTATCCATGACGGGCGGGCAAACTAGCCTATTTGATGAAGATAATGCGGATAGTCCAATTATCCAAGCTGGTACCAATATGCAAGATCCTCAAAGTGCAGTCAATTTTTCGCAAAATTTAAAAGTGTTGCAACCCACTGATGATGAACTCCAAGCCCATTTAGATTTCATTAAATTGGTCAATAAAAAGAGTGATGGCAAATGTTTTTGGTCTATTCGTACGGGTGAGGAAACCTCACATTAATCGGTTATCTATTAATCAGATAAACATAAAAAAGAAAAAAAAGATTGACGGTTTTAACGTTCATCATTATTATACCCAGCACTTAGCGGAGTGGTAGTTCAGCTGGTTAGAATACCTGCCTGTCACGCAGGGGGTCGCGGGTTCGAGTCCCGTCCATTCCGCCAATTTAAAACTTGTCTTAATATACTCACGGAGTGGTAGTTCAGCTGGTTAGAATACCTGCCTGTCACGCAGGGGGTCGCGGGTTCGAGTCCCGTCCATTCCGCCAATTAAGCCAAGATAATGAAGCACCTGAAGGTGCTTTTTTTATGCCCGAATTTTACCTGCCAGCCAACATTCGCTATAATTAACCAAATTTACATTTTACAGAGATATTTTTTATGACAACTCCTGTCGTTGCCTTAGTGGGTCGCCCAAACGTAGGCAAATCCACCCTATTCAACCGTTTAACTCGTACTCGTGATGCCCTTGTCGCAGACTTTCCTGGTTTAACTCGAGATCGTAAATACGGTCATGCCAATATTTCTGGCTATGATTTCATTGTAATCGATACTGGCGGTATTGATGGCACTGAAGAAGGCGTTGAAGAAAAAATGGCGGAACAATCCTTATTAGCCATTGAAGAAGCCGATGTCGTGCTTTTCTTAGTGGATGCGCGCGCTGGTTTAACGGCTGCAGACATTGGCATTGCCAATTACTTACGCCAACGTACTAATAAAACAACCGTCGTAGTGGCAAATAAAACTGACGGTATTGATGCAGATTCACACTGTGCGGAATTTTATCAATTAGGCTTAGGTGAAATTGAACAAATTGCGGCATCACAAGGTCGTGGCGTGACCCAGTTAATGGAGCAAGTACTTGCACCTTTGGCGGAAGAATTACAAGAAAATGAAGCAGAAAATGACTGCACTTCTGATGAAGAAGAAAAAGATGAATGGGATCACGAATTTGACTTCGATTCAGAAGAAGATACGTCATTAATTGATGAAGCATTAGACGAAGAGCTTGAAGAAGAACAAGATAAAAATATCAAAATTGCGATTGTAGGCCGTCCAAACGTCGGTAAATCTACATTAACCAATCGTATTTTAGGTGAAGATCGCGTGGTCGTTTACGACATGCCAGGTACAACACGTGACAGTATCTATATTCCAATGGAACGTGATGGTCAGCAATACACCTTGATTGATACAGCAGGTGTGCGTAAACGTGGTAAAGTGCATTTAGCCGTTGAGAAATTCTCTGTCATCAAAACATTACAAGCGATTCAAGATGCAAACGTGGTATTACTCACAATTGATGCGCGTGAAAACATTTCAGATCAAGATCTCTCTCTACTTGGCTTTATTTTAAATGCAGGTCGCTCGCTCGTGATCGTCGTAAATAAATGGGATGGCTTAGATCAAGATGTGAAAGATCGCGTCAAATCTGAATTAGATCGCCGTTTAGATTTCATTGATTTTGCTCGTGTGCACTTTATTTCTGCTTTACACGGCAGTGGCGTAGGTAATCTTTTTGATTCGATTAAAGAAGCTTATGCTTGCGCGACGCAAAAAATGACGACTTCCCTTCTCACCCGCATTTTACAAATGGCAACGGATGAGCATCAACCACCAATGATTGGCGGACGTCGCATTAAATTAAAATACGCTCACCCAGGCGGCTATAATCCACCAATTATCGTGGTACATGGTAACCAAATGGATAAATTACCGGATTCATACAAACGTTATTTATCTAATTATTATCGTAAGAGTTTGAAAATTATTGGTTCGCCAATTCGCTTGCTATTCCAAGAAGGTTCAAACCCATTCGCAGGTAGAAAAAATAAACTCACACCAAACCAATTACGTAAACGTAAACGTTTAATGAAGTTTATCAAAAAAGCGAAACGCTAATCTTAACAAACAAAGAGCGGTCAAAAATCACTGTGAATTTTGACCGCTCTTTTTATTGAAAAAATAAATTATTCGTCTATAACCACTTTACCAATATAGCCTAAGTTACGATAACGTTGCGCGTAATCAATGCCATAGCCAACAACAAATTCATCCGGAATAGAAAAACCAATCCATTCAACAGGTACTTCCACTTCTCGACGAGAAGGTTTATCTAATAAGGTACAAATCGCCAAGCTTGCAGGATCGCGTAAATTTAAAATGCTGCGCACTTTTTCGAGGGTATAACCCGTATCAATAATATCCTCAACAATTAGCACGTGTTCATTACGAATATCCCCTTCAAGATCTTTCGTAATTTTTACATCGTGATTACTTGTCATTCCGCAACCATAGCTTGAAGTAGTCATAAACTCCACTTCTACCGGTAATTTTAATTCACGCACGAGATCGGCCATGAACATAAATGAACCACGTAAAAGCCCAACAACAATCAGTTTATCAATGGCTTTTTGTTGATAAAAATGCGTAATTTCCTCGCCAAGTTCAGTAATGCGGCTACGAACATCCGCTTCTGAAATTAAAATATCGACGTGGTGTTTTTTCATGGTCTTTCCTTTTTAATTTAATCGTTTGCGTATTCTACAATAAAAAAGGCTGAAGTTTAAACCTTCAGCCTTTTCAACCCTAACGAATTTACTTTCTACTCTACCTGTTGAAGCAACCTGCAATCGCTACGAAACAGATGTGCGTATAGTAGCAGAAAGAAATCACCTGTCAATAAGAATTATTATCATTTTTATAAATTTATTAATTCCCTGAGATTTTCATCTTGTCGAGTAAGATTGAGCCAGTTTGGATATTGGAGCGATGCTCAACATCATCTGCTACTGCCACAATATTTTTCAACATATCTTGTAATTGACCTGCAATGGTAATTTCAGCAACAGGATATTGGATTTCGCCGTTTTCCACCCAGAAACCGGCTGCACCACGGGAATAATCCCCCGTCACAATATTGACGCCTTGCCCCATGACATCGGTAACCAATAAACCGGTGCCCATTTGGCGTAAAAGTGCGGTCAATCCCCCCGTTAAATTTGGTTTTACAAGCCAGTTGTGAATACCACCTGCATGACCAGTACTTTGCATGCCCATTTTTCTACCGCTATAACTGGTGAGCAAATAGGTTTGCAACACGCCATCTTGAATAATTTCAAGATCTTGTGTTCGCACTCCTTCGCTGTCAAAAGGCGTGGAGGCTAAACGTTTTAACAAATGCGGACGCTCACTAATTTGGAACCAATCTGGCAATACTTGTTTTCCAAGATGATCGAGCAAGAAACTGGATTTGCGATATAAGCTGCCGCCACTAATCGCCCCCGTTAAATGAGAAATTAATCCTGTTGCCACATCATTTAAGAAAATCACGGGCACTTCACGTGTTGTTAATTTTTGT
>JAGZBU010000036.1:0-19072 GCA_018369675.1 Parahaemophilus parainfluenzae | reverse complement strand
TGATTGCTGCTGTTAAAGTTGTTTTACCGTGGTCAACGTGGCCGATTGTACCCACGTTTACGTGCGGTTTTGTACGTTCAAATTTTTCTTTAGACATTTGTTTAGTTTCCTAGAAAATGCTCTATAAGCCATTCGACTTATAGAGCGGATTGTTACAAAAAATTATTTTTTACGCGCTTCAATTACTGCAGCAGCAACACTTGTTGGCGCTTCAGCATATTTTAACGGTTCCATTGAGTATGATGCACGACCTTGAGTTTGTGAACGTAAGTCTGTTGCATAACCGAACATTTCAGAAAGTGGAACTTCTGCATCGATTTTAACAACGAATTCGTTCGCTTCTTGACCGTTAACCATAGCACGACGACGACTTAAGTCACCGATTACATCACCCACATACTCAGGTGGAGTTTCTACTTCAACTTTCATGATTGGCTCAAGTAGAACTGGGTTTGCTTTAGCGAACGCTGCTTTAAATGCTAAAGAAGCCGCTAATTTAAACGCTAATTCTGATGAGTCAACATCATGGTATGAACCGAAGTGTAAACGTACACCAATATCTACTACCGGATAACCCGCTAATGGACCAGATTTAAGCTGTTCTTGGATACCTTTATCAACTGCAGGAATGTATTCACCAGGGATTACACCACCTTTGATTTCGTTTACAAATTCGTAACCAGGACCTTCTGGATCTAATGGATATAAGTCGATAACAACGTGACCATATTGACCGCGACCACCAGATTGTTTTGCGTGTTTACCTTCCACATCGTTAACACGAGTACGGATAGTTTCACGGTAAGATACTTGTGGTTTACCGATGTTAGCTTCCACTTTGAACTCACGTTTCATACGGTCAACGATGATATCTAAGTGTAACTCACCCATACCAGAAATAATGGTTTCACCAGATTCTTCATCAGTGTGTACACGGAATGAAGGGTCTTCTTGAGCAAGACGACCTAATGCAAGACCCATTTTTTCTTGGTCAGCTTTAGTTTTAGGTTCTACTGCTACAGAGATTACTGGCTCTGGGAATTCCATACGCTCAAGGATGATTGGTGCATCGATAGCACATAATGTATCACCCGTAGTTACATCTTTTAAGCCGATTGCTGCAGCGATATCGCCCGCACGAACTTCTTTGATTTCTTCACGTTTGTTAGCGTGCATCTGTACGATACGACCAAAACGTTCACGTTTTTGACGTACAGAGTTTAATACTGTATCACCAGAGTTAATTACACCTGAGTACACACGGAAGAAAGTTAAGTTACCTACGAATGGGTCAGTTGCAATTTTGAATGCTAATGAAGAGAACGGCTCATCATCGCTTGCGTGACGTTCACCTTCAGTTTCATCTGGGTTGATACCTTTGATTGCTGGAATATCAGTTGGTGCTGGTAAGTATTCAACAACTGCATCAAGCATTGCTTGAACACCTTTGTTTTTGAATGCAGAACCACAAGTTACCAAGATGATTTCGTTTGCTAATACTCGTTGACGAAGACCTGCTTTAATTTCTTCTTCGCTTAACTCTTCACCACCAAGATATTTTTCCATTAATTCTTCAGTTGCTTCAGCTGCTGCATCAACAAGGTTTTGACGCCATTCTTCACACGCTGCTTGCATTTCTGCTGGAATATCTTCATAAGTGAAGGTCATACCTTGGTCAGCTTCGTTCCAGTTGATCGCTTTCATTTTGATCAAGTCAACAACACCAGTGAAGTTTTCTTCTGCACCGATTGGAAGTTGAAGAGGAACAGCGTTCGCACCTAAACGAGTTTTAAGTTGATCAACAACACGTAAGAAGTTAGCACCAGTACGGTCCATTTTGTTTACGAACGCAATACGTGGAACTTGATATTTGTTAGCTTGACGCCATACAGTTTCAGACTGAGGTTGAACACCACCAACCGCACAGTAAACCATTACCGCACCATCAAGAACACGCATAGAACGTTCTACTTCAACAGTAAAGTCTACGTGTCCCGGGGTATCGATAACGTTGATACGGTGTTGCGGGAACTGTTGTGACATACCAGACCAGAATGCGGTAGTTGCCGCAGAGGTAATGGTAATACCACGCTCTTGTTCCTGTTCCATCCAGTCCATTGTTGCTGCACCATCGTGTACTTCACCAATTTTGTGACTTACACCGGTGTAGAATAAGATACGTTCAGTGGTAGTAGTTTTACCAGCATCAATGTGCGCACTAATACCGATATTACGATATCTTTCAATAGGGGTTGTACGAGCCATTATTATAACCTTGTTAAGTTTAATATCTGTTTATATAAGGGTAAGGCTTCATCGAGGATGAAGCCCTTAAATTTTAAAAGCGTATTACCAACGGAAGTGAGCAAATGCTTTGTTAGCTTCAGCCATACGGTGAACATCTTCACGTTTTTTCACTGCTGCGCCTTTGTTATCTGATGCATCAGATAATTCATTTGCAAGACGTAAAGCCATTGATTTATCACCGCGTTTACGTGCAGCTTCAACGATCCAACGCATACCTAATGCGTTACGACGAACTGGACGTACTTCAACTGGCACTTGGTAAGTAGAACCACCAACACGACGAGATTTAACCTCAACAGTTGGACGAACGTTTTCAAGTGCAATTTCAAATGCTTCTAAAGGTTCTTTACCTGTGCGTTCTGCAAGTTTGTCTAACGCACCGTAAACGATGGTTTCAGCAACGGATTTCTTACCGTCTACCATTAATACATTAATAAATTTTGCAAGTAACTCTGAACCGAACTTCGGATCTGGAAGAATCTTGCGTGGTTCAACACTACGACGACGTGGCATTGCGAATTTCTCCGTATATTTAATCTTCAGGATATCCAAAACTCTATAAAAATTAACCGCACTTTAAAGTGAGCTAATGTGATACTGGAGTTTCTGATTTAAATTTTTACTAATTTAGACGTTTGGCCTTACTTAACGGAGTTCCATTAAGCTTTAGGACGTTTAACGCCGTATTTAGAACGACCTTGTTTACGATCTTTAACGCCTGCACAGTCTAATGCGCCGCGTACAGTGTGGTAACGCACACCCGGTAAGTCTTTAACACGACCACCACGGATAAGCACAACACTGTGCTCTTGAAGGTTGTGACCTTCGCCGCCGATGTAAGAAGTTACTTCAAAGCCATTAGTTAAACGAATACGACATACTTTACGTAATGCTGAGTTCGGTTTTTTAGGTGTAGTTGTGTATACACGAGTGCACACACCACGTTTCTGCGGGCAAGCCTCTAATGCAGGAACGTTACTTTTTACAACCTTTTTCACACGCGGTTTGCGTACTAGCTGGTTGATAGTTGCCATTAAAAAAGCTCCAGTTTAAATGTTATTCATAATAGAATGTTTGTTACAAAATCTATCTCTCCATCCAATAGACAGAATAAATAGACGCTGAATTTTAATGGTTTCACCTCACATTGTCAATATTTAAACAGAAATAGGATCGCAAAGGATCGCTTGATAAAAAATCGACGCAAAACTGACCGCACTTTTCCAAATCAATTGCCTGTCTATGGCGAGGGTTTTATAATTTCAAACAGAATTATTTTATTGGCAATCATTATGTTACGTTCATTTATTTTTCACTTACGTTATTTCTATCATAAAAAGCTTCGACAAACCCATCGTATCTCTCATAAAACACTCGAATTTGTATGTTTACTGATTGGTGCGACATTTGTTGCTCTCTTTTCCTTTGGATTTGCAAAGCTAGCCGATATCGGACTTGAATTTAATGCCTATTGGTCTGCTAAATACCCTCTTACCGTTTGGATCGTTTTACCGCTTGGTCTTGCTTTTCTCACCTGGTTTACCGCTAAATACACGCCTTATGTTGGCGGCAGTGGTATTCCACAAGTGATTGCCTCCATTAATCTTCCTTATAATGGTTATAAAACAAAACTGGTTAAATTTCGCCAAACCATTTGGAAAATTCCACTTACTTTCTTTGCAATGGTTATCGGTGCGTCTGTTGGACGTGAAGGCCCTTCTGTTCAAGTAGGTGCGGCTGTCATGCTAGCTTGGGGGAATTTCTGTCGTAAATACAACTTTGCTTTCCGCGGCTTAAGTACGAATGAACTCATCGCAACGGGTGCGGCAGGAGGCCTTGCAGCCGCCTTTAATGCGCCTTTAGCTGGGGTGATTTTTGCCATTGAAGAACTTGGTCGAGGCGTGATGCTACGCTGGGAACGCCGCGTGTTACTCGGTGTGTTAGCGGCTGGCTTCATTTTAGTGGCGATTCAAGGCAATAGCCCTTACTTTCCTGCCTATAAAGGTGCGACCAATATTCCTTATTTATATCTTTGGCTTGCTATTTGTGGCGTAGTTTGTGGCGTACTGGGTGGTATATTTGGACGACTCCTTGCCAAAGGACTCGCGGGACTTTCTCCAATCAAATGGCGTGACTGGATTCGTAAACACCCTATTTACATTGCCTTATTACTTGGTTTATTGCTTGCGGCTATGGGCACCTATAGCAAAGGACAAACCTATGGAACAGGTTATGATGTTGTTGCAAGAGCATTAGAAGGACAGCTCGTTTCGCCTGAAGTGGGGATACTAAAACTCTTCGCAACGGTTACTACGTATTGGAATGGCATCGCAGGTGGAATTTTTACCCCATCCCTCACCACTGGTGCGGGTATTGGCACCATGTTATGGGAAATCAGCAATGGCATGGTTGATCAACGCTTCCTCGTCATTTTATGTATGGCAGCCTTTTTAGCTGGCGGAACACAATCGCCAGTGACAGCCAGCGTAGTGGTGATGGAAATGACTGGGGCTCAACCCGTGCTGATTTGGCTCTTGATTTCCAGTATCATTGCCTCCATAATTTCGCGCCAATTTAGTCCGAAACCTTTTTACCACTTTGCGGCTGGACGTTTCCGCCAACGAATACAGGAACAACAAGCAGAAGATCTTCGCCGTAACGAGATTCAAGAGAAATAAAATATGTCAGAAAACCAACCGCACTTTTACCGTGGCCGCTTTTCCGTTGCGCCAATGTTAGATTGGACGACACGCCATTGTCGATATTTTCATCGTCAATTTAGTAAAAATGCGTTGCTTTATACCGAAATGGTCACAGCACCCGCCATTATTCATGCTAAATACGATCATTTAGATTTTAATTTGCAAGAAAACCCAGCTGCCCTACAACTTGGTGGAAGCGATCCCGCACAGCTTAAACATTGTGCCAAATTAGCCGAAGAAAGAGGCTATCATGAAATTAATCTGAATGTGGGTTGCCCTTCCGATCGCGTGCAAAATGGTATGTTTGGTGCTTGTTTGATGGCAAAAGCGGATTTAGTAGCAGAATGTATTGCAGAAATGCAACGTGTCGTGAATATTCCTGTCACCGTGAAAACGCGTATTGGCATTGATGATTTGGATAGCTATGAATTTCTCTGCGACTTTATCGAAAAAGTCCATCATGCAGGCTGCCAAGAATTTATTGTTCACGCACGAAAAGCCTGGCTTTCAGGATTAAGCCCAAAAGAGAATCGAGAAATTCCCCCTTTGGATTATGAGCGTGTTTATCAATTGAAAAAAGACTTCCCGCAGTTGACCATTGCAATTAATGGCGGCATTAAAACCATCGAAGAAATGAAACATCATTTGCAATTTGTGGATGGCGTGATGGTTGGGCGTGAGGCTTATCAAAATCCATCGTTGTTGGGCTATGTTGATCAAATGCTTTTTGATGCCAATGCCGATATCATCACACCAAGACAAGCGGTGGAAGCCATGTTCCCTTACATTGAAAAACAACTGAGCCAAGGCGTTTATTTAAATCATATCGTTCGACATATGCTTGGTGCATTCCAAAACTGCAAAGGAGCAAGACAATGGCGACGCTATTTAAGTGAAAATGCCTTTAAGCAAGGTGCGGGCATCAAAGTGGTTGAAACAGCATTAAGTTTTGTTGAAATGAATTAAGCCTAAAATGCAAAGTGCGGTCAGAATTTAAAAGATTTTCTGACCGCACTTTTGTTTTCCAAGTATTTAATTAGCACTGGTGTTTTTGACGATATGCCACTAAATCTTCAATTGTTAATACCGAATAACCAAATTTTTTCGCAAATTCGATAATTTCTGCAGCACGAGCCATGGTGCCATCATCATTCGTGATTTCACAAATGACACCTGCCGGTTTAAAACCACTTAAACGTGCTAAATCAACGGACGCTTCAGTATGACCACGACGTGCTAAAACACCACCTTCTGCAGCACGTAATGGGAAAACATGCCCAGGACGGTGAAGATCTGCTGGTTTTGCATGATCTGCAATTGCCGCTTTGATTGTGGTGACGCGATCTTGCGCCGATACACCTGTCGACACACCTTCTGCCGCTTCAATCGTCACGGTAAACGCGGTTTTATTCACGCTATTGTTGTGTTCAACCATTGGTGGCAAATCAAGCTGTTTGCATTGTTCATCGGTAACACATAAACACACGATACCACTGCCATAGCGAATAAGTTTTGCCATTTGTTCTGGAGTAATGGTTTCTGCTGGGAAAATTAAATCGCCTTCATTTTCGCGATCTTCATCATCCAATACTAATACGCCATTACCTTGTTTGAATGCATTCAATGCGTTAATTACCCGTTCTTCGCCGGTCGCACCAAATGCAGATAAAATTGACTGATTCATCGTAATTTCCTTTGTTGTTACGTTAAAATTAACCAGAATCAGGGCTGAGAAATGCAAATAAATAGAACGGAATTGGGAACCCAATCCGTTTTATTCTCTTTCATCCAGACTATACTGTCGGCTTTGGAATTTCACCAAATCTGCTAACCTTAAAAGTACAAAGCGAAACAATTTTGTAAAACGCAATCAAAATTGACCGCACTTTTAAGTGCTCGTGGGCTGTCACCACCGGTAGGGAATTTCACCCTGCCCTGAGAATGCAGGTCGTAGTATAACGTAAAATGTCACAGTAAAAAATCATTCAATGAAAAATGTTTTTATTTGCACAAAGATTGCATAAAATAGGACTATTCAGCCACCTCGTAGTGGCCATTTAGCGAAGGATGCATTATGTCGAACAAACACGATAAAAAAGTGGGTGTAATTTTCGGGAAATTCTACCCTGTTCACACCGGCCATATTAATATGATTTATGAAGCATTCAGTAAAGTGGATGAGCTTCACGTGATTGTCTGTAGCGATACCGAACGCGATTTAAAGCTGTTCTATGATAGTAAAATGAAACGTATGCCGACAGTACAAGATCGCCTTCGCTGGATGCAACAAATCTTTAAATATCAAAACGATCACATTTTTATTCATCACTTAGTTGAAGATGGCATTCCAAGTTACCCAAATGGCTGGCAAGCTTGGAGTGACGCGGTAAAAAATCTATTTGAAGAAAAACAATTTACCCCGACAATGGTATTTAGTAGTGAGCCACAAGATAAAGCGCCATATGAAAAATACTTAGGACTCGAAGTTTCTTTAGTGGATCCTGACCGCTCTTTCTTTAATGTATCCGCAACGAAAATTCGTACTACACCTTTCCAATATTGGAAATTCATTCCGAAAGAAGTCCGTCCATTCTTTGCGAAAACCATTGCTATTTTAGGCGGTGAAAGTAGTGGTAAAAGTGTGTTAGTTAGCAAACTGGCTGCTGTATTTAATACCACTTCTGCATGGGAATATGGTCGGGAATATGTCTTTGAAAAATTAGGTGGCGATGAGCAAGCCATGCAATATTCTGACTATCCACAAATGGCATTAGGTCACCAGCGCTATATTGATTATGCGGTGCGTCATGCCCATAAAGTGGCGATTATTGATACTGATTTCATTACCACACAGGCTTTTTGTATTCAATACGAAGGCAAAGCGCATCCGTTCCTCGATTTCATGATCAAAGAATACCCATTTGATGTAACAATCTTATTGAAAAACAACACAAAATGGGTGGATGATGGCTTACGTAGTCTAGGCAGCCAAAAACAACGTCAACAATTCCAACAATTATTGAAGAAATTGTTAGATAAATACAAAGTGCCTTACATTGAAATTGAATCGCCAAGTTATTTAGATCGTTATAACCAGGTCAAATCTGTTGTGGAAAAAGTGTTAAATGATGAAGAACTTGAAGGTTTACCACATACTAAACGCATATTAACCACCGAGAAATAAAATGCTTTTATTCGCAGGCGATCCACACGGAAGTTATGAACATATTTATCCTTTCGTGCAAGAAAATAACAATGTTGCCCTCATTATTTTGGGTGACTTGCAACTTTCTTCGCCTCATGAATTAGATAAACTCGCAAAATATTGTGATATTTGGTTTATTCACGGCAATCATGACAGTAAAACCATCGCCGCTTTTGAGGCGATTTGGGGTTCACATTGGAAATCGCGTAATTTGCATAATCGTGTTGTTGAAATTCAAGGACAGCGTATTGCCGGATTAGGCGGTGTATTCCGAGGACAAATCTGGATGCCACCAAACAAGCCAATGTATTTTGATCCCATCCACTATTGCCAATATAGCCCGCAAGAAAAAATTTGGCGTGGCGGTGTACCATTGCGTCATCGCACGTCTATTTTCCCTTCTGATATTGAAGCCATTGAAAACGAGCAAGCCGATATTCTAATTTGCCATGAAGCGCCTAAACCGCATCCAATGGGATTTCGCGTAATTAATCAACTCGCAGAAAAATTAGGGGTAAGACACGTTTTCCATGGTCATCACCACGATAATGTCGAATACAAGACAAATTTCCCTTATAAAATCACGAATGTCGGTTTTAGAAGTGTTACTGATGCACAAGGAAATTATTTATTAAAAACTATTGATGATCGAGAAAAATGACTGAATTAGTAGTTAATTGTTTTTGATAAAAAGAAAAGTTTGAAGAGAGAATATGGCGCACCCGAAAGGATTCGAACCTTTGACCGCTCGGTTCGTAGCCGAGTACTCTATCCAGCTGAGCTACGGGTGCGTAGTGATGTTTTATTCTTCGTGACCATTTTAACTGATAGAGTCGATTTAAAATGGCGCACCCGAGAGGATTCGAACCTCTGACCGCTCGGTTCGTAGCCGAGTACTCTATCCAGCTGAGCTACGGGTGCAGAATAAATAAAACTAACAACAAATGGCGGTGAGAGAGGGATTCGAACCCTCGATGGAGTTTTTGACCCCATACTCCCTTAGCAGGGGAGCGCCTTCAGCCTACTCGGCCATCTCACCACATTCGGTGTGTGGGCGGTATAATACGTTTTTTTGAAAATATGTCAAATCATTTTTTGAAAAAGCGATGTTGGTTGCTTGATTTATCTACATTTTGCATAAATAAAGTGCGGTTGAAAAAACAAATATATTTCTCACCGCACTTTAATTTTTATCATCTCTAGCCTTTTAAAATTGCCCGCAGACGATCAAGCTGACTAGAGGTTTGTTGTTGCTTCTGCTCTACCGTTAATTTGGGCTTATCTTTTTCCCATTGCACATCATCTTGCGGCAATTCAGCCAAGAAACGACTAGGCTCTGGGCGAATTAACTCACCAAACTGACGCCGTTCACGACAAAGAGAAAAAGTCAGTGTTTGTTGTGCTCGCGTAATGCCAACATAGGCTAGACGGCGTTCTTCTTCCACGTTATCTTCATCAATACCGGTTTGATGAGGCAAAATTCCCTCTTCCATACCGATTAAATACACATGAGGAAACTCTAAACCTTTAGAGGCATGCAATGTCATTAATTGCACTTGATCGCTCTCGTCATCGTCTTCACCGCGTTCCATCATGTCGCGTAACGTTAAACGAGTGACCACTTGGTTTAAAGTCATTGGCTCGTTCACCTCATCGCCTTTGAGCATCTCCTCTACCCAGCTAAACAAGGTTGCTACGTTTTTACTTTGCATTTCGGCGGCTTTCGTGCTGGTGGCATACTCATACAAATATTCTTCGTAATGCAATGAAGAAAGCAAAGAACGCACAGCGGTTTCAGGATCGGAACGTAAACTTTGATCGTTTAACTCCACAATCCAACGACCAAATTTTTGCAAGGCATCATAGGCTTTTGGCGTGACTCGTTGCATCAGTTCAAACTCAAAAATCGCCTCAAATAAGCTGATATGTTTTTCCTGTGCCAACTCACCTAATTTTTGTAGAGTTGCTGTACCAATTTCCCGTTTCGGTGTATTCACAATTCGCAAAAAGGCCGCATCATCATCTTGATTCACCAACAAACGCAAGTAGGCCATCATGTCCTTAATTTCAGCTCGAGAGAAAAAAGACGTTCCACCAGAAATTTTGTATGGAATACGGTTTTGCATCAGCACTTTTTCCAATAGACGGGATTGATGGTTACCGCGATATAAAATCGCATAATCCTTAAATTTGGTTTTACGGCTAAAACGATGAGCAATCAATTCCGCCACAATCCGTTCGGCTTCATGCTCTTCATTTTTCGCTTCAATGACTTGCAGTTTTTCACCTTCGCCCAAGTTGGAAAAAAGCTTTTTGTCGAACACGTGTTCGTTGTTATCAATCAAAATGTTGGCACAATGCAAAATACGATGAGTGGAACGGTAATTTTGTTCTAATTTGATGACTTGCAAACAAGGAAAATCATCACGTAATCGCACCATATTTTGCGGTCGAGCACCTCGCCAAGAATAAATGGATTGATCGTCATCCCCTACCACCGTAAAGCAAGCTCGCTCGCCTACCAGTAATTTAATCAGTTCATATTGGCTAGTATTGGTATCTTGATATTCATCCACCAACAGATAGCGAATTTTCTCCTGCCATTTTGACCGCACTTCTTCGTTCTGTTTGAAAAGCAAGGTTGGCAACATAATTAAATCATCAAAATCCAACGCATTGTAAGCACGAATTTGCGCGGCATAACGCTCATAACATTTTGCAAAGGTTTGATATTTGGCATCTTTCGCTAAGGCATAAGCTTGTTTTGGCGAAACCAAATCATTCTTCCAATTGGAAATAACCGAGATTAATTCACGCAGTAAGTCTTTATCTTCCTGCAGTACATCTGCCGTCAGTTCTTTTAGTAAGGCAAGTTGATCGTGCTCATCAAACAAGGTCATATTGGATTTAAAGCCTAAAGCTTTATATTCCCGTTTGATAATGTCGAAACCTAAGGTATGGAAAGTGGAAACAATCAATCCTTTGGATTTTTCTTTACCAATGGAATGGGCTACACGCTCTTTCATTTCACGAGCGGCTTTGTTGGTAAAGGTCACGGCGGCAATCTGTTTAGGTAAATAACCACAATGTTCAATCAAATGAGCAATCTTATTGATGATCACGCGAGTTTTGCCAGAACCTGCTCCAGCTAGCACCAAGCAAGGCCCGCTGACATATTCGACAGCCTGTTGTTGTTGAGGATTGAGTTTCATATCTTAATGCAAATTAATTTGACCACGCATAAGGCAACAATGCGGTATCTAATAAAAATGACAGTGGCAAATCTAAAATAGGTAAGCCCCATTTTTGTGCCATCTCTAAATCATAAGCCGCACCAGCATAAGGTGTGTATTTTTCCGATGGATCGATTAATTTCACCACCGTACCACAACCAGTTAACACTAAAAGTGCGGTTAAAATTAGAAGTTTTTTTTTCATTCACGACGTGCTTTTAAGGCTAAATAGACGGCTTCCGGCACCAGTTCTTTCACATCGCCATGATGCAAATAAATTTCTCGTACAATCGTGGAAGACACAAATGCCCATTTTTCTGTTGGTGGGAAAAACAAACTATCCACACCATCGGTTAATAAACGGTTTAACGCAGCCAGTTGTAATTCATATTCGAAGTCCGTCGTTGTTCGCACGCCACGAATAATGGCGGTAATCTTTTTCGCTTTGATTTCATTTGCGAGTAAATCAGAGAATCCAAATACTTCCACATTGGGTAAATGAGCGACTGATTGACGCACGAGTTCAACGCGTTCCTCCAATGAGAACAATGGCTTTTTGCTCGGGCTATTCGCAACCGCGACAAAAACTTTCGGGAAAATGACCGCACTTCGCGCAATAATATCTAAATGCCCATTGGTAATCGGGTCAAACGTGCCAGGGTAAATTACGCTTGTCATTTATGGTTCTCCGAAATATTGGTTAAATAAGGATGAAGCAAATCTAAAAGACGCTGTAATGCACCTCGATTTTCGATTAATACCTCATAGCCGGCATTACCTAAACGCTGACGTGCCCCTTTCGAATTCAATAACTTATCAATAATCTCTGACAATGCTTTTTCTGTTGAGTTGATTTGCAATACACCTTGCACTTCTAAGAGCGAAGTAAAAACTTCAGGGAAATTGAAGGTATGCTTTCCACTCACAACGGGTAATTTAAATGCCAAAGGCTCTAGAGGATTATGTCCCCCATGTTTGACCAAACTTCCGCCTACAAACGCAATATCTGAAATACCATACATCAACATCAACTCACCCATGGTATCACCAAGAATCACTTGGGTATTTTCTGAAGGAATCTCCCCCGTTGAACGACGAATAAAGTTAAAGTTGGCTTTTTCAATTAAATCCGCCACAGGATTAAAACGTTCAGGATGACGAGGTACCAGCAATAACAGCAAGTTTGGATGTTTTTTCAGTAACAAATGATGAGCTTGTAAAATGAGTTCTTCTTCCCCTTCATGGGTACTCGCCGCAATCCAAATCTGACGATCTTTCGCCCAACTCTCATGAAGCATTGCAATGTCTTTGAGTAATTCATCACTGACCACAAGATCATATTTAATATTGCCGGTTAATTGCAGACGATCTTTCTCATAACCTAACTCTAAATAACGCTTTCCACTGATGCTATCTTGTGGCGCAATCAAGCTAATTTGAGAAAGCATATACTGCAAGTGTTGTTTGACTTTGCCATAGCGTCTGGCTGAACGTGCAGAAAGGCGTGCATTCGCCACAATGAAAGGAATATTTCGACGAGCCAAACAATCAATCAAATTTGGCCAGAGTTCCGTTTCAATGACAATGAATACTTTAGGTTGAATAAAATCAATAAAACGATTGATGACACAAGGTAAATCGTAAGGCAAATAACAATGCGTCACAGTTTCCCCAAAGGCGGCTTTTACGCGTTCAGAGCCTGTTGGCGTGACCGTTGTAAACGTGATTGGTAAATTCGGGTATTCCTTCTGAATACGTTTTACTAGCGGCGTAGCAGCAATCACTTCCCCTACCGATGCGGCATGAATGACGATCCCGTCTTGTGTAGGCTTAACAATATTAACATAAATACCATATCGCTCACCTAAACGCTTACGATAATTCGGAGCTTTGAGACTTCGTAGTAACATGAATAACAGCACAAAAGGCTGAATCAGATACATCAGGCAGGTATAAAAAAAACGCCACATAAAATAAATTCGGTTATACTTACAAAAACTTCGGCTAGTATAGCAAAAAAAGGATAAAAATATGCCAACAATTAGCGTTGCCATGATTGTCAAAAATGAAGCGGCAGATCTTGCTCAATGTCTCGATACGGTAAAAGATTGGGTAGATGAAATCATTATTGTCGATTCAGGCAGTACTGATAACACCCAAGAAATCGCGGAACAATATGGTGCAAAATTTTATTCACATCCTGATTGGCCGGGTTTTGGCAAGCAACGCCAACGCGCACAACAATATGTCACCAGTGATTATGTTTTGTGGTTAGATGCCGATGAACGTGTCACACCGAAACTTCGTGAATCCATTCAACAAGCCGTTCAACAAGATGCGCCAAATAGGGTTTATGATATTCCTCGGGTGAGTGAAGTGTTTGGACGCGAAATTCGCCATTCAGGTTGGTATCCTGATTATGTAGTGCGTTTATATCGCACAAATTATGCAGGATATAATGATTCTCTGGTACATGAAAAAGTGGTTTATCCTGAAAACACGAAAGTACAGAAATTAACTGGGGATCTGGAGCATTTCACTTATAAAAGCATTCATCACTATCTGGTGAAATCCGCGGGCTACGCCAAAGCTTGGGCAGATCAACGCCAAGCCAAAGGAAAAAAAGCAACATTGTGGCAAGGTGTCAGTCATGCCATCGGGTGCTTTGTCAAAATGTACATTTTAAAAGCCGGTTTCTTAGATGGAAAACAAGGTTTCCTACTTGCAGTACTTTCGGCCCATTCCACCTTTGTGAAGTATGCTGATTTGTGGGAACGCAATCAACATTAATCAAAAACAAAAAGTGCGGTTAAAATTAACCGCACTTTTTTTATTTCTTTAAGACAAGAAAATTAGTTTTTCGCTGCTGCCGCTGCTTTCACGATTACTGCAAACGCAGGCGCTTTAAGTGAAGCACCGCCCACTAATGCACCATCGATATCCGGTTGAGTGAATAATTCTGCTGCATTAGCATCATTTACTGAACCACCGTATTGAATGATCACTTGATCTGCTACAGCTTGTGATTTTGCTGCGATGTGACCACGGATAAATGCGTGAACAGCTTGTGCTTGCGCTGGAGTTGCTGATTTGCCCGTGCCGATTGCCCAAATTGGTTCGTAAGCAATCACTGCACCATTAAATGCTTCTACACCTAATGCATTGATGACTGCATCAATTTGACGCGCACATACTTCTTCAGTTTTGCCCGCTTCGTTTTCAGCTTCAGTTTCACCAATACATAATACTGGTACTAAACCTGCTTCTTTTAATACACCAAATTTTTTCGCTACGAATTCATCGCTTTCTTTGTGGTAAGTACGACGCTCAGAGTGACCGATAATGATGTATTTTGCACCAAAATCTTTTAACATTTCGCTAGAAATATCACCGGTAAATGCACCTTTCACATTGATATCTACGTTTTGTGCACCTAACTGAATCACACTTTTACCGCCACAGCTGCAACCACAACCAGAAAGTGCAGCTTCAGCCGTACCTAAATACATAACAGGTGGGGCAATTGCCACATCACAACCTGTTACATCATGTAATTCTGCTTTTAATCCTTCGATTAATTCTTTGGTGAACGCTTTGGAACCGTTTAATTTCCAGTTACCCATCACTAAAGGACGACGTGCCATTTTTGTTTCTCCATATTGAATAAATAAAAAGTATGTTTACTATACCAAACTTTGAACAGATTTCTTTGTGCAAAATCACATTTTGAAAATTTTTTTGGGGAAATGATGATTATTTTGTGCTAAAAAGCTACAATCTACTGTACGGAACCGATAAAAAATAACCAATTTTATAAATAAACGGAAAATAGGTCTGGTAACAATGAAAATTTTCAAAGCCGAACAATGGAATATAGAAGTGCTTGCTCCACTCTTTGAAGCCTATCGACTTGCCAACGGAATGAGTGAAAATCCTGACCGCACTTTAACCTTTCTAACGAATCGTATACGTTTTAATGAAAGCATGTTTTTTGTTGCTGTAAACGAAAACGCACAAGCGATTGGCTTTGTTCAACTTTATCCTCGCTTATCCTCTTTACAATTACAACGCTATTGGCAATTAACCGATATTTTTGTCAAAGAAGATAAACATCAAGCCGAGATTTATGCAGCGCTTATTTCTAAAGCAAAAGAGTTTGTCCGTTATACACAATCTAACCGTTTAGTGGCGGAATTGAGCCAAGCTCAACAGAGTATTTTAGAACGCGAAGGATTTAAGCTAAACACGAAAAAAAGTTTGTTTGAATTAACTCTCTAATGCATACACTCCTCAATCAATATTGGGATTACTTGCGAATTGAACGCCAAGTAAGCCCACATACCCTCACCAATTATCAACATCAACTGGATGCCATTTTAGCGATTCTCGCTGAAAAAGGTATTCAGCACTGGCAGCAAGTAAATCCAAGCGTGGTTCGCCTTATTTTGGTGGAAAGCCGTAAGCAAGGTTTAAAAGAAAAGAGCTTGGCATTACGTTTATCTGCTCTTCGTCAGTTTTTCAGCTATCTTGTACAACAAGGGCAAATGAAAGTGAATCCGGCAACAGGTATTTCAGCACCGAAACAAGGCAAGCATTTGCCGAAAAATATTGATGCTGAACAGGTCCAAAAATTGCTTTCAAATGACAGCAAAGATCCGATTGATTTGCGTGATCGTGCGATGATGGAATTGATGTATAGCTCAGGGCTTCGCTTATCTGAATTACAAGGCTTAAACCTTAATAGCATTAACACGCGTGTACGTGAGGTCAGAGTGATTGGTAAAGGAAACAAAGAACGTATTGTGCCTTTTGGACGCTATGCTTCTCATGCAATTCAGCAATGGTTAAAAGTACGCCCTTTATTTAATCCAAAGGATGACGCCCTTTTTGTTAGCCAACAGGGAAATCGCCTTACTCATCGCTCTATTCAAAAACGAATGGAAACCTGGGGCATTCGACAAGGATTAAACAGTCATCTCAATCCGCATAAACTGCGTCACTCTTTTGCCACTCACATGCTGGAAGCGAGCTCAGATTTGCGGGCTGTTCAAGAGCTTTTAGGGCACAGTAATTTATCCACCACACAAATTTATACGCATTTAAATTTCCAGCATCTTGCTGAAGTGTATGATCAAGCCCATCCTCGAGCAAAACGAAAAAAATAAACAAAAAGGCTACCTTTCGGTAGCCTTTATTCATCTCACTATAAGCTAAACGCCTGAATATAAGGAAGTTTTCCTTTCTTCAGCATGTCTTCAATACCGCTTTGATGGTCATTTTCACCTAATCCACGTAATTCAAAGGTGACACCAACACTGTTGTCATAAACCACTTGATCGTTACGTTGATTTTGGCGACTCGTCACATAACGTCTTGCACCAACGCCTAAAGACCAACAGCACGAGTTATATTGCACGCCCACATATTGCTCAACCGGTTTTTTCAACGCAATATCTTGATAATATTTTCCCACAAACGCCCAATTATCTGAGACTTCCCATGCAGCTACAACACCAATCTGTTTAATATCTTGTTGGTAACGGTTAGCAGAAGCCCCCAAGTTTTGGTTGATATACTCTTTACTTGCGTAACGATAATTTAACTGAATCAGATTATTCTTCATTGGGTTAAATTCTAAACTGCTATTCGCCAATGAGGCTTTATCTAGCAACGTATCGTATTGGTAGCTACCGCGCCAATTCCATTTATCGCTAATTTTCCAGTTAGACTCCAAGGCCCAAGAAGAAGAGGATTTTGGCGTACGATTATTTGGATTATCGTCAATTTTTGATGCCGTTAAATAATAAATTTGTCCTGCAGAGAAGTTAAAACGTTCATCAGAATTCTTATCATAAAAACGAGTTGTTCCACCAAGCGTTATTTGATTAGCTGATGAAATACGATCTAAACCACTATAACGACGATCACGGAATAATGAATAATAATCTTGTTGGACTAACGCAGAATCATAACCAAAGCCAAGATAATCATTCACTCGTTTTGAACCGATATTACTTTGATCTTTGTATGGTCGATACAAATATTGAACATGAGGTTCAAGCGTTTGTGTATAACCATCAAATAAAGTTTTATTGCTTGCTAAAACCGTTTGTAAATCTACTTTTAATTGTGGCAATACACGATTTACTGATTTTTGCACTTCTTCCGCTGCAGAAGAAGTTCCTTTTTTCTGGTTATAATGCGTTGCATAAAGTTTAGTCTCAATATTCAAGCTACCATATTTATTTGACATTGCTGTTGCCAAGCTTGGTTCAATATGAAAACGCCATGCTTTTGGCATCAAAGCACTATCATTATCAAAGCGTACTGCTTGCGAAAATAATTTAAAATCGATCCAACCATTCGCCAAATCATTTTTGTAATAATTGAAGTCGATTTGTGGCATCGCTCGGTAAGGCCCGATATCGACTTCATCAAAAATCTGGAACTGACGTGCGGAAATCGCGAAGTTGTAATTAGGTTTATAGTAAGCAATACGTGCGTATTGATTTGCATAACCATCAGTACTGTCACCATAATCTGAATCAAAATCGGTGAAATAACGTTTATCACTTACCTTAGTGTAATCAACATTTAAACGCCAGTTTTCAAGAAAAGAGGAATTATGGTTCCAATAGAACAAATGACGCTTACGATTATCACTGGTATATTCATCATAACGATCACGTCCTAAATATTCGCCAGCAAGTCTACCTTCACCAACGGGTGTTAAATAACGGAATTCACCATTTAATTGCCAACCACGACGAGACATATATTTTGGTGCAAATGTGGCATCATAATTTGGTGCAATGTTCCAATAAACCGGCTGTTTATACCAATAACCATCACGGCTAGAATGACCAACGGTTGGCATTAATAAACCTGAACGGCGGCGATCACCTATCGGTAATTGCAGATAAGGAGTATAAAATACCGGCACACCTAATACTTTAAAACGTGCATGCCAAAATTCGGCATATTCTTCTTTGATGTGCTGACGAATCTCAGAGGCATCTACCGCCCAAGCATTATCATCTGGTAAACAAGAGGTAAATGTCGCATTTTTCATTAAACGGTAATTATCACCTAACTCAATTTCCTGAGCTTTACCACGACCTTGACGTCCTACAAGTTGGTAGTCTGCATCGGTGACATTACCGTTTTTACTATCTAAATTAAAACTCGCATCATTCCCTAATAGGTTAATTTGATTATCTTTGTAATCAAATCCTCCTCGCAAATAAGCCCAACGCTGAGCTTGATTGCCCTCACCTGTTTGTTTGACTTCAACTGAATTTCCGACCAGATGACGGTTTCCTTGTTTCAAATCGACATTGCCTTGATAAATCGCCTGAGTTGGCTGATTAATCTCTGCTTTATCTGCTTCAATATAAACTGGCAAATTATTAACATCACCTTTCACAACCTCACCAGTAAAATGAGGCACGCCAAGTAAACACTGAGAATGCAGATCTGCCAAACTTTGTTGACTATAAAGTGCGGTCAGAATTGAGATTGAAATTAAGGTATATTTTTTATTCATAATTCAGTTCTTATTCAGATGAAATTAGGGGGATTATACTGGAATATCACTTACAACAACAGCCATTTATATGGTCGTT
>JAGZBU010000035.1:0-20142 GCA_018369675.1 Parahaemophilus parainfluenzae | reverse complement strand
CAAGATTATGCCTCAATCGTTCAGCCCACATTAGTGGATGTAATAAAAACCGAATAGAGAAAAGATTGGTTGTCTTTCATTTGATTGATACAATGCTTCCGTTTTTCTATTAATTGGACATCTCATGAAAAAATATCTTAAAGCATTTATTCTTTTACCGTTGATTATTCAAATTATTGGCACTATTGGCCTAATGTTCGCAAACAATGATGCCGATGGATTTCAATCTTCAGCGATTACCGTCTTTATCGTGGCTGCGGTACCGACTTTTCTCATTACACTTTGGGCAGCATTTCACCGTTATGCGAGTTATCACGTAAAAGCTATCGCATTAATTTCGGTACTAATTGGATTTTGTTATACCGTCGTAGCGGGGATCTTTTATGCAACGCTAGTAAATGATATGGGATTTGGCGAATGGTTACGTGCAGGAGGATTAGAAATTACCTGCTTAATGGCCGCAGGTTTGGCACTTTATTCTGTTATGGTATTACCGCTCTTGTTACCTAAAGAACGCCCGCTATAAGGCGATTTGAGGCGAATATTGAGCAGTTAAATCCACCAAATCTGTTAATGAAACTGACCGCACTTGATTGTTTTCTGGCAAAAGTGCGGTTAAATTTCGGGCTAAAACATCTTGTTCCAGTATAAAACATTGTCCTTTGCATTGAGTAAACATTTCTCCGTACTTTACCGCTAGCAACACGCCGTCTTGCCATAAAACCACCGCATCATTTTCCGTGATTTCAGTCAAATAGAGTTGAAGTTCTGTCTCAGAATAATGAGCTTGAGAAAAGGTATAAAGCATAATATTCCTTAAAACGTAAACACTTTTTCTGCTTGGCTAAGTTTATTGATCAGCGAAGTGCGGCCAATTTTTTCAGCAGAAATAATGAGTTGTTCTGTTTGCAAATTGTATTGGTCGAGCGAATCGGCGCAGACAAAGCGCTGTTCAATATCGTATAAATCTAATAATTTAAAGGTACGAATAAAGTCTTTTTGTAACAATAACTCAGGATTTTGCCCATCAAGTAAATTTAATACGCCATCATCAATAAAAAAGACACCGATTTCCTCTTCATCACAAAATGCTGTCGCAGCAAGCAACGCATCTAAACCTTCACGAGAAATCGCATTTCCATGCGGTGCGGTACGAAATAAGAATGCAAGCTTCATAATATCACCACCCGATCCGCTTTTAATGCCATCGCCATAAACTCGCCTAAGCCTGTAATCTCAAAACCTTCTGCAAGATTCGTATGTTCCATATCTTTTGCTGTAAGCGCATCCACTACGCCACGACGTTGTGAAGCTGCCACGCATAAATGCAAAGGAATATGATACTGGGTTGAAAAAGCTTGCCAAGCTTGCGTGAGATTAAATTCATCATTGGCAGGATAAACCAAGCCATTGCCATTACTCACACCGTCTTGGAAAAAGAAAATTTGGTTAATGACATGCCCTTTTTCGAGTAAAGCTTGGGCAAATTGATAGGCAAGAAAGGCCCCTTGTTTTCCATAAACGGGACTTTTCACGGCGAGAACATAGTTCATTACTCTTGCTCTTGTTTGATTTGACGAATATACAAATACACGGTGTGGCGAGAAATCGCGAGGCGATCAGCCACTAAATTGATCGCATCTTTAATATCAAAAATGCCTTTTTCGTAAAGTGAAATCACAATCTGACGGTTCTTATTATTATTCGAAACCGAGCGATCTGCATTCACTTCTTCAATGGTTTTTTCTACCGTTTGTGCCACCAATTCTTCTACCGAACTTGCAAAATTGACGGAAGAGGTTTCATTTTGTTCCTGCGTTGGCATAAAGGCCTGCATAAATTGAGAGACCGGCACATCCAAATTAATATTGATACAAAGTAAACCAATAATGCGTTGTTTGCCATTTCGAATAGCGATGGTCACAGACTTCATCAACACATTGCCTTTCGCACGGGTGAAATAAGGTTTAGACACACTCTCACTTTGCATATTACGCAAGGATTTCAGGGCTAAATCCGTAATCGGGGAACCCACTTGGCGATTGGTATTATGCCCATTGGCAATACAAATGGCGGAATGTTCAATGTCTTCCAAAGAGTGTAAGACGATTTCACAATGCTCGCCAATCAATGCACTCACGCCATCAACTACCGCTTTATAGGAAATCAAAATAGCACGATCTTCATCAGTGAAAGGTTGTCTATCAGTTAGTATCATTTTTCAAATCTGGTAGGGAAAATGACCGCACTTTGGACAAAGTGCGGTTGAATTAAGGATTATTTTTTAGGATTAACGTCTAATACTTCAACTTCGAAGTAAAGTGTTGCATCAGGTGGAATTGAATCGCCTGCACCTTGTTTGCCATAAGCTAATTCAGGTGGAATCACTAATTCGATTTTACCGCCTTTCTTCACTAACTGAAGACCTTCAGTCCAACCTTTGATCACTTGGTTTAATTTAAACTCAACCGGTTGACCACGTTCAACAGAGCTATCAAATACTTTACCATCTGGTAATTTACCAGTGTAATGTACTTTCACAGTATCTGTTGCTTTAATCGCATCACCTTTACCTGCTTCAGTGATTTTGTAAAGTAAGCCATCTTTAGTGCTTTTTACGCCATCTTTTTTCGCAAATTCAGCGCGGTATTTATCGCCTTCTTCTTTTGCGGCTTTCGCTTGTTGTTCTACTTTTGCTTTCGCTGCAGACACTAATTGCTCTTGAATACCATCTAAGGTTTGTTGAATTTTTTCGTCTTTACGAACATCAACTTTACCTTCTAATGCATCTTTTAAGCCATCTAAAATACGCGCATTGTCGTATTGAATCACTTCTTTTTGAGCATCCACTAAATCTTTTACTTGGTTACCCATTAATGCACCTACAGCATAAGACGCATCGCTTGCGCTTGGCGCTACTTTATCTTCTGCAAAAACAGAACCTGAAACAACCGCACTTACCATAAGTGCAGCAAGAGAAAGCTTTTGAATTTTCAACATTTTGCTTGATCCTTTATAATAGAAATGGAATAGCGAATAGGTTAAATCGTATTGACCAAATTCACAACATTTTTTTAAAAATTAGAGAAATTTTATGCAAAATCAACAAATTTTAGAAGATCGCATTGCTGAACTTGAAATGAAAATTGCGTTTCAAGAACAACTTTTAGACGAGCTAAACCAAGCATTAGTTCAACAACAGTTTGATATGGATAAAATTCAACTTCAACTCCGCTATCTCGCCGGCAAATTAAAAGATATGCAAACTTCTAATATTGCCAGCCAAGCAGAAGAAACGCCGCCTCCGCATTATTAAACAATAAACCGCACTTTAATGTGCGGTTTACTTTTATAGGCTAATAAAGTGCGGTCAGTTTTAACCACATTTACAACCAAACAAAATAAGTCATGCTGCCGATGATGGCGATACAGAATAGGTTTAAAATCAAACCGACTTTCGCCATATCAAGTTGTTTCACATTTCCTGTTGCAAACACAATAGCATTTGGCGGTGTGGCGATTGGTAGCATAAATGCACAACTTGCCCCACAAGCGATAATTGCGGCTAAAGCGATAGGCGGTAAATTCATGGATTGTGCCACTGAAATCACAATTGGCATAATCAATGCAGCACTGGCGGTATTCGATGTGAATTCTGTTAAGAAAATAATAAATGCGGTTATCACAAAGCAAAGTACCCAAAGTGGTTTGGTTTGTACAAACTGAACAATACTATCCGCCATAATCTTACTAGCACCCGAATCTTTCATCACAATACTAAGTGTCAAACCACCTCCAAATAAAACGAGTACGCCCCATTCAACACGCTCTTGAATTTCTTTCCAGCTTGCCACACCTGAAACACAAATAAAGATCACAACGCATAGCGCAATCACCGTATCAAAGTTTTCGATTTTTTTCGGCAATTCAAGAAGAGAGCTAATCCATGGATTTAGAAGAGAACTAAAAAGCAGCATAATCGCCATGCCGATAAAGATCAGTAAGGTAATAATATTTTTTCGGTTAAAACTGACTTTCTCAAGTGATGGATTAAATTCCACAGAAAAGTCTGGACGTAAAATCACCCATAAAGAAAAAATCATTGAAGGTACAAGCAATACCATCACTGGGAAACCATAACCTAACCATTCCGTGAAAGTCACTTGAATTTGAGATGCCAAAATGGCGTTCGGTGCACTTCCCACCAACGTACCAATACCACCGATACTGGCGCTAAATGCCATGCCTAACAATACAAAAGCGTACAATCGATGATTTTTCTCTGCATTGATACCTTTTAACATCCCCATCGTGAGCGGTAACATCATCGCTGCCACAGCGGTGTTGTTAATCCACATGGAAAGGAATGTGGTTGCAGTAAACAGATAGGTGATAGAAAGTTTTAAGTTTCCTTTGGCCAAACGGATAATGTAATTCGCAATAATCTTATCTAGATTCTGAATTTGTAACACCGCCGCCACCACAAATCCCCCAAAGAACATATAAATAATTGGCGTGGAGAATGGCGCAAGCGCTTTTTGTGTATTAATCAAGCCTAATCCAATAGCTACAACAGGCACCATGAGGGATGTCACGGTAATATTAAAGGCTTCCGTTAACCATAAAATACCAATAAAAATCAGCAAGGCTAGCCCGCGATTCTCTTGAGCAGAAAATGGCAGTATTTTGATTAACACCAACATGAAGACAAAGTCTAAGGCAAGAATAATGAGACTTTTATATTTAGAGAGAAAGGTTTGTTGAGTTTGCATATACAATCTCCTATAAAACGATAGGGGAGATTATTAATTAGCATTTAACGGAAAGAATTGAAACATATTTTTAACAAATTTGTGACACGCTTCAAACTATTTTTGTATAAACAACAAACCGCACCTAAAAGTGCGGTCTGTTTTACTTTCATTTTTTATTGTTGCATACGAGCTTGAATGCGTTCTGGCAATCTTAATCCAACGAGAGCAACAAGGACAATTGTCCAGAATAAGGTCACATACACAAGGGCTGAACCAAGTCCGACTCTTTCGCTAAGGGCCGCGGCAATCACAGGAGACACCCCACCGCCAATCGCAGCGAAGTTATAGATGAAACCGATACCTGTGCTTCGCATTTCAGCCGGGAAGAACGTCGCCATATATTTTGGCACTAAACCCGCAATCCCTAAGTTAGTTGCGAGTAAGAAGAAGAGCAAGGCACCAAGCGCTAATACATTATTTTCTGGCAAATAGAATACTGGGAAGAGGAAGAAAAGTGATAACAATAAGCTATATACAAAGGTTTTCTTCTCACCCAATTTATCACCGATAAAGCCTGCAATTAAGGTACCGATGAGGATACCAAAGCCTGCCCAGAACATCAGTGATTTCACATTTTCAGCGTAACCGTTTTCTTTGAGGTAAAGTGGAAGTAAACCTACTACCGGCCAGTTTACGGAGAAAATTGAATAGCAAACTAAGAAAATAATTAAGGTGATTGGTAATTGTTTTTTAGTGAATAGGTCAGTAAGTGGAACTTTATTCACTTTACCCGCCGCTTTTGCTTGCGCCCATTCTTCACTTTCAGGTGCATGGCGACGAACGTAGAGCACTAAAGCGACTGGTGCTAAACCAATGAAGAAAGCCATACGCCAACCATAAGTTTGAGACACCCAAGGAATCACTTGAGAAGCAAGAATATTACCAATGGAGAAGCCGCTCACTAAGAATGCACTGGCTTTTGTACGTAAATGTTGTGGCCAGCTTTCAATGGCATAAGAGGAAGAACACGCATATTCACCAGCCATCCCCATACCGATAATCATACGGAAGATGAAAAGCCAAATATAACTGGTGGATAAACCGCACAAGAATGTGCCGACGGAATACGTAACAATGGAAACAATCATTGCTAAACGACGACCATATTTATCGGCAAAGCTACCAAAAATCGCTCCACCTAATGGACGTGCGACGAACGCTGCAAGTAATAATGTGGATGTTTCCGTTGTGCTCATGGCGAATTCTTTTTGAATATCCAAAAGCACGTAAGTGATAAGCATATAATCGAAGCCATCAAAAACATAACCTAACCAAGCCGCAAATAACGCTTTTTTTTGCGTAGGACTGACTTCTTTATACCATGGTAATGATGTTGCCATAACAACCTCCTTCCTTGTATTTGAGAATTTTGTGGTATAGATCACAGAATTTAAAATCACTGCTAATTTCTGCTTGCATAAATAAAGATAAGACGTATGATGTCTTATGTCAATTAGAGAGAATGAGAGCTGGATCACAAATTCAGAAAATAGATTAGAAAATGAGAACAGAAATGAAAAAAACAAGTAAAAAAGAAGCAAGTCTCGTTTTGCAGGATAAGATCAAATCGCTCATCATCAAACAAAATCTTAAATCCGGCGATTTGATGCCAACAGAAAATGAGCTGATTGAACAGCTTGGTGTGAGCCGTTCCAGTTTACGTGAAGCCATTAAATCTTTAGAGGCGCTACACATTTTAGATATTTGCCATGGCGTCGGCACTTTTGTGAGTGAATCATCTCTTGTGCCAATGATTCGTGGATTAAGCTTTCACACCCAACTGAATTTGCATAATGATCATAATCAGCTAATTAATATTTTGGATATTCGGGAAATTTTGGAATACGGTTTTGCTCCGATGGTGTTGGGAAAAATTAGCCAAGAACAGACCGCACTTTTGCAAAAATCAGTCGCAAATATGGAGAAAAATGCCCGTGAGCAAAAATTTTCGCCTAAAGATGAATACCACATTCATTTAAAACTTTATGAACCATTAAATAACCCGTTACTGATTCAATATTTAGATGCGTTTTGGCAAATTTATCAGCAAGTAGAAAAAAGCTTACCGCCACCAATACTTTCTCCTGAAAAATTAGCCATGCAACATCGTGAATTAATTGATGCGGTAGAAGCACATGATTTGGTACGGATGCAACGCGCGATCTTGCAATATTTCCAAAGTATTCGCCAACGCTTACAACAAGGAGGGCATAATGCAAACTAATGGATTAAACATTGCCTTAATCGGCTGTGGCTTTTTTGGCGTTCAGTTGGCTTCAGCATTTGATAAAGCCCAAGCAAACTTAATTGCAGTGACCGATATCAATCCTTCTCTTGCACAAAAACTTGCAGAGCAATACGATAGCCAAGCCTTTTTTAGTGTGGAAGAAATGTTGACCGAAACCAAACCTGATTTAGTGGTTATCGCCACACCAAACTATGCTCATTATTCCCCAGCTATTTTGGCGTTAAATGCCGGCTGTCATGTCTTTATTGAAACGCCTTTTACCTTAAGCTCTTCTCAAGGCCAACATTTACGCCGTCTTGCCGAAGAAAAAGGCAAATTAATTTTTGTAGGCCATTTAGAACGTACTTTACCTGGCATGTTGAAAGTCAAAGCGGCTTTAGAAAAAGGAAAGTTAGGCAGAATTACGGTCGCGAGAGCCATGCGTCAGCGTTGGATTGAAAACCTACCAAATAAAGAATGGTGGAAATTAGATGCTAATCTTACGGGCGGTGAGCTTTTCCACCTCATTCACGAACTGGATTTACTCTGTTGGTTATTGGGCGATATTGAGGCGGTCTTTGCTCAAGCGGCTAATCAAGCGCATCACGATACACCTGATAGCCGTGATGTATTGCAGTTGCTATTACGTTTTGAAAATGGCGTATTAGGTTCGCTAGAAATGGGCACTGCTTATCGATTACACCAATGGGGCATTCAAATTCATGGTGAAAATGGTGTGATTGAAGTCAATTTCTTTACCTCAAGTGTCACATTTAATTATCTAGATGGAAAAATAGAACACGTTGATTTATTTGATGAATTTGAGGCTGATTTATCTTTACGCGAAAGTGCCAAAGGCACACAGCAATATAATGTCACCCACGCACCTTGCCAACTTTGGTTAAGCCGAGCCGCTGAAATCGAAGTGCAAAGCGTGGTAGAGCACTTAACGCAAGGAAAAACCAGCCCATTAAGTCTATGTTTAACTGAAGCCATCGAAGTTGCAGAAGCAGCGAAGCAATCCATGGTAACGGAAAAACAAATCTCAGTGAAAAAATAAGGAGTTTATTATGATGCGATATGGTGTTGTTGGCGTTGGCTATTTTGGTGCAGATCTAGCACGCTTCATGAATGAATTTGATGATGCACAGATTACCATGGTATATGACCCTGAAAATGGTGAAACCATTGCTCAAGAATTACAATGCGTAGCGGCAAAATCTCTTGAAGAATTGGTCACTTCACCTGATGTGGATTGCGTAATTGTCGCCACTCCAAACTACTTACACAAAGAACCGGTAATCCTAGCAGCGAAAAACAAAAAACACGTTTTCTGTGAAAAACCAATCGCCTTAAGTTATCAAGACTGTGATGATATGGTACGCGCTTGCGAAGAAAATGGCGTTACCTTTATGGCTGGCCACGTGATGAACTTCTTTAACGGTGTTCACCATGCCAAAGAATTAATCAATCAAGGTGTGATCGGTAAAGTGCTTTACTGTCATACTGCACGTAATGGCTGGGAAGAACAACAACCAACCATTTCATGGAAAAAAATCCGTGAAAAATCTGGCGGTCACTTATATCACCATATTCACGAATTAGACTGTGTACAATTCATTATGGGTGGCATGCCAAAAACCGTCACCATGGCAGCCGCCAATGTTGCACACAAAGGTGAAAAATTCGGTGATGAAGACGATATGATTTTTGTCACCATGGAATATGATGATAATCGCTTCGCAGTTCTAGAATGGGGTTCCGCTTTCCGTTGGGGTGAGCATTATGTATTAATTCAAGGGGAAAAAGGCGCGATCAAGCTTGATATGTACAATACCAAAGGTACCCTTCGTGTAGATGGAAAAGACACCTATTTCCTCATTCACGAAACCCAAGAAGAAGATGATGACCGTACCCGTATTTACAACAGCACAGAAATGGACGGTGCGATTCAATACGGTAAACCGGGTAAACGCACACCGCTTTGGTTGAGTTCTATCATGAAAAAAGAAATGCGTTATTTAAACGACATTCTCCATGGTATGGAACCAACTGAGGAATTTGTAAAATTACTCACCGGTGAAGCTGCTCGTGCCGCCATCGCCACTGCCGATGCTTGTACCCGTTCTCGTTACGAAAACCGCAAAGTTGATTTAGCCGAAATCATCAGTAAATAAAAAATAATGTAAAAATAAACCGCACTTTGGTTACAAAATCAAAGTGCGGTTGTTTTTTAGCATGTTTTTAAGGAGTTTATGGCGATAACCGCTCTCTTTCCCATTTTCCATCATTGTATAAATAACAAATTCTGTCATGTAAACGACTTGGGCGACCTTGCCAGAATTCGATGCGATCAGGAATCACAAGATAGCCGCCCCAATGTGGTGGACGAGGTACGTTTAATGGGTGTTTTGCTGCAATCAATGCCGCTTTCGCTAATAAAGATTTGTGGCTAGAAATGACCGCACTTTGCTCACTGGCCCAAGCGCCGATTCGGCTGGTGTAAGGGCGCGTTGCAAAATATTCATCTGATTGTTCAGGCGAGATTTTTTCGGCTTTGCCCTCAATACGAACAGAACGTTCTAATTCAGGCCAAAAGAATGTTAGGGCGACGAAAGGGTTATGTTCTATGGCACGACCTTTTCGGCTGTGATAATTCGTGAAAAAGACAAAACCTTGTTCATTCACTTCTTTCAACAGCACCATTCTGCTTGTTGGCCGACCATCTTCATTAACTGTCGCGACATTAACACCTGTCGGCTCATTGACTTTAGCCGTAATCGCTTCGTTTAGCCATTTTTCAAATTGTTTTATTGGATTGGGATCGCAATCATGCTGAGAAAGCGCCTGTTTGCAATAATCCTCACGAATATCATGTAAGTCCATTTTCTTTCTCCTTTTGCTTGAAAACAAAAAGCCCTTGCAGTTGCAAGGGCTAGTATAGTCCGTTAATTATTTACCATCAACACTCACGCCATAAAACGCATCGTAGCCAAATGGGCTTTGTACGTAGCCTTTTACGCGAGGGCTAAGTGGTGCGAAACCAACTGAGTGTGCAACTGGAATCCATGGTGCTTGCTCATGGAAAATTACTTGTGCTTGTTTATAAAGCGCCGCACGTTCATCTTTATTGGTTAAGCCAATCGCTTTATCTAATAAGGCATCAAATTCTGCATTTTTGAAACGCGCAAAATTTGAGTTGCCAGCGTTAGCACTCGCAAGTAACGGAGAAAGGAAGTTATCCGGATCACCGTTATCACCTGACCAACCGAAGATACCTGCCGTTAATTCGCCTGCTTTAGCACGTTTTTGATAGTCAGCCCATTCAAATGTTACGGGATTTGCTTTTACGCCAACTTTCGCCCAGTCTGCCATTACAAGTTCAGCCATACGTTTTGGATTTGGGTTAGACGCACGTACCACCGGTTGAATCCAGAAGTCCGTTTCAAAACCGTTTGGATAACCTGCTTCCGCTAAAAGCTGTTTCGCTTTCTCTGGATCATACGGATAATCTTGGATTTCGTCGTTATAACTCCAAATTGTTGGTGGCAATGGATTTTTCGCTGCAGTACCTGCACCTTGATAAACCGCTTCAATAATCGCTTTTTTATCTACAGCATAGTTCAATGCTTGACGCACTTTTACGTTATCAAACGGTGCTTTTTCCGTATTGAATGCGATATATGCCACGTTCAAACCTTTTTGTTCCAAAAGCTGTACTTTTGGATCAGTTTTCATTTTGGCTAAATCCGCCACATTCGGGAAGAGAATTAAATCACAAGAACCGGCTTGTAACTTCGCATAACGCGTAGTCGCATCTGGTACGATACTGATCACCAAACGATCAAGTGGTGTACGACCTTTCCAATAGGTTTCATTTGCTACGTATTGTGCCGCTTGGTCAGTTTTGTAATCCACAAAAATAAACGGACCTGTACCTACCGGTTTGTTATCAATCGTTTCTGGTTTACCCGCTTTCAGCATCGCATCTGCATATTCAGCTGAGTAAATAGAGATAAAGTCCATACCCAAGCTTGCTAAGAAAGTCGCATCTTTTTTATTCAAAGTAATACGAACAGTGTTGTCATCCACTTTCTCAACTGATTTTAATAAATCTGGGAATTTCATTGCTTTGAAATACGGATAAGTCCCTTTTGATACATTGTGGTAAGGGTGGTTAGGATCTAACTGACGTTGGAAAGAAAAGATTACATCATCCGCATTAAAATCACGTGTTGGCGTAAATTCTTTTGTCGTATGGAATTTCACCCCTTTACGTAAATGGAAAGTATAAGTTAAACCATCGTCACTGATCTCCCAGCTTTCAGCTAAGGCTGGCTCAAGATCTGTAGAGCCTTTTTTGAATTCAACCAAACGGTTATACACTTGTTGTGAACTCGCATTGTAAGATGTACCTTCCATTACTAATGCTGGGCTAAAGCTAAGTGGTGCTTTCGCTGTACAGTACACAAATGTGTTATTACCTGAAGGTTTTGCTGTTTCTGCTTTCGCACTTTCTTTCGCAGCAGAACCAGATTGATCACAAGCCGCTAAAAACAAACTAGCAGCAATAAGAGTTAAGGTCGCTTTTAATTTCATAAGTTTTCCTTTTTTAATCGGGCGAAATACCCAAACATGAATATAAAATTTTACTTAAGATATAAGCAAATCAAACTTTTACGAAATAAGAAAAAGATCTTTCTTATAACTAATTAAACTAAGACATTCAATATCAGCATTTTTTTCGCAAATGATCCCCGTCTGTTTTACGTAAATAACTCAATATCCAAACTAATGCGATAGCAAAAACAGAAGTGGTCAGAAACGTATAACTGAAAGCATGTTGTAATGCGTCGCCGTCGTTACCCATAAATTGACGATATAACGTCAAAATAATAGATGCTACAGCGATACCAAATCCAATACCCACTTGTTGCACAATACTCAGTACCGTTGAGCCTACACCGCTTTGTGCCTGTGATAGATCGCCAACGGTAAGTGTATTAATTGAGGTAAAAATCATCGACATGCAGGCACCATACCACATCAGATTACATATAATCCACGTCGTTGATGATGAGGTATCAAGCCATGACATGGAAACCGTTGAGCCTGCCATTAAAAGTGACGATAAAATTAACGTGGTTTTATAACCTAAGATATTTAAGATATGCCCAATAAAACGTTTAAATACGACAGACATTAGCGCAATGGGTGCAAGCAACCAGCCTGACTCTTCAGCTGAATAGCCAAAAGAAAGTTGGAACATTAATGGCAATAAGAACGGCACAGCCGAACCGGAAAGACGGATAAAGATATTGGCTGTAATGCCTAATCGAAATGTTCTTGTATTGAAAAGAGATAAAGGCAAAATGGCACGTTCATTACCTTTTGCATAAATATAATAGGCCACCAATAATGCAATACCAATCGACAATGCACTATATGTAGTCATATTGTCACGGTGACTTTCGCCCAGTAAATCAAGCCCGAGCGTTAAACCGACTAAACCAAATGCAAAGAGTAAAAAGCCTGTCCAGTCTAACTTACTCGCATTACCCTTATGATTTCCCATCACTTTAGCCGCTGCCCAAAAACCTAACATGCCAATCGGAATATTGATTAAGAAAATCCAATGCCATGACGTATGCACCACAAGCCAACCACCTAAAATCGGGCCAAGAATCGGGCCGATGAGTCCTGCTGTAGCCATTAAATTCCAGGCATTAATTAATTGATTTTTCGGTACAGTTTGAATAATGGCAAGACGGGCTACAGGCATCATAAATGCTCCACCAACACCTTGGAGAATCCGTGCAAGCACAAGGGTCTCGAGAGAGGTTGCCATCGCACAAGCGACTGAACCGAATACAAAGGTAAAAACAGCTGAACGGAAAACCGTAAGCGTACCAAATTTAGCTGCCGCCCAAGCAGTTAAAGGAATAAATAAAGCAACGGCAAGAGAATAGGCGATAATCGCCATTTGCATTTCAAAGACAGGGGTTTGTAGATCTGTTGCGATGGTGGGTAAGGCAGTATTTAAAATAGTTGCATCCAAGCTTTGCATAAACAAAGCCATGGAAGCCACCCAAGCCAGCCCTTTGTAATGCTGACGTTCTATTACTGCGTCTTTTTCCACCATTGATAAATAAACTCAGCGATCTGTTCAATGTGATTAATATCTAATAAAGTGCGGTCAGTTTCAAGCGAATAATCGGTTGCTAAAGCCAACACGTTTTCATCTAATTCCGGCAATGTTTTTGTCATCTCTTGTCGATGCAATAGAATCTTTGGAATGGGTTCTTGTTTAAATCCTTCCACCAAAACTAAATCCGTTAAATGACGATCAAATTGTTGACTTAAATAGGCTAATGAAACTGGTTCTTGAGGGGTTTCTGTCATCAACGCCCAGCGAATATCACAAGCCATAATAACTTGCGCAGACCCCGCCTCTTTCATTCGCCAACTGTCTTTTCCTTCTTTATCCACATGAGCGTTGTGATGGCTGTGTTTAATCACTGAAACACGTAGGCCTTTTTTAATTAATTGAGGAAGCAATTTTTCCAGCAATGTGGTTTTGCCACTACCGCTGTAACCTGTGATGCCAAGAAGAGGAAGGGGATTATTCATTGTAAAAACCTTAAGAAAAATGACCGCACTTGATAAAACAAAACCCCGCAGGACGGGGTTTAGCTATCAAAATCCATTAGGTGAAGAAAGTATAGCAAGGGGAAACAAAATAGCAACTTTCTCACTGCTACTGAATTATTTTAGGAATGTTACGCCTTGCACAATTCGCTTAGCCGCGGCAATTGGAAGCTGTCCGATAAAAGTAATTTCCTTATCGCCCATGACTTCACTATAAATCGTGTATGCCCCTTGTTTCCATGTGTTTTCTGTTGCGGCAGTGCTATCCGCTTTGTTGACATAGAGTGTAAAAGTGAAAAGCCCATCGCTAAATAACGCATTTTCAACCACTTCACCATCCATTACATCTTGATTTTGACTAACTAAATCAAAACCTTGCGGTAACCAATCCGTTTTCCAATTGACTGCAAGAGATGACTCTTGTTTGCTTTCATTTAAAAGTGGCGGCACTGACACCTTATTAAGGTAATCTGTTAAACCACGTAGACGATCATCGATATATAACGTCACGACACGGAACTGATCAAGTAACTTGCCTTCGCGATCAAGCATATCGCCACGCAATAACAAACCATTTTCTTCATCTAAGAAAACGAGATATTGATAGCGAAAATCGTCTTTGGGCACAATACGAATGGTATCGACAAATCGGCCTGCAATTCGGTCTTTTCCAAGCTTAATAAAATCATAATTCTGACTCAGCTTGCTAAAATCAGTGCGAATCACTGCCGGAAGCGCATCCACAATCTCACCACTGTTAATCGTGAAAGCACGTGAATCCGGCTGGAAATAGCTGACTAAATTACCGCGCTGGATGATTTCTTGCTGTTCACCATCTAATGTCACCAATTGTGCATACACTTTTTGCCCTTGCTTAATATGACGATAACGGAATGAGTCCATATTTGTTGGCGTAGTTTGCACAAAAGCAAGCTCATAATTTAAATCTCGCATGGCTTGCGACATTTTATTTAATGACTGGATTGGCTCTTCTGCAAATGCCGTAAAAGGCAATAAGAATAAGCCTAAAAGTGCGGTTAATTTAAGAAACGTTTTTTTCATAAATAAATCAATTGATCCATAAAAAAATTCACCACGCCTAAGGTGGTGAATTATCGATTAATTGCTGTAATTATTTCGCTTGGTTGCTACCCACATTTAAGCTATCTGCATGCATACGACGCTGTAATTCATAGTTTTGCAACATCGTACCAATACGGCGATTTTTTTGCTCAACCTGTTCCGAAGTGGCTACATCTTTGGTCGGAGCGTTGTAACTTACTTCTTGAACAGAATTGTTAAATGGTAAGGTTTGTAAAACTGGGTTTTCAGGTGTAACCGAGGTGCTTTTTGCATTAAATGATTGCACACCTACTACTGCCACTAAACACACACCTGCCGCCACGGCAATTTGTGTCATTGGTGCAAAGAATGCTTTTAATTTTTGCACGAATGGTAAGCTGTCAGCTTCTTCTGGTGTTGGTTGAGAAACAGTAATCTCTACGTGTTTTACTTCTTCTAATTCAATTAAATCAGCCATTTTCGCGGTAAAATCAGCACCTAATAATACTGGTGACTCTTTACGCATAACTGATCTTACTGCGTGATATGCAGCCCAAGATTCTTGTGAATCTTTATCCTGACAGAGTTGTTCCGTCAACTCGGCACTGACTTCTTCTCCGTCCATATAGGCTGAAAGTAACTCTTTTTGCATTTTATAAACTCCGACTTTATTTTAACGTTGCATAAGTGGTTGTATTTTGTTCTCAATCACTTCCCGAGCACGGAAAATGCGAGAACGTACAGTACCTACTGGGCAATCCATTATTTCTGCGATTTCTTCGTAACTTAAACCTTCAAGCTCACGCAAGGTAATCGCAGTTCTTAAATCTTCTGGCAAACTGTGAATAGTATCAAACACCACTTTTTCCAGTTCGCTGGATAACATTTTATTTTCAGGGGTATCTACATCACGTAGATGGGTTCCCACATCGTAGCTTTCGGCATCTTCAGCCAAAATATCTTCGCTCGGTGGACGGCGCCCCTGTGCCGTTAAGTAATTTTTTGCCGTATTCACGGCAATTCGATATAGCCAAGTGTAGAATGCACTATCGCCCCGAAAGGATTCAATGGAACGATAGGCCTTAATAAAGGATTCTTGTACAACATCGGGAATATCGTTATGAGAAATGTAGCGGGTTAAAAGTCCGGCCACTTTATTTTGATAACGAGAAACCAATAAATTAAAGGCTTTTTTATCGCCTTGCTGCACTCTTTCTACCAAAGCCTGATCTGTTAGCTGTTCAGCCATATATCTCCTATGCTACGTCTAACACGCCTTCATATATTCAAGACAGCAAGCTATTGTTGCTTTATCAGACAGAGTTAAAATTGAAAAGTTCCTTATGTATAAAAAATTTCAAAAAAATTAACGGACATTCGTTTTCTGCACATCTTGGATATATTCAACCATCGCTTGCACTTCGGCATCGTCTGATTGACTGCCATTAAAAAACCACGAAAAAAGTTGTAAATCCGTGGCGGCAAGTAAACGAATAAAAATATCTTTTTTGTCGTCAGTCAGTTGGTCAAAATGCGCTTTATAAAAAGGCATGATGATTTTATCCAGCTCAAGCATACCTCGACGACAATCCCATTCAATGCGGAGTTTATTGTATTTATCCATAATTTCTCCCTAAATCATTGTAATTATACCTGATAAATGAAAAGTGCGGTTAAAAATTACCGCACTTTTTAATCAAAGAATCAATTATTCTGTCGCCTTCGGCTTAATCACCGCATAAACCACGCCGGTTAATAATGCCCCTGTTGCAATTGCACCTAAGTAGAGTAATGGTTCAGAGACAAACGGAATCACAAATAAACCACCATGTGGTGCTTGCAGAGAAATATTTAATGCCATTGAAATCGCACCCGCAGTTGCACCACCGATCACCGAGCTAATAATCACACGCAATGGATCGGCAGCCACAAACGGCAATGCCCCTTCAGAGATAAAGCATAAACCTAAGACAAAAGAGGCTTTGCCTGCATCACGTTGATTACGGGTAAATTTACTGCGAGCAATCCAAGTTGCAATCGCCATCCCAATTGGCGGCACCATACCGGCAGCCATAGCGGCAGCCATTGGGGTATGGACTTGAGAGGCTAACATTCCCACGGAGAACGTATAAGCTGCTTTGTTTACTGGACCGCCCATATCAATACACATCATCGCACCGATAATCGCACCCAATACCATCGCATTAACCTCGCCCATGGATTTTAACCAATCGCTTAAGGTCGTCATAATTTGTGAAACCGGTGGGTTAATCACATAAATCATGGCAAGACCAACAATCAAGGTACCAAATAGCGGGAGAATTAAAATCGGTTTTAAGGAAGTTAAACTTGCCGGCAATTTAATGGTTGCATTTAATCCTTTCACCACATAACCCGCTAAGAAACCGGCGATAATCCCACCTAAAATCCCTGCACCGGCTGTGGTGGCTAACATACCACCAATAAGACCTACTGCAAGCCCCGGGCGGTCTGCGATAGAAAAGGCTACATAGCCGGCAAATACTGCAATCATTAGATGGAATGCTGCACCGCCACCGATATCCATTAAGGCTTTTGGAATACCATGAAAAATTGTTTCATCTTTGAAGGCTTCGATACCAAACATAAAGGAAATCGCGATTAATAAACCACCGGCAACCACCAACGGTAACATGTGCGATACACCTGTCATCAAATGTTTATAGACGCCTTTTTTCTCGCCGCTTTCTTCTGATTTAGCAGAAGATTTTGCTGCGCCACCTTCGTAAATTTTCGCTTCTTTAAATGCCTTATCGAATTCCTGTGCGGTTTTCTTTAAAGCCAAACCCGTCGAAGTACGATACATCAGTTTACCTTGGAATTTATCTAACGGCACATCAATATCGGCCGCAACAAAGACTAAATCTGCCGCAGCGACTTCTTCAGGAGTAATTTCATTACCTGCGCCCACTTGGCCACGGGTTTCCACTTTGACCTGCCACCCTTGTTTTTTTGCATAGGTTTCAATGGCTTCAGCAGACATAAAGGTATGCGCAACACCCGTTGGACAAGCTGTCACCGCGACGATATTTTTGATGCCAGAAACGCCGCCAAATCCAACCACACTTTGAGTAGGTTGAACATAGTCCACTGCTTGATTGAGTGCATTCGTCAGCGTTGCTTCAGGTGAAGCAATTGCCGAATCTTCATTGGCTAAAAAGACTTTTTTGCCCACAAGTTCAGCAGAGTTTGGCAAACTAGATCCGAAAACAATCACTAAATCCGCCTCTTTGGCTTGTTCAACCACAGTATGATTGGCTTTTTTCGCTGCCACGCTCAATGCTTGGCGAAGTAAATAGGCTTTTGCCGCACCAATTTGCGGAGATTGAGTTAAAAACAAATTCATTACATTATCCTTCAATCACAGAAATTTTGACATTCGCCAGAATTGGCTCAAGCAAGGCGATATCGCTCACGCCCACATTACTTTGTGAAACTGCAAAGGCGGAAACTGCACTTGCAAACGCTAAGGTTTCCGCTTGAGGTAAGCCTTTTTCGATACCGTAAATTAAGCCAGCTACCATAGAATCGCCTGCGCCTACAGTGCTCACCACGTTTTCACATTTAGGTGGTTGAGCTTGAATCACTGCCTGATCACTCAGCCATAAAGAACCGTTTTCCCCCATCGAAATAATCACATTAGCAATGCCTTCGGCTTTAAGTTTTTTGGCTGCCGCAATAATTTCATCAAGAGAATTTAATGGATGACCAATCCACGCCTCCAATTCGCGATGATTTGGTTTCACCAACCAAGGATGCGCTTTCAAACCAGCCGTGAGTGCGGCATTACTGCTATCTAATACGACTTTCACACCAGCTTGATGCAACTGATTAAGCCAATCCGCGAACAATTCAGGACTCACTCCACGTGGTAAACTGCCACATATCGCGACAATGTCAAAGTTTTGGCAGTACGCTAATGAATCTGCTGTAAATTGCTGCCAAGCTTCTGGGGTGATTTGATAGCCTAAGAAATTTAGGTCAGTCACATCCGCTTCAGTTTCCGTAATTTTTACGTTAATGCGAGTTTTACCGGCAACACGATGAAATTTGTCTTCCAAGCCTTGTTTTTTAAATAGCGTTTCGAAATCACCAACGTTGTCTTCACCTAAGAATCCACCAACAGCGACATCTACACCTAAATCTTTTAACACCTTAGCGACATTGATGCCTTTGCCTGCTGGAAAAATACCGAGCGTTTCAACGGTATTCACTTCGCCGATTTCAATTCGAGGCAAACGCCCAACTAAATCATAAGCAGCATTTAAGGTAATTGTTGCTACTTTTGCCATCACTTACCCCCGACCTTCACCTAAACCGTTTTCAATGACTGCACCAATACCGTCAATCGCTTGTTGAGCTTCTTCACCGCTTGCGACGAAACGTAGGCGATGACCTTTCACGACGCCTAATGCCACAATTTTCATCAAGCTTTTCGCGCTGACTAATTGGGTGTTACGATCTAAGTTTTGTACCGCAACCGACGCATTATATTTTTTCACTTCATTAACAAGCACGGCACTTGGACGAGCGTGTAAACCGTGTTCATTACGAATCATAAATACGGCTTCAATGGCATCGGCTGGTAAGCCTGTGTTTTCTTCGTGAATTTGTGGTGCATGCTCGCTGCTTACTTCAATAGTATCTGGTTCAGCCGGTGGTACGGCAGATACGCTTTCGCCAAGCCCACTCGCAATAATCTTACCTAAGGCTTCAATGGCTTGTTTCGCATCATCACCTTCCGCAACAAAACGTAAGCGATGACCTTGAGTGACACCTAATGCCACAATTTTCATTAAACTTTTCGCACTAACTGGTGCGGTTTCTCGAGTAAGATTTTGTACCGTAATCTTGGATGTGAATTTTTTCACTTCATTGACGAGCACCGCACTTGGGCGAGCGTGCAAGCCATGTTCATTACGAACAGTAAAGGTACCAATCACTGCACCCGTAGCGATTTGACCTTCAGATTGAGCAGCTGCTGCAACTGGCACTTTACCACCATTAAGTGCGGTCAAAATTTGCTGCGTATTACCACTTAATAAAATATTTTGGACTTCATCATCCAATAAACGCGCTAATGTCTCATTGATTTGATCGTTAACTGCCGAAATCGTCAAGACGCCTTTCACCGCTTTACCATTATGATTAAAAATGGTTTTCGCACGACTGAATGCTAAGGCATTTTTCACATTACCTGATACGGCATCGGTTACCCATAACCCTTTACCAAGCGGCAGAGCAGAATTGGATACCACTTCAGAAACAAAGCTATTTTCAACCGCACTTTGCTGTTGTAATTTACCTGCATTGATGGCGGTAAGGGTGAGCAAACTTTGCGTTTCAATATCT
>JAGZBU010000034.1:0-20737 GCA_018369675.1 Parahaemophilus parainfluenzae | reverse complement strand
AAGCTGCCGCCACTAATCGCCCCCGTTAAATGAGAAATTAATCCTGTTGCCACATCATTTAAGAAAATCACGGGCACTTCACGTGTTGTTAATTTTTGTAGATTTAAACGCGCGATCACTTTTTTCGCGCAATTTTCTCCTACCCAATCCGCTGAAGAAAGCGCATCAAACTCACGTGAAACCGTGTACTCGTAGTCATTTTCCAGTTGATCTAGCTCGCCACCAATCACCGAACAAGATAAAGAATAACGGCTAGATAAGTAACTTTGTAGCATGCCGTGTGTATTGCCATAAACACGCACGCCTGTATGCGAATTAAAGCTTGCACCGTTACTATTCACGATTTTAGCATCGTATTCCAAAGCTGATTTTTCAGCCTCTAAAGCTAATTTTGTAGCCTGTTCAACATCAATACTTGCCCCATGATAAAGTTCTAAATCGGGCGCTTCAAAAGCCATTAGTTTTTTATCTGCTAGACCTGTGCAATCATCTGGCGAAGTATATTTTGCAATAGCAAGCGCGGCTTCGACGGTGTTTTTAATCGCTTCTTCACTTAAATCTGAGGTGGATGCATTGCCTTTTTGTTGGCCTAAATAAACAGAAATGCCTAATGCCCCATCGTTAGTAAATTCAACATTTTCAATCTCTTGCAGACGGGTTGAAACCGATAAACCACTCACTTTTGTCACGCCAACTTCAGCGGTGGCTCCCGCTTTCTGGGCGGTTTCAATCGCAAAACTAACTGCATCACGCAATGTTTGCTCTTGAGATTTTAAAAGTGCGGTTAAATTTTCTGCTGTTTTCATGGTGATAATCCTATTAAAAATTTGCGCCATTTTATCTTATTTTGAAAGTTTATGCTAAAATGCACCAAATTTTTCATAAGGTAACAGAATGGCAAAACGTAAGAAAAAAGAAGCCTTTGATTGGGAAGATGAAGACCAAGAAGAGATTATTTGGGTAAGCAAAAGTGAAATCAAACGCGACGCTGAGGATTTAAAACAGCTCGGCGAGAAATTGGTGAACTTAACCAAAGCAAATCTGACTAAGGTTCCACTAGACGATAGCTTGAAAGATGCCATTGAATTAGCGCAACGCCTGCAAAAAGAGGCGCGCCGTCGCCAATTACAATATATTGGTAAGCTCTTACGCTCAATTGATGCAGAGCCTATTCGTGAAGCTTTAGAAAAAATTGAAAATAAACATAATCAGCAGCAAGCGATGTTGCATAAATTGGAAATCTTACGTGATGAATTGGTTGCGAAAGGTGATGCGGCTCTGACTGATTTGTTAAATGAACATCCTTCAGCAGACCGCCAACACTTACGTAATTTGATTCGTGCAGCACAAAAAGAGAAGGAACAAAATAAGCCGTCAAAAGCTTATCGCGAGATTTATCAGATCTTAAAAACACTCATTTTAGAAGACTAAAATACAGCTATTTTTGACCGCACTTTGTGTCAAAAAAGTGCTATGATTAGCTACCCTTTTAATAAGGAAAAAATGTTATTTATGAATATTCGTTGGAATATTATTTTAGGTGTCATCGCCCTCGCTTTATTAGGCTGGTATTATTCGCTTAATCAAGATCATAGCGATTTACAAAGCCTCATTAAAAAGCCTGATAGCCCAGAATACGTCGGGAATAAAATGGAAACCACTGTATTCTCACCTGAAGGTAAAAAACAGTATCTCGCGATTTCCGACAAAGTGGAATATTACACACAAGACGGTCATACGGATTTTATTTCGCCGTTAGTCTATCTTTTTGATGTCTCTTTGGACAATAAAGATAAAGAAGCGAAAACCGATAAAATTCAATTAGAAAAACAAAATTGGAAACTTAGCGCGAAAAAGGCAAAATTAACGAAAGATCAAATGCTCTATCTTGAAGGTGGTGTGGTTGCCGAGAGCCTTGATCCTTTATCTCGCCTACAACGTGTTGAGACTGAAGCCGCAGTAATTAATTTAAAAACACAAGACATTACTTCCGATACACAAGTAAAAATTAACGGATTAAACTTTAATTCTAGCGGATTGAAGCTCGTCGGAAACTTACGTCAGCAAGTTGCAACTCTAAAGGAACAGGTAAAAACATATTATGAAATCAACAAACAATAAAATTCTGCTTTTAACGGCGTTAATGATGACTTCTTTGTCTGCTTTTGCGTTAAAAGACGATACCAATAAACCGATTAACATTGTCTCAGATAATCAATCTTTAGATATGGAAAACAGCGTGGTGACCTTTACGGATAACGTTGTGATTACGCAAGGTTCTATTTTGATTAAAGCCAATAAAGTGGTTATTACTCGTCCACCAGAAAATTCAGGTAAAAAAGAAACTGTTGAAGCATTTGGTAGCCCGGTTACCTTCCACCAACAACTTGATGATGGTAAGCCTGTTGACGGTCGAGCGAATAAAGTTCACTACGATTTAGGCACTGAATTCTTAACATTAACCGGCAATGCTGAATTAAAACAATTAGATAGCAAAATTAACGGTGAACGCATCACTTATGATGTGAAAAAACAACAGTTAAAAGCCAATGGTAATGGAAAATCACGCGTGCAAACCGTCTTAATTCCAACCCAATTACAACAAAAAGGTAAAAAATAACCGATGTCTGTATTACAAGCTGAATTCCTCGCAAAAAGCTATAAAAGCCGAAAAGTGGTTTCTGATGTGAGTTTAACCGTAAACTCCAATGAAATTGTTGGCCTACTTGGTCCAAATGGTGCAGGTAAAACTACTACTTTCTACATGGTCGTCGGTTTAGTTCGTCATGATCAGGGAAAAATCACCATTGATGGCGATGATATTAGCGTATTACCTATGCATGAACGTGCTCGTCGAGGAATTGGCTATTTACCACAAGAAGCCTCTATTTTCCGTCGTTTAACGGTGTATGAAAATCTTATGGCGGTATTAGAAATTCGCAAAGATCTCACTGCAGAACAACGCAGAGAGAGAGCGGATGAGTTAATTGATGAGTTCAATATTGGCCATATTCGTGATAGCCTGGGACAATCTCTTTCTGGTGGTGAACGTCGTCGTGTGGAAATTGCACGCGCATTAGCGGCAAATCCAAAATTTATTTTATTAGATGAACCTTTTGCAGGTGTAGACCCAATTTCGGTGACAGATATTAAGAAAATCATCACAGATCTCCGTAATCGTGGCTTAGGTGTGTTAATTACCGACCATAACGTACGGGAAACCCTTGATGTTTGTGAACGCGCTTATATTGTTGGTGAAGGGAAAATTATCGCGACCGGCACACCGGAAGAAGTCATGAATGATGAGCACGTTAAACGTGTCTATTTAGGCGAACAATTTAAACTATAACCGATGAAATTTACGACATTGCTCTCCCCTGATGATATTCGTCAGGGGGTTGCTTTTTCTAGCAAGAAACGATTATTTGAATCTATTGCCGCTTTCGTTGTGGAAAAACTTCACTGCGAAAATGGTGAACAGGCTTGTTTTGAATGTTTATTTGAGCGGGAAAAATTAGGTAATTCAGGATTAGGTAATGGTGTCGCTATGCCTAAAGCCAAGTTACCTACTACCGTGTCAGATAAAATACTAACGGTATTTATGCAATTAGAAACGCCTGTCGAATACGATGCCGCCGATAATAAGCCGGTAGATATCGTTTTTGCTGTGCTCGTACCCGAAAATCACTGCCAAGAATATATTCCTGTTTTGGCAGAACTCAATGAAAAATTAACTGATAAAAACTTAATTAAACAACTTCGTTCAGCACAAAGTGCGGATGAAATTTGGCAAATTTTTGAATGTGCTGATCATTCAGAGGAATCTGAAGACGACACAAATTTAGATAATATTGAACCTCAAGAGGTATAACCTAACCAACTAACCATAAGGAATCACGCAGATGGAAATTATTATTATCAGCGGTCGCTCCGGCGCGGGGAAATCTGTCGCATTACGAGCTTTGGAAGATATGGGCTATTATTGCGTGGATAATCTCCCTCTCGATTTACTTCCTCAACTCACCAATATTCTCGCCAAAACTCAAACGGCTGTTGCCATCAGTCTCGATATTCGAAATCTTCCCCATTCAAGTGCTGATTTAGACAAAATTCTGACAGATATTCAAGCCACTTATTCCGTCAAAATCATCTTTCTAGATAGCGATCGCAGTACACTTATTCGCCGTTACAGCGATTCACGTCGTCTTCATCCACTTTCGGCTCAAGATCTCCCACTTGAATCAGCGATTGATTTAGAATATCAACAGCTTGAGCCTTTAATTCAGCATGCTAATTTTATTATTGATACCGCACCACTTTCTACTCATTCGTTATCTGAACGTTTAAGAGAAGTTTTACGTGGTAATACGGATAAAGAACTTAAAATCGTGGTTGAGTCGTTTGGCTTTAAATACGGCATTCCGCTTGATGCCGATTATGTCTTTGATGTACGTTTTCTACCTAATCCACACTGGAACCCAGAACTTCGTCCAATGACGGGGCTTGATGAACCTGTTGCACAATTTTTACTTGCGCATGATGAAGTGAATAATTTTATCTACCAAACGCGTAATTACATCGAAACATGGTTACCGATGTTAGAGCAAAATAACCGAAGCTATCTCACCATTGCTATCGGCTGTACAGGAGGTAAACATCGTTCTGTTTACATCGCTCAACAAATTGGTGAATATTTCCAAGCCAAAGGCAAGAATGTAAAAATTCAACATAAATCCTTGGAAAAGAATAAAAAGAATTAATCAAACCATAAAAAAACGCAGCGGCTTGCTGCGTTTTTTGTTAAACCACATATTGCTCAAAAATCTCGGGTAAATGCACAATTAACGTTTCTTTTCCTGCTACGGTTTCATGCTGCCAAACTTGCAATAGCACGTCTGGCGTAAATAATCGTGATGCCTGTTCTGCTAAAGGTAAATAGCTAATATGCCAAGGCTCTCGACCAACTTTCTTACCTTCAGGTTGACTTATAAATGGCAAAGCAAACTCAAAGTGCGGTAGATTTTCAGTGAGAAATTCACTTAACTCAAAGAAATAACCACCTCTTTCATATTCCCAAGGTTCAAGTTGTAATGATTGACCTTGAGGCAAAAGATCAGGATCAAAAATATCGATTTCTGTTCCCCAATGATGGCGACTTCCCCCAGGAAGCGCTGACCAACGCAAAATAGCTTGTGCTTTTTGCCAATCATCTAAGGACGCTAAATCTAATGGGTTTCCCGCATCATCATGAACCTTGCGTTCACCGTTAAATTTACCGTTCCAAATGAGTTGTTGACGTTCAAAATCACGAAAGCTACTCGCGGGTTGCAAATTAAAGCCATTTTTGGCCGCACTTTGCTGCAATCCTTGAAAGGCTTTCATTGCCTCTGCTTGCAAAAAATGATTCGGAGAATGAGGGGCAGGCAAATTGATCAAATGTTCACGAGATTTGCCAGTTAACATTTCAGGCGTTAATTTCATCTTACTTGTCCAATAAATTCACTAACATTTGATGATAAATCTGACCGCACTTGGCTAGATCATCAACGTTTACACATTCATTCACTTTATGAATCGTCGCATTAAGCGGCCCAAATTCTACGACTTCAGCGCCCATCAATGCTATAAAACGTCCGTCAGAGGTGCCACCGCCAGTTTCTGCTTGTGGCGTAACACCGGTTGTTTGCTCAATTGCCGTCGTTAACGCATCTAATAATTTACCTGGTTTAGTTAAAAATGGTTTACCCGATAAATTCCAATCAATACGGTATTTCAAGCCATGCTTTTCGAGCATTTCTGCCACTTTCTGCTTAATGCTTTCGTCTGTAACTTCCGTACAATAACGTAAATTGAATTGCACATAAAGCTCACCAGGGATGACATTATTACTCCCAGTGCCTGCATGAATATTTGCAATTTGCAAACTCGTCGGCGGGAAAAATTCGTTGCCGTTATCCCATTGATAGGTGGTTAATTCATGCAAGAAAGACGTAGCTTTATGAATTGGATTTTCCGCTAAATGAGGATAAGCTACATGACCTTGGATACCTTGAACATAGAGGTTACCTGTAATCGAACCCCGACGACCATTTTTGACTACATCGCCTAATGTTTTCGAACTAGACGGCTCACCTACCATGCAATAAGTGATTTTCTCACCGCGCGCCATTAAGGTTTCGACAACACGCACCGTGCCATCTTTCGCGGCAGCTTCTTCGTCAGAAGTAATCAACAAAGCAATCGTTCCTTTATGATTCGGATTGGCTTTCACATACTCTTCCGCTGCCACAATCATTGCTGCCAATGAGCCTTTCATATCTGCCGCACCACGGCCATAAAGCATATCATCGACAATTTTGGCAGAAAACGGCGGATAAGTCCATTGCGTTTCATCTCCCGTTGGCACCACATCGGTATGCCCTGCAAAAGCGATAACGGGCTCGCCACTACCATGCTTCGCCCATAAATTTAACGTATCGTTGAAAGGCATCCATTCAATTTGAAAGCCGAGTTTTTCCAAACGCTCAGCAATCAGTTGCTGGCAGCCCTCATCATTTGGGCTAATAGAGGGGCGACGAATGAGGTCTTGTGCCAAAGAAATCACTTTTTCTTTCATAAAAACTCCTAAGAAATACTGTTCTTTTAAGCAAATGCTGCGCTATATTCTTTTTCGTTGAAGCCAATCAATGCTTTACCATCTTGCAAAATAATCGGACGTTTGATTAACGTTGGATTTTCGGCTAATACGGAAAATGCGGTAGATTTCGAGAGTGTATTTTTCACATTTTCATCAAGATTACGCCAAGTCGTACTACGTTTATTGACTAAATTTTTCCAACCAAATTGGGCTTCTGCTTGTTGTAAGAATTGAGTATCTAATCCATCTACACGGTAATCATGCAATTTATGTTTAATATTATGTTCAGTTAGCCACTTCAATGCTTTTTTCACCGTATCACAGTTTTTAATGCCATAAACGATAATCATATTCTCACCTCTAGAAATAAAAAATCCTCGATTTCATTAGAACGAGGATTTTAACTGCTACATGAATTAATCACAAATAGATTAACCTATACAAACTTATACATCCAAAAGAAAAAGTGCGGTGAAAATCAACCGCACTTTTCAAAAGGGAAATTAGAATTCGTAACCTACGCCCACTTTAGCGCCATAGTTATTCACTTTAGTATCGTCAAAGCTACCTAAACGGTTATATTCTAAACCACCGTTTGCATACACTTTGTCTGCTAATTTATATTTAGCACCCGCAACTACACCATAACCCACTTTGGTTTCAGAAGAGCTTTTATAACGTTGTTCTGCGCGATCTTCAAATTTGAAACGGTTAGCCGCAAGACGAGCACCAACATAAGGTTCAATTTGAGAGTTAGTATCGAAGTCATAGAATACTGTCGCACCTAAACCTTGAACTTTAGTGCCTTGGAAGTTACCGTGATGAGTATAATCACCTGCTACACGTACATTACCTAATTTGTAACCTACTGCAACACGTGGCTCAATTTTAGTTTTGCTTGAACCACCATTGGTCAATTTAGTTCTTGAAAGACCAAGATCACCTTCTGCATATAAACCTGCATTTGCAGTTGAAGCAACCGCTAATGCACCAACAACGATAGCTAATAATGATTTTTTCATTGGATAACCCCTGTTATTTGATTGAAAACACTAGAAATATACCACACTGCTTATGAATTTTCACTATGAAAAACCAATTTTCCCTGACATTTTCGACATAAATAGGCAATTTTATCTCGTTGAATGCGATTATGCCGACGAATCGTTAAATAATGGGTTTGACATTCGCATTGATAAGCAAACATTTTACCCTGTACACTTTCCACATCGAATTGATGGCAAGTATCAGCTGGAAGATTAAATAACTGTGTCATCACCGCTTGCCATTCCTGTCCATGCGGTTTCACTCGACCAAATACTTGATACACAATAAGATGGGCTAATTCATGGGGAACAACCTGATGAATAAATTCATCTGAGTTCTCGAGTAGCAAAGTGCGGTTAAATTTAATCTCATTTTTCTGCAAGTATGCAACGCCTGCCTTTACACCTCGCAAGTCATAACTGATTGTCGGAATAGGAAATTTCTGTTGAAAGTGACGTTCAGCCAGTTGTAATGTTTCTGCAAGCTTGCGTTGCACCTGCATTTTTAAATGCCGAAACTGAGTTTGAGATGACATCATCATACTAAGTAAACAAAAACCGCTAAATTAGCGGTTTTTATCATATACATTTAATTTACTTATTTTAGACCTGCTGCTGCACGTAATTCTTCAGCGCGATCTACTTTTTCCCATGGGAACTGTTCACGACCGAAGTGTCCATATGCCGCAGTTTGGCGATAGATTGGTTGAATTAAATTTAACATTTTAATTAAACCATAAGGACGTAAATCAAAGAATTCACGCACTAACTTAACCAATATTTCGTTTGATACTTTTCCTGTACCAAAGGTTTCTACCATGATAGAAGTTGGCTCTGCTACACCAATTGCATAAGAAAGTTGAATTTCACAACGATCTGCAAGACCTGCTGCAACGATATTTTTTGCCACATAACGTGCAGCATAAGCCGCTGAACGATCTACTTTTGATGGATCTTTACCGGAGAATGCACCACCACCATGACGAGCAGCACCGCCGTATGTATCAACAATGATTTTACGACCCGTTAAGCCACAGTCGCCCATAGGTCCGCCAATCACAAAACGACCGGTTGGGTTAATGAAATATTTTGTTTGTTGAGACAACCATTCACTTGGCAGAATTGGCTTGATGATTTCTTCCATCACGCCTTCATAAATTTCTTTTTGTGAGACTTCTTCACTATGTTGTGTTGAAAGGACGACTGCATCCACACCCACGATTTTGTTATCTTCGTATTTTAAGGTCACTTGGCTTTTCGCATCAGGTCGTAACCATGCTAATTTGCCACTTTTACGCACTTCTGCTTGTTTTTCCATTAAACGATGCGCATAAGTAATAGCAGCAGGCATCAAGACTTCTGTTTCATTTGTCGCATAACCAAACATGATCCCTTGGTCACCCGCACCTTGATCTAATGGATTCTCACGATCCACACCTTGGTTAATATCAGAGGATTGCTTACCAATCGCATTTAATACTGCACAAGAATTGCCATCAAAACCCATATCTGAGTGTTTGTAACCAATATCACAAATCACTTGGCGAGTGAGATTTTCAATATCAACCCATGCTGATGTAGTAATTTCACCACCAACTAACGCCATCCCTGTTTTTACATAGGTTTCGCAAGCCACACGTGCTTTAGGATCTTGTTTTAAAATTTCATCAAGTACCGCATCAGAAATTTGATCGGCAATTTTATCTGGATGTCCTTCTGAAACGGATTCAGAAGTAAATAAATAGCTAGACATAAGTTCTCTTCTTTTGGATGTATTGACGTATAGACGGCTATAATACGCTTTTTTGTCTAATAAGCAAGCATTCCTATCAAGTATTTTTGAAATGTGACAAGAAAATAAGCATTCAGGCAAAATTCATCTACTTCACTAAATCCAACATTTCTTGCGCATTCGCCAAGGCGAGCTCAGTAATTTCACTGCCACCGAGTAATCTTGCAAGAGCAGGAACGCGTTCTTCTTGAGAAAGTGCGGTCATTTTAGTTTCTGTTTTATCATCAACGGTAAATTTCTCAACATTAAATTGATGATGTCCATGACATGCTACTTGTGGTAAATGGGTCACACAAAGCACTTGGCATTTATCGCCTAATTGGCGCAACAATTTACCCACTACGCTCGCGGTTTTACCGCTAATGCCAACATCCACTTCATCAAAGATCAGCGTTGGAATTGCCGATTGATCGGACGTTAAGACTTGAATCGCTAATGAAATACGAGACAACTCACCACCAGATGCCACTTTTGCTAATGGTTGCGCTTGTTGTCCTAAATTACTGCGTAAAGTAAAGACGATATTATCAGCTCCATTTGCCGCAACTTTCGTTAAATCTGAATTCACTTCAATGAAAAACTCGGCATTTTCCATTGCAAGCCCTTTGATAGAATGTGTAACCTGTTGTGCTAATTTCTCCGCAGCTTGGCAACGGCTTTCATGTAATTGTTTTGCCGTATGTTTCATTTTCTCGAAAGCAGCTTTTTCTTCCAAAATAAGACGTTCTTCACTTTCTGAAAAATCTAAAAGTGCGGTCAATTCTGCTTTTAATTTTTGATGCCATTCCACCAAATCTTCAGGTTTCACATTGTGCTTACGTGCAAGTTGTAAAGCTTGCCCTAAACGTTGTTCAATTTCTTGTAACAACATCGGATCTTGCTCAATATGAGAAGCAAGATGTTGAACTTCACTTGTTGCCTCTTGCACTTGAATAAGTGCATCATTCAACATTGTTTGAACAGAAGCATAGCGAGGATCTAACTCACTTAATTCATCAATATACTGTGTCGCACGATAAAGCATCGAATCGATACTCACGGTCTCATTTTCACTGAGTAGCTGTAAGGCTGATTGTGATAACTGTGTCAGCTGTTCGCTATTTGATAGACGACGTTGATCCTCTTCCAATTCCAAATATTCATTTGGACGAAGGGCAAACTCATCCAATTCCTCTACCTGATATTGTAAAAGCTGTTTCTTCGCTTCATTCTCGGCGACTTTTTGTTGGAAGGTTTTAACTTGTGTTTGGAGATTTTTCCACGCGCGATAATCTTCTCGCATCTGAGCGAGTAAATTATGGTGATGTGCAAATGAATCTACTAACTGAAGCTGATAGTCATTTTTCAATAATAACTGCGAAGCGTGCTGCCCATTAATATGAATAAGATATTGACCAATTTCTTTTAATTGAGAAGCTGATACAGGCGTGCTATTAATAAAGGCTTTAGAACGCCCATCTGCATTAATGACACGGCGTAAAATACAATCAGAGGGATTATCAGGATCTTGCAATTCTTGCTCTTGCAACCATTGATAAGCGGGGTCCGTTGGTTCAATAAAAAAGGTGGCGCAGATTTCGGCTCTTTCCTGCCCTTCTCGAACCATAGACGTTTCAATACGTTGCCCTAAGCATAACCCCAATGCATCAATAGCAATGGATTTTCCTGCGCCAGTTTCCCCCGTGATCACAGACATTCCTTTCGCCAATTCAATCTCTAATTGACGAACAATTGCAAAATTATTGATGGTAAGTTGGGTTAACATAAAAAATCTCCTTAACTGTATATCTATATACTATAACTGTTACAATATACAGTAAAGAGATTTTTAAACTTTTGGGATTAGAAATTTTTAAGCCAGCCTAATTTTGTGCTTAATACATTGTAATAATTATAATTTTTTAGGTGTAATAGGCGCAGTTTATGCGGGCTTTTTTCAATATGAACGATATCATCAGGAGAAAAATCTAGCGCAATTTGACTATCACAGCCTAATTCCAACTGTGAAGTATTATGTTCTGCAAAGCGAATTGAAATTTTGCTATCGCCATCAATTACTAATGGTCGAGAAGAAAGTGTATGTGGGAACATCGGCACAAGGGCAATCGCATTTAAATTTGGCGTTAAAATTGGGCCGCCTGCGGAAAGCGAATAAGCGGTTGAACCTGTGGGAGTGGAAACAATCAAGCCATCTGAACGCTGAGAAAACGCGAATTTATCATTGATGTAAACATGGAAATCAATCATGTGCGCAATTTTAGCTGGGTGAATCACCGCCTCATTTACAGCATTACTACTGGAGATAATTTCTCCGTTTCGTTCAATTTTAGCTTCCAATAAAAAACGCTCTTCTACAAAAAATTCACCATGTTCTAAACACGCTTCGAGCTGTGCATAAGCATTTTTCGGGTCAATATCAGTCAAAAAGCCTAAGTTGCCTCGGTTAATACCAATCATTGGAATATTATATTTAGCCAAAATGCGAGCACGCCCTAGCATATTGCCATCACCACCGATTACAATCACGAGTTGAGCTTGCTCTCCAATTTCTTCAACCGTTGCTAACACCTCTTCCGGTAAAGCAAATTTTTCACCCACCTCTTTTTCGACTAAAACTTGATATCCTCGCTCTTTCAGCCATTGATACAAGTTTTTATGCATTTGCAAATTAATGTCGCGACGTGGTTTTCCCATCAAGGCGATGGTTTTAAATGATTTGACTAATTCATCCATAACTATGATTGCTCCCAAGTACAGACTTCCTGATTTTTGACCGCACTTGAATTTAAAATTTTAGCCATTATATTACATAGCAATTCAGTTTTGCTAAAATAGCACTTATTTTTGATAAATGGAGAAAAAGATGTCAGAACAAACACAAAACTTAAATGAAAATGAAGAACTTGTTGAAGAAGTTCAGCAAGAAACCACCTCAACGGAAGATCCGTTAGAAGAAGCGATTGCCCGCGTACAAGAGCTTGAAGAACAATTAAAAGCACAAGTGGAAGAAACCTCTAAAAAAGAGCAAGATTTATTGCTTCGTACACGTGCTGAAATTGACAATATGCGTCGTCGCAGTGAACAAGACATCGAAAAAGCACATAAATTTGCGCTCGAAAAATTCTCAAAAGACATTTTAAATACTATTGATAACTTAGAGCGTGCGCTTACAACGCCTGCCAATAAGGAAGATGAAAACATCAAAGCCTTATTCGATGGCGTCGAGCTAACTTTAAAAGAGTTACTCTCAACGGTTTCTCGCTTTGGTGTCGAGCCTGTTGGTGCAGTAGGTGATACCTTTAATCCGGATCTTCACCAAGCTATCTCTATGCAACCAGCAGAAGGCTTTGCAACGAATCAAATCACCACCGTGTTACAAAAAGGTTATACCTTAAACGGTCGAGTGATTCGCCCAGCCATGGTAATGGTTGCAGCTTAATTTCTTTTCTAAGACTAAAAGAACGGACGATTTTTCGTCCGTTTTTTATTGCCCAAAACCTTGATTCAGATCAAATTATTAAAAAATAATTTGAGAATAATTATCAACAAAAACACTCTTTTCTCCCAGATTTAGCAAGGTTTCACCTTAATTTCAGCCATTAAAAAACAGCAAATAACACTACATATTGTGCATTGATCTATTAAATAAAACTATATATAGTGCTTTCGTTTTTTTTAAGTTAGCCTATATAGGAGTCATAAAATGAATGCTTTCTTCGTGATTAAGCGTGATGGTTCACGAATTGGGTTTGACCTACAACGTATTACTAATGCAATCAGAAAAGCGGCAAGTGCGGTCAATATTGTTGATGAAATGTATATCCATGATCTGAGCCAGCGAATTAATACCGAGATTTTTAGTCACTATCAGCATGAAATTGATATCAACCAGATTCAAAAAATCGTTGAAGATCATTTAATGACAAGCAAGTATCCACAAATTGCACGTGCCTATATTGAATATCGTCACGATCGCGACCTTGCTCGTGAGAAACGCAGCCAATTAACCAAAGAAATTGAAGGGCTGATTGAACAAAGCAACGTGGAATTGCTTAACGAAAATGCAAATAAAGATGCGAAAGTGATCCCTACCCAACGTGATTTACTGGCGGGTATTATGGCAAAACATTATGCCAAACGTCACATTCTGCCAAGAGATGTTGTTGAAGCCCATGAAAAAGGCGAAATCCACTATCACGACTTAGATTACGCGCCATTTTTCCCAATGTTTAACTGCATGCTGGTTGATCTAAAAGGCATGCTTTCGCATGGCTTTAAAATGGGTAATGCTGAAATTGAACCGCCTAAATCTATCGGCACAGCAACAGCGGTTACTGCACAAATTATCGCTCAAGTCGCTAGCCATATTTATGGCGGTACAACCATTAATCGTATTGATGAAGTACTTGCACCTTATGTTCAACTCAGCTTTGAAAAACATTTGAAAAATGCCGCCCAATGGCAAATTCCGGATGCGGAAGGTTATGCAAAAGCGCTAATTGAAAAAGAATGTTTTGATGCATTTCAATCCCTTGAATATGAAGTTAATACGCTCCATACATCAAATGGTCAAACGCCGTTTGTTACCTTTGGTTTTGGTTTAGGTACAAGTTGGCAAGAACGTTTAATTCAACAGTCGATTTTGAAAAACCGTATTCGTGGTTTAGGTAAAAATCATAAAACGCCCGTCTTCCCTAAGCTGGTCTTTACCATTAAAAAAGGCATTAACCAAAACGAACAAGATCCGAACTATGATATTAAAAAACTGGCATTAGAATGCGCATCAAAACGCATGTATCCGGATATTTTAAACTATGATCAAGTGGTTAAAGTCACTGGCTCATTCAAAGCCCCAATGGGTTGTCGTAGCTTCTTAGGTGCCTATGAAGAAAATGGTCATGAAGTGCATGATGGTCGCAATAATTTAGGAGTGGTGAGTTTGAATCTACCTCGTATTGCTCTTGAAGCACAAGGAAACGAAGAAAAATTCTACCGCACTTTAGATGAACGCTTAGCCCTAGCCAAGAAAGCCTTGCTTACCCGTATTGCTCGCTTAGAAAATACCAAAGCTCGTGTCGCACCAATTCTTTATATGGAAGGTGCTTGCGGTGTTCGATTAAAAGCCGATGATAACGTTGCCAATATTTTCAAAAATGGCCGAGCATCAATTTCTTTAGGCTATATTGGCATTCACGAAACCATCAATGCATTGTATAAACAAGGGCATATTTTTGACGATGAACAATTACGCGAAAAAGGCATCGCAATTGTGCGTCGTTTAAGCGAAGCGGTCAAACAATGGCAGAAAGAAACCGGCTATGCATTTAGCCTTTATTCCACACCAAGTGAAAACTTGTGCGATCGCTTCTGCCGTTTAGATACCAAACAATTTGGTGTCATTGAAGGCGTTACCGATAAAGGCTACTACACTAACAGCTATCACTTAGATGTAGAGAAAAAAGTGAATCCATACGATAAATTAGACTTTGAAATGCCTTATCCCGAATTAGCAAGCGGGGGCTTTATTTGTTATGGCGAATACCCAAATATTCAACATAACCTCAAAGCACTCGAAGATGTATGGGATTATAGCTACGATCGTGTGCCTTACTACGGCACTAATACGCCAATTGATGAATGTTACGAATGTGGTTTCACAGGAGAATTTAATTGCACAAGTAAAGGCTTTGTTTGTCCGAAATGTGGCAACCATGACAGTGCAAAAGTGTCTGTAACCCGACGAGTTTGCGGTTATCTCGGCAGTCCTGATGCTCGCCCATTCAATGCGGGTAAACAGGAAGAAGTAAAACGCCGTGTAAAACATCTATAATGGTCATTTCGTTATTATGATAAAATAGCTCATCAGAAATGAGCTATTTTTATTTCAATAAATAAGGAAGTACCATGCCAACACTTACACAAATCACGCAATCCATTATGCAAGACCCCGACAATCAATCTTTTACGTCACAAGGCATTGAACCGCTTTTTGCTGCACCAACGACAGCTCGTATTAATATTGTCGGACAAGCCCCCGGAATTAAAGCGCAAGAAAGTCGTTTATATTGGAATGATAAAAGCGGTGATCGCCTACGTGAATGGCTAGGTGTGGATCGCGATACCTTTTATCACTCGGGTATGTTTGCTGTCATCCCGATGGATTTTTATTACCCTGGCAAAGGAAAATCCGGTGATTTACCACCGCGCAAAGGTTTTGCGGAAAAATGGCATCCAGCAATTCTCGCTAATCTACCCAATATTGAGTTGACGATTCTCATTGGACAATATGCACAAAAATACTATTTGCCAGAAAATAACCTTAATGTCACTGAGACTGTTCACCATTTCCGTGATTTTCTCCCTCACTTTATCCCACTCGTTCACCCTTCTCCACGTAACCAAATTTGGCTCAAGAAAAATCCGTGGTTTGAACAAGAGATTGTGCCAACATTACAAAGGCAAGTGAAAGCGATTTTATCTCGTTAAACAAATATCTCATGCACAAAGTGCGGTCAAAAATCTTCTAATTTTGACCGCACTTTGCTTTGATACTAATCAATTTTTAGTACCCCCTATTTTCTGATTAAGCGCTCTTATGCTAAAATCGCCAACTTCTTAAAATATATAGAAAAAATATATAGGAAAAATATATGCAACAAACCCCTATTACGGACTCGCAATCTAAAGCTTTGAATAAAAATGCAGTAGTATTCCTTGCTGATGTGATTCTCTTTTTTGTTTTATTAAACGTCCTTCCTTTTGAGCCTGCTGCCAATAAAGGCTTGTCATTATTGGCATTCGTGGCTATTTTATGGTTAACAGAAGCAGTAAACGTGACTATCACGGCGCTATTTGTTCCTATTTTGTCTGTGTTACTCGGGTTGGTAAATAGTCGAGAGGCGCTTGTTGCCTTTGCTGATCCTACCATTTTTTTATTCTTTGGTGGTTTTGCGATTGCTACCGCATTAAATGTGCAAAAGATCGACAAAATGATTTCTAATAAAATCATGCAATTAGCAAAAGGTCGTCTCTTTGTTGCGGTGCTTTACCTTTTCTTAGCAACCGCATTTTTATCTATGTGGATGAGTAATACAGCGACTGCAGCGATGATGATTCCGCTTTCAATGACCATTCTGAGTCAATTAGATCAAAAAGAAGAACATAATACTTATGTATTTGTGCTTTTAGGGATCGCTTATAGTGCGACCATCGGTGGAATGGGAACGCTTGTGGGAAGCCCGCCTAATGCCATTGCCGCTTCACAGCTCCATTTAGACTTTGCTGACTGGTTAATGTATGGCACGCCAGTCATGTTAATTTTATTCCCGCTTATTATTGGTTGGTTATATCTTGTATTTAAACCTAAATTAGGCCTTCGTTTTGCTGCTGAATTTGAAAAAATTCACATGACCAAACAACGTGTTTTAACCTTGGTCATTTTTATCACCGTAGCGATTCTTTGGATTTTTGGTGGATACCTTAACCCTATTATTTCTCAATCATTAGGTTTACCCAAACCTATTGGCAGCTTTGACAGTATGGTGGCGCTCTCCGCAGCTATTATCATTTGTGTAACGGGTATCGCAAGTTGGAAACAAGTGCAAGAAAATACAGAATGGGGCGTGCTATTCCTCTTTGGTGGCGGTTTAACCTTAAGCTCAGTATTAACTCAATCTGGCGCAAGCAAAATCATGGCGGATGGTATCGTCTTCATTATTGAAGGTGGCCACTACTATGTGATGGCATTAATTGTTGCAGCCTTTATCGTCTGTTTAACTGAGTTTACCTCAAATACAGCAAGTGCAGCTTTACTAGTTCCAATCTTTATTTCTATCGCACAAGCACTGAATATGCCACCACTTGGTTTCGCAATGATTATCGGCTTAGGAGCATCTTGTGCCTTTATGATGCCGGTTGGTACCCCACCGAATGCGATTGTGTACTCGACAGGTTTTGTGAAACAATCCGAAATGATCCGCGTGGGTAAATTTATTGATTTAACCTGTATGATAATTATCGGGACAATTGCTTATCTCTTCTGGATGTAACCTTTAAAACCGAAAAAGTGCGGTTAAAAACAAGATGATTTTTAACCGCACTTTTTTATTTTATTTACGCAAACGTTTGCCTGAAATAAAAATTAACGTATAATTCGCACAATTTTTTTACTTAGGGAAACCAAATGAATAACAACCTGCTTTATACGGTGGAAGACAAACCACCTTTCGGATTGAGTTTACTCCTTGCCGCACAACATTTACTTGCTGCACTAGGGGGAATTATTGCCGTACCATTAGTCATTGGTAACGTCTTAAAATTACCGACTGAAGACACCATTACGCTAGTGAATGCTGCACTCTTGATTTCTGGTGTGGTAACGGTTATCCAATGTAAAGGATTAGGACCTGTGGGTATTCGTTTACCAAGTGTAATGGGGACCAGTTTTACTTTCGTTGCTGCTGCACTTGCCATCGGTTTCAGTGAATATGGCATCGCTGGTATATTAGGCTCTTCTCTCATTGGTTCCTTAGTGATGATTATCGGCAGTTTCTTCATGCCATATATTCGTAAATTGTTCCCACCACTTGTGACAGGGACTGTTGTCATGATGATCGGCTTAAGCCTGATTCCAGTTGCGGTTGACTGGTTTGCAGGTGGTCAACGTGGTGATGCGAATTATGCGACGCCAGAAAATTTAATGATGGCTAGCTTTGTATTAGTGATCGTGGTCGCTCTCGTACAATGGGGTAAAGGGATTTTCTCTGCAGCCGCCATCGTTATTGGGATGATGACTGGTTATATCGTCTGTTTAGCGATGGGCTGGGTGAGCTTTGAAGGTGTAAAACAAGCACAAACTTTTGCGATTCCACAACCTCTACACTTTGGTTTAGCCTTCCCTATTTCAGGCATTATCGGTATGTCTATCGCCTATTTAGTGACGATCGTTGAATCAAGCGGTAACTTCTTAGCGCTAGGTAATGCCACCAAAACCGAAATCACTGGCAGACATTTACGCGGCGGGGTTTTAGCTGATGGTTTAGGCTCTGCTTTAGCCGCCATTATGTCCACTACGCCATTCTCGTCATTCTCACAAAATATCGGCGTGATTTCCTTAACTGGCGTAGCAAGCCGTCACGTGGTTGCGCTAACGGGGGTGCTTCTAGCGCTAGCGGGCTTATTCCCTGTATTCGGTGCATTAATTGTATCAATTCCATTGCCTGTATTAGGCGGTGCTGGCTTAATGATGTTCGCGATGATTATCGCTGCCGGTATCCAAATGCTGGATAAAGTGGCACGTAGCAAACGTAATGGTTTAATTATTGCGATTTCCATTGGTTGTGGCTTAGCCGTGACAACTCGTCCAGAATTGCTTGATAAATTACCGCACTTTTTCAAAGAAGTGCTCGGTTCAGGCATTACCGTAGGCTCATTACTTGCCTTAATTCTTAACCTAGTCCTTCCAGAAGATAAAGTGGAAGAAACAAAAGAATAAAAATGCATCTCAACTAAGGGCAGATTAACACTGCCCTTTTCTTTTCCTGTAAAACATTTCTAAAACTGACCGCACTTTGTTAAAATCAGGCATCATTTTCCATTTATGAAGGAATAAAAATGGCAGATTTACCTTTCTTAGTTGAGCTCAACGAACAAAATCTTACTGAAACGTTGCAACGTTCGGTGGAAACACCACTTGTCATTAACTTTTATGCACCAAGCCATAAAGAATCAGCTGATTTTGCAAAAGTTCTCCAACGTGTTGCTGAACAACACCAAGGACAATTTATTCTCTGCTTAGTCAATTGTGAAACAGAACAAATGATTGCTGCTCAATTTCGTATTCAAGCATTGCCTACGACCTATCTTTTCAAAGAGGCTCAAGCAATAGATGCGTTCCCTGGTGCATTAGATGAAGCCAGTTTATTGCAACGTTTGAGTGCAATTTTGCCAAAAGAAGAAGATTTAAAATTCCAAAAAGCCTTGGATTTTTTACAAGTGGAAGATTACGACTCTGCTCTTCCATTACTGAAAGAAGCCTGGGAACTTTCGGATAAGAAAAACAGTGATGTGGCGTTACTTTATGCGGAAACTTACATTGCCATGAAGAAAACGGAACCTGCGGCAGATATTTTAGCGCAAATTCCGATTCAGGATCGCGACAGCCGTTGGCATGCCTTACAAGCACAGATTGAGCTTTTAATTAAAGCAGCCGATACGCCAGAAATTCAGCAATTACAAGCGGATTATGCGAAAAATCCAACCCCTGAAATTGCGTTGAAATTGGCAGTTCAGCTACATCAGGCTAATCGAAACGACGAAGCATTGGATTTATTATTTAGCATTCTTAAGCAAGATCTTTCTGCGGAAAATGGTGAGGTAAAACAACAGTTCTTATCTATTTTATCAGCCATTGGCAATGCGGATCCTATCACCAATAAATATCGCCGATTGCTGTATTCATTGCTTTACTAATACGATCAACTATTTTTTTATGTATGAAGGCTTTATAATGAACGAATTCCAAAAGCCTCATGCTTTATTTTATATAACAAAGGATTCTTTATGTCAGACGTTAAACACAGCAAATTATTAATTTTAGGTTCAGGCCCTGCAGGTTATACTGCCGCTATTTATGCCGCACGTGCAAACTTAAAACCTGTTTTAGTGACCGGTCTTCAACAAGGTGGCCAACTTACTACCACGGACGAAATTGAAAACTGGCCAGGTGATTTTGAAATGACCACTGGTCCAGGTTTAATGCAACGTATGTTGCAGCACGCTGAAAAATTTGAAACGGAAATCGTGTTTGATCATATCAACAAAGTCGATTTATCTTCTCGCCCGTTCAAACTTTATGGCGATATGCAAACCTTCACATGTGATGCATTGATCATTGCAACAGGGGCATCAGCACGTTATATCGGATTAGAATCTGAAACTGCTTATAAAGGCCGTGGCGTTTCAGCTTGCGCAACCTGTGATGGTTTTTTCTATCGTAATAAACCCGTTGCCGTTGTGGGTGGCGGAAATACCGCCGTTGAAGAAGCACTTTACTTGGCTAATATTGCGTCTGAAGTACATTTAATCCACCGTCGCGATAGCTTCCGCGCAGAAAAGATCTTAATCGATCGCTTATACAAAAAAGTCGAAGAAGGCAAAATCGTGCTTCATACTGACCGCACTTTGAATGAAGTATTAGGCGATAACATGGGCGTAACCGGTGTACGTTTAGAAAACGTGAAAACCGGCAAAAAAGAAGACGTG
>JAGZBU010000033.1:0-21126 GCA_018369675.1 Parahaemophilus parainfluenzae | reverse complement strand
ACCTGACCCCATACCGAACTCAGAAGTGAAACGCCGATGCGCCGATGGTAGTGTGGGGCTTCCCCATGTGAGAGTAGGACACCGCCAGGTACTGAATGTAGAACCCCGAGCTGAATGGCTTGGGGTTTTTTGTTTTATATAAAATATTAGAATTCATATATAAATGAGTCTAATAATGATAAAATCTTCGCCTATTTCTAGATAGCAATAATTATGAAAAAACAGATAAGTAAGATCTTTTCCAGTGATGGCGAATTGAGTAAGAATATCAAAGGATTTAAGCCACGAGCAGAACAGCTCGAAATGGCTCAATCAGTAGGATATGCTATTCAAAATAAGCGTTCGCTTGTTGTAGAAGCTGGAACAGGCACCGGAAAGACTTTTGCTTATTTGGCACCGGCACTCATTGCTGGAAAGAAAACAATCATTTCAACTGGATCTAAAAATCTACAAGATCAGCTTTTTTCAAGAGATCTTCCCGCTATTAAAAAAGCCTTAAATTATTCTGGAAAAATTGCATTATTGAAAGGGCGATCCAATTACTTATGTTTGGAACGGCTTGATCAAGTTATTGCTCAAGGTGTGCTTGGTGATAAATCTGTTTTAGCCGATTTAAGTAAAGTAAGAAAATGGAATAATGCAACGAAAACAGGTGATTTAACAGAATGCATTGAATTGGCTGAAGATAGCCCAATTTTGCCCCAATTGACGAGTACGGCAGAAAGTTGTTTGGGAACAGATTGTCCCAACTACGCTGAATGCTATGTAGCACACGCTCGTAAAAAAGCGTTAAATGCCGATCTTGTTGTTGTAAATCACCACCTTTTCTTTGCTGATATGGCGGTAAAAGAAAGTGGCTTTGGTGAGCTTATTCCCAATGCGGAAGTCATCATCTTTGATGAAGCACATCAACTTCCTGATATTGCAAGCCAGTATTTTGGTCAATTATTAACCTCTCGCCAGCTATTTGATTTATGTAAAGATATCAATATTGTTTATCGAACAGAATTGAAAGATATGCCACAGCTGGGTATAACGGCAGATACTTTGCTTAAAGTCATTCAGGATTTCCGTCTTCTACTTGGTGAAGGAAATCAGCGAGGAAATTGGCGTGAGCTATTTAAACAAAGTGCGGTTAAAAAATCGGTTGAATTATTACAAGAAAAAATTGAGTTTCTTTCTGAAGTTATCAAGATTGCATTAGGGCGCTCTCAGACTTTGGATAGTATTTTTGAACGCACTGAAAGTATCAAAAATCAATTACAGCGTCTTTGTGATACGGCTATTGTCGGTTATTGTTATTGGTACGAAAGTATGGGACGACAATTTGGTTTACATATTACGCCACTTACTGTTGCAGATAAATTTGGTGAACAGCTAAATAATAAAGAAGCCGCTTGGATTTTCACCTCGGCGACGCTTGAAGTTGGCGGCACTTTTAATCATTTCTGTCAGCGCCTTGGTATTGAGCAAGCAGAACAAAAAATTCTTCACAGTCCTTTTGATTATCCTAATCAATCATTACTTTGCGTGCCACGTTATTTACCGGCAACGAATCAAAATAATACGTTACAATCTCTTGGTGAAATGTTGTTGCCTATCATTGAAGCGAATAAAGGGCGATGCTTTGTGCTTTGTACTTCCTATTTAATGATGAGAGGCTTGGCAGAGTATTTTAGAGAAAATAGTGAGCTTTCTATCTTATTACAAGGTGAAATGCCTAAAGCTAAATTACTCGAACAATTTATTCATGAAACCCATAGTGTATTGGTTGCCACCTCTAGCTTTTGGGAAGGCGTGGATGTCCGTGGTGATGCACTTTCCTTAGTCATTATTGATAAATTGCCTTTTACCGCACCAGATGAACCTTTACTAAAAGCACGCATTGAAGATTGCCGATTACAAGGTGGCGATCCATTTAATGATATACAGATCCCTGAAGCGGTTATTACGCTGAAACAAGGTGTAGGGCGCCTAATTCGAGATGTAACGGATCGTGGTGCGGTAATTATTTGTGATAATCGTCTTGTGATGCGAAATTACGGCGAAACCTTTCTAAAAAGTTTACCTAATTCAACCCGTACCCGAGATCTCAACAAAGTGGTACAATTCTTACAAAATGAGAAAATGGATTAATAATGAAAAATATCACTTTATTAGCACTTGATACTTCAACAGAAGCCTGTTCTGTTGCTCTTTGGCATAAAGGCGAAAAAACACATCTAGATGAATTAGCACAACGTACACATACAAAACGTATTCTTCCAATGGTTGATGAGTTACTTGCCAATTCAGGTATCAATTTGAAACAAGTGGATGTGTTAGCATTTGGACGCGGCCCGGGTAGTTTTACTGGTGTTCGTATCGGTGCAGGGATTGCTCAAGGGCTTGCATTTGGTGCTGATTTACCTGTTATTGCGGTATCAAATTTAACAGCAATGGCTCAGGCTGCATTTGAATTACATCAAGCCGAAAATGTCGCAGCTACCATTGATGCGAGAATGAATGAAGTTTATTTTTCTCAAGTAAAACGAGAAAAAGTGCGGTCAGAATTGGGGGAGTTTTTCCAATGGAACCCAGTCATTGAAGAACAAGTTTGCCAACCAGAAAAAGTGCTTGAACAGTTTTCAGATTTAACCGCCTATCGAGTCGGAACCGGTTGGGCTGCGTATCCTCAATTTAAAGACAGTGGTTTAGATGGGAGCGATATTATTTTACCTTCTGCACAATATATGCTTGAGCTTGCTTTAACAGATTATGCTCAAAATAAAGTCATATCCGCCTTAGAAATTGAACCTGTTTATTTGCGTAATGAAGTAACTTGGAAAAAATTACCTGGGCGTGAATAATTTTCAAAAAGGAGTTGAAGATGAATAAAAAAACGATCTTAGTTTTGACCGCACTTTCGGCCACATTAGTGGGATGTGTCAATGCACCGAAAGGGCTGGAAAAAGAGCAGTTTACTTTAAAATCATTGTCTTCAATTCAACCGAGTGATTATAGCTGTCAGTGCAAATCAATTCGTTTAGGTGGAAAAGTATTAACCGCACAAGCCTTGCCGAATAAAACTAAAATTGAAGTATTAAGCTATCCAGTTTATTCAACTTCAGCAAAACCCATGATAGATGAACAACCTAATGGACGTTTTATCACTTATCTTGATGGCTTTGTAGAACCTGAAAGCTTAAAAGATCAATTTATTACAATTGGTGGTACCTTGCTGAAAACAGAACAAGGCAAGGTTGATCAAGCCAACTATATTTATCCGGTTATTAAAACCAATCATTATCGTGTCTGGAAGCTTTCACAAAGTTATTATTATCCAGATGATATGTGGGATGATTGGGGCTTTTTCGGTAGACGACCGTATTATTGGTATGGCGAGCCTGAAATTCGCTATTATCTCTATTAACTACATGATAAAATTAAGAAAATTTTCCAAAGAATAAGGATAAAAAATGGAAAAAGTTTGGTTTCAAAATTATCCAGAAGGTTCACCAACCACGCTGGATACATCCAAGTATGATTCTATTCTCGATATTTTAGATAAAGCAATTCGTGAGCACCCAGACCGTCCCGCCTATATCAACATGGGGCAGGTTTTAACATTTCGTAAATTAGAAGAGCGTAGCCGTGCATTTGCCGCTTATTTACAAAATGAATTAAGGTTAGAACGTGGTGAGCGTGTTGCATTGATGATGCCGAATTTATTGCAATATCCTATTGCGCTTTTTGGTATCTTACGTGCGGGTTTAGTTGTGGTAAACGTAAATCCACTTTATACCCCACGTGAATTAGAACATCAGTTACAAGATAGCGGCGCAACAGCCATTGTTGTGGTTTCAAACTTTGCTTCAACCTTAGAAAAAATTGTATTTAATACTAAAGTGAAGCACGTGATTTTAACAAGAATGGGCGATCAGCTTTCTTTTGGTAAGCGTAATTTGGTCAATTTTGTTGTGAAATATGTTAAAAAGTTAGTGCCAAAATATAAATTACCGAATGCTGTCACTTTCCGTGAAGTATTGAGTATTGGTAAATTTCGTCAATATGTTCGTCCTCAAGTAGATCGTGAAGATTTAGCCTTCTTACAATATACAGGTGGAACGACCGGTGTTGCTAAGGGCGCAATGCTGACACATGGCAATATTATTACCAATATTTTCCAAGCGAAGTGGATTGCAGAGCCATTTATTGGCGATCATGCTAAGCAACGCGTTGCCGTACTGGCTTTACCGCTTTATCATGTTTTTGCTTTAACGGTAAACTGTTTACTTTTCTTAGAGCTTGGCGTGACTGCGCTTTTAATTACGAATCCACGTGATATTGATGGCTTTGTTAAAGAGCTCAAAAAATACCGTTTTGAAGCGATTACAGGGGTAAATACCTTGTTTAATGCGCTGCTTAATAATGAAAATTTCAAAGAAGTGGATTTTTCACGATTAAAACTTTCTGTTGGCGGCGGTATGGCGATCCAGCAATCAGTCGCAACACGTTGGCATGATTTAACCGGCTGTAACATCATCGAAGGTTACGGCATGACAGAATGTTCACCGCTAATTGCCGCTTGTCCGATTAATGTGGTGAAACACAATGGTACAATCGGTGTGCCAGTGCCAAATACTGATATTAAGATTATCAAAGACGATGGCTCAGAAGCACAACTTGGTGAAGCCGGAGAGCTTTGGGTTAAAGGTGAACAAGTCATGCGTGGGTATTGGCAACGTCCTGAAGCGACTGCTGAAGTGCTTCAAGATGGCTGGATGGCAACGGGTGACATCGTCATTATGGACGAGAGCTATAGCCTTCGTATTGTTGACCGCAAAAAAGACATGATCTTAGTATCGGGCTTTAACGTTTATCCGAATGAAATTGAAGATGTGGTGATGCTAAATTATAAAGTCGCTGAAGTGGTCGCTATTGGTGTGCCACATGAGGTGTCGGGAGAAACCATCAAAATCTTCGTTGTGAAGAAAGATGATAGCCTCACGCGTGATGAATTACGCCAGCATTGCAGACAACATCTCACAGGTTATAAAGTCCCGAAAGATATTGAGTTTCGCGATGAATTGCCGAAAAGTAATGTAGGCAAAATTTTAAGACGCATACTGCGTGATGAAGAAATAGCAAAACGCGCGCAACATTAATTAAATCAGGGATATGTGTTCATATCCCTGTTTAGTCTGTATCTCTATTTGAAAATACATCCTATTACAATGATAAAAGAATGCCAAAATCAACCGCACTTTACGTTAATTCAAAATAATGAAGAACTGGCTCAGGTTTGCCAGTTAGCTCGTCAGCAAAGTGCGGTCGCTTTAGATACCGAATTTATGCGGGTATCGACCTATTATCCTAAATTAGGATTAATTCAACTTTATGATGGTGAACGTGTTTCATTAATCGATCCTTTATCCATTACTGATTTTTCACCTTTTGTGGAATTATTACGCGATCAGCAGGTGACAAAAATTTTGCATGCTTGTAATGAAGATTTATTGGTTTTCTTACAAGAGTTTGATGCACTTCCACAACCTATGATGGATACACAAATTATGGCACGTTTTTTAGGTTTTGCTAATTCAGCGGGCCTAGCCAAATTGGTGTTACATTATTTAGGCATTGAAATGGATAAAGGGGCAACACGTACAAACTGGCTAAAACGTCCACTTTCACCCGTACAGCTACAATATGCCGCAGGAGATGTATGGTATCTCTTACCGGTCTATCAAAAGATGCAAATAGAATTAGCGCAATCACCTTGGCTTCAAGCAGTAATTGATGATTGCCAGCTTGCGATCTCGAAAACCAGTAAATTAGACGATCGTGATCCAAATAAAGCTTATTTAGATATTCCAAATGTCTGGAAGCTTAATCCCCTTGAATTAGCGCGTTTACAGCTATTGGCAAAGTGGCGACAAGAAACGGCAATGGCTCGAAACTTAGCCCTTTCTTATGTGGTGAAATCAGACAACCTTTGGAAAGTGGCAAAAAATAATCCTCGTAATACATCAGAAATGTTAGCGCTTGGATTATCTGAAAATGAAGTCCGTGTGCGTGGTAAAAAAATGCTTCAATTGTTAGCACAAAGCCGTCGAATTTCGCCTTATGATTATCCCAAACGTTTAGTGCGTATTGTGGATGATCCTCGTTATAAAAAGGCAATTCGATTATTACAAGAAAAAGCTTATGAACTGACCCCAAAAGGATTAACTCTCGATATTCTAGCCAGTAAACGAAATTTAGAAGATCTCATTAAATGGGTCTGGTTAAAAAATGAAGATATGACAAAACAGCCTGATCTGCTTTTAGGATGGAGAAGAGAAATTGGCTTGAAGCTGGTTGAATACTTAAAATCCGTAGAGTAGTCATTAAAAACAAGCCTAAAAATAACCGCACTTTGAATCATCAAAAGTGCGGTTATTTTCTTTAGTGTTTTACAGTTATGGTTTTAATTAAGCTTGAGTTGCTTGGATCGCAGTTAATGCGATGGTGTAGATGATATCATCCACTAATGCACCACGAGATAAGTCATTAACCGGTTTACGCATACCTTGAAGCATTGGGCCTACAGCCACTAAATCAGCAGAACGTTGAACCGCTTTATAGCCGATGTTACCTGCGTTGATATCAGGGAATACAAATACGTTTGCTTGACCTGCTACTTTAGAGTTTGGTGCTTTAGACGCTGCGACATCTTTCATCACCGCTGCATCGTATTGTAATGGACCATCGATTAATAAATCAGGACGTTTTTCTTGTGCAATACGGGTAGCTTCTTTTACTTTCTCTACAGATTGACCAGAACCAGAAGTACCGGTTGAGTAAGAAAGCATTGCGACTTTCGGATTTAAACCAAATGCTTTTGCCGATTCAGCGGATTGAATTGCGATTTCAGCAAGTTGTTCAGCAGTTGGCTCTGGGTTTACTGCACAGTCACCATATACTAATACTTGGTCTGGTAATAACATGAAGAATACAGACGAGATAATTGAGCTACCAGGTGCTGTTTTGATGATTTGCATCGGTGGACGAATGGTATTTGCAGTGGTGTGAACGGCACCAGAGACTAAACCATCTACTTCACCCGCTTCTAACATCATCGTACCTAATACAACAGTGTCTTCTAATTGTGCACGTGCCTGTTCTTCAGTTAAACCTTTAGATTTACGTAATTCAACTAAACGAGCAACGTAGTTTTCTCGTACGTCAGCTGGATTGATGATCGTTACGTCAGCACCTAAAGTCACGCCTTGTTCTTCCGCAACTTTTTTCACTGATTCAGGATCCGCTAATAATACTGATTTTGCGATACCACGTTCAGCACAGATAGCTGCCGCTTTAACAGTACGAGGTTCATCACCTTCTGGTAATACGATGGTTTTACCTGCTTTGCGTGCTAAATCAGTTAATTTAAAACGGAATGCTGCTGGAGAAATACGTGCTTCACGAGCAAGTGGTGCAGAGATTGCAGCAGCTAATGCTTGTGCATCTAAAGCCTTAATTTTGCCTGCTTGTGCACCAAATACACCTAAGATGTCAGTGTTATTCACACCGCCAAACTCTGAAGCAACAGCCTCTACTAATGTGCCTTCTTCATTGTTTGCCACTAAGATGATTTGTGCATCTAAGGTTTGTGCAACCGCAAAGTTTAAGCTATTTGCAAAAGGCGCTTGAGCTGAAGGTTGAACACCTTTAACAACTACTAGATTTGCATTTAATGCTTGGAAATCAGCAACGATTTTTTCTAACAACACGTCTTTTTGATTATTTGCGATTAATGCTTGAGCGGCTTTTACATCTTCTACTGCATTGAATACGACAGCGCCTGTTGTTTTAGCTGCATCTAGTGCTGCTGCTAAATTTGCTTCTGTGCTAGTTGGAATAAGAATAACTGCTTTAGTCATTTTGATATACCTTTTAATGAATGAAAAAACCTGCTGATTTCTCAGCAGGTTTGAAGGAAGTTGATTAGCCCGCTAAACGTGCTGTGTCTTGTGCAATTACTAATTCTTCGTTGGTTGGAAGAACGATCGCTTTGAATGCAGAGTCATCAGCAGTGATCACGCCTGATTTACCAAAGCGAGCAGCAAGGTTGCGTTCTTTGTCTAATTTGATGCCGAATAATTTTAAGTGGCCTAACGCTAATTCACGAACGTGAGCAGAGTTTTCACCGATACCACCCGTAAATGCGATAGCATCTAAGTGATCATCACCTAAAACGGCCATGTATGCACCGATGTATTTTGCTAAACGGTAGCTGTAAACATCTAATGCACGTTTTGCTTCTGGTTTAGATGCATCGTCGTAGTTATCTTCTGCATAACGGCAGTCACTTGTTACTTCAGTTAAACCTAAAAGACCCGATTTTTTCACTAAAGTCTCTTCGATTTGATCCATTGACATACCTAAGTTTTTGTATAGGTAGAAAACGATTGCAGGGTCGATGTCACCACAACGTGTACCCATCACTAAACCTTCTAACGGGGTTAAACCCATAGATGTGTCGATACATTTACCATGACGAACCACAGAAACAGAACCACCGTTACCTAAGTGACAGATAATTGCGTTTACTTGGTCTGCTGGTTTGCCTACGTATTCAGCGACTTCGCGAGAAACGAAGTAGTGGCTGGTACCGTGTGCACCGTAGCGACGTACACCGTGTTCTTTGTAAAGTGAGTATGGAAGTGCATATAAGTATGCTTCTTCAGGCATGGTTTGGTGGAATGCTGTATCAAATACGACAACGTTCTTATCTTTTAAGTGTGGGAATGTTTTGAATGCTTCACGGATACCGATTAAGTGAGCTGGGTTGTGAAGTGGAGCAAATTGTGCTGCATCTTCAATACCTTTAACCACTTCATCTGTTACAACAACAGATTGGGTGTATTTCTCACCACCGTGAACGATACGGTGACCAATCGAGGTGATAGAGTTTTTAAGCTCATCAGTCATAATATTTGACGCGATGAAGTTAAGCGCTTCTGTGTGCGCTGCACCAGCACCTAAATCTGCGCTACCTTTTTCACCGTTAAGTTTCCATTTGATACGAGCTTCAGGAAGATAAAATGCTTCTGCTAAGCCTGATAATTTTTCTTCACCTGTTGCAGGATCAAGGATTGCAAATTTTAATGAAGAACTACCACAGTTAAGGATGAGAACAAGTTTTGACATAGGAACCCTATTTTTGATTGAGGTTAATAAAAATCCATTCAAAAGAACAGACTACAAATCTTGCATAGAATACACCTTTTGGCGTATAAAATAAATTAACTGGAGGGGAAAAATACGATCTTTTATTAGAAAAGTTGAAAATTTCAACAGTTTCTAGTTAAGGATGACAATTAAACCTAAACTAGAGTATTATAAGTGCGGTTATTTTCTAGGATGTTTTTATGTCATCATTTTTTTCAACCTTAAAACGTGGGCAAATATATTTGCAAACGTGGCCATTAGAAGCGAAACTCGGTATTATTTTCCCCGAAAATCGCATTATTAAAGCCACGAAATTTGCACAAAAGTTCATGCCTTTTATGGCGGTATTTGCGGTGGTTTGGCAGCAGTTTTATGCCAAGACGGATCTTACTGCATTAGCGATTGCTATTTTGACCGCACTTTGTGCATTAGTGATGCCATTTCAAGGTTTATATTGGTTGGGAAAACGTGCAGAATCACCGTTAGAGCCGCAAAGTTCTCAGTGGTTTTATGAGATTAGTGAACGTTTAAGAAAACAACATGAAAGTTTGCCAACCGTGCAAGATAGACCGACATATCAGCACTTGGCAGAAGTATTGCAAAAGGCACAGCAAAAATTAGACAAGGCATTTTGGCAGGAAATCTAGTCAATAGCTTTAAATTTAATTGACGCAAACGTTTTCCTTTTGTTGTTTTTTATGTAAAATACTGCGGTCGCAATGGCGGCCCTTTTTAATTGAGAGACTATTTAATGATTGATTACATTATCATTGGCATCATCGCATTTTCGATTATCGTGAGTTTATTACGTGGGTTTGTGCGAGAGGTGATGTCCCTTGCAAGTTGGGTCGTTGCATTTATTGTCGCTAGCCAATTTTATCCTTATCTCGCCACTTATCTTACTCAAATCGAATCTGACTACGTGCGTAATGGCACAGCAATCGGCATTTTATTTGTTTTAACCTTAATTGTAGGCGGCATTGTTAATTATGTGATTAGCCAATTAGTGGATAAAACAGGACTTACCGGAACAGATCGTGTTCTTGGTGCGGCATTTGGCTTAATTCGTGGGGCGTTAATCGTTGCTGCGATCTTATTCTTCTTGGATACCTTCACTAACTTTGAACAAACCGATTGGTGGAAAGAATCAAAATTAATTCCTCATTTCGGCTTCATTATTGAATGGTTCTTCCAACAACTACAAGCAAGTTCTAGTTTTTTAAACTCAACTTTTAAACAATAAGGTAGTCAATCAGTATGTGTGGAATTGTCGGTATCGTTAGCCAAAATCCGGTTAATGAATCCATTTATGCAGCATTAACGTTATTACAGCATCGAGGTCAAGATGCGGCGGGGATTGTCACAATCGATGATGAAAACCGCTTCCGTTTGCGTAAGGCTAATGGTCTTGTAAGCGATGTATTCAGACAAGAACATATGTTACGTTTACAAGGTCATGCAGGCCTCGGACATGTACGTTATCCAACCGCCGGCAGTTCAAGTGTATCTGAAGCGCAGCCTTTCTATGTTAACTCACCTTATGGTTTAAGCCTTGTTCACAATGGCAACTTAACCAATTCAGACGAATTAAAAGATAAATTATTTAAAGAAGCACGTCGTCACATAAATACGAATTCGGATTCAGAACTTCTTCTCAATATTCTTGCAAATCATTTAGATCGAGTGAATAAATACCATCTCGATCCACAAGATATTTTTAATGCAATTCGTGCGACACACAAAGATATCCGTGGTGCTTATGCATGTTTAGCAATGATTATTGGACATGGCATGGTGGCATTTCGCGATCCCTTTGGCATTCGTCCACTCGTGTTAGGTAAACGAGAAGAAAACGGCTTTGTAGAATATATGTTTGCCTCTGAAAGTGTGGCATTAGACGTTGCAGGTTTTGAATTAGTACGTGATGTTGCACCGGGCGAAGCGATTTATGTGACCTTTGATGGCCAGCTTTATGCTGAGCAGTGCGCAGAAAGTGCGGTCTTAAATCCGTGTATTTTTGAGTATGTCTATTTTGCTCGTCCTGATTCAACAATAGACGGTGTGTCTGTCTATGCGGCACGTGTTCACATGGGCGAACATTTAGGTAAAAAAATTGCAAAAGAATGGGTTGAGGAAGCTGATAACATTGATGTAGTGATTCCAGTACCGGAAACTTCAACAGACATTGCTTTACAGATTGCAAAAATTTTAGGCAAACCTTATCGTCAAGGTTTTGTGAAAAACCGCTATGTTGGCCGTACATTTATTATGCCAGGTCAAGCACAACGTATCAGTTCAGTTCGTCGCAAGCTCAATACGATTAAAGCGGAATTTAAAGATAAAAATGTGTTATTAGTCGATGATTCTATTGTTCGTGGTACAACATCCGAACAAATCGTGAGTATGGCTAGAGCGGCAGGAGCGAAGAAAATTTACTTTGCATCTGCGGCACCAGAAATTCGTTATCCGAATGTTTACGGTATTGATATGCCAACAAAACAAGAACTCATTGCCTATGGTCGTAATGTTGACGAAATTGCGAAATTGATTGGCGTAGATAAATTGGTTTTCCAAGATCTTGAAGCGCTGACAGAATCAGTACGCCAAGAAAATCCAGCTATTCAGGGATTTGATTGTTCAGTCTTTACTGGCGAATATATTACGGGCGATATCACACCAGAATACCTTGATAGTATCGCTTCTCAACGGAGTGATTCGGCAAAGAAAAAACGGGAGAAAGATGCAAGCAACCTTGAAATCCATAATGAAGGTTAAGCATATTTAAGAGCGTAAAAAAGCACTAATTCAATGAGAATTTAGTGCTTTTTCTTTTTGATTAAATAGAAAGAAAAATGACCGCACTTGATGTATTCAAAGTGCGGTCATTTTTTTATGCGTTTTAGTCTTTATAGAGATCGTTATAAAGCGCACTTTCAAATTGCACAAGTGGTGCTCGTTTTGTCTTACTTTCTAAATCACCGGTTGAATAGCCATTGATAAATTGAACGAAAGCCACTTTTTCACCTCGTGCATTGGTCATAAAACCGGCAAGGTTATAGACACCTTTCAATGAGCCAGTTTTAGCGATGACGTTTTTTACCAGTGGTGGATTAATTAAGCTACCACGCCCACTGATTGTGCCATCCACACCTGCAATTGGGAAAGTTTCCATTAAGTGCAATTTATCTTCGTTTTTGGCAATGTATTCTAGGACAGAAAGCATGGTTTTCGGTGCAACTAAATTATGACGAGAAAGACCCGAACCATCAGCTAAGATGCTGTTACCAAATTTAATGTCTTGTTTTTGCAATACGGATTTCACTGCTAATGTGCCTAATTGGAATGAGGCAGGGCGTTTATAGTAGTTGTAGGCTACGGCTCTGAATAAGGCATCGGCAATTTGGTTATCCGATTTTTTCATCATTTTTTTCAATAGCTCAGGTAACGGTTTAGATAGATGCTGTGCAAGTTTTTGCCCTTGCTGTGGTTTTTGAGGTTGTTTTACCTGACCGGTAAATTCAATACCAAGACGTTTTAATTGACGTTGAATAATGGCAGCAGCGTAGGCATCTGGATCTTGCACGGCGAAGCTAAGCCCAAATGGTTTAGTTTGGCGTGCAATACAGCCTTTTACTTGATAGCGATTATTGTCGTGAACAACGACATCTAACTGGCAATAACCGGCTTCTTGCTGATCCACAATATAAACTTGTCCGAAAACTTGAATAGGGAATTGAGCAGGAACGTTAATTTTGACGGTTTCACCTACAGGTTGATTTGCATCTAGCTCGGCATAGAAACAGTTATTATCAATATTTGCTGCAGCAGGAGGGGAGTTAAAGCACATTGTAAGATCGTTCCAAATCCAACCTAACCCACGATCATGGCTAGCAAATACAGAGGTATCTAAAATAAGATCACCATTGATTTTCTGAATGCCTTGGTTTTTTAAATTAGCTAATAGGCTATAAAGTTGTCCACTGGTCAGATCAGGATCTCCAGTAAATTGCACAACAAGATCGCCTTCTAAAACATTATTCTGAATTTTTCCGTTACTTAAAAGTGAGGTTTCAAACTGGAAGGCATCACCTAATACTAATTTAGCCGCGACAGCTGTGAACACTTTTTGCGTACTGGCAGGCAACATAAATGTTGAACCATTGTAGTCTGCGATAATTTGATCTTTATTGAGGTTTTTGGCAATGATACTGGCAGAAGCACCTTCAGGTAGGTATTGGGTAATAGAAGCCACATTAACTTCAGCCATAGAGGAAAAAGAAAAGCCTAGTGTGATAAATGCCGCTTTAAGTGCGGTCGAAATAGAAGATTTTTTAGTCATTTTTAGTTCTGTTATGGTTGCTATTTTTCTCAAGACGAATAATAATAAGCTCCGAACTCAATAGAGTAAATCATTTTTTATTTTTCATTGACTGCGGCAAGGTTGCAAGACGTTGTCGTGGTTTTGTTTTTACCAAATTTCAAGGAAAAAGAATGAAACAAATTCCAATGACCGTGCGCGGTGCGGAGCTATTACGTCAAGAATTAGATTTCTTAAAGAATGAGCGTCGCCCTGAAATTATCAAGGCGATTGCTGAAGCACGTGAGCATGGTGACTTAAAAGAAAATGCAGAATATCACGCTGCGCGTGAACAACAAGGTTTTTGCGAAGGGCGTATTCAAGAAATTGAAAGCAAACTTGCAAATTGTCAGGTTATCGATGTCACTAAATTACCAAATAACGGAAAAGTTATTTTTGGTGCGACAGTTGTATTAGTGAATACCGATACCGATGAAGAAGTCACTTACCAAATTGTGGGTGATGATGAGGCAGATATTAAATCAGGTTTGATTTCTGTGAATTCACCGATTGCTCGTGGCTTGGTAGGGAAAGAGTTGGATGATACCGTAAATATTACCACACCAGGTGGAACGGTTGAGTTCGAGATTATTGAAGTAAATTACATCTAAAAAAACATCCCCTCAAATTGAGGGGATAACAATTATTTACGAGGCAGCTGGATTTTACCTTCCTCGCTTGGTCGATAAAGCACCAAAATATGTCCGATGGTTTGAACATTAGATGATTTGGTTTCACGAACAATCGCATCAATAATTAATTGTTTGGTTTCGCGATCTGCGCCAGCAATTTTTACTTTGATTAATTCGTGATGATTTAACGCATTATCGATTTCGGCTAATACACCTTCGGTTAAGCCGTTACCGCCAAGCATGACGACAGGACTAAGGTGATGAGCGAGTCCTTTTAAAAATTGTTTTTGTTTTGTTGATAATATTGTCATAAGGAATCCTTTAAATAGATGAATATGAGTCAAAAAAAGACCGAAAAGAGCGGTCAGAAAAAACGTGGTTTTTCAGCACTTTTTGGTAAGTCTAGCCTTGAATTTGGCAGATTGTACCCAAATATAGACGAAACTACTACAAAAAATAGTACAAAAGAAAGAGATTATGGGAAAGAAAAAACGTTCGGCGAGTTCTTCTCGTTGGCTAAACGAACATTTTAAAGATCCGTTTGTTCAGAAAGCACATAAACAAAAATTACGCTCACGTGCTTACTTTAAGTTAGATGAAATTCAACAAACGGATAAATTGTTTAAACCGGGAATGACAGTGGTGGATCTCGGTGCCGCACCAGGTGGTTGGTCACAGTATGTTGTGAGCCAAATTGGTGGTAAAGGTCGAGTGATTGCTTGTGATATTTTGGATATGAACCCAATTGTCGGCGTGGATTTCTTGCAAGGCGATTTTCGTGACGAAAATGTGCTGAATGCATTATTAGAACGAGTTGGTGAAGCAAAAGTTGATGTAGTGATGTCTGATATGGCGCCAAATTTTAGCGGCATGCCATCTGTTGATATTCCTCGTGCAATGTATTTAGTTGAACTGGCTTTAGATATGTGTAAGCAAGTTTTGGCGAAAAAAGGCAGTTTTGTGGTCAAAGTATTCCAAGGAGAAGGTTTTGACGAGTATCTGCGCGAAATTCGTTCACTCTTTAGTGTAGTAAAAGTGCGTAAGCCTGAAGCCTCTCGTGGGCGTTCTCGCGAAGTTTATATTGTAGCAAGCGGTTATAAAGGCGAATAGATAATTGCTTTGATAGCTTTTCATTGTGTCGGGGATGAGATAGTATCTCGTTTAATTTTAATTAACTTAAGAAAGGCAGGTTAAACCTTGAACGATATGGTCAAAAATCTAGTTCTATGGGTTGTGGTAGCAATTGTCATGATGACAGCTTACCAAAGTTTTAATTCCAATGGCGTGAGTGACTCAACAGATTACACAACCTTTGTGTATGATGTGAGTAATAGTCAAGTGAAAGAAGCGCGTTTTGATGCGAATGAAATCACTGTGACCAAAAATGATGGTTCTAAATATATGACCGTCATGCCACCGTTGGAAGATAAAAAGCTCTTAGATGACTTACTAAATAAAAAAGTTAAAATCGAAGGTACGCCTTTTGAAAAACGCAGTTTATTATCACAAATTTTAATTTCGTGGTTCCCAATGTTATTCCTTGTAGGGGTATGGATTTTCTTCATGCGTCAAATGCAAGGTGGCGGTGGCAAGGCCATGAGTTTTGGTAAAAGCCGCGCGAAAATGCTGAACCAAGATCAAATCAAAGTGACTTTTGCTGATGTTGCAGGTTGCGATGACGCAAAAGAAGAAGTCGGTGAAGTAGTTGATTTCTTGCGTGAACCAAAAAAATTCCAAAACCTTGGTGGTAAAATTCCAAAAGGGATTTTAATGGTAGGTCCTCCAGGTACAGGTAAAACCTTATTAGCAAAAGCTATTGCGGGTGAAGCAAAAGTGCCTTTCTTTACCATTTCAGGTTCTGACTTTGTAGAGATGTTTGTGGGTGTTGGTGCTTCTCGTGTACGTGATATGTTCGAGCAAGCGAAGAAAAATGCACCATGCTTAATCTTTATTGATGAAATTGATGCAGTAGGTCGCCAACGTGGTGCTGGTTTAGGTGGTGGACACGATGAGCGTGAACAAACCCTTAACCAAATGCTAGTTGAAATGGATGGTTTTGGTGGTAATGAAGGCGTAATCGTTATTGCAGCAACGAACCGTCCAGATGTACTTGACCCTGCATTAACGCGTCCAGGCCGTTTTGACCGTCAAGTCGTTGTGGGTTTACCGGATGTGAAAGGTCGTGAGCAAATTTTAAAAGTTCACATGCGTAAAGTACCTGTCGCTGATGATGTAGATGCAATGACACTGGCTCGTGGTACACCTGGTTATTCAGGTGCTGATTTAGCGAACTTGGTTAATGAAGCGGCATTATTTGCTGCACGTAGCAATAAACGTACTGTATCGATGCTTGAGTTTGAAAAAGCAAAAGATAAGATCAACATGGGACCAGAACGCCGTACCATGATCATGACGGATAAACAAAAAGAATCGACAGCGTACCATGAAGCAGGTCACGCGATTGTGGGTTACTTAGTGCCTGAACATGATCCGGTACATAAAGTGACGATTATTCCTCGTGGCCGTGCATTAGGTGTAACTTTCTTCTTACCTGAAGGCGATCAAATTAGTATCAGCCAAAAACAATTAGAAAGTAAACTTTCCACACTATATGCAGGACGCTTAGCTGAAGATTTGATTTACGGTGAAGAAAATATTTCTACCGGTGCATCCAACGATATTAAAGTGGCAACCAATATTGCACGTAATATGGTGACCCAATGGGGCTTCTCAGATAAACTCGGTCCGATTCTTTATACTGAAGATGAAGGCGAAGTATTCTTAGGGCGCTCAATGGCGAAAGCAAAACATATGTCTGACGAAACAGCACATGCAATTGATGAAGAAGTTCGTGCGATTGTAAATCGTAACTATGCGAGAGCAAGACAGATTTTGATCGACAATATGGATATTCTTCACGCCATGAAAGATGCGTTAGTGAAATATGAAACCATTGAAGAAGAACAAATCAAGCAATTGATGAATCGTGAGCCTGTTACACCACCATCTGGTTGGGAAGATAACAAAGACACGAAACCAACAGCAAAACCGCAAGAAGAGAAAACTGAAAGTGCGGTTAATCATTCAGAAGATCCTGAAGCATAAAAATAAAGCCTTCCTAATTTGGAAGGCTTTTTTATTTATTATTTCATTCTTTTCATGACTATATTCCGTTATAATCTAACCTTTCGAATTTGATTTAAAAATTGACCGTACTTTATGAAACTTTATGCTAATAACAAATGTCTAGATTTATCATTCCCTCAAATTATGGGAATTTTGAATTTTACACCTGATTCGTTTTCTGATAGCGGGCAGTTTTTCAGTCTAGACAAAGCATTATTTCAAGTTGAAAAAATGCTGAAAGAAGGTGCAACAATTATTGATATTGGCGGTGAATCAACTCGTCCAATGGCGGAAGAAGTGTCTGAAGCTGAAGAATTGCAACGTGTGATACCTTTGGTTGAAGCGGTAAAAAAGCGTTTTGATTGTTGGATTTCAGTTGATACTTCTAAAGCTGTGGTAATGCAAGAAGCGGCGAAGGTCGGCATGGATTTAATCAATGATATTCGTGCTCTACGTGAACCTGGCGCACTCGAAATAGCAGGACAGTTGAATTTACCCACTTGTATTATGCACATGCAAGGACAACCTCGTACAATGCAAACTAATCCACATTACGATGATGTGGTTCAAGATGTTTATCAGTTTTTAACTGATAGAACTCAAGCTTGTTTAACAGCAGGCATTGCCAAAGAAAATATTATTTGGGATATGGGGTTTGGTTTTGGTAAAACAGTACAGCATAACTACAAGCTTTTACAACAGTTGGCTCACTTCTGTGAAAGCGGATATCCTGTTTTAGCAGGGCTTTCACGTAAATCGATGATTGGTGCTGTATTAGATAAGCCCGTGACTGAACGTGTTGTAGGAAGTGTAGCCGGGGCATTAATTGCGGCTCAAAATGGTGCGACAATTTTGCGTGTACATGATGTAGCTGCAACGGCAGATGCTTTAAAAGTATGGCAGGCAACGCAACAAGCGTAAAAAAACTAACAGATTTTATATGTTGTAGAATAAATGATTTCTGCAACATCGTTATTCAAATTTAATAAGGAATAAACATGGCAAATCGTAAATATTTTGGTACTGATGGTGTACGTGGAAAAGTAGGTACATATCCAATCACACCTGATTTCGCATTAAAATTAGGTTGGGCAGCGGGTAAAGTTTTAGCCTCTCAAGGTTCTCGCACGGTATTAATCGGGAAAGATACTCGTATTTCAGGTTATATGTTGGAATCTGCACTTGAAGCAGGTTTAGCTGCGGCAGGATTAACTGCTGCATTTACCGGTCCAATGCCAACACCTGCCGTGGCGTATTTAACCCGCACTTTCCGTTTAGAAGCGGGTATTGTCATTTCGGCATCACATAACCCTTATTATGATAACGGGATTAAATTCTTCTCTTCACAAGGCACAAAATTACCAGATGATATTGAAGAAGCGATTGAAGCCATGCTTGATCAGCCAATGGATTGTGTGGAGTCTGCTGATTTAGGTAAAGCAAGCCGTATCAGTGATGCTGCAGGACGTTATATTGAATTTTGTAAAAGTACTTTCCCTGCCCACCTTGGTTTAGATGGTTATAAAATTGTGGTGGATTGTGCAAATGGTGCGACTTATCATATTGCGCCAAATGTATTACGTGAGTTAGGCGCAGAAGTGATTGAAATTGGTACAGATCCTAACGGAATCAATATTAATGAGAAATGTGGAGCAACCGATGTAAAAGCGTTACAGGAAAAAGTGCTTGAAACAAAAGCAGATGTTGGTCTTGCTTATGATGGTGATGGTGACCGTATTATGATGGTGGATCACTTAGGTAATAAAGTAGATGGTGACCAAATCCTTTTCATTATTGCTCGTGAAGCTTTACGTTCAGGTCAGCTAAAAGGTGGCGTAGTGGGCACATTAATGAGTAATATGAGCTTAGAGATTGCTTTAAAAATGTTAGGTGTACCTTTTGTGCGTGCTAACGTTGGCGATCGTTATGTGTTAGAAAAAATGGTAGAACATAACTGGACGCTAGGCGGAGAAAACTCTGGCCATATCATTATTGCTGATAAAAATACGACAGGTGATGGTATTATTGCATCACTAGCTGTATTAAGTGCAATGGTTCAACATCGTTTATCTTTAAACGAGCTTGCAAGTGCGGTGAAATTATTCCCTCAAGTACTCATTAATGTTCGTTTTGCTGGTGGTGATAATCCATTAGAAAGTGAAGCGGTAAAAGCAGTAGCTGCAGATGTGGAAAAACGTTTAGAAGGCAAAGGTCGAATTTTACTGCGTAAGTCTGGTACTGAGCCTCTTATTCGCGTCATGGTCGAATGTGAAGACGGTGTACTTGCAAAACAATGTGCAGAAGAAATTGCAGAAGCAGTGAAAGCGAATTAATAAAGTGGGGGCTTGCCCCCATTTTTGATCTATAAAATTTATTTTTTATTATTTTTAGGAAAGCCAATACATGAAAATTTTTATTATGCGTCATGGAGAAGCAGAAGTTATTGCTTCATCAGATGAGTCGAGACATTTAAACGACTACGGATGCAAACAATCAATATCACAAGGTCAATGGCTTAAAACCCATCTAAATTCAACCGCACTTTCAGTTCAGAAAGTGATTGTCAGTCCTTATGTAAGAGCACAAGAAACGTTTGAGCTTGTAAATTTAGCCTTAGGTAATACGCTTAATGATATTGAAATTTGGAGTGGGATTACACCTTACGGTAATGCTACATTGGTAGCTGATTATCTATCTGTCTTGCAAGAAGAAGGTATTGAAAGTGTTTTACTCGTTTCTCATTTACCTTTAGTAGGCAGTATTGTTTCAGAGCTTTATGGTAAGCGAAATCCAATTAGTTTTTATCCTTCAACGATAGTTCAAATTGACTGGAATGGTGAAAAAGGCACCATTGAAGCTTTCCATTATCCCAAAGAAAATGGTTAAAGTTGATTGAAGATAATATGAAAATAAAGTTTGATGTGATTTACTTTTTTGAACTATAACTATAGTTGACTCCAAAAGTCGCTAAATAACAAACACCTAGAAATGTGTATTTCTGGGTGTTTTTTTTAAATTTTTTTGATAGACTAAAAGTGAGCTATAACTGAATAGCTTAAATTAGCCATTATAATGATACAAGGAGAGTAGTTATGAAAAATAACATTGAAGATAAAGCAACTGAAGTAAAAGATACGACAGTGAATGCAGCAACACAAGTTAAAGATGCATTATTGGCAGCGGCTAACTACATTAAAGATGCAGTGACACATAAAGCGTCTGAGGCAAAAGAAGTGGTCGAAGACAAAGCTACTGAAGTGAAAGATGTAACTGAAGATAAAGTATCTGAAGTAAGAAAAGCAGTTTCTGAAGCAAAAGAAGCAATCGATGATAAAGCTGCTGAAATGAAAAAAGCAATCGATGACAAATTTTCTGAAGTAAAAAGAGCCGTCGAAGATAAAGCATCAGAAGTGAAAAAAACAGTTTCAGAAGCAACAGATGAAGCGGCAGATAAAGCAGCCGAGCTAAAAGATGCTGCTGAAGACAAAGTTGCTGAAGTGAAAGATGCGGCTGAAGACAAAGTATCAGAAGCAAAAGAAGCAGTTTCTGAAGCAAAAGATACACTTGTAGACAAAGTAGTTAAATTAAAAGATGCAGTTGCAGATAAAGTTGCAGAAGTAAAAAATGCAGTTTTTGAAGCAAAAGATGAAGCAGCAGATAAAGCAGCTGAGCTAAAACATAAAGCTGAAGACAAAGCATCAGGAGCAAAAGAAACTGTGGAAGATAAAGCTGCTGAAGTGAAAGATGCGGCTGAAGATAAAGCATCAGAAGTGAAAAAAGCAGTTTCAGAAGCAAAAGATGAAGTAGCAGATA
>JAGZBU010000032.1:0-21790 GCA_018369675.1 Parahaemophilus parainfluenzae | reverse complement strand
AAGGTATATTTTTTATTCATAATTCAGTTCTTATTCAGATGAAATTAGGGGGATTATACTGGAATATCACTTACAACAACAGCCATTTATATGGTCGTTGACTAACCCCACTGATTGCATAAAAGCGTAGCATGTTGTTTCGCCAACAAAGACAAAACCACGCTTTTTCAACGCTTTTGACATTGCTTTTGAGGTTTCAGTTCTGGCAGGTACTACAGAAATATCCGGTACATCACTGATAATCGGTTGATGATTCACGAACGACCACACAAAATCACTAAAATTTTCATCGCACTTTTCCATGGCTAAATAGGCTTTGGCATTTTTCACAATGGCTTCCAGTTTTGCTCGATGACGGATAAGTCCGGCATTTTCCATACAACGATCAATATCTTGTTCGGTCATTTGCGCAACTTTAATAGGATCAAATTGATGGAATGCAGCCCGATAGGCTTCACGTTTTTTCAATACAGTAATCCAGGAAAGCCCCGCCTGCTGTCCTTCTAAACAGATTTTCTCAAACAGTTTTTGGCTATCAAATTGTGGCTTACCCCATTCCTTATCGTGATAGTCTATGTAAATCGGAAGTTTGCCTACCCAAGGGCACCTCGTCTTTGTACTCATATCATATCCTTTTTAAGCTGTTCATAGATTGCGACAAAATCAGGCATCACCCCGCGCCACAAATGAAATGAATGAGCAGCTTGCGCTACCAACATACCAAAACCATCGCTAACATTATTTAGACCTAAGGATTTACAGTAGGCAATAAAAGGTGTGTCGCTGCCTTTGGCATATTGCATGTCATAACAAGCGCGGGCCAATGATAAGATAGAGCCATCAACGGCAGCAGTATGCCCGCTTAATCCGGCCGAAGTTGCATTGATCACTAAATCGTAGTTTTGTGCAGGAATCGCATCCATCGCGACAGCTTCAATTGTGCCATAAGGCTTGAACTTGTCTGCCAGCTGTTGCGCTTTTTCTAGCGTGCGATTAGCCAAGACAATCTGCTGTTGTGCTTCCAATAAAGGCAGTAATACCCCTTTGGTTGCTCCGCCGGCACCTAAAATCAAAATACGTTGTTGAGGCTGAATCCAACCTAAGCGTTGTAAATCTGTTACTAAACCGATGCCGTCCGTGTTATCCGCATAAAGTTTGTCGTTAGATAATTTTTTTAATGTATTACAGGCTTCTGCCAGTTTCGCCCGTTCGCTATGTTCTTCAGCAAGCGCATAGGCGCGTTCTTTAAATGGTGCAGTGATATTGCAACCTTGTGCTCCTTCAACAAAAAAGGCCTGTAATTGCTGCTCAAAATCCTCAAGGTCACCTAATTTGGCAACATATTCCATCATTTGTTGGGTTTGCTTGGCAAATAAGCGATGAATCACTGGGGATTTACTTTGGGCAATTGGGTTGCCCCAAACGGCATAGTGCAGCATATCTTATCCTTGTCTGAATAGTTGGTTTGTGAGCAAATCACGAATTTCCGATGGATTTTGTGCTTGACCAACAGCTTCATCAAGCACGGGGAAATCTCCCCCAAATTGGGAACGCACGGCATCTGCGCTGCGGCAAGGTGATTGACCGGTTAAGTTGGCGCTGGTTGAGGTCAAAGCAAAGCCTGTTTCTTCGCATAAGGCTTTGACGGCAGGATGAGTACATAAACGCACCGCAATACTATTAAATTGCCCCGTCAGAAAATGTGGAACCTCTGTCTTAGCCGGCACCACCCAGGTGATTGGATGTTCATATTGTGCCTGTAAGCGTACAAGCTGTTCGCCCGACAAGTGGGAAAAATCAACAAAGGGCTGTAAAAAATGCAAGCTCGGTGCAACTAAAATGAGACCTTTTTCAATCGGACGTTGTTTTAAATTAAGTAATTTTCTGACCGCACTTTCACTTAGCGGATTACAGCCCAAACCGAATACCGCCTCAGTAGGATAGGCAACGACTTCGTCTTGCATTAAACGAGCGGCAATTTGTTGTATATTCATTTTTCGTTCTCAAAAATATGGCGACAGCCTTTATTCGCGCATTGCCAGACTTGCTGTTCGGCATTCTCACTTTTTAATAGCGCAAGTGGAAAATGGCATTGTGGACAAGGCATGGCGTAGGGTTTTGCCGGTAAGGAAAATTTGCAATGGGGAAAGTTATCGCAACCATAAAAGATTTTCCCTTGTCGTCCGCGACGGGCAACCAAATGTCCTTTATGGCATTCCGGACAGTCAATGGATTGTTCATCATCCTGTTGCTCATGCACCACAAAATCACAATCGGGATAATGACTGCAACCAATAAACATCCCAAAAGTACCTTGTTTGAGTTGGAGTGGGTTGCCACATTGCGGACAGGTTTCATCAAGCTCTTTCAACACCTTATGTTCCACCTTATGCAAGGGGCGCAAATAATCACAGGCAGGATATGCCGAACAACCTAAAAATAGCCCCTTTTTCCCCTGTTTCATTTGCAAAGGTGCACCGCATTGAGGGCAATATTCTTCGTGTTTTGTGTGTTGGAAAAGACTTTGACTCATACGCTGTCCCTATGCTTGTAGCATTGCTTCCAATTCTTCCTGGGCCGCTAACCAATCCATTTCGACTTCTTCCAAGGCTTTTTTCACCTCTACTTGCTGCGCCAAAAGTGCGGTCAATTTTTCTTTATTTTCTGCACTGTATAGTTCGGAATCCGCCAATTGGTTTTCAATCTCCGCAAGTTTGGAAGAATGTTTATTCATTTTTTCTTCAAGTTGAGAGATTTGTTTGCGAAGAGGTGCAGTTTGTTGGCGCAGTTCGGCCTCGCGACGTTTTTGTTCCTTGCGATTTTGCATGGAATTTTCATTGTCGTCATTTTTCTCCGAGGATTTATTTTCTGGCGCACTATTTTGTTCATTCAGCCACTTTTGATAATCCTCTAAATCGCCTTTGAATTCTTCCACTTTTTTATCGTGTACCAAATAGAATTCTTCCACGGTATTACGTAGTAAGTGACGATCATGGGAAACTACCACCAAAGAGCCCTCGTAATCCACTAGCGCTTCGGTTAATGCCTGACGCATATCCAAATCCAAATGGTTAGTTGGTTCGTCGAGCAATAATAAGTTTGGTCGTTGCCAAACAATCAGTGCAAGCACCAAGCGGGCTTTTTCTCCACCGGAAAAAGATTTCACCGCTTGATTAACTTTGTCACCATGGAATGCAAAACTCCCGAGGTAATCCCGCACCTGTTGCTCCGTTTGCTCCGGTGCGAGTTTCTGCATGTGCCAGAGAGCAGATTCATCTGCTCGTAAGGTATCTAATTGATGCTGAGCAAAATAACCGAGTTGCACGCCTTTAGCTAATTGCACAGTACCGGAAAGAGCGGTGAGCTCGCCGGCTAACAATTTAATTAAGGTGGATTTCCCTGCACCGTTTTTCCCGAGCAAACCGATGCGCGAACCTGGCACTAAATTCAACTTAATTTTAGTTAAAATTTCTACCGCATTTTCACCATTGCCATAACTTGCGCTCGCCTGTTCAATCATCACCAAGGGGTTTGGCAAAGATTGTGGTGGACGAAATTCAAAGGTAAAAGGATTATCCACATAAGCCGGTGCAATTAGCTCCATGCGCTCTAAGGCTTTTATGCGGCTTTGTGCTTGTTTAGCTTTGGTCGCTTTGGCTTTAAAACGGTCGATATATTTTTGTAAATGGGAAATTTTTTGTTGTTGCTGACGATACATCGCGGTTTGTTGTGCCAGTTTGGTTGCCCGTTGCACTTCAAAGGAAGAATAATCACCCGTGTATTCGTTGAGCTTCTGGTTTTCGATATGGAGGATTTTCGTCACAATTGGATCGAGAAAATCACGGTCGTGGGAAATTAGTACCAAGGTGCCTTGATATTGCACTAACCAACGTTCTAACCAAATCACTGCATCCAAATCCAAATGGTTGGTTGGCTCATCTAGCAATAATAAATCCGATGGACAAAGCAATGCTTGCGCCAAATTCAAGCGCATCCGCCAACCACCGGAGAAGGATTTCACTGGTTGAGCGATTTCGTCTTGGCTAAAGCCTAAACCATGTAATAAGGAAGCCGCGCGAGATTGAATTGTCCAAGCATCCAAGGTTTCTAATTGCCCGTGAATGCGCGCAATCGCATGACCATCATTACATTCATTGGCTTGGTTAAGTTCCTGCTGCAAGCGGCAATATTCGCGATCCCCTTGAATCACATAATCAATGGCGGAGATATCCAATGCTGGCGTTTCTTGATTCACCCAAGATACCCGCCAGTTGGATGGATAAGTGACCTCGCCGCCCTCTGGCGTTAATTCTTTTTTTAATAGGGCAAAAAGAGAAGACTTACCGCAACCATTCTTACCCACCAAGCCGACTTTTTGTTTCGGATTGATGGTCGCCGTGGCATTCTCGAGCAATTCGGTTTGCCCGCGCTTTAGGGAAATATTATTAAATACAATCATTTTTTCGAATACATCTGAATTTGCGCTTATTTTGCAATATTTTTCCTTTTCTCGGAACAGTCTATTCTAATTTTATCGATATTTCTGCCAGAAAAAACACGTATAATGACGCTCAACAAATCAATCATGAGGAAATAAAATGAAGCTCTCTATTCTTAATCTCGCTCCCGTTCGGGAAGGGCAAACTTATTTGCAAGCCGTTGAGTCGATGGTCAATCTTGCAAAACATGCTGAAAACATCGGCATTGAACGCTATTGGATTGCTGAGCATCATAATATGAAGAATTTGGTAAGTTCAGCGACCGCACTTTTAATTCAGCATACGCTAGCCAACACGAAGACCTTGCGTGTTGGCTCAGGTGGCGTGATGTTACCGAATCATTCGCCTTATGTGGTAGCAGAGCAATATGGCACACTGGAGACGCTTTATCCAAACCGTGTTGAACTCGGTTTAGGGCGTGCGCCAGGAACTGATATGCAAACGGCTGCAGCTCTTCGTCGTGGACGAAACAGTCTGGATTTCCCTGCGGAAATTGCGGAACTTCGCGGTTACTTTAAAGATTGCAACCCGGTTTCTGCGTACCCTTCCGCTGGCTTGAATATACCGTTTTATATTTTAGGATCGAGCACCGAAAGTGCCTATCTTGCGGCAGAACTTGGCTTGCCTTATGCCTTTGCTTCACATTTTGCGCCACGCATGATGGAAATGGCGGTAGAGATTTATCGCAAAAACTTCAAGCCCTCTACCTATCTTGCTGAGCCTTATGTCATCTTAGGTGTGAACGCGATTGTTGCCGAAACCGATAAAGAAGCAAGACAACTGGCGACGACACAAACACTCTTTTTCTTAAACGTGGTCACTAACGCGCAACAAAATTTACAACCACCGATGGCATCAGAAGAAGATGTTTGGAAAGCTCGAATGCACGCCCAAAATAAACCGCACTTTGGACCGGTCGATTTCGAGGAAATCCCGATTTACAACCAAGAACGCGCAGTGGTGGAACAAATGACTGCTTGTTCGCTGATCGGTTGTCCTGAAAGCGTGGAATTTCAACTTAAACAACTGCGTGAACGGGTACATTTTGATGAAATTATGGCGGTGAGTTATATTTTTGATGAGCAAAAACAAGCACAATCTTACACCATGTTGAAAGCGATTGTGGATAAGCAATAGCGAGACAAAAATGAAAAGTGCGGTAAATTTCACCGCACTTTAAATCAAAAAATATTAATAAGCCGTTTCTATCGGTAAACCAGCTTTTACCCAACCATCAAACCCGCCAATGACACTAAACACATTTTCATAGCCTTGTTCAACGAGGAAAGTCGCCACATTTCGGCTGCTCACGCCATGATAACAACTCACGATAATTGGGGAGTCGAAATCCACTTGTTCTTCAAATTGTAAAAAACTTTGGTTGGTTAAATGAAACGCCCCTTTTGCATGGGAATAGGTAAAATGTTGAGGATCCCGAACATCAGCAAGGATGGCGCCATTTTGCACCATCTCCCAAGCTTGTTCCGGGCTAATTTCTTTAAACGACATGGTTTGTTCCCTTAGCGCGCTGTTTATACACGCCATCAAAAATAATCAGGCTCATCGCCAATACTAAACAAATGAATAACGGATAGCTGTCCGCATCCATTTTCTCTCCAATTAAAAATGAAATAATTACCATCAAAATGGTTTCAACATAACCTAAAAGGCCAAGTAAATTCATCGGCAACATATTGCTAGCAATAACATAAGCGATTAATGCCGCACCACTAATAAGCCCGAGCAATACTAACAATCCCCAAATGTTAGGATTGGACTCCTGCACGGTAGCAAAATCAGTCTGAAATGCAAAATAGAAGCTAATCGGTAATAAACTCAACATTTCCAAACAAAACGCAGCAAGATCAGTATTATTCAATGCTTTTCGTATAGAAAAATAGGTCGTATAACCCACGCATATTACGATGGCTTCCCAAGATAATCCGCCTTTTAAAATGATGTTAGAGATCACCCCTACTGCCGCAATTAACACCGCAATGAATTTTAATGTTGAAATTCGTTCTTTAAAAATGATCCGTCCCGCAGCCACCATCACAATTGGTAACAATAAATAACCGAAAGAAACACTTAAGGAGCTGCCATTATTGGGGGCCCACAAAAAGAGCCACATTTGATACCCCATTAATGCGCCACAAATAATATAAGAAAGAGCAAAGAGCGGTCGATTTTTAATGCGTTTTAGATGCTCAACCAAAGCTTGTTTTTGTTTAAACATGATGACGGAAAGGGCAACGAAAGGGAATGTAAACAGCATTCGATAGCCGAAAATATCCGTGCCACTGAGTGGTTTCAGTAGCGTGGAAAAATAATACATATAGCCAAATAAAAGAGAGGCTAAAAGTGAAATAAGTATGCCTCTTAACATAATAAATCCTTAGGTTAATTCTACTTATTATTCTAGTCTAACATCTCCCAAAATGCACGAATTAGGGGATTCGCTAAATTTCTTTTTTGTACACAAACTCCTAAATCAAATGCCTCGATGGGATTGTCTAAATTTAACCGAGACACGTCTTTTGACATAGGGTTATTATCAATCACCACATCCGGTAACATCGCTAATCCAAAACCAAGCGCCACCATTGGCACAATACCTTCGTGCCCCGCCACTGTGGCATAAATTTTGGGATGTTTAATGTGTTTGCTACGTAGCCATTGTTCAATACGCTGCCGTGCCATTCCATCTAACGGCAAAATAAAAGGCATCTGTTGCCAGTTGATAGGGTCTTCCTGTAATAATTGTGTGGCTAAACAAGCCACTCGTGGGGCAATTAATGAAAGGGAAATGTCATCAATCTTATAAAACTCCAATCCTGTCGGTAGATTGTTAGGTTTTCCTGCCAAAGCGAGATCTACTTGTTCTGATTGAATAAATTGCACTGCAGAGGCTGGGTCACCAGTTGTCAGTTGAATTTCAACTTTCGGATAACGTGAACGAAATTTGGCTAATACCTGTGGCAAGTGACTATATGAAGCGGTAACGGAACAAAATAAGCGTAATTCTCCGCTTAATTCCGCTGAATTATCCCGAAGCTGGCGCTTAAACTGTTGCCAGTTTTGCCATTCTGTTTTCGCAAATTGCAGAAATTTCTCGCCTTGTTCGGTTAAGCGCACTTGGCGATTATCACGAATAAATAAAGGTTGTTCTAATTCTTCTTCCATGCGTTGAATTTGACGTGAGAGCGTAGAGGGTGACATATAATTTTGCGTAGCGCTTTTTGCAAAATTTTGTGTATCCGCAAGATGAAGAAATATTTGAAGGTCTTGAAAGTTCATATGTATCGGTAAAAGTAAATGACATTGCAAAAATTGCAACACTAAGTGCAAATAATATCACTTTACGCAACAACTAAAAATCTTATAATCCACTTCACAACAAAAAACTATATTCAAACACAACCTCATACACATTAATCAACATCATAGAAAGGGTGAAAAATGGCTAACTATTTCAACACATTAAATTTACGCGAAAAATTAGACCAATTAGGTCGTTGTCGTTTTATGGATCGCAGCGAATTTGCTGACGGTTGCAACTACTTAAAAGGCAAAAAAATCGTTATCGTAGGTTGTGGCGCACAAGGTTTAAACCAAGGTCTAAATATGCGTGACTCTGGCTTAGATATTGCTTATGCATTACGCCCTGAAGCGATTGCAGAAAAACGTGCATCATTCCAACGTGCAACCGAAAACGGTTTTAAAGTAGGCACTTATCAAGAATTAATTCCAACCGCAGACTTAGTGATCAACTTAACACCAGATAAACAACACTCTAAAGTGGTGGCTGATGTAATGCCATTAATGAAAAAAGATTCTGCATTCGGTTACTCACACGGTTTCAACATTGTTGAAGTGGGTGAGCAAATCCGTGAAGACATCACTGTAGTGATGAGTGCACCAAAATGTCCAGGTACTGAAGTACGTGAAGAATACAAACGTGGTTTCGGTGTGCCAACATTAATCGCAGTTCACCCAGCAAATGACCCACGCGGTGAAGGCATGGCAATTGCGAAAGCATGGGCGGCAGCAACTGGTGGTGACCGTGCGGGCGTATTAGAATCTTCATTCGTTGCAGAAGTAAAATCTGACTTAATGGGTGAACAAACCATTCTTTGCGGTATGTTACAAGCAGGTTCAATCGTATGTTACGACAAACTTGTTGCTGACGGTAAAGATCCAGCATACGCAGGCAAATTGATCCAATACGGTTGGGAAACTATTACTGAAGCATTAAAACAAGGCGGTATCACATTAATGATGGATCGCTTATCAAACAGCGCAAAATTACGCGCCTTTGAACTTGCTGAGCAAATCAAAGAAAGCCTTGGTTTCTTATATTATAAACACATGGATGACATCATCAGCGGTCACTTCTCAGCAACCATGATGGCAGACTGGGCGAACGGTGATAAAGACTTATTAGCATGGCGTGAAGCAACTGGCAAAACTGCCTTTGAAAACGCACCAAAAGCAGACGGCATCAAAATTTCTGAGCAAGAATACTTTGATAACGGCGTATTAATGGTAGCAATGGTGAAAGCGGGTGTTGAATTAGCCTTTGATGCAATGGTAGCAAGCGGTATCTATGAAGAATCAGCTTACTATGAATCACTTCACGAATTACCGTTAATCGCTAACACCATCGCACGTAAACGCTTATACGAAATGAACGTGGTCATTTCTGATACTGCAGAATACGGTAACTACTTATTCTCTAACGTAGCAACCCCAATTCTTGCAAAAGAAATCATCCCAACCTTACAAAAAGGTGACTTAGGTGAACCTACACCAGCAGTTGCTATCGACAACATCACTTTACGCGATGTAAATGATGCAATCCGTAACCACCCGGTTGAATTAATCGGTCAAGAGTTACGTGGTTATATGACAGATATGAAACGTATCGCAGTTGCAGGTTAATGATTAAATCAGTAAAATTCAAGCCAACTTATTCAATAAGTTGGCTTTTTTTATAATCCAAAGGAATTCATATGAAAAATAATAAAATTCTTAACCGCACTTTTAAAGTGAGTTTGGTGGCTATGGCGTTAGGATTAGTTAATTCGGCATGGGCCATTGATTATAAACTATATGAAGGTACCGTATATAAGAATCCGGAAAGAACTGACTCTGAAGTAAAAAATATGAATTTTTATTCAGATTATGGCTATGATTTAACAAATAAAAATAATCTAGCCCATGTATCTTTTAGAATAAAAAATAGTTCAAATAAGGATTATCCAACAGAATCATTAATTTTCCTCGATCCTCAATTTTCTAATGGACCTAGTTCATTAGAAATCAAACCTAATAGTACTTTCACATTATCGAAGGCTTTTCCTGAAAGTTCTGTTTTTGAATTGAGAGATGCAAATCTTAAATTTCACTTCGGTAATATCAATTTATTTGAGGGGCTTTCTACAGTTGATGCAGATGGAGAGCCTGTTTTAGGAAATTCAGCATTTGAACTTCAGAGTAATAGCACCATTGATATTGATTCAGTTAGTATTGTTAGTGCAGCTAAAGAGAGCATAGGGTACCAACTATTTGATAAATCCACAGCAAATATTATCAACTCATCTATTTTTCTAGGGGGAGATAACAGCACTGCTGTAGATGCCGAAAACTCAACATTACATATCAAAAATTTAAATATTGCGCTACAGCCAGCTGGTACCGATAAATCAGCTACTATTGCATACGCATCAGAGAATTCTACATTAAATATTGAAGACAGCCTGCTCACAATTGAAACGAAAGGTCAAAGTAAAGGTTTAGGTTTTGTACTTGATGGTGGCGTGACCAACATTACAAATTCCAACATTGAAAATAATGCTGGAGATGTGGTTATTTTTACTAATAAACAAGATTCTCGAGATGAAACAAATAATTACAACTCAACAACAGTTAATCTAAAAAATACTAAAATCCCCGATGCAAAAGTATTGGTTGGATTAAACATGCCCGATCTAGCTGATACGGACTTATCTGAAGGAGAAAAAACTAGCTCACCTAGATTTGTGTTAAATGCAGATAACTCACAGTTAAATGGTGCAGTAAAGCAATATGACGGTACAAATAAAACGCCTGTTACATTAAATCTAACTAACAATACTACATGGGATTTAGTGGATAATTCAGAAGTAACAGACTTGCATTTAAATAACTCAGCGGTTTCTTTAACTAATACAAACGCTCCTTATGCGACATTAACTATCACGGGCAACCTCACTGGCTCAGGTACCTTCAACCTCAACACGAATATCGCTGAAAACAAAAGCGATAAAATCGTTGTTCAAGGTACTGCTGAAGGTAATCATAAAATTGGTGTAACTAACCAAGGTGCAAATGTCGCTAACGGAAAAGTGACACTTGTAGAAACCAATGGTGGTAATGCGGCGTTTAGCTTAACTAACCCGAATAATCGTGTAGATTTAGGGGCTTACCAATATTTCCTAACAAAAGAAGGAAATAATTGGGTATTAGCGAATTCTAAAAATGCGGTAACCCCAACTTCTCCTGCAGCACCTGTAACACCAGTTACGCCAAACAAACCAGTGGTGACGCCAAATAAACCGGTAGCAACACCTACCACTCCGGTTCTACCAAGCACTCCATTACTTTCAGACTTAGCAAATGCACAAGTTTCTCTTCGCCAAGCACAATTGCTTTTAGTGGAAGATGATTTAAGTGGCATCCATCAACGTCTAGGCGAAGTGAAAAACGGTGAAAAAGGTAATGTATGGGTTCGTAATGTGAATTCTCGCCAAAAATTAGCCGCACTTTCGACAGGTAAGAGTGAAACTTTTGGCTTTAAACAAAACGTACATAGCGTACAAGTGGGCGCTGATGCTGCTGTAACAGATAATATCCGTGTTGGTGGATTTGTTGGTCGTAGCCAAGCTAACGTTGATTTCAATGGTCATTATGGTGATGGCAAAGTAAGAAGCAACAGCATGGGCTTATATGCAGCTTACCTTGCAGATAACAGTATTTATGTAGATAACATTGTGAAATACAGCCGTTTACACGCTAACTCAGATCTCGCCGAAAAACGCCATTACAACGCTTATACCATTTCGAGTGAATTAGGTAAACGCTTTAGCCTTGCGAATGATTGGATAATTACTCCGCAAGCCCAATTAGCGTGGACACATATTTCATCACAAGAGAATGAAGATAGCTTATCTTCTGTTTATTCTCGAATTGGTTTACGTGTAGCGAAAGGCTTTGCATTAAGTAATGGTTGGAATTTACAGCCTTATGCAGAAGTCAATGCGATTACTAGCAAAAACCGTAGTAGCAAAATTCATTACACAAACAGTGCGCTTGATGTTGCAAGCAGCCGTGGACGTTTTGAAAGTGCGGTCGGTTTAAATGCGGGATTTGCAAATCATCGTTTTGGTTTAGAAGTAAGCCGTGCTGACGGTAAAAACTTCGACAAACCTTATGCAATTCAAGCAGTTTATCGCTATCAATGGTAATATAAGAGGGCGGAATAAAATCCGCCCTTTTTCTCTTTTTACTGAATAAATAATATGTCGAAATCTTTCCCTTCTCGCCCATTTACGACCAAACGAACGCTAAAGTCCCCTCGTTCATTTAAGCCAAAAGCAAAGCCACTTACATTAGAACAAACAATCGTTGTTTTATTTAACAAACCTTTTGATGTACTAACACAATTCACCGATGAAAATAGCCGAGCTACATTAAAAGATTTTATTAATATTCCGAATGTGTATGCGGCAGGGCGATTGGATCGTGATAGCGAAGGGTTACTGATTTTAACGAATAATGGTGAAGTACAGCATCGCTTGGCTGATCCAAAGTTTAAAACAGAAAAAACGTATTTTGTGCAAGTGGAAGGTATTCCTGAAGAAACGGACTTAGACAAGCTTCGTCAAGGTGTTGAATTAAAAGATGGAATGACGAAGCCGGCAAAAGTGCAGTTGATTTCTGAACCGGATTTTCTCTGGCCTCGCAATCCACCTATTCGTGAACGTCAAAGTATTCCAACAAGCTGGTTGGAAATCAAAATTAGTGAAGGGCGTAATCGACAAGTGCGTCGAATGACGGCACATATCGGCTTTCCGACATTGCGTCTCATCCGTTACCAAATGAGCCATTTAACACTTGATGGACTAAGTAATGGTGAATATCGCCGTTTGAATGAAGAAGAACTGCGTGCGTTATTCAAACAACTTCATTTAAATAACGCACGTTAAGATTAGAAACGTTGAGCGGGTTGTGCGTTTTCAACTTGCACGAAAAAGCCTTTATCATTCAAGATAATGCTGTAATCGGTAACATATTTAACGCCATTGGTTTCCACTATCGCATTACAGCTGCGAATGCCTTGTTGTGGATAAGATTGCGTTTCTCGGGCTTGCGAGATTTGTTTCACTGTCATTTGGGTGTTAGTGGCTGCACCTTGTTTTTTGAAGGCATCAGATAATACCGCAAAAACTTTTGAATCATTACATCTTGGTACGACAACGGATTTTGTCACCATACTCGCTGTTTTTTGTGCGACAGTATCTACTTTCTTTTCAGTCACTTTTTCAACGGCTTTGGGTTCCGCTTTCTTCACTTCAGTTTTAACCGCTGGTGTTTTTTTAGCAATCACCTTTTCAGGTTTAGCTGATTCTTTAACTGCACTCTGTTTGCTCTTCGCTACAGTCTTTTTGTCTTTTACTGCAGTTTGTTTCGTTTTTTCTACTGGCTGTTTGCCTTTCGTTTTTGTCGGCTCTGCTTTAGCGGCTTTACTTGTCGTTTTATTTTTTATTTTTTCTTTTTTTGTTACCGCTTTTTTCGCTTCCACAACTTTAGCTGGCTTTTTCGCTTCTGCTTTTTTAGCATCCGCTTTTTTATTAGCTGTTTTGGCTACGGCTTTAGGTGTGGTTGTTTTCTTGGCTTCCACTTTTTTAACTGCCGTTTTCACTGATTTAGTTTGAGTTGATTTTGCCGTATGATTTGGCGATGCTGCAAAGGCCAAAACAGGTAACAAGGCAAAAATCACCGCGAGTAATTTTTTCATCCTTTATTCTCCTTAAACAAAAAGTGCGGTCAAAATTAACCGCACTTTGAAATTCACTTATAAATTAAAGATAGTAGTGTTCTACGTAGTTTAATTTATCGTCAAGTTTTAACACTAACGGTTGACCGGTTGGGATTTCAAAATCCATGATTTCTGCATCAGAAATACCGATGATGTGTTTTGCTAATGCACGAAGTGAGTTACCGTGTGCCACCACTAAAACACGTTTACCAGAAAGCATTGCTGGAGCAATTTGGTCTTCCCAGAATGGTAATGCACGTTCTAAGGTTAATTTTAAGTTTTCTGCATTTGGTATAACATCAGACGGAATGTTTGCATAACGACGGTCATTATGTGCAGAATTTGGATCTTTCGGATCTAAATCTGGAGGAGAAATATCATAAGAACGACGCCAGATATGAACTTGTTCATCACCGTATTTATCTGCTGTTTCTTTTTTATCTAAGCCTTGTAATGCACCATAGTGACGCTCATTTAAACGCCAGTTTTTCACTTGAGGAATCCATAATTGGTGAGATTCTTCTAACACGATGTTACAGGTTTTGATTGCACGAGTTAAAACAGAAGTGAAGGCAATATCAAATTCATAGCCTTTCTCGAACAATTTTTTACCCGCAGCTTTTGCTTCTTCTACGCCGCGCTCGGTTAAATTTACATCACGCCAACCGGTGAATAAATTTTTTGCGTTCCACTCACTGAAACCGTGACGAATGAATACTAATTCCATAAGGATCTCCTAAGTATTAATAAAAAAATGAATGGCTCTTTTATAGCAAAAAATCGTTATGTTTAAAAGCAAAAAGGCGGTATTTACTGATCTTTCGCAAAAAAACGTCTGTAAACTTTTAGCCACTCAAAAATAATGCTAGTATTTAAGCCTTATTCGTCCCTTAATTTCTCTCAAGTTTAGATGTATGCAGCAAAGCAATCGTAGAAAAAAAATCTTATCAAAACTGACCGCACTTTTGGCTTGCGGTCTGCTTGGCTTTTCATCTTTCGCGCAAGGCAACGATCTCAATCAAATTCAAAAACAAATTAAACAACAAGAATCGAAGATCGCCGAGCAAAAACGCGCACAAGCTAAACTCCAAGCCAGTCTTAAAGATCAAGAAAGCAAAATTAATAGCGTTGTCGGTGAATTACGTGAAACAGAATTAAGTTTGCAAGAAATCCGCAAGCAAATGGCGGAAACCGAAAAGCAAATCAAGCAATTAGAAAAGCAAGAGCGCGTGCAAAAAGCGAAACTCGCACAGCAAATCGATGCCATTTATCGTTCAGGTGTCAATCCTTCTACCTTGGAAAGAATGCTTTCAGAGGATGCGAAAAAAGCGGAACGCATGAAAGTGTATTATCAGCACTTAAATCAAGTTCGCATTGATATGATTAATAATCTGAAAGCAACACAAGAGAATTTAGCAAAACAACGCGAAGCGATTTCAGGCCAACAAAAGAATCATCGCGATCAGCTTTCTACGCAAAAGAAACAGCAACAAGAATTACAAAAAGCGCAACAAGAACGTCAATCTACGTTAAATGAACTCAACAAAAACTTAACGAAAGATCAGAATAAATTGGAAACGTTGAAAGCGAACGAAAATGCCCTTCGCCAAGAAATTCAACGTGCTGAACAAGCCGCTCGCCAACAAGAACAACGTGAGCGTGAAGCCCTTGCTCAGAAAAAACAAGAGGAAGAAAAACGTACCTCAAAACCTTATCAACCAACAGATCAAGAACGTAAGTTGATTAACAGCACCAGTGGTTTAGGTACGGCCGCACGTCAATACAGTCGCCCGGTTTCTGGCCCGACGTTATATTCCTTTGGTTCAATCCAAGCGGGCGAAGTACGTTGGAAAGGCATGGTTATCGGCGCACCAACGGGTACCGCGGTAAAAGCTATTGCAAGTGGTCGTGTCATTCTAGCGGGTCATCTTAATGGCTATGGTTATATGGTGATTGTGAAACACGGCGACAGCGACTTGAGCTTATATGGTTTCAACCAAGCGGTATTTGTGAAACAAGGTCAGCTGGTGTCTGCGGGACAAACCATTGCGCAAGTAGGTAATACGGGTGAGCTCTCTAAACCGGCACTTTACTTTGGAATTAGCCGTAAAGGGGTGCCTGTAAATCCAGCTGGGTGGATTAAATAATGGCGGCATTCTTTCAAAGTGCGGTCAGAAATACGATCATTTTTTCAACCGCACTTTTTTCTGCGTTTACTTTTGCACAAGGCAAACTGGCTATTGTAATTGATGACATTGGCTATCATCCGAAAGAAGATGCCGAAGTTTTAGCCATGCCAAAAGAAGTCTCTGTTGCGATCATTCCAGCAGCACCCTATGCCAAAATACGCAATCAAGAAGCAAAAGCGCAGAATCACGATATTCTCATTCATATGCCAATGCAACCGGTCAGCAATATTAAAATTGAGGAAGGTGGTTTGACTTTAGGCTTGTCCGAAGCGCAAGTGAATGAACGAGTGAAAAAGGCCAAATCTATTGTACCAAATGCTATCGGAATGAATAATCATATGGGCAGTGCAGCCACGGCCGATGCCACATTAATGACCTATCTAATGACTGCACTTCGAGAGCAACATTTATTCTTTTTAGATAGTCGCACCATTGGAAAATCAGTTGCGGGAAAAATAGCAAAAGAGCAAGGCGTACGTGTATTAGATCGCCATGTGTTTTTAGATGACAGTGATAATTTGGCAGATGTGCAACGCCAATTTCAAAGTGCAATTCAATATGCACGTAAACATGGCACAGCTATTGCTATTGGACACCCTCGCCCAAATACCGTAGCGGTATTAAAATCGGGAATAAAGAATTTACCCGATGATATTCAATTAGTAAGTATGGGAAGTTTATGGCGAAATGAAAAAATCTTGCCACCTAAACCATTTATCTTAATTTTTAATGATATTCCTGCGCCAACCTCAGTTGAGCCATTTGAGCCAATCCCTTTATTGCGAGGCGTACCGAGATAACAAAAAGAGCGGTTAAAAAACCGCTCTTTTTTATGATTTGAAACTTGTCTATCGACCATTTCGTTCAAAGAACAAGACGGTTGCTGCAACACGTGAATGCACGTTAAGTTTACGCAGTAAATTACGAATATGCACTTTAACTGTTTCTTCCGAAATGAAAAGTTGGCCTGCAATTTGTTTGTTGGATAAACCTGTCGCGATTAAACGTAACACATCCATTTCACGATCAGTGAGTGAGTCAATTGGATCAATCGTATGTTTACGCTCTAAAAGTAAATTTTTGATTGAATCACTTAAAATCACTTCACCTTGTGCAACACGTTTAATTTGCTCAAGTAATACATCTGGCTCAGTATCTTTCAGTAAATAGCCATCAGCACCCGCATCAATTAAGGTAAAAATATCATTTTTCGCATCAGATACGGTTAAGATCAAAATACGTGCATCAATGCCTTCTGCACGTAAACCTTTGAGCGTGTCTAAACCGGAAAGACCTTTCATATTAAGATCTAAAATAATTAAATCCGGTGATTCTTGAATTGCAATGGAAATACCTTCGGTACCGCTTCCTACATCAGCGACGACTTCAAAATTCTCTTCTAATTCAACTAATTGCTTGATACCACGACGCATTAATGGATGGTCGTCGATAATTAATACTTTTAATTTTTCTTGCATAATATTCTCCAAGAGATAAGCAGGCGCACATTTTATCGCCCGAAGGCAAAAACGTCTACCGCCTTAGATTATTTCTCAATAGATTTTCGGACGAGGGATTCTATCGGGATTTTGCTTATCTTCCAATGCATAATTTGCAGATAAATGAGTTTTATCCCAAACAATGCTTGTTTTGATTTAGCTATTAGCAAGTCCTTTTGCTTTTAAATTTGAACGGCATAATACGCATGCCGCTTTCTGTCGGATGCAATTGATAAAATTGCGGATAATTAAAATTCCGTTGCACCATTTTATACGGATTTTCACAATCTTTCGAACCAAGCGATTGATAAATCTGATTTATTTCACGTACTTTATCATCTTTCGAACCTTCACATTGACGATAAATTTCGAGACGATTTTTTTCATCTAACAAATAGACGTTAAAACTATCATCCACATTATCTTCAAAAAAGAACTGTAAAAAACCTTCACTGGCAAATAAATCAATTTCAGGTGGGTATCGGCGGGCTTCCGGAATAATTTCTTTTTCTTCCAACTGAGTCGGTAAAACATCCTCAAAATTGACCGCACTTTCTTTTCCGCCTTCAATAGGTTGCAAACTGATCCCTTTTTCCTCAAAAAAGAATTGCCAGTTTTTCCCTGCTACACGTAAACGAGAATGGGTTGTTGGACGACTATCCCCCAATTGAATACTAATACAACGATTGACTAACGCACTCACTAAGTTTCGCAACGTACGATTGTAGTGTTTACTGTAACAGAAAACCTGTACAGAACGCGGCTGATTTACACCCTGATCAATTTTATTAGAAAGCACTTTTAAGGCAAGCAAAATCGCATTCTGCCCTTCAAAGTGTAAGGTTCGAATTTCATTCCATACGTTACGGTAAGTGAAATCAATGCTTCCGACCAAACTCTGTTCTAACTGACCAAAACTGAATAAATCACTTGGGGAAATATTGGATTTAAGTTCTTCCACTTGTGCAGTTGGGTCATTTACTAAGTTCACAGCGATAAATAGATCACGGATTTCACATTGGGACGAAAGCGCCTCATTTGTAGGCGCTTGGCCATTGGTATGCGGGAAAAACAAGCGTAAATCGGCAACAAAATTACGCAAAGTCAGTTGGTCGATATTTTGACTAATTAGATGTAAACGCGTTTCAGCTGTTAGCAAGCGATTAAAATAAGCCCATGCAACAACTTTATTTAAACTTTCCCCATATTCAATCACGCGTTCTTTCGAAAACATAATATGATTTGGTGGCTGATTCACCAGATACCACCCATCCTTAAAATTCTTATTACCGTGAACTTCGATAAATGTGAGGTGATCTTCCGCTAAATTATGCGAAATCTGTGGATTCAGTAGCGTAATTTTACCTGGTAGCTCTTCAAATGCAGTATAAAGCTTACGAGAAAGTACCGTAATATCTTGCGGAATCACGCTAGAATTAATTTTATGTTTACGCGCAAAATCCACTAGATTTCGATAACTCATCATCAAGAAGGTCACTAAATTAGTGTGACTTTCTTTCACCCGTTTGACTTTCCAATTTGGACGTTGATCCAATTCTTCAATGCGTTCTTTTGACCAGCCCCATTCTTGCGCCATCATTTTCATATAAGAAATACGCCAGTTTGACGCGTGATATAACGCAAAGTCTTCTGTGGCTTTCACATAAAAACAAGAACGGACAAAATCAAGACGCTTAAATTCTGAATGTGCGGTCAAATATTGACTAATTCTCTCTAGAATCGCGATATAAGGGTCAAAATGGTGTGCAGCGGTACTGCGACCGGACAGTAAATCTTCTTTAAATTGACGAGCAATTAGATGGGCATTTGGATATTCTTGGGCATAGGTTTCCAATAATAAGATTTTCATCACCGATTTATACGGTGAATCAATACCTTTATACAGTTGCCATAAACTCGCACCGAAATATTCGCTCGCAGAGAATTGCCCCAATCCACCAAAATCCACCCAATCATTTGGATCAAGTTCACCAGCTTCCACTAAACGCGAAACTTCGGCTTCATATTGTTTTTCATCTTCCACCCACAAGTGGAGCCACAATAATGGCTTGCCCGAAAGGCGTACAGCAGAACGATAAAATTCTTCCAACAGCAACATATATTGAGCAGAACCGCTATTTTCTTTGGTTAATGGATCGGAATAACGCTCATTACGGAAGCGTTTTTGCGTCATCAAATAAAAATGCATTTCCACATGAAATGTGGATGCCCATAGGCTGATTTTCTTCGTTTTTTCTACCAAACGTTGCTGATCTTGTTCAGATAAATCATCTTGATGGCAGATCCAAATATCTAAATCCGAAGCTGAGGTTTGGCTAATAGATCCAAAACTGCCCATCACATAAATACCTAAAATCGTAGTAAAAACAACATCAGAATTGACTGCACTTTGCACGTCTTCGACAAGTTCGGGATGTTCTTTTGAGAGAAAATTTTGCTGATAATTGGAAAGGATAAAATCGGCAATGCCTGCAGGGGCATCTTCCACATAACCCGGCAGAGCTGGATGATTAAGATGCAACAACAGCGGCACCAAAGAGACAATGTGTCGGAATGCATCACCAGAGCCCAACAATGCACGATCAAAACGACGTTTATCTAGAGTTTCGATACATTTTCGGGCTTGAGTGAGATCGTATTTCAAGGCTTCCTACCTATGACCATATAACTGATATTACTGTACCACTTAGCTCATCAGAAATCAAAAATTTAAATGATCTGACTTTTTGCCCTAAAAATGGTAGCATAGGGTATATTTCTATTTAAAATCAGCGGTATTTATGACAGTACTTAAAACTTTAAAAATAGCGACTCGTCAAAGCCCTTTAGCCCTTTGGCAAGCGAATTTTGTAAAAGATCAATTAGAGAAATTTCATCCAACGCTTTCTGTTGAATTAGTTCCGATGGTGACAAAAGGCGATGTCATTCTGGATTCCCCTTTAGCTAAAATTGGCGGAAAAGGCTTATTTGTTAAAGAGTTAGAAAATGCTTTACTCGAAAAACGTGCCGATATTGCCGTCCATTCAATGAAAGACGTACCGATGGAATTTCCAGAAGGTTTAGGTTTAAGTGTGATCTGTAAACGTGAAGATCCGCGCGATGCTTTCGTCTCCAATACATATCGTTCATTAGATGAATTACCACAAGGTGCTATTGTTGGAACCTCAAGCTTACGTCGTCAATGCCAATTGAAACAATTACGCCCTGATCTTGATATCCGCTCTTTACGTGGCAATGTGGGCACCCGATTAAGTAAATTAGACAATGGCGAATACGATGCCATTATTTTGGCCTCAGCCGGCTTAATTCGTTTAGGGCTAGCGGAACGTATTGCCTCGTTTATTGAAGTAGAACAATCTTTACCGGCTGCCGGACAAGGCGCGGTAGGCATTGAGTGCCGTGTTGATGATGAAGAAGTGAAAGCATTACTTGCTCCACTTTCAGATGCCACCACAACGACTTGTGTCTTAGCTGAGCGTGCAATGAATACCCGCTTACAAGGTGGTTGCCAAGTGCCAATCGGTGGCTATGCCATTGAGCAAAATGGCGAAATTTTCTTGCGTGCACTCGTCGGAGAAACCGATGGCTCTGCGATTATTCGAGCAGAAGGTAAAAGTGCGGTTGAAAATGCCGAAGCATTAGGCGTGACCATTGCTGAACAACTTCTAGCACAAGGCGCAGATAAGATTCTGGCGAAGATTTACTCAGCATAGGAAATCACCATGGCCGTACTAGTCACTCGCCCAGATGAACGAGGAAAAGCCCTCGTTGATCAGCTGAATCAAGCCGGTGTGGTTGCCTTGCATTTGCCTTTGCTTTCTATTGAGGCGGGTGCTGAGTTGGCACAATTACCAACGAAACTTAATCAGCTAAAAAGTGGTGATTATGTGTTTTTGGTATCCAAAAGTGCGGTTGATTTTGCGGATAAAACCCTGAAAGATATTGGCTTTAGCTGGCGTCAAGATTTACAATACTTTACAGTTGGACATAGAACGGCACAGCATTTTTCCTGTCAAACTGAATGTACTGTTCGTTATCCAATCACGTCGGAAAATACTGAAGGCGTACTAAATTTACCGCAAATGACAGAATTAACAGGTAAAAACTTGTTAATTTTACGTGGCAACGGTGGACGAGAATTATTACGCGAACAGGCCACACTACGCGGTGCAACTGTTGATACAGTCGAATGTTATCAACGCACACCGATTAGTTATAATAACGAAGAACAAACCAGTATTTGTATCCGTTCTGGTGTGCAAACCCTGGTGGTAACAAGCCTTGAAATTTTGCAGGCGTTAATCGAATTTGTGCCTGAAAATGAACAAACTTGGCTAAAAAATTGCTGTTTAGTCACGGTAAGCCAACGCATTGCTGATGTTGCAATACAACAAGGTTGGCATCATGTGGTGGTTTCCGCTGGTGCGGACAATCAAAGTTTACTTAATACCTTACTTAATGAAGTAACTCCCCTTTCTCACTAAGGAAAAGATATGGCGAAAG
>JAGZBU010000031.1:0-22224 GCA_018369675.1 Parahaemophilus parainfluenzae | reverse complement strand
TAAGTCTGACAATGCTGTGAAATCGCATTCATCACTTTATGTCGTTCAGCAAAATGCTCTTCCGGCAAATAGCGACAATCAGAACGCGGATAGGTAATCAATCGATGGGTTTCATATAAACGCTGACAGGTATCCAACACGCTTTGCGCTGACATGCCAAACCGTTTTGCCGCATCAATCTGCAATGCTGACAAGGAATAAGGCAAAGGGGCGGTTTCTTTCTCGCGCTTATCTACATATTCGGTCACTTCGGCAGGTTGATCGGTAATGCGTTTCACCACATTTTCGGCTAAGCCTAAAGACAGCACGCGGCCATCTTCATCTTGGTAATCTTCACAAGCTTTACTTGGTTGCCAAAGTGCAGAAAAAAGTGCGGTCGGATTTTCAGATGTTTTTTCGTCTTTTACCCACGCCAACACTTCATAGAAATCTTTTGGTTGGAAATTTTCAATTTCCAAATCACGGCGAACAATCAAGCCTAATACGGGGGTTTGCACTCGCCCAACGGAAAGCACGCCATCATAACCCGCTTGGCGACCGCGAATGGTATAAGCACGGGTCATATTAATGCCATAAATCCAATCGGCACGCGCACGCGCCAGTGCAGAGGTGGCTAATGGGATAAAATTACGGTTAGGTTGGAGTTTTTGTACCGCTTTTTCGACCGCACTTGGGTTAAGATCGCTAATCAAACAACGTAAAATGCCATCACGTTTTTCGGCGGATAAATTGGCATAACTAAACACTTCATCCACTAGCAACTGCCCTTCTCTATCCGGGTCACCCGCGTTAACTAAAACATCGGCTTGATGAATCAGTTTTTCCACCACGGAAAGTTGTTTTTTGACTTCTTTTCGCGGCAACAGAATCCATTTTTCAGGAATGATGGGTAAATGTTCTAAACGCCATTGTTTAAATTTCGGATCGTAGGCATCCGGTTCTGCCTGTTCGAGCAAATGCCCCACGCACCAAGTCACGACATCATCATTGCCGCATTTAATAAAACCATCACCCCGTTGATGAGGTTTTGGTAATACATCGGCAATAGCTCGCCCAAGACTGGGTTTCTCGGCAATAAACAGGCGCATAAGATTAGTCGATCTGACGACGACCTAAGAAAGAATGGGTTAAGGTAGTACCGTCCACGGTTTCTAATTCCCCACCGACAGGGATCCCGTGAGCAATACGGCTCACTTTAATATTATGTTGATGGCAAATTTCCGCAATATAATTGGCTGTCGCATCGCCTTCCACCGTTGGATTGGTCGCTAAAATCACTTCATGGAATGATTCTTCAACCAGACGTTTTTGCAATAAATCTAAACCAATTTCTTTCGGACCAATACCATCTAAAGGTGATAAATGCCCCATTAAGACAAAATAACGTCCAGAAAATTGGCCTGTTTGCTCAATGGCTTGAATATCCGCCGGCATTTCCACCACGCAAAGCAAACCTGAATTTTGACGGCGAGGATTGTTACAAATATTGCACGTTTCCTCTTCGGTAAAATCACGACACTGCGAACAATGCCCAATTTTAGACATTGCTTCCGTTAACGCGCGTGCTAAGTTCATCCCACCGCTACGGTTGCGCTGTAAAAGATGATAAGCCATACGCTGCGCTGATTTCGGGCCGACACCCGGCAAGCAACGAAGATTTTCAATAAGATGTTCTAAAAGTGGACTGCTTTGCATAGTATTTATGATGGGAAAAAATGAATGGTGTGTGAACGTGTAAATTCACACACCCGATGAATTAAAATGGAAGTTTCATTCCTGGAGGTAATGGCATGCCTGCGGTTACAGAAGCCATTTTTTCTTTTTGTAATTCTTCTGCACGACGGACTGCATCGTTGAATGCGGCAGCGATTAAATCTTCCAACATTTCTTTATCATCTTCCATTAAAGAAGGATCGATCTCAATACGACGGCAGTTGTGCGCACCATTAATCGTGATTTTTACTAAACCCGCACCGCTTTCGCCAGTTACTTCTAATTGGGCAATTTCTTCCTGCATTTTTTGCATTTTTTCTTGCATTTGTTGGGCTTGTTTCATTAAGCCGCCTAAACCGCCTTTTCCGAACATTGGATTTTCCTTCTTAAGTAAACTAAAACGAGCCGCATTTTAGCGAAAAAATTTGCCTTTGGGAACAGAGAAATTTATTATTCCACACTTCAAAACTGGGTCAAAAATGACCGCACTTTTATTTAGGAATTGCTGATGGAAACTCGTTATTACTTTATATTTACGGCAGCTATTATTTTGTTACAACTGCTGATTTATATTTTTAATAAAACTCTGATTTGGTGGCTTAACAAACCGCTATCACAAAAGGCAAGACGAGCGATCACTTTTACTAGCTTTTTGCTTCCTAATGTCTTGGTTATTTGCCATTTTTTAAAGCTTTTTACGGTATTTCGACTTATTGCTTTAATGCTTGCGCTACTCCTTTTTTCAGCCTTTGCGAGTATCGCCGTGGTAGGTATTCATTTTCTTTTCCGAAAATCCAAATCCATCACCAAAATCGACCGCACTTTACGCATTGCTTACCCGATTTTATTTATTGGTATCACTGCCTTAAGTGTGTATAACGCCTATGTCACACGTGTTATTCATTATGAAATTACGCTAGATAAACCGATTAAACCATTGAGAATTGGCATGGCAAGCGATCTCCATTTAGGCAAATTATTTGGTGGGAAAGAATTGGATAAATTGGCTGATATTATGCAGCAGGAAAAGGTTGATATCATTTTATTGCCTGGCGATATTATGGATGATAACGTCAATGCTTATTTAGCCGAAAAAATGCAACCCCATTTAGCGAAACTCAAGGCTCCAATGGGCGTTTATGCCACACTAGGCAATCATGACTTATTCGGTGATCAAGATCGAATTGATCAAGAAATTCGCAAAGCTGGTATTACGGTATTAAGAGATGAAACATTAACGTTAAATAATGAATTGGTACTGATTGGACGAAATGACAATCTTGCTCACGATAGACCAAGTACCGAGACGTTATTAAAACAAGTGAATACTAACTTACCGATCATTCTATTGGATCACCGTCCAACAGATATCGAAAAACATGCTTCACTCCCGCTTGATATCCAAGTTTCAGGGCATGCACATAAAGGGCAAGTATTCCCCGCCAGTTTAATCACAAAAATGATATATCGTTTGGATTATGGCCATAAAAAAATTGGCAATCCACATTTTTTTGTCACTTCTGGTTACGGCTTTTGGGGCATCCCAATGCGCTTAGGTTCACAGTCTGAAGTAATTATTATTGACGTGAAAGGGAAATAAAAAAGAGAGGTCAAAAATGACCGCTCTTTTATTATCAATGAAATCTTAAGAACACACTACTTTTACCGCTAAGCCACCTTTCGATGTTTCGCGATATTTAGCATTCATGTCTTTACCTGTTTCATACATGGTTTCGATCACTTTATCCAAGGTTACGCGAGGATTCGTGGTTCGGCGTAATGCCATACGGCTAGCGTTAATCGCTTTCACCGAAGCAATTGCATTACGTTCAATACAAGGTACTTGCACTTGGCCACCAACAGGATCGCAAGTTAAGCCCAGATTATGTTCCATCGCAATTTCAGCTGCGATACACACTTGTACTGGTGTACCACCTAAGATCTCAGTTAAACCTGCGGCAGCCATTGAACATGCCACGCCCACTTCACCTTGGCAGCCGACTTCAGCCCCCGAAATAGATGCATTCATCTTATAAAGGGAACCAATCATACCTGCTGCTAATAAGTAGCGTTCAATAACTTCTGGCGTTAAAGGTGCAACAAATTTTTCATAATAAGAAAGTACCGCTGGCACAATACCACAAGCCCCGTTAGTTGGTGCAGTCACAACTCGACCACCTGCCGCATTCTCTTCATTTACTGCAAGGGCAAACATATTCACCCAGTCGATCACATACATTGGGTCATGTGCTAAACGACCGCTATTCGCCTCCAAGAGACGATAAAGTGATGGCGCACGACGAGCAACTTTTAATGGACCTGGTAACACACCTTCTGTTTTAATACCATGTTCAATACAATCTTTCATGGTTTTCCAAACATTCTGTAAATGTGCTTCAACCTCTTTTTTATCACGCAATGCTAATTCATTTTTCATCATCACGGTTGAGAGCATTAAGCCACTCTCCTGACAATGTTTCAAAATATCTTCAGCATGTTGATAAGGATATGGCACAGTCACCAGATTTTTTTCCTCTTGACCAAAATGCGCTTCATCTACAATAAAGCCACCACCGATAGAGTAATAGGTTTGGCGGTAAAGCACATTACGATCAGCATCTAATGCAGTAATGGTCATACCGTTTTCATGCAATGATAAAAAGGAATTATGGAATACCATATTGGCATCCCAATCAAAATTAACCGTTTTTTTGCCCTGTGCAATCGACAGTTTTTTGGTTTGTTTAACCTGTTTGATAAAGGTTGGGATTAAATCAATATCCACATCATGCGGTAGATAACCGGCCAATCCCATAATGATCGCAATATCTGTATTATGACCATGTCCCGTCATTGAGAGAGAGCCATACACATCAACATGCAAGGTTGCAACAGCATCAAATTTACCTTGCTCGATTAAATCATCAATAAACTGCTTGCCTGCTTTCATCGGGCCAACAGTATGGGAGCTGGATGGCCCAACTCCCACTTTAAACATATCAAATACACTAATCATATTATTTAAAATCCTAAGCTAAACTAAAAAGCCGCTTATAATAATCCATATACGACCGCGGAGATAGCAATTAATCCCATAACTGTAACAAATACATTGCTAAAACGACCTTGATAGCGTTTCATTGCTGGAACATTGCGAATCGCATACATCGGCATAATGAAAAGGATCATCGCAATGATTGGACCGCCAAGGGATTCAATCAAACCTAAAATACTTGGATTAATGATCGCCACACCCCATAAAGTCAATAAGAAGAAAACTGCAGTACCGTAATTTAATTTTTTACGATTCACGCTTTCACCTTTCATTTTGAGGTATAAACCTTCTAAACCTTCACGTGCTCCTAAATAATGGCCAAAGAATGAGCTTGTAATCGCGAAGAAAGCCACTAATGGTGCAAAATAAGAAATGTATGGGTTATCAAATTTATTCGCGAGATAAGACAAGATACTAATATTTTGTGCTTTTGCTTCTAATAACTCTGCTGGTGTTAAGGTTAATACACAGCTAAATACAAAGAACATCACGAAGAACAGTAATACGGTTGAAGTTCCTTTTTCTGTACGGCCGATGTGATATTCCGTTGTATTAAAATCTTTATATTCACGTTGTTGAGAAAGCGTGAAAGAGGAAATTGCCGGAGAATGGTTAAAAGAGAAAACCAATACTGGGATGGTTAACCACAATGTCGTGATGAAGCCACCAGCAGTAGGAAGCTCATAAAGCATTGAAGCATTCCATTGCGGAATGAGATAAATTGATAACGCAAAGAGAATCAACACCAATGGATAAACGAGTAATTCGGTGATTTTCAACATCACTTTTTCACTGAACAACATGACTGAAATCAATATCGCAATTAATACAAAAGAAAGAATCACACGGTTTGGTGAAGCCATGCCTAATTGGTTGACGATAAAAGAATCAACCGTATTGGTGATCCCGTTTCCATAAATCAACAAAATTGGGAAAATCGCAAAGAAATATAATAAGGTAATTAATTTCCCTGCGGTCGGGCCGAAATGTTCTTCAACTACTTCGGTAATATCACTGCCTGGCTTAGAAGAAGACAAGACGAAATAAGCCAAGCCACGATGTGCAAAATATGTCATCGGTCCGACTAAAATCGCCATCACAACCAAAGGCCAAAAACCGCCCATCCCTGCATTGATTGGTAAAAATAATACCCCTGCGCCCACCGCAGTTCCAAATAAGTTTAATACCCAAGCTGTATCAAATTTATTCCATTTTTTATTAGTTGTAGTGTCCATACATTACCCTCTAAAGTTTAATTATAAAATCTTTATCCAATGAATATTCATTCATTAAATTAATGGTGGCATTATGATAAGGTTATAGGCTGATTGCAAAGTGAAAAATAATAAAGTGTGATCTTGTTAACAATTTTATGTAATTTTTTTACATAAATATTTATCTAGATCAAAAAAGTGCGGTGAGAAATTTGAGTAAATTTTAAAGAGAGGAAAAACAACAGAATAATGGCTGAATTCTGAAAAGCAAAAAGCCGCTAAATTGCTTTAGCGGCTTCTTAGAATTTGGCTCCTCCTGCGGGACTCGAACCTGCGACATATGGATTAACAGTCCACCGTTCTACCGACTGAACTAAGGAGGAAATGGTGCCTCGAGGCGGAATCGAACCACCGACACGGGGATTTTCAATCCCCTGCTCTACCGACTGAGCTATCGAGGCGTTATCGTTATTGGCTACTGCCTGACAACGGAGCGTATTAAACTATTTTTTCGGGTATCGGTCAACAACTAAATTCAAAAAAAGTGAAAAAGTTGGTGTGTTTGAGTGGTTAATAACCAAAACGACTATAAAAAGAACGTATTTTGTAAAATGCAATCAAAAATAACCGCACTTTCCAAAAAATAATGCCCGAAAATTCTTTCGGGCATTGTATTTCATCGCTGAAATTATCGTCTTACGCGGAATTTCTTCTGTGCCGCATCCACTTTCAACAAGTAGTTTCTTGCTTGTGAGGATGGGTGTGCAGTCGTTAAGATACGATACACTTGTTCTGGATACATCTGGTTGATCTTATAGATCGCCTCATCTTTATCCTCATCGAACACGCGTAATACTGCACCTGCACCACTGTTGTAGGCTGAAATCATTGCAAAACGTTTAGAGGTAGGGTTTGTAATACCATCTAAATATTGATTTTGCAGAATCCATAAGTAAGAGACCCCCGCATCAATGTTATTTGCAGGATCATAAAGGTAACGTGCAGATGGTTGTCCACCTTTACCTTTCATCGCAAACACATCGCGACCTGCAGTGCTTGGTACCACTTGCATTAAGCCGATTGCATTCGCATAACTGATCGCATACGGGTTGAAGCTGGATTCTGTTTGCATAATACCTAAAATCAAGCTTTCATCAATGCCATAGCGTTCTGCAGCTTTACGGACTAATGGAATATATTTTTGTGCACGCACTTCAACGTGGTTTGCAATCATTGAGATCACCACAAATTGCACAGTGTTACCATTTTGTAAGCGGCGAGTTTGTAATTTATTTTGGATTAAATAAGTCGCAAAGTTACTTGCAATCACTTGGTTAGCAATTTGCTGACCATTGTTATCCACAACCTGACCTAATAAGAAAGGACGCGTACTAATCGGTACATCGCCAGAAGCAAATAAGTCGATCCCTTTTGCATCGGAACCCATCAATAAAGTATGGACAATCGCATTGTGTAAGCGATTAAGATCCTGTTGAGTTTCAACAATAATTGTACCTTCGTCAAAGCTTACGTGGCTACGCGTATAGAAAGAGTCCGTGTATTTCACGTAGTCTTTACGGCTCGCGACTAAAAGCTCATTCACCCCCCAAATACGATCGATATTATGGGAGAATTGACCAGTTAAAATATCTAAACCTTGCGTGTCTTTTGAAAACACTTCGTCGTAATTAATGCCACGTCGATGGGTTGGCGAGTCGCTACAAGCATATAAAAGTGGAAGTAGCGCCAATAATAAATACTTTTTCATAATCTTTTGTTATTTAGATGGGGGAACGTAACCTTCAATATGCACATCTTTGCCTTCAAATAAGAAATTCACCATTTCTTCTTCTAATAATTTACGATGTTCGGCATTCATCATATTGAGTTTTTTCTCGTTCACTAACATGGTTTGTTTTTTGATCCATTCGCCCCATGCTTGTTTACTAATTGAATTAAAAATACGTTTACCTAATTCACCGGGATACAGTTGAAAATCCAATCCTTCCGCATCTTGTTTCAAATATTCGCAAAAAACAGTTCTAGCCATAATAATTCCTTACAAATTGCGTTAATAAATTTTTCACAGGCTGAGCTAACCCGATCTGTTCAGGTGACGTTGGATCATACCAATATTTGACCGCACTTAATAGACCAGATCGAGATTCTTTTCCTTTTTCTGGCAATTTTTTCCAATCTGAACAATCGTCCTCTTCAGATTTTCGATCAACTTCAACATAAATGGGATGAATATCTAAGTGAAAATGGCTAAATGTATGACGGAAAGTTACCCATTCTTGATACTCGGTAATCCCTTGTTCTTTCAGATAATTCAATAATGTTTGTTTATCATCAAACTGAGGGAAACAATACAATCCGCCCCATAAGCCTTTGCTTTCACGCTGTTCCAACCAGACTTTTCCTTGATGAGATAAAATCAAAAAATAGCTTTGTTTTTCTGGCAACAATTTTTTCGGTTTCTTTCCTGGAAACTCTGTCCACTTTTCGAGTTTATTGGCTAAGCAATCGTTACTTAGAGGACAAAGATCACATTTAGGTTTTGTTCGAGTACAAATAGCCGAACCGATGTCCATCATCGCTTGATTAAATTCTGCGACTCTCGTTGTTGGTGTAACCTGTTCGCTCAACTGCCATAATTGATTTTCAACTTTCTTCTCGCCAGGCCAACCTTCAACAGCAAAATAACGAGAAAGCACACGTTTCACATTACCGTCTAAAATCGGATAAGGTTGATTTTGTACAGAAGATAGTATTGCGCCAGCCGTGGATCGGCCCACGCCTGTTAATGCCCAAACTTGCTCAAATTGTGTAGGAAATTCACCTTGATATTCATCTCTAATGGTTTGAGCGGCTTTATGCAAATTTCTTGCACGTGCGTAATAACCTAGTCCCGTCCACAGATGTAACACTTCATCTTGTGATGCATTAGCAAGTGCGGTCACATTGGGAAAGGTTTTAATAAAACGTTCAAAATAAGGAATGACCGTGGAAACTTGAGTCTGTTGTAACATCACTTCAGAAAGCCAAACACCATAAAGGGTTTTATTTTGCTGCCAAGGTAAATTTTTCCGCCCAAACTTTTCATACCATTGTAAAACAGAATGGGCAAAAGGGGCATCAACAGAGGATTGGGCTAACATAACTTTCCTAAAGTGCGGTCAAACTAAGCAAAAATTTTGCGATGATTCTATCACTAAAGCACACCTCTTGATCAATTTGATTTTTTCAGTATAATTCGCAGTCTATTTGGTGCCGGATTATCGGCGATTATTAACTCACGCGGTGTAAGTGGAAAGCATTTATAGCGGCGTGGCTTCAATTTGAGGTTTTCTATGAAACAAGGTATTCATCCAGAATATAAAGAGATCACTGCAACTTGTTCTTGCGGTAACGTGATCAAAACTCGTTCAACTTTAGGCAAAGACATCAACCTTGATGTGTGCGGTAGCTGCCACCCATTCTACACTGGTAAACAACGTGTTGTTGATACTGGTGGTCGTGTTGAACGCTTTAACAGCCGTTTCAAAATCCCAGGTACAAAATAATTTGAATCTGAGTGAAGAGAACCCTGCCTATGCAGGGTTTTTTATTATCTGAAATTCACCATTTTTCAAATTCAATCAATAAAAAAGTGCGATCAAAATCGACCGCACTTTTTCTATCAGTTCTAAACGCTCAATTAAAATGAATATTTAACTGTTGCGTAATAAGCACGACCAGGTTCGTTATAAGTATGAGCATTGTAATTTGTACTGCTTGATGAACGATAAATGCGTTTATCAAATAAGTTACTTACGCCAACACGAATGCTGATTGTATCTTTCCAATTATAACCCGCACTTAATCCCCAAACTGCATAGCCACCAATATCTTCTGAGCCAGCAAGTTGATTAACGTGTGTATTGTTACCATTTTCCATACGGTTTTCCGGATTTTTACGGGATTTTTGTTTACCGTATTGCGTATAAGTTAACATTGCATCCAAACTATCGGTAATTTTATAACTTAAGCTTGAATTCAAGGTATATTTCGGCACGATAGAAAGCGGGTTACCTGTATCTTTATTTTTGGTTTTATGCATATAAGTGAAGTTATTCACCCAGTTTAATTTATCTTGGATTAGTGGTAATGTCAGATTACCTTCAAAACCTTCAATCACTACGCGGTTTGCATTACCCCATTTATACACATAGTTACCTAAGTTAGTTAAACCGATAAATTCACCATCAGATACGATTTTATTACGATAATCATTACGGAAGTAAGCCACAGAAGCAAGAAGCCCGTCTTTATCATATTCAATTCCGATTTCTTTATTCCAGCTGGTTTCTGGTTTAATGTCGCTATTACCTTGGAAATAACAAGTTTTATTATTTGGTACATTCGTTGGACAACCTTGACCTAAAGTAAACAACAAGTAATTCGGGTTAGTTTGATAAAGATTCGGTGCTTTATAAGCTCTTGCTATCCCACCTTTAATTCTCCAATCATCGTTGAGGCTTTGTAAGAAGTTTAATCCACCACTTAGATTAGAACCAGAATAGGTGTTGTAATCATAACGCAAAGATGGCGTTAAGATGGTAGATTGGGTTGCTGAAATATTATCTTCAACAAATACTGCCCATTCAGTTTGACTGCTATGACCACCTCGTACGTTCGAGATGCCGGTTGGTAGGCGTTCTTTCAAATCATAAAGCACCTTCCCTGTATTCTTGTCTCGTCGTCCACCAAGTAACTGTGTCATAGAAGCGTCATCATCTAAACTGCTGTGTGCCCCCTCAAAACCAACTGTCAGCATATGATCTACACCCAAGGTAAATGGAATATAGAATTCTGAACTAAAACGCGTATTTTTAAGAATAGAATCGCTAAAAGCTGATGTGCTAGAATAACTACCTTCTGGACCACCCGCTAAATATTCTGGTAAACGGCTGTTTTTAGTTTTATCAAAAGTAATATAAGTTTTATTGTCAAAATGATCGAATTTACCTTCATAGGTTAAAGCATAGTTCTGACGATATAAACGAGCAGTTTCAGCTTTGCTTCCTGCCAACGTTTTGGTTTCAGGATAGTTTTTATTATTGTAAAGCCCTGCTGAGCTATTTTGTGTATCACCATTATAAATATTACCTTGACGGCTAAAACCGGAATCCAAGGTTAATTTATTTTTCTCATTGATATTCCACACTAAACGGCCATTAATATCTTTATTACGTACGCCTTCACGACCGGCAATCGCAGGATCGCCATTAATGCCAACTTCATCCGCTTGCGTTTTGTTCCAGTTACCATATAAACGGAATTGCAATACATCTTTAATTAACGCACCGCTTAGATTAAAACCAACTCGATTTGTTGCACCTTCATCGCTGTCTTCTGGTTGATTGGTGTAATAGCTTAAGCTACCGTGTAAATCATTGGTAACAGGTTTAGTGATGATATTCACCACCCCACCCATTGCACCTGAACCATAGCGTGCTGCTGAAGGACCACGTAATACTTCAATTTTTTCAATCGCTTCAACCGGCACCCAGTTACTGTCGCCACGAGAGTTACGTTCACCACGCACACCATAACGTTCTGCATTACGAGAGGTGACTGGTTTACCATCCACTAAAATCAATGTATTTTCTGGTCCCATACCGCGAATATCAATTTGACGTTTATTTCCGCGTTGTCCTGTAGATGAGTTACCCGTTAAATTCACACCTGGCATAGTGCGTAATACTTCAGAAATATCATTTGTCGCAGGTCGTTTTTCTAAATCTTTTGCAGTCACAAGAGAAGAACCAAGCGATTGTTTTACCTGATCTTCCGCAGTAACTTTAATTTCCTCAAGTTTCTCTTCTGCATGAGAATAGTTTGAAAAAAGTGCGATTGTTAACGCACTAAATGCGAAGAATGATGTTGTTTTTAAATGATTGGATTTATACATTGAAATGCTCTCCTGGCATATGTGGAATAAATAATGCCCGAGAATTCTAGTACAATATCATTTTGGTGTAAATGAAAATTCTTATCACTGCTATTAAAATCAAACTAAAACAAATAAAATGCCTAGATTTTTGACCGCACTTTCTTGCAATCCCAATAAATTCTAGTATTATTCACGGCTCGCCAATTTGGCGGATTTATTTCTCATGTCGGGTTCCCTACCCCCGATTAACCAACTAAAAAGGTCTTAAAATGAAAATTAATACTCCGATCTTCAATGATCAACAAAAACGTTTTGCTTTAATTTTATTAAGCTTATTTCACATCTTCATCATCACAGCCAGTAACTATTTCGTTCAAATTCCATTTGAAATCAATTTAAAATTGACCGCACTTGGCTTTGCTGATGATTTTTCCTTCCACAGCACATGGGGCACACTCACTTTCCCATTCATTTTCTTAGCCACTGATTTAACGGTGCGTGTATTTGGGGCGAAAGAAGCACGTTGGATCATTTTTATCGTGATGATTCCAGCACTTATCGTCAGCTACATTGTGTCGGTTGTTTTCTCTAATGGGCAATATCAAGGCTTAAATGCATTAAGTGAATTCAATATGTTTGTTTTCCGTATTGCATTTGCGAGTTTCTGTGCTTATGTTTTCGGACAATTATTAGATGTGTTAGTATTCAACCGTTTACGTCAACTAAAAACGTGGTGGATTGCCCCGAGTAGTTCCATGACATTTGGCTCTCTTGCCGATACTTTCATGTTTTTTGGTGTAGCGTTCTATCAAAGTAGCGATCCATTTATGGCAGAACATTGGTTTAGCCTTGGATTCGTCGATTATTTATTTAAATTATTTGTCGGCATCGTCTTGTTTGTTCCCGCTTATGGCGTGGTACTCAGCATGATTTTGCGTAAACTTCAATCTCTCGCAAGCTCCCGCCAGTTTGCTTAACTTAAGGAAATAAAATGACTGAAACCCTTTCTCTTAGAGCCAAAATAGAACAAAGCCCAATGGGGGCTTATCAATGGATGATTGTGGTCATGGCTGCCATCATGAATTTACTTGATGGCTTTGATGTATTAGCCCTGGCCTTCACCGCAACAGCCATTCGTGGCGAATTTGGTCTCACGGGGATTGAGTTAGGCTATTTATTAAGTGCCGGTTTGTTTGGTATGACTGCCGGCTCACTTTTTCTTGCACCACTTGCGGATAAAATTGGTCGCCGTCCATTGTTATTAATGGCGGTATCACTCTCCGCTATTGGGATGTTAGGTTCGGCGTTTATCTCACAATATCAATGGCTCGGTTTCTGGCGCGTTATCACCGGTCTTGGTGTCGGTGGTATTTTAGTGGGCACGAACGTGATCACCAGCGAATATTCCTCTCGCAAATGGCGTAGCTTCGCGATCAGTGTCTATGCAGCAGGATTTGGTATCGGTGCGGTATTAGGTGGTATGTTTGCCGTGATGCTACAAGGTGAGTATGGCTGGCGTTCTGTGTTTTTAGCAGGTGCTATCTTGACCGGTTTGCTTTTAGTGGTGTTATTTATTTGGTTACCGGAATCCATTGATTTCCTCACATCTAAACAACCTAAAAATGCAGAAGTGCGATTAAATTTAATCGCAAAAAAAATTGGTTTAGCCAGTGATTGGAAACTTCCTGCAAAAGTAGAAAAAGTTAAAAGTAAATTACCTATTAGCCAATTATTCAGCGAAAAATACTTACATTCAACCCTGTTAATTTGGACGGCGTTCTTTGCGATCATGTTCAGCTTCTATTTTATTAGCTCATGGACACCAGCCTTATTAAAAGAAGCGGGCATGACGACAGAGCAAAGTGTGAGCGTAGGGATGATGATCTCATTAGGTGGCACTTGCGGCGCCCTAATCTATGGCTTACTGGCTAGCCGTTGGACAGCACGAGGCGTGTTAATTTTATTCACTGTCTTATCTTCTGTAGCAATCATTACCTTTATCTTATCCTCGTCCGTTTTATGGATTGCGATGGTATTCGGTATTTTAGTTGGGGCACTCATGAATGGCTGTATCAGCGGTCTTTATACCTTAAACCCACTTACTTATGATGCCGATATTCGTAGCACCGGTGTAGGCTGGTCGATTGGTATCGGTCGTATTGGTGCAATTCTTGCTCCAACGATTGCGGGTCAATTATTAGATATGGGCTGGGACAAACAGAGTTTATATGTGGGCGTGGGCTTTGTGATGTTGATCTCAACAATAGCACTCTTTTTCTTAAAAAGCCGCTCCGAAATTAAAGCATAATCTAAAAAAATATAGCAAAAGGCGTGATAAACACGCCTTTTTTATTGACTTAATAAAGTGCTCATCCCTAGCCATCAGATCAGAAAGATTTTCAGGTTATTTTATGTAACATTTTCTTCTAAAAATCCTTTGTTATCCATCTTGAATTTCAACGTATTATGGTGTTAAATCAGCACACATTATAAGGTTATAAAAATATAAAAATAAGTTGTAGGAATTTATGTGCCAATTACTCGGAATGAACTGTAATACACCGACGGATATTGTCTTTTCTTTTGAAGGTTTCCGTCGTCGTGCTGGTCTTACCGACTGCCATTCAGATGGCTTCGGTATCGCTTTTTTTGAAGGTCGTGGTGTGCGTATTTTTCGCGATAATCACGCGGCATCACAATCCCCTATTGCGGATTGTGTAAAACAATACAAAATTAAATCGCTCAATGTGATTGCTCACATTCGTAAGGCAACACAAGGTGGTGTCACCATTGAAAACACCCATCCTTTTATTCGTGAAATTTGGGGACAAAACTGGGTGTTTGCTCACAACGGTAATTTAAAAGACTTACCGGATATGTCGGAGAGTTTCTGCCAGCCTATTGGCTCAACTGATTCAGAAACGGCATTTTGTTATATGGCTGAATATTTGAAAAATCGCTTCCGTCGTAAACCGTCTGAAATGGAAATTTTTGAAGCCATTCAAGACATTACCAAAGAGCTCTCACAAAAAGGGACTTTTAACTTCATTCTTTCAAATGGAGAATGGATGATTGCCCACTGCTCAACCAATTTGCATTACTTAACACGTAAAGCTCCTTTTGGTAAAGCGCACCGCATTGATGATGATGGTGTCATTGATTTTAATGATTACGCAAAAGATGGCGACAAAGTCACCATTATTACGACGTTCCCTCTCACCAAAGATGAACCTTGGGTTAAAATGGAACATGGTGGCTTCGTATTCTTCAAAGAAGGAGACAAAATTGCTGAGGTTGTTGGTGTGGCTAAAGAAATGGAAGACGATGGTACATTAGGCAATCGCGCAGCAGCCTAATAACAAATCACAATAAAAAGTGCGGTCAAAAACATCAGAGATTTTGACCGCACTTCCTTTATCTGCAATTAACGCATTGTCACAAATTCTTCAGAACCTGTTGGGTGAATTGCCACCGTATTATCAAAGTCTGCTTTAGTTGCGCCCATTTTGATCGCCACAGCAAAACCTTGGATCATTTCATCCACACCGAAACCAATGCCGTGTAAGCCTACGATTTTTTCTTCTTTGCCGACACACACTAATTTCATTCGGCAAGGTTGACGATGTTCAGTGACCGCGGTGTACATTGCTGTGAAAGAGGATTTATACACTTTCACATTTTCTTCGCCATATTGCTCAATCGCTTGTGGCTCAGTTAAACCGACTGTACCAATTGGCGGATGGCTGAACACAACGGTTGGTACAAGATTGTAATCTAAATGCTCATTTGGTTTGTTATTGAATAAACGCTCAGATAAACGACGACCTGCCGCCACGGCAACTGGTGTTAATTCAATACCACCTTCGATAATATCGCCCACAGCATAAATACCAGGTACGTTTGTATTTTGATATTTATCGACAATAATTTGTCCGCGTGAATTCGTCTTCACGCCAGTTACTTCAAGATTAATCACATCCGTTGCAGGTTCACGACCAATCGCCCAAATTAACGTATCCACTGTAGTTTCTCGGCCATCTTGTAATTTCAAGGTAAGCGAACCATCCGCATTTTTAACCACTTCCTCTGGTAATGCTTTGGTATGTAATTGGATACCATCTTGTGCTAACACTTCAAGTAAAGTTTCCACAATCAATGGATCTTGATTACGTAATGGAGCATGTTGGCGCACAAATAAATGGGTTTCGCTGCCTAAGCTATTTAAAACACCCGCTAATTCAACTGCAATATACCCCGCGCCTACGACTGCAACACGTTTTGGTAATTCATTTAAAGCAAATACGCCATTTGAATCAATTCCATATTCTGCACCTTTTACCGCTGGAATACTTGGGCGGCCACCCGTCGCAATTAAGATATGATCGGCAGTCACTAATTCTGTTGAACCATCTGCATAGCTCACTTCAATCGTTTTCGCATCTTTAAAACGTGCAAAACCATTTAGAACATCCACGTTATTTTTCGCTAATACATTATTGTAAGACGTATGAATACGACCGATGTAAGCTTGACGGCTCTCGACTAATTTCGCGTAATCAAACTTTTTCACTTCTACATCAAAACCATAAGCAGGTGCATAGTTATTAATGGCTTCTGCAACTTGTGCGCCATAGAACATCACTTTTTTCGGTACACAACCTACGTTTACGCAAGTACCACCGAGATGTTTTGCTTCAATAATTGCACATTTTTTGCCATAGCTTGCCGCACGGTTAATTGAAGCAATCCCACCTGAACCGCCACCGATCGCAATATAATCATAATGTTTAGTCATTTTCATTATCCTTTTTTACTCATTGGAATTTTGTTCTATTGTGCCTAAAACTGAACGAGAAAGCTATAAATTGATGTGATTGGAATTGTCTATATGCGAGGAAAAAGTGCGGTCATTTTTCACATAATTTTCAGCAAGCAAAATGTATTTTCGTTATAATGCCCTTCAACTCTAAAGAGAAATAAATTTGAATGAATAATAAACATAAGAGATAGAAAAATGCCTCAAAGAACTGATAAAAAAACAATCTGTTTGAATATGATTGTCAAAAATGAATCTGCTATCATCCGAGATACATTAGAGAACATTATTACTCATGTTCCATTAGATTATTATGTCATTAGTGATACAGGATCAGACGACAATACCGCAGACATTATCAAACAATTCTTTGATGAAAAAGGTATTCAAGGCGAAATTCATCACGATGAATGGGTAAACTTTGCCCATAACCGAAACTGTGCGTTACAACATGCACAAGGAAAAACAGATTATGTATTAATCTTTGACGCAGATGATCGCTTTGAAGGAAATTTTGTATTACCTGAAGAACTGACGAGCGATCGCTATTATCTACGCATGGCAAATAGCGTAACGGGTGCAAATGTTTATTTCCGTACGCTTATGTTCCGTAATGACGATTCTTTCTACTGGCGTGGCGTATTACATGAATTTGTTGAACAACGTAAAAAAACGATTGTGGAGCAAAAAATCTTTGGTGATTATTATGTGATTAGTGGTCGTTTTGGGGCGCGTAGCAACAATCCACAAAAATATTTCCAAGATGCTCAAGTATTAGAAAAAGCCTTCTATTCGCCTGAAGATGAAGATCTTAAAGATCGCTATGCATTTTATACCGCACAATCTTATCGTGATGCAGATATGTATGAAAAAGCCATTGAATGGTATGCAATTCGAGCTAATCTCGGTGGATGGTCTGAAGAAGTCTATTATTCATTCCTTCAAATCGCTTTATTAAAAATCGAATTAAATGCTTCACTCAATGAGATACAAAATTTATTGCTATCCACTTATGAATATCGCCCACAACGTGCGGAAAGTCTTTATCATTTAGCGCGTCAACTACGTCACAACAATAAAGCCAGACTGGCTTATATTTATGCAACTGTAGCGGCAAACATTCCTCTAAGTAAAGATATTCTTTTTGTAGATCACTCTGTTTATGAATGGAAAGCGAAAGAAGAACTGGCGATGAGTGCCAATTCGGTGGGCAATTATCAACTTTGCCATGATCTTTGCGTCGAATTATTATTTAATCCAGCCGTACCAGAACCAAACAGAAAACTGTTACTAGACAATTTGAAATTAGCAAAAGAGTATCTTTAAAAATATTAGACGTTCAACTAGGTAAAGAAGAAATGAATAAAAAACTTGTTGGTTTAAGTATGGTGCGCAATGAGAGTGATATTATTGAAACCTTTATTCGCCATAATTTAACCTTATTAAATGAGCTGCATATTGTCGATCATAATAGTTGTGATAATACACGGGAGATTCTTACACTCTTAAAACAAGAAGGATTACCAATTCATATCTATCACTATAATGAATTAGAATATGCTCAAGAACGAATTATGAATCAAATGATGCAACATATTCTGAATAATGATGCTAACATTGATTATATTTTTCCACTTGATGCTGATGAGCTAATTTATTGTCCATCTCGTGAAATATTACACTATTTTCTCTCGCTTATTCCTCAAGGGCGTGTAGGGATGTATACTTGGCGCGGATATTTGCCTAACGATACTGAGTATGATCCAGACTTTATTTGTTATTTTACTGATCAACGAAAAGAGGAAATACTTACGCCTAAAGTGATCATCCCTCGGGTTATTGCTGAAACGTGTAGATTAACGATTGGTAGTCATTACATGGTTAATGCTGAAGGTAAAGAAATACAAAGCGTTGTATTTATCGCACCAAATAGTCAAAACTACTATTACTGGTTTATTGAACGATTTAATGCGGAATTTATTGAAACAAACGATTTATGGTTAGGCCACTACCCTATCCGCTCTACTGCACAACAAATCAAAAAAGTACTCGAGAAATCGATTACTATGGTAATGGAAAAAAAAGGCCATAAAGATATCGCTTGGGAAAATCAACTTCGTGATTTACTGGCAAAAAAGATGAGTATATCCTTAGAAGCACTACGTTTAATTGCCTACCAATATCGTTCTACTACGAAAGAACTGACTGAAATAGCGAATAAACAAGCATTACGTTCTCAAAAATTGGACTTAAAATACAAACATCTTATAAGTAATGATCCACTCCCTACTATCGCCAAATTAGTTCTCGAGCTTGCAGATAAATTACGCTAGTCAATGACTAGCGCAATCTTTAATTAAAGGTTATTTTCTGGACGCATAATAAGATATGCCCAATCTAAATGACGGAAAAACCAATATTTTTCACGTTCAAACAAGCCTGTTTTTTGACAATTCCATGGTTTGGTCTCTGTTGTATAATGAATAATAATAGGATGTTTATCTAAGTTAACAGATGACAAACCGCACTGTTCCTTAATATTTTCTATATACTTCACCTGAGCATTCTCTGCAAAACTATAATACTTTGCTTTCTCTCGTAAAACGATATTTAAAATACATTGATCACCATATAACACTTGCTCAGCATATGCTTTAGCTGTTTCTAATAAAATATCAACTATTCCTTCATTTCGCCATTTAGCACAATCAATAAGTAATACACCACTATTAAAATACTTTCTCGAAATAGATTCGTCCAAATAAGGGAAAGGAAAAGTTTGCATAGTGCAATAATCTCTTATTACCCCCACAGGAGCACCCTCGAGATCACTATAATAAAAATCAGATAATGATCCATTCACTATAATATCTGCATCTAAATACAAGACGCGCGCTTGATTAATAAGTTTCGGGATCAAAAGACGATAATAGCTACTCGACGAAGAAATATGTTCCAACGTTTTATAATCTTTAAAAATATCGTCAGAAATATGAATAGAAAATAAATTATTTCCCATTTTCTCTAATTTGCATTGAATCCCTTCAAACCATTCTTGTGGAATATCATTATGCAAGACATAAAAATTGACGTTCTTATTATAGTAACAAATTGACTTTATCAACGTTTCTAAATGCGGGGTATATTTTGCATCAATCGCAAACGCAATATTAATTTTTTCTGAAATTGTCATTTGGGTTACCTATCCTTAAGCTTGTCTAATTAATCACAAAATTATTTTTTAGAAATATTATTATGTACTCATTCTATCCCATTTCATCCTTAATTTGATACAAATAAAAAACCCAGCCGAAGCTGGGTTTTTATCTATCTTAATGGAAAGTTAAATTACCATTGGTAACCTACACCCACAGAGCCACCTACGTCGCCTTGGGTATTCGCGTTACCTTGAAGTTTGAAGATAACTTTACCATTGTCGCTTGAGCGTGAGTAACCTACTGCTACAGCACTTTCACCTTTGAAAGTACCTGCAGAAGCAGCAACCATTGATTTACCTGGGATGTAAACTTGTGGTAAACCTGCTGCTGCGTTAGCACCTGCGATACCGCCACGTGCTTCTTTACCAACTTTATTGATGCGGTTATTTACATTACTGATATTGTTACGTAATTGACGTACGTTCACAGCATCTGTATCGTCTTTACCGTCAGCAACATTCTTAATTTGTTTGTTGCCTGCATCGATACCGTTGTTATTGATGGTTACTGGACCAGCTTTAAGTTCATTGGTTGTTACGCTATTAACAGTTACATCTGGGTTCAGACTTACTTTTAATGCGTCACCATCTTTCTTAACGAAGATGTTTTGAACTTCTTTCTCAACAGTTTTACCGGTTTGTTTATCGTAAACTTTAACCTTAGTACCTGCATCACCTTTAACCTGAATTGTTTTGTTTAGGTTTTTGGTAATTGTACCTTCAGTTGAACCAGTTTCATCAACTAAACCAAATGTGCCGTCAGCATCTTTACCGTCTTTACCATCTTTACCATTTCGAACAGTAGCGGTTGTAGTACTTGCTACTTTACCATCTTTATCGAGGTTTACGATAGTTACAGTATGAGAGCCATCAGCATTTTCTTCAACTTTAGCTGTTGCAGATGTACCGTTTTCACCAGTATCACCTTTAGCACCTGCTGCACCAGTATCACCTTTAGCACCGGTTGCACCATCTTTAACTACTGTAGTTGTAGTATTACCGTTACCATCTTTGATGGTTACTGTGTGAGTACCGTCGCCGTTGTCTTTCACTTCAGCTTCTGCGTTCTTACCGTTTGCACCAGTTGCACCATCTTTAACTACTGTAGTTGTAGTATTACCATTACCATCTTTGATGGTTACAGTGTGAGTACCGTCGCCGTTGTCTTTCACTTCAGCTTCTGCGTTCTTACCGTCTGCACCAGTATCACCTTTCGCACCAGTTGCACCATCTTTAACTACTGTAGTTGTAGTATTACCGTTACCGTCTTTGATGGTTACAGTATGAGTACCGTCGCCGTTGTCTTTAACTTCAGCTTCAGCGTTCTTACCGTCTGCACCAGTATCACCTTTCGCACCAGTTGCACCATCTTTGACGATAGTGGTTGTAGTATTACCGTTACCATCTTTAATAGTTACTGTGTGAGTACCGTCGCCGTTGTCTTTCACTTCAGCTTCTGCGTTCTTACCGTCTGCACCTGTTGCACCATCTTTAATGATAGTTGTTGTGGTATTACCGTTACCATCTTTGATAGTTACTGTGTGAGTACCGTCGCCGTTGTCTTTAACATCAGCTTCTGCGTTCTTACCGTCTGCACCTGTTGCACCAGTATCACCTTTATCACCTTTAGCACCAGTTGCACCATCTTTAACGATAGTGGTTGTAGTATTACCGTTACCATCTTTAATAGTTACTGTGTGAGTACCGTCGCCATTGTCTTTAACGTCAGCTTCAGCGTTCTTACCGTCTGCACCAGTTGCACCATCTTTAATGATAGTAGTTGTGGTATTACCGTTACCATCTTTGATAGTTACTGTGTGAGTACCGTCGCCGTTATCTTTAACATCAGCTTCTGCGTTCTTACCGTCTGCACCAGTTGCACCATCTTTAATGATAGTTGTTGTGGTGTTACCGTTACCGTCTTTGATGGTTACAGTGTGAGTACCGTCGCCGTTGTCTTTAACGTCTGCTTCAGCGTTCTTACCGTCTGCACCAGTATCACCTTTCGCACCGGTTGCACCATCTTTAATGATAGTTGTTGTGGTATTACCGTTACCATCTTTGATAGTTACAGTGTGAGTACCGTCGCCGTTGTCTTTAACGTCAGCTTCAGCGTTCTTACCGTCGGCACCAGTTGCACCGGTAGCACCAGTGTCACCTTTTTCACCTTTCGCACCTGTTGCACCAGTGTCACCTTTAGCACCGGTAGCACCGTCTTTAATAATGGTAGTAGTGGTATTACCGTTACCGTCTTTGATGGTTACAGTGTGA
>JAGZBU010000030.1:0-22288 GCA_018369675.1 Parahaemophilus parainfluenzae | reverse complement strand
TGTTTTGTCATTGACTATTCTTACCTTTCGTACATAAAAGATAAGAAAATGTAGCAGAAACAACAAATTAAATCTTTGTGCAACTGCTACATAATACCGTGCTTTTTGACCGCTCTTTAGTTTTATTGTGGAAGTGGATCCATTAATTCAAGGATTTTATCGGTAGGCTCTTTTATATCGAAACTCGATCCCATTAATAATGAAAAAGTCTCGTCATTTCGTTTGCAAGCAGCATGAGAAATTAGCTTACCTTTCTTATTACGCAAATCGATAGTAACTTGACTGATGCTCGTCTTATCTACTGCTCTTTCTTTTATTATCGTCCACAACTGATTATTTTCTGTTGGTGGAAGAAAAAGAGTCGCTTCTGTGGCATAAGCTTGTAAGTAAGCATTATCTATCGTTTGATCAGCCACATTCACATCGTTTTTCATGTAAGTGAATGTTTTAAGATTATTTAGCGCGACCCAAATCTTTTCACCTTTGGTGGTTTCACATTTTACAACATCAATGACGCTCTCACCGAGATTCATAGCATTCTCATTTGCGAGCGAACATGCTGGAACTGCAGCCAAAAATACCCATAAATATTTTTTCATTAAATTAATCTCTAAAGTTATTAAATTGGAATGGTTGACCTAATTCAGCGCCTTTTACTAATTGAATAACAGCTTGTAAGTCATCACGGGATTTACCGGTTACACGAACTTGTTCACCTTGAATTTGAGTTTGAACTTTGATTTTTGAATCTTTCACTAATTTAGTGATTTTTTTCGCCATCTCCGTTTCAATCCCTTGTTTTAATTTAATTTCTTTGGTGTAAAGTTTACCGTGGTGCTCACTTTCTGTTGGAATATCCAACGAGCTATGCTCAATGCCACGTTTTACAAACGCCCCAATTAAGATTTCAATTAATTGCTCTAATTGGAAATCAGATTCGGTCGTCACTTTTACAGTTTCGCTTTTTTCATTTAATTCAATCGCCGCTTCCACGCCACGAAAATCATAACGTGTACTTAATACGCGGTTTGCATTTTCAACCGCATTACGCACTTCGTGCATAGTAATTTCAGATACGATATCAAAAGATGGCATAAGTTTTCTCCCAAAATGAATTAAATTCGATCATTTGCACTTAAAAGACATAAAAGTGCGGTTAAGTCAGCAAAGTTTACCACAATTTGCGCTTGTTGTTGCACCTTCGGTTTGGCATGGAATGCTACGCCCAATCCAGCGGCCTTCATCATCGCCAAATCATTAGCACCATCACCAATAGCAAGGGTGTTTTTGCGTGGAATGTTGTATTCTTCAGCGAGTTTTTGCAAGGTATTCGCTTTGTATTGTGCATCGACTACGCTACCTTTTACATTGCCAGTCAGCGTGCCATCAATAATTTCAAATTGATTAGACGCCGCAAAGTCGAGGTTTAATAAACTTTTTAAATAATCGGCGAAATAGGTAAAGCCACCAGAAGCGATGGCGGTTTTCCAACCATGTTGTTGTAATGTCTTAATTGTTTCAATTAAGCCTGGCATTAAAGGCAATTTTTCACGTACTTGCTGCAAAATACTTTCTGGTGCACCTTTAAGTGTTCCCACTCGACGACGCAAACTTTGTTCAAAATCGAGCTCGCCACGCATGGCACTTTCAGTAATGGCAGAAACTAATTCACCTGTGCCAGCCAGTTTAGCAATTTCATCGATACATTCAATTTGAATGGCCGTAGAATCCATATCCATTACCAATAAACCTTTTTCTGATAATTTTGCATCAAAATCCAGTTTGGCGATGTCTAATTGCAGGTTGTGAGCATGGGCAATAAAATCGGCTAGCCATTTGCCTTTTAAAAGGACAATGGTATTTTTTTCAACGTTCCATGCATCAAAACACTGGAAAGATTGACCGCACTTTTGTTGAAATTCGAGTAATTTCGCTAAATTCAGCGTTGTACCGTATAAAATAAACGCATGCGATTCATCGGAGCGAGGCAAATCAGACGAAAGTGCGGTGGGGAATTGGGGATATTTTTGGGTAATGCTTGCAAGGTTTTGAATTTGCATAGAAAATCCTGTAAATTGTGAATACTCATCTATTCTAGCCGATCTTGGCGAAAAAATGGAAAAACAACGTGCAATTAATTAAAGAAAAACTTCAAAAATCATTGATGTTTGGGCTCATCGTGCTGCTTTGTATCGGTGCCATGGCCGTGATTTTGTTTGGTGTGAAACAATTTAAGATTGGTTCACAGCTTTCAAGTGTGAATCAAGTCGCAAATTTATCGCATACTTTGGTTCGTCAGCAGGCAAATTTATTTTCGGTTTTATTAACTAATAATGCGAAATCCGATCAACTTGTTGAAAATTTAGATAATTTAGTTAAAGAAAACTTTGTGCTCGATGCGACCATTTATGATTATAACGGCAAGGAATTAGCACAAAGTACCAATACGGGTAATCTTCGTGAGCAACTTGGTCTAGAACATAAAAATGAAGGTGAGTTTTCAACACAACAAATTGTTGAGCCCATTTATTCTGCTTCTAATAACGCTGTTCGTGGCTTCTTACGAGTGACGTTTGACGCCCAATATGCTCAAACAACGCAGAGCAAAATTAATCAAGTCTTCCACCGCTTATATGGTGAAATTGTGGTGGTCTTTTTATTAGGTGCTTTATTCGCCAGTTCCATTCATTATTTTTTAAGTCATTATCGTCGAACATATCGAAAACCAGTAGAAACTAAAACGGTGGTCAATTTACAAGGTAAATCGAGTAGCCAACGTTTCCATCAACGTCGTCGAAGAATTTGATCAAGGTAAATAAAATTGCAGATATTGCTCAAGTCAATCAGTAAATAAGGTAGAATACTCAGAATTATTTAGACAGGAGAAAAACATGGCAACTCGTAGACAACTCGCCAACGCAATTCGTGCGCTATCAATGGATGCAGTACAAAAAGCAAAATCAGGCCACCCTGGCGCACCAATGGGAATGGCGGATATCGCTGAGGTATTATGGCGCGATTTCTTAAAACACAATCCAAACAACCCTAAATGGGCTGATCGCGACCGTTTTGTGCTTTCTAACGGCCACGGTTCAATGTTGATTTATAGCTTATTACATTTAACAGGCTATGATCTTTCTATCGAAGATTTAAAACAATTCCGTCAATTACATTCTAAAACGCCTGGCCACCCAGAATATGGTTATGCACCAGGTGTTGAAACCACAACTGGTCCGTTAGGTCAAGGTATCACCAATGCTGTAGGTATGGCGATTGCTGAGAAAACCTTAGCGGGTCAATTTAACCGTGAAGGCCATGAAATCGTAGACCACCACACTTATGTGTTCTTAGGCGATGGCTGTTTAATGGAAGGGATTTCTCACGAAGCTTGCTCTTTAGCCGGCACATTAGGCCTTGGTAAATTAATCGCATTCTACGATGACAATAACATTTCGATTGATGGTCATGTAGATGGTTGGTTCAGCGATGATACCGCAGCTCGTTTTGAAGCTTATGGCTGGCAAGTGATCCGCAATGTGGATGGTCACGATGCAGAACAAATTCGTGCCGCGACTATTCTTGCTCAAGCAGAAAAAGAAAAACCAACGTTGATTATTTGTAAAACGATCATTGGTTTTGGTTCACCAAATAAATCAGGTTCTCATGATTGTCACGGTGCACCATTAGGTGATGAAGAAATCGCACTAACCCGTAAAGCACTAGGCTGGGAATATGGTCCATTTGAAATTCCGGCTGAGTACTATGCAGAATGGTCTGCGAAAGAAAAAGGCGCTGCAGCAGAAAAATCTTGGGAAGAAAAATTTGCCGCTTATGCAAAAGCATATCCTGAACTTGCTGCAGAATTTACACGTCGTGTAAACGGTGAATTACCAGCAAATTGGGCAGCAGAATCTAAAGCGTTCATTGAAAAATTACAAGCCAACCCTGCAAGTATTGCAAGCCGTAAAGCATCACAAAATGCAATCGAAGCTTATGCACATGTATTACCTGAATTCTTAGGTGGATCTGCAGACTTAGCAAGCTCTAACTTAACGTTATGGAGCGGTTCTAAACCAATTCGTGCACACGAAAACGTAGGCGGTAACTACCTTAACTATGGGGTTCGTGAGTTTGGTATGTCAGCGATTATGAATGGTATTGCTTTACATGGCGGTTTCATTCCTTATGGTGCAACCTTCTTAATGTTCTACGAATACGCACACAATGCGGTGCGTATGGCGGCATTAATGAAACAACGTTCTTTATTCGTTTATACTCATGACTCGATCGGTTTAGGCGAAGATGGTCCAACTCACCAACCGGTTGAGCAAACCACCTCATTACGCTTAATTCCAAATCTTGAAACATGGCGCCCATGTGACCAAGTGGAATCAGCTATCGCATGGCAACAAGCGGTTGAGCGTCAAGATGGCCCAAGTGCGTTGATCTTTACCCGTCAAAACTTAGCACAAATGGACCGCACTTCTGCACAATTAGAGGCAGTTAAACGTGGTGCTTATGTGTTAAAAGACTGTGATAGTACACCTGAGTTAATCTTCATTGCGACAGGTTCTGAAGTGGAATTAGCAGTGAAAGCAGCAGATGTATTGGCTGCCGAAGGTAAAAAAGTACGTGTTGTTTCTATGCCAAGTACTAACCGTTTCGATAAACAAGATGCGGCGTACCGTGAAAGCGTATTACCTGCAGCTGTAACCAAACGTGTTGCAATCGAAGCGGGTATTGCCGACTTCTGGTATAAATACGTTGGCTTTGAAGGCCGCGTAGTAGGTATGAATAGCTTCGGCGAATCAGCACCCGCAGATCAATTATTCAAACTCTTTGGTTTCACCGTGGATAACGTGGTGGCGAAAGCAAAAGAGATTTTATAATTATTAAAATGGATAAAGGCAGGTAATGACCTGCCTTTCTTTTTTGATTAAAAAAAAGAGCGGTCAAAAAATAAGAAAATTTTTGACCGCACTTTGTTTTTATCTGCTTTCACCTTGTTATCTAAGCCTTTTTTTGTCAATCCATTGAGTTAGCCTTTCAAGTTTGCTAAAATTCGCGACACTTTTTGCGATAAAAAATAAAACGTAAAAAGTGAGTTCGGAAGAAGGTAGCTGGAGAGTAGGGAATTGCCCCTACGCCGACGAGGTAAAATCTTTCAGGCGCAATCGCAAGATTGCAGGGACTGTTACTGGACGAACCCTTGGAGAGATCCATTGCATTTTATCGATGTAAATGGACGCCGAAGGCGCAAAAGAGCGGTCGATTTTTCGATTGTTTTCCAAACGCTCAGGCAAAAGGACAGGGGCAAAAGACAATCCGTATTATCAATATATTTCTATCGGGATTCTTCTTGTCTCCTTGTCGAGTTTATTTGTATTTTAAACGACGAGGAATCATCAATGTCATTACAGACAATCTTATCGGCTGTTAGTAGCTTTATATGGGGACCGCCCCTACTTATTCTTTTGTCCGGAACCGGACTTTATCTCACCCTTCGTTTAGGCTTTTTGCAAATTCGTTATTTGCCTCGTGCCTTGGGCTATTTATTTGCTCGTGGTGCAAATAAAGGCAAAGGGGACGTGTCTTCTTTTGCTGCACTTTGTACCGCATTAGCGGCAACCATTGGTACAGGGAATATCGTGGGTGTAGCGACCGCAGTACAAGCGGGTGGACCTGGCGCGATTTTTTGGATGTGGCTAGTTGCATTATTAGGCATGGCAACCAAATATGCCGAATGTTTGCTTGCAGTGAAATATCGTGTGCGCGATAAATACGGTTTTATGGCTGGTGGACCAATGTATTACATCGAACGTGGTCTTGGTATCAAATGGTTAGCGAAATTATTTGCGTTATTTGGGGTGTTGGTGGCCTTTTTCGGTATCGGTACTTTCCCTCAAGTGAATGCGATTACGCATGCGATGCAAGACACCTTTAACGTGCCTGTTGTGATTAGTGCAACTGTGGTGACGGTATTGGTCGCGATGATTATTCTTGGTGGAGTAAGACGTATTGCGAGAGCTTCTGCAGTCATTGTGCCTTTTATGGCGCTGGGTTATGTGACGACCTCAATTATCATCTTAATCGTTAATTACGATAAATTACCTGCTGCAATTTCATTAATTATTCAGAGTGCGTTTAATCCTCAGGCAGCTTTAGGTGGTGCAGTTGGCTTTACCGTGATGAAAGCCATTCAATCGGGTGTGGCGCGCGGTATTTTCTCAAATGAATCAGGTTTAGGAAGTGCGCCAATCGCAGCCGCAGCAGCGCAAACGAAAGAGCCCGTTCGCCAAGGTTTAATTTCGATGACAGGGACATTCTTAGATACCATCATCGTATGTACGATGACGGGCTTAGTGCTAGTTATTACGGGAGCATGGAGTAACCCAGAGCTCTCAGGTGCAAGTGTGACTAACTATGCTTTTGCACAGGGATTAGGTACATCATTTGGTGCAACGATTGTAACAGTAGGATTATTATTCTTTGCTTTCACCACTATTTTAGGGTGGTGCTACTACGGTGAGCGTTGTTTCCTTTACTTAGTTGGTATTCGTGGTATTAAATTGTATCGCTTCATGTTTATTGTTTTAGTCGGAGCAGGTTCATTCCTTACTTTAGATTTAATTTGGATCTTAGCGGATATTGTGAATGGTTTAATGGCCTTCCCGAACTTAGTCGCATTAATTGGTTTACGCAAAGAGATTATTTCAGAAACCAAAGATTACTTTGAACGTTTAAAAGCCACACAACATGATCAAGATGAATTAGCCTAATTCATATCGTAAAAAGAAAAGGGAAGCTGAACGCTTCCCTTTGTTGTTTACAGCTTTACATCATAACAAGTTTACACGGAAATGAAATCACATTTTTTCAGAAATTAGATCCCGATCATATTTTTGAACATTTGTTTTTTTATTTACCTAAAAGCACTTGAAAAAGTGGTTCAAGGTCGATATGTTGTTATTAAAGATGAACGGAACCGAAGGGTTCATTTAAGCAAAAGAGGTAAATGCTATGACACTCAATATCACAAGTAAACAAATGGAAATCACCCCTGCAATTCGTGAACATGTGGAGGGAAGACTTGCAAAATTAGAGAAATGGCACACTCAACTGATTAGCCCGCATTTTGTTTTAAGTAAAGTACCAAACGGCTTTTCAGTAGAGGCTTCAATTGGAACTCCATTAGGTAATCTGTTAGCCACTGCAACGGCTGATGATATGTATAAAGCGATCAATGAAGTCGAAGAAAAATTAGAACGTCAATTAAATAAACTTCAACATAAAGGCGAATCCCGCCGAGCAGATGAGCGTTTGAAAGATTCTTTTTAAAAATAGAGAATAATGAGTAAATAAAAGGGCGAACATAATGTTCGCCCTTTTTTATTGGAATAATGGGTTAAAAACGAATTTCAACAGATGCGGCAAAATTACGTCCTGGCGCATAAAAACGCTCTAAACCTTTTCCTTCTTTATCAACTGAATCAGTCGTACTTATTTTGTTAATGCCGCGTAGGGTATCCCAGGTGTGATATTTGCGATTAAATAAGTTATAAAGCCCTGCGCGTAGCGTAATATTTTGATTGATTTTATAGAAACCATACAGATCAAATAGCACAGCAGAATTATTAAGATAAGGGTAAGTTTTTACTTCTCTAACAAAGTTGGTTGAGTATTGTACTATTTGGGCATCTTTTGCTTTTTTCGCGCCAAGATAGCTAGCTTTGACGTTAACTCCCCAGCGATCATTTGGATCTTCATAGCCAATTCCTAAAATCACTTTAATAGGTTGAATGGAGAGTAAGCTTGCTTCAGTGCCATTAAGTTTCCCTTTGGCATAACCGAGATTTGCTGTAAATTTCCAACCTTGAGGAATAGCTGAAATAATCTGATCTAAATTAACTTTACTCGTGAATTCTACACCAGTAATACGAGCTCGGTCGATGTTAACTGCTTTCTGAGCGATTGTTGTGTAATAAGCTTGTTGACCATAACTTGCACTATAGGCATTGTAATATGGGTTACGTTTTTTATAAGTTGATTCTTGCTCAGTTAAGAAGTTTTTATATCGAGTATGATAAAACGTTAATCCAAATGAGCCTAACTGGTGGTCAGCTTGAATATAAATAGATTGATTTAGTGCTTGTTCTGCTTTTAAATCAGGGTTTGGTATCCAGTTACCGGCAGGATGTTCGAAAGAGAAATACATTTCTGAAGCAGTTGGAATACGGAAACCAGTAGAAATGTTATAGCCTATTTTCCAAATATCATTAAGCTGAGCATCTAATCCAAATGAGCCACTTAAACTTTGGAAGGTATTTGATGCAGGTTTACTGCTGCAAGCTCTACAAAAAGCTTTTAAATCTTGTGGCACTAATTCATCCCAATCATAACGAATTCCTAATTGACTTGAAAAGATATCATTCCATATCACATTGTCTTGTAATTGAGCAAAGAATGAACGGGTTCTGACAGGGTGTTGAATTGATTCACTATCTTTTGCACTGCTGCCGTCAGTATTTATATTTGGATATTCATGCTCATTACGATTATCAAAATCTTTTTGTGAAATACCGGTTCTTAGTGTAAATTGATGGCTACCAAATTTGGTTTCCCATGCCATGAGATCGGCTCGCAGAGAGGCTCTCATAAAGCGACTATTCATGCTGGTATCCTGAATTTCGATTAAATCTTTTCCTGAATATGCAGTAAAATCAGCATTATAGCGATATCCACCTTTGTAGTTTTCTGAACCAATATTTGTTTTTTGAAAATCTAATTCAGTTTTTAGGTAACTTAACCATTTATTGTTTTCTGGAAAATATTCGTAGGCAATATTGGCATTATAGCGTTTACTTATATCATTGGATTCACGCCAGAGCCCTGCTAGCTGGTAAGATTTTTCATCAACAAAGTTATTTGCTTTTTGTGCATTAAATGATGCACTTACACGTTGTGTCCGGGTAATAAAATAACCGATTTTAGCTAAGTAGCTATGGTTTTTATGATGTGACGGGTCTGGGATACCACGAGCGTTACCTACGATATCCTGACCTTTTCCACGGCTTTTCATTTCATATCCATGGCGATAGGAATAGAGTAAGGCTGCATCAAATTTGTCATCTTTATAAGCAACTCCTAAAGTATGTGTCCATTCGCTATTTTTGCTGGCATAACCATTTTTAAGCAATACACCCCATTTTTTATTTGGCAGAATGATATCATCAGCACCTAAGGTTCGATAGTTAACGGAACCGCCTATCGCACCACTACCTGAATTGAAAGAATCTGCTCCTCGCATAATATCAATACCCTGTACTAATTCTGGATCGATACTTAGACGAGAGCTATTAAAATTACCGTAACGTGCATATAGTGAATTTTCTTCTGATTCGGGTAAATTGACGCCATCAACACTGATACCAACACGATTTCCTTCAACACCACGCATTGCAAAACCTTTGTTACGACGGCCATTATCACTAATGCCAACATCAGTAGCATAACGAACTAAGTCATAGTTATCTGAAATCAGTTCTTCTTGAATTGCTTTACGCGTTTTTTTTATTTGATTTGCTTTGACCTCAGAAGCATTGGCATTAACAGTAATTGTATCTAATGTAGTTTGCTCTTCTGCATAAGCGTGCACAGCAAAAGCGACACAAAGTGCACCTAAAGAAAGTGGAAATTTATGAATCATATTTTTACCTGAAATATTATTTTGATTTAGTAGAATCCGGAGCAAAGTTTACAAAATTTAAATAAATCTTTCAATGGTGTTGAAAATTATTTTCATTTCGTTTAAATTGTATGGAGTCATCATTTAGTCTAAAAAAAACAAGATAATAAGGATCCTTTTATGAACAAAATTAAACTTTCCATTATTGCACTTTCCTGTGTTATGGCATTAGGTGCTTGTTCTTCTAGCTCAAAAGGTGGCTCAGATAATTCTGAGCAGGTTCGTCAAGCAGAGATTGAACTAAATCAAAGAATCACAGAAGCGAATAAGAGAGCTGAAGCAGCCACAAAAAAAGCAGAAGATTCTTTGAAAAAAGCGGCTGAGTCCGTAAAAAAAGCAGATGAGTCTATAAAAAAAGCAGAAGTAGCAATCAAGGTAGCCCAAAGCAATGGCAATCAAACTGAAGAAGAGAAAAAAGCAACTGAAGCCGCTATAAAAGCAGCTGAAGCCGATAGAAAAGCTGCAGAGGAAGCCAAAAAAGCTGCAGAGGAAAGATTAAAGCAATTAGAAAATCTAAAAGCTGATGAAAAAGCACGTATTCCTTTAAGTGATAAGATCTTTGGCGGGATTAGTGGTGAGATGAAAGATGTCATTTCCGGTGGGGTTTTAACTGGAGAAGAAAATGAGGCAAGCCGCCCATTAGCTCGTGATGTGCGAGATCTTACGATAATTGATGAATCAGGTAAATTAGTTGATATTAATATCTTGAGAAGAGCTGGAGATATTGACCCATGGACTTATGAAGAATATGACGATTTATATAATCTTCGAAAAGAAGGGCAAACTATCTTAAGTAATAGTAATTTACAATCAAGTGCATTTGGTACTTATGTTGATAAATTAACAGGTAATCAATATTTTTATGCACAAGGTTTACCAACAGCAGTGACACAAATTCCTACAACAGGATTCGCAGAGTATAAAGGTGGAGCTGTTTATAAAAAGGATGGTAACCAAAATTATAGTGAGATAAGTGAAATGAAAGCTACAGCTGATTTTGCTAATAAAGTCATTGACATTAATATTACGGAAAAAGCTAATGCCGTACCAGGTATGAATTTTGGTGGTAAAATTACAGGTAATAGCTTTGCTGGTGAAGTAAATGGTATTAAAACCCAAGGTGGTTTCTTTGGTGAAAATGCACAAGAAATGACAGGCTTATTTACGAATGAAGCAGATCAGTCTCGGGGGGCATTCGGTGGTATTAAGCAATAACATCTAATAACAAATAATAAAAGGGCGAACATGATGTTCGCCCTTTTTTAGATATCTTGAATCACTAATTGTAACGCATGACGTTGGAATTGTTTTGCTTTACGGTGTTTTAAGCGTCTTAAACGCAAGTTACGTGAGGCAGAGATATCTCTTGATGCTTTTTTCTTTAAAAAAGTTTTTCTTTTTAACATCTTTTTCTCCTTGTTTTCTTTGAGTTCAATAAAACGTTGCTTTTTCTGACCGCACTTACTCTGTTGCAGTCGCTTGGTTTTCTTGAACGCGATGATAATTCACAATACTGTTCATGTAACGCCGAATATTTTCGACATATTGGTAAGCCTCATAGCCGCGAGCGTAGCCATATTTTAAATTTGAATAATGACGCTTTTCCGATAATAGTTGAAGATTATTTTTTACATCTAACCAGTTATCAGGATTGCCTCCTAATTTTTTAGTTAGTCGACGAGCATCTAAAATATGCCCTAATCCCATATTATATGCTGCTAAAGAATACCAAATTCGATCCTCTTCTGGAATACTGTCAGGCATTTGGTCGAGTAGCCAATGCAAATACTCCGATCCCGCTTTTATACTTTGTTCGGCATCCGTGCGATTATTAATATTCATCCGCACAGCCGTATCTTTGGTAAGCATCATCATCCCGCGCACACCTGTTGGAGAGGTGGCATAAGGGTCCCAATGCGATTCTTGATAGGCCATCGCGGCTAATAATCGCCAGTCTAAATTCCCTTTATATTTTTCAAAGAGCGGTTGATATTGAGGCAGAATTTTTTCAACCGCCTCTAGATAAGCCTGAGTATCTACATAATCAAAGGCAGTAATATGGCGGAAATATTTTTCCTCAATACGATCAATTAATCCCGTTTCAATGGCATTATTCATAAAATCCAATAAGCCTGCTTGTAGCTCATTATAGGATTTATTAGAAAGATACCAATGCACGGTCATTTCATCTGTTAAGTCAAATGCAATTGCTAAGTTAGGGCGAATTTGTTGTGCTGCTGCCACATCAATACTATTTGCAATAGTATAAGGAATTTTGCCTTCCGCTACTTGAATTAATAATTCCTCTTGGGTTAACTGCTTGTTATTCTGCCATTTAAGTGCAGGAAGTTTTTTCTGTGCAAGGGATAATAATTTTTCTAAGTCTTCTCCTGCAGAAATAATAATTTCTTGCTGAACTTGCGCTAAATCTTTCGGGCGATTTTCACCTTTTTTATATACAAGCTGCCAAGAGGCAGAGGTGTAAGATGGTCCTAATTGAAATTTTTCTGCACGCTGAGGCTGGAACAAAAGGTTCGCAGCGGCGATATCAATATTATTGTTCTCCAATTCATTAAAAAGTTGATCGTTATTTTCTAAGGTTTTAATTTGTAAGCGAACCCCTAAATAATCAGCAAAGTTTTTTGCTAATTCGTATTCCAAGCCTGATTCGCCTTCATTCCCAATAAAATAGTAAATGGGATTATTAATGGTGCCGACAATTAGGCTACCGCGATTTTTGATCGTGGTGTAAGGGTTTTGCTCCGATTGCATAATTTTTTGCCAAGGGAAGACCATATCAATTGCCCAAAGTAATAATGCAAAAGCAGCAATAATACGTAAAAATAGACCTTTCAATAGATAAACCTTATAAATTGAGATAAGAGACGATTGTAACGAGAATTAAGACAATAAAAAAGCCCCTTTTACTTCAAGGGGCTGTTAAATAAGGATTAACGTTGGCGATCTCGGCGACCACGTTCGTTAAAAGTGCGGTCGTTTTTATCGTTAAATTTACGCTGACGACGCTCACCATTACGTTCACCACGGAAACGATCTTGGCCTCGGTCTCCACGTTCATTACGGCGACCTTTTCCACCAAAGTCATTGCCACCACGTCTATTGTCTGACTGTGCTGCGCCCATAAAGCTCATTTGCATTTGTTTATTTAAAACGCGAGTTTTACCGAATTGTTGGAGCAATTCTTTTGGCATACCTTGTGGTAATTCAACAGTAGAGTAGTCATCGTAAAGTTTGATATGACCAATATAACGGCTGTTGATATCACCTTCATTTGCGATAGCACCTACGATATGACGCACTTCTACGCCATCTGCACGACCTACTTCGATACGATATAAATCCATCGGTTGTGGGGTACCATAGCCTTTACGTTCACCACGACGTTCAGCTGAACGTGGGTTTTCACGACGATCACCGCGATCATTACGGTCACGACGACGCTTATCCATTGGTGGATCAGGTGGAAGAATGAGTTTTTGTTTTCCTTGAAGCAACATCAACATGGCTGCAGCAATATCTTCTTGATCCTGATCTGCTGTGAATAAATCTTCCAATAAGCTACGATACATTTCGAGATCGTGATGTTCCAATTGCTTGGTAATCTTGTCTTGGAATTTTTTACGACGACAGGCTTGTAACACTTCATGATTTGGCAATTCAACTTCATTGATTGGTTTTTTCATCAAGTGTTCGATATTGCGAAGTAAACGGCGTTCACGTGGTTCAACGAATAATAATGCACGACCAGAACGACCAGCACGACCGGTACGGCCAATACGGTGAACATAAGACTCTGCATCAAGCGGGATGTCATAGTTCACTACAAGACTGATTCGTTCAATATCGATACCGCGCGCAGCCACATCGGTTGCAACGACGATATCAAGGCTACCATTACGTAAGCGATCTAAGGTTTGCTCACGTAATTGTTGAGTCATATCACCGTTTAATGCCGCAGCACGGAAACCGTGTTTTTCTAATAATTCAGTCACATCAAGTGTGCCCGTTTTAGTACGGGTAAAAATGATTGCCGCATCAAAATCTTCCACTTCTAAGAAACGCAATAATGCATCATTTTTACGGAAACCTTGAACATACCAACAATTTTGCTCAATATCAGGCGCATTATCGTTATTTACTTTGATTTTCACTTCTTGTGGATTGTTCATGAAGCGTTTTGTGATACGACGAATTGGTTCAGGCATAGTCGCTGAGAAAAGGGCCGTTTGGTGTTCTTCCGGTAATTCAGCCATAACGGTTTCTACATCGTCAATAAAGCCCATGCGAAGCATCTCATCGGCTTCATCAAGAACGATCGCTTTTAATTCAGAAAGATTTAATGTGTTACGACGGATGTGATCCAAAATACGACCCGGTGTACCTACAACAACTTGTGCACCTTGTTTTAATGCACGTAATTGAATGTCATAGCGTTGACCACCATAAAGGGTCACGATGTTGATGCCTTTTGCATATTTCATGAAATGTTCACAAGCATCAGCAACTTGAATGGCAAGTTCACGGGTTGGTGCCATCACCAATAATTGTGGATGTTTTGCGGCAGGATCAATTTTTGCCAAAATAGGTAAAGAGAATGCGGCAGTTTTACCACTACCAGTTTGTGCCATACCAAGTACATCTCTGCCTTCTAGAAGAGCAGGAATACAAGCTTGTTGGATTGGCGAAGGTGTTTCAAAACCAAGGTCAGAAACGGCTTTTAGAATGAATTCAGGCAAGCCTAAATCATTAAAAGTGATTTTGTCTGTCATTAAAATACTCGAATGTAAGTAAGGAAAGCTCAATTTCGCTTTCAGGTTTATTTGTTACAAAAGAAAGAGGCAGGTCTAGAAAACAGCTGTTTTTGTGACCGCACTTTTTTCTTCTTTTTCGTCGTCAGTTTGAGCTGGCTTCAATTTCATCAGCTCTAACACGGCAAAACGATACTCAACAAAGTTATATACCTGATTCGCAATAGCGAGTTTGAATAAAGCCGCAGCTTCATCAACTTGCCCCAAATTGAGTTTTTGTTTTGCTAGATAAAAGTAGGTTTCGGTTAATATTTCTGCATATTGTTGCGAGTTTTCTGCAAATTTGGTTGCCCGCTCTTGCAAGTCACTCACGGAAATATTACCTAAATAGTATTGAACGATATTTGTTCCCCAGAAGTCCTTAGATAGCCCTTTAGCTCGTTCAACAAGGTTGGCATGGGCTTCTTGTGGTTTTAATTTTTGTTCGTTCAAATAGAGCCAGAGTACGCGATAAGGATCTTTGGTATCGGCTTCATAAAACTTCATAAAATCGTCTTCAGCAAGATTATAGCGTTCGACGTAATAAAAATTTAAACCACGATTAAGATGGGTATAGTCATAACTTGGGTCCAATTCAAACACCGCATTAAAGGTTTCTAATGCACTGTCGTAATCTTCTTCAAGCAGTAAGTAAAGCCCTAAATAATTGTAAACGGAAGCCATCTTTGGCTGTAATGCAAGGGCTTGTGTAAAGTCATAACGCGCGAGGCCCCATAAACCGAGGGAATCGTATAATACGCCACGTTCAAAGTGAAGCGTCGCCCGTTCTTCATTACTCATTTTTCCAACTAATAAAACTTGCCCGATTCGGGTAATCATCACTTCTTGTTCGAAGTGCGTATTCGGCGTTTGATCCGCGAGCACAACTTTATTTGGTGCGACAAACACGTTTCCCGATTGTACACAACCGGAAATAAATAAAATCACACTTAGGCTAGACAACGAAACTAGAAAACGGAATAACCGAAAATACTGCATTGTTTTATAAGTTAGTTTGATAATCAAAACGGGTGTGTAAATCGAATTCACACACCCTGTGAGATTATTCTTGTTCTTCTGAAATATCTTCTGCAGGTGCAGATGCAGGTGCAGATTCTGCTTCAGTTTCTTGTTTTGGTGCAAGATCTTTCATGGTTAAGCGGATACGACCTTGACGATCGATTTCAACCACTTTAACCGTCACTTCTTGACCAACTTGAAGATAATCACTCACTTTCTCTACGCGTTCTTCTGCGATTTGAGAAATATGAACTAAACCTTCTTTATTTCCAACGATAGCGACGAATGCACCGAAGTCAGCAAGACGAGTCACTTTACCTTTGTAAATTGCACCCGCTTCAACTTCAGCAACGATTTCTTCAATACGCGCCATCACGTTTTTTGCTGCGCTGCTATCTACTGCGGCGATTTTCACTGTACCATCATCATCGATATCGATAGAAGTACCAGTTTCTTCAGTTAATGCACGGATAGTTGCACCACCTTTACCGATAACATCTTTAATTTTCTTCGGATCAATTTTCATGGTGTGAATACGCGGCGCGTAGTCAGAAATATCTGCACGTGGTGCAGGGATTGCTTGTTCCATTACGCCAAGAATGTGCATACGTGCACCTTTCGCTTGGTTTAATGCAATTTGCATAATTTCAGGGGTGATACCTTCAATTTTGATATCCATTTGAAGTGCTGTGACACCTTCACGTGTACCTGCTACTTTAAAGTCCATATCACCTAAGTGGTCTTCATCACCTAAAATATCTGAAAGAACCACAAATTTCTCTTCTTCTTTCACTAAGCCCATTGCGATACCTGCAACAGCAGCTTTGATTGGAACGCCCGCATCCATTAATGCTAAAGACGCACCACATACAGATGCCATAGAAGAAGAACCGTTAGATTCAGTGATTTCAGACACAACACGCACTACATACGGGAATTCTGCAAGGCTTGGCATAACTGCAGCGACACCACGTTTTGCTAAACGACCATGACCGATTTCACGACGTTTTGGTGAGCCGATCATACCGGTTTCACCTACAGAGTATGGAGGGAAGTTGTAGTGGAATAAGAAGTGATCTTGACGTTCACCTGTTAATTCATCAATGATTTGAGCATCACGTTCAGTACCTAACGTTGCAACGGCTAATGCTTGTGTTTCACCACGGGTGAAAATTGCAGAACCGTGAGTACGTGGTAATACACCAGTGCAAATATCTAATGCACGAACGGTATCAACGGTACGACCATCAATACGTGGTTCACCTGCAATGATACGGCCACGAACGATTTGGCTTTCAAGTGCGGTGAAAATATCCACGATTTTACCTTCGCTGATTTCTTCATCTTCAGCTGTGATTTGTGCAATCACATCCGCTTTAATCGCATCGATTTGTTCGTAACGTGCTTGTTTTTCAGTAATGCGGTATGCATCGCCTAAACGTGCTTCTGCAATCGCTTTTACTTTGTTGATTAAATCTGTGTTTGGTTGTGGCGCAACCCAATCCCAACGTGGTTTACCTGCTTCTTTTGCAAATTCTTTGATCGCTTCGATTACAACTTGTTGTTGTTGATGACCAAATACGACCGCTGCTAACATTTGTTCTTCAGTTAAAATGTCTGCTTCTGATTCAACCATTAATACGGCTTTGTCAGTACCTGCAACTACTAAGTCTAAACGGCTTTGTTTTTGTTCAGCCATAGTTGGGTTTAATACGAATTGGTTGTCGATGAAACCAACGCGCGCAGCACCGATAGGGCCATTGAAAGGCACGCCAGATAAGGTTAATGCTGCAGAAGCACCGATCATTGCCACTAAGTCAGGGCTGATTTGTGGGTTGACAGAAACTACAGTTGCTACAACTTGGATTTCGTTGAAGAAACCTTCTGGGAATAATGGACGAATTGGACGGTCGATTAAACGAGCAATTAAGGTTTCGCCTTCAGATGGACGACCTTCACGTTTGAAGAAGCCACCAGGGATTTTACCCGCCGCATAAGTACGCTCTTGGTAGTTTACGGTTAATGGGAAGAAGTCTTGACCTTCTTTCACATCTTTTTTAGCCACAACAGTCACGAATACCGTGGTATCGTCCATGCTTGCCATAACCGCAGCAGTTGCTTGACGTGCAATTGCGCCGGTTTCTAGAGTAACGGTATGTTGACCGTATTTAAATTGTTTAACAATTGGATTCACAATGTTTTCCTTCAAAATAATATTTAAAACAAAGCTTTATTTTCCAGATTGCGACTAGCAAAAGAAATCTTTCGAAAAAAATGACCGCACTTTTGGCGTTTAAAAATTTCTTTTGATAGCCGCACGCTAATGCAGAAAATAAAGCTTGCTTATTATACAGAGTTTTAAATTTATTGGTAACTTTATTTAATATAAGCAACTTGTTATCATATTCTCATACAAATACATACGTAAGGAGACACTATGATTATCAGTGCATTAAATAACCCAAATTTCAAAGTGGGTTTACCAAAAGTTATTGCGGGCATTTGCGATCATCTCAATACCTTAGATCTTGAAGCATTAGAAAATGGCCGTCATGATTTAAGTGAGCAAGTTTATATGAATGTCATGGAATTTGATACGGTTGAAGCGGATAGCAAACAAGCTGAACTTCACCACAAATATCTAGATATTCAATTACTTATTCGTGGTGAAGAAAATGTTGAAGTAAGCGCGACTTATCCAAATCTCAGCTTATACGATGAATATCGTGATGCCGATGACTACCAACTTACCCCGCAAATTGAAGATAAAAGCACGGTGACACTTTTACCGAAAATGTTCGCTGTCTTTTTCCCTTATGAACCCCATAAGCCGGGTTGCACCGTAAACGGCAAATCAAGTTTTGTGAAAAAACTGGTGGTGAAAGTACCGGTAGAATTGATTTAATTATTTCGATTCATTAAAGCAAAAGTGCGGTCAGAAATTTATGTATTTTTCTGACCGCACTTTTTTATTATTTAATCACCGTAATTGACCATTTCGCATCATCAATTTGTTCGAAGTTGGTCACTTCATAACCTTCTTCAGCCGCCCAAGCGGGAATGGCTTCAGTGGCTTGGGTGCAGTCGAATTCAATCTCTAGGCCATCGCCTTTATTTAACTTAGCCATGGCTTCCTTAGCTTCAACGAGAGGAAAGGGGCAAACAAGGCCGAGTGTAGGTAATTTAACGATCATATAAGCTCCTTATGATGCTTTTGATAATTTTAAACGTTGTGGATGGATAATGGTGAAGTAGGCGGCCACCCAAGTGCCGAAAATCATCAATGGCAATGAGACCCAGCCTTGCCAAGAGAAAAAGGCAGTTTCGACTAAACCGTTACCGATAGAACAGCCACCTGCAAGGGTTGCGCCAATACCCATGAGAATACCGCCGAGTCCGCTGCGTAGAATCGTGGTGGCATCTGGTACGCGGACACGAAATTCATTGCTCGCTTTCGCACCGATGAATGACCCAATAAAAATCCCTAAAACTAAGAATACGCCCCAGTTAATAAATTTACCGTCGCCAGTAACGAGGAATTGCATGATATTGGCTGAGGGACCAGTGATCCCAAGTCCAAATTCACGACCTGTAGCGACACTGAGTGGCCAAGCCGCAAGCGCGATTAATCCGATTAACACAGCAGAGAAAAATGGGTGCCAGCGTTTTTCAAATAATAAATGAGCAAGCCCAGTTTTTTTCGGTTTTAATGCCGCGACTTTTACGCTTGGTTTGCTGAGGTGTTTGTATACATAGAAAGCCGTCACTAAAGTTAATAATGCGACTAACCACCAAGGTGAAATGCCGAATGTATCGTAAATGTTGCGTTGCTCAATATTGATACTGCGTAAAGTTTTATTGAATTCCCCTAATGGACCAGTACGCATGATGGCACTTAATAACATATAAGTGAATAAAGCAACCCAACTGCCGACTAAGCCTTCTGCAGCGCGGTACCATGTACCTGTCGCACAACCGCCAGCAAGAACAATGCCGATACCAAATACAAATGCACCGATAATCACCGCTAAAAAGGCAAAATTTTCAGCCGGATCAACATTTAATACACCAATTTCTTTTAAGAAGAAAAAACCAATGGATTGCACGGTAATCGCCAATAGAAGGGCAACAAACATTTTGTTATTTTTGGTGACATACATATCGCGAAATGCGCCGGTAATACAAAAGCGCCCACGCTGCATCACAAATCCGAGTAAAATTCCGCAAAGTAATCCGGTTAAAAGCATAAATATTCCTTTCTTTTAGAACTAAGTAGGGCAGTATTTTCTAAAAAAAGAAGAAGATAACGCCAATAACTTTTAGCTAGAAAATATGTTTTTTTGATATAAAAAAGTGCGGTCAGAAATTTATATATTTTTCTGACCGCACTTTATCGTAAGTTATCACGATATTAAGGGCAGGGTTTACTTACCATAATTTCAATTACTTGGCGATCGATGTGGTGCATACTCTTAGAGGCAATTGAGCATAGATTGTCGATAGTGCGATCGAGATCGTGTTCAACGATACCTTCATTACCCGTAACATGGGTTTCATCCATTGCCATGAGAACTGATTTATAGCCGGAAGCCACACTGGTGGACACTTTCATTGCACAGCTATTGGATGCGCCATCGCAGATGATTCCGCTGATGTCACCAATCATGCTGCAAATCCCCATGCTCACGGTTTCGAATTTACCCGTAAGTAAATAGGCGATACCCGCACAGCTTCCCATCGATGCGGTTGTTACCGCACAAAGGGCTGACAGTTTGGGTAATTTACTGTGGATATAAATGGCCATTAAGTGTGATAAGAAGAGGGCACGGAGACGTTTTTCTTCACTCACGTTTAAATAATCGGCGACCACAACCACGGGCATAGTGGCGGCAATACCTTGGTTACCTGAACCTGAATTACTCATCGCTGGTAATGTGGCTCCCCCCATACGCGCATCGGAGGCTGCGGTGGTTTCAATCATGATTTTACTGAGTAAATCATCTGACATTAAGCCACTACCAACTTGTTTGCGTAACGTTCTGCCAATATGTAAACCATAATTTTCGCGCAATCCTTCGTTAGACAGCGCGCGGTTGAGCGCGGCAGCTTGTCCGATAAAGCGGATTTTATCGAGTTCGACTTCACAAGAAAATTCAAAGATTTCACGTGAGCTCACCTGTTTAAAAATATCATAAGGATCGCAATCAGCACATTCATCATGTTCTTTCTTAAAAATAATTTCACCATTTTTTTCAATCAAAATGATGTTGGTATGTTGATCTTGAATGGCTACTTTCACTCGGTCGTTATCGGCGAACAACACGGCTTCCGAATATAAAATATGCTCAGTTTGATGAATATCCACATTCACGAGCTTTTTATCAAGCATTGCCTTGGCTTGGGAAACTTGCTCTGGCGTGATGTGTTTTAATACTTCCAACTCACTCTCAGGATCACCGCCTAAAGCACCAATCGCCGCGGCAATAGGTAAGCCCACCATGCCGGTTCCAGGAACTGCAACACCTAAGCCATTTTTCATTAAGTTTGGTGACACTTTGGCTTCAATACGCTCCGGTGTTTTGCCTAAATATTTAGCCGCCGTTGCTGCGGCAAGCGCTAAAGAGATAGGCTCAGTACAGCCAAGTGCGGGAACCACATCACGTTCCACAAGATGAAGTAATGGTTTTTCGATTTCATTGAGTCTTTCTTGATTCATAAAATTCTTTTTAATATGTTAAATGCTGTCTTCTTTCTCTATGACTAATATGCGCGCTTCACCTTGTGGATGAGCAACATGTTCGGTACCGATACCCGCATAAAAAATATCACCTGTATGGAGCAATACGGTTTTCTCTTGGCCGTCTTCTTTGTAGCGCATTTCCACCGTACCATCCATGACAGCAAAGACTTCTTCACCGTCATTGATATGCCATTTGTAAGGTTTATCTGTCCAGTGAAGACGCACGGAAATGCCATTCATATTGGTAATATCCAGTGCTCCCCAAGCACGTTCTGCCGTAAAGTGCTGACTTTGAATAACTTTATTCATGACTAAATTCCTTAGTGCGCCTCATCCCAGTTAGTGCCTTGCCCCACATCTACAATCAATGGCACCACTAAATCAGCTGCGCTTTCCATGTGTGTTTTGATGAGTTTGCTATAAAACTCGACTTTTTCTGACCGCACTTCAAACACCAATTCATCGTGCACCTGCATAATCATCGCAATATCGGGATCGTTTTGTAGTTTTTGATCCAATTGAATCATGGCTCGTTTAATAATATCTGCGGCGGTGCCTTGCATTGGCGCATTGATTGCTACACGCTCGGCAGCTTTACGGCGCATACCGTTAGAGGAGTTGATATCCGGCAGATATAAACGACGGCCGAATAGGGTTTCCACATAGCCTTGGGCTTTGGCTTTTTCGCGAATATCGTGCATAAAAGTTTGTACGCCCGGATAGCGTTTGAAATATAAATCCATATAGCTCTGGGCATCGGCGCGGCCAATACCGAGTTGGCGCGATAAGCCAAAGGCAGACATACCATAAATTAAACCGAAGTTAATTGCCTTAGCATTGCGGCGTTGCTCGGAGGTTACTTCATCCAGTGCCACCCCAAAGATTTCTGCCGCAGTAGAGCGGTGAATATCTTTGCCTTGGGTAAAGGCATTAATTAAGCCCTGATCCTGTGATAGGTGCGCCATAATGCGTAGC
>JAGZBU010000029.1:0-23259 GCA_018369675.1 Parahaemophilus parainfluenzae | reverse complement strand
TGATTGCTGCTGTTAAAGTTGTTTTACCGTGGTCAACGTGGCCGATTGTACCCACGTTTACGTGCGGTTTTGTACGTTCAAATTTTTCTTTAGACATTTAAAGAGTCCCTCTAAATAGACACGGTTATCGATGGGTAAATTAAACCACATTAACCAATAAAATCATTACTATTTAATAAGGAGAGAGGAATTTGGAAGGCTGGTGCTGATAGGCGGATTTGAACCGCCGACCTCACCCTTACCAAGGGTGCGCTCTACCAACTGAGCTATATCAGCGTTTGGAGCGGGCAGCGGGAATCGAACCCGCATCATTAGCTTGGAAGGCTAAGGTAATAGCCATTATACGATGCCCGCAGTCCTAAATTCATCTGTCCCATCAGAATTCATTTAGAAAATGGTGGAGGGAGAAGGATTCGAACCTTCGAAGGCTGAGCCAACAGATTTACAGTCTGCCCCCTTTGGCCGCTCGGGAACCCCTCCACGCTAAATGAATACTTGTTTACTAAAGGATGGTGCCGACTACCGGAATCGAACTGGTGACCTACTGATTACAAGTCAGTTGCTCTACCTACTGAGCTAAGTCGGCGTGTTGTAAGCAAGTGAGGCGTATTATATGGAAAATTTTATGCCTGACAAGTTTTTTTTATGAAAAATACGTTTTTTTTAACTATTCGGCTAATTTACAAGCAAAAAGCCTCATTCTTGCTTTAAAACTCACCACTTTTAATAAAAAACGATGATCACAACTCATTTATAGGGTATATTTTGTCCAATTTTTTCACTCTAGATATAAAGCACCGTGGAAATTACCGAACAACTAACGCCCTTTCTGAACTTTAGTCGTCAACAATGGGCTGAATTAAGAAAATCTGTTCCGCTAAAATTAACGGAGCAAGATCTCAAACCACTTTTAGGTTTTAATGAAGAGCTTTCTCTTGATGAAGTGAGCACCATTTACCTGCCACTTGCACGTCTTATTAACTACTATATTGACGAAAACCTTCGCCGCCAAACCGTTTTGAATCGTTTTCTTGGCGGACAAAGCCCTAAAGTCCCTTACATCATTAGTATCGCGGGTAGTGTTGCTGTCGGGAAAAGTACATCAGCACGTATTTTGCAATCTTTGCTAACCCACTGGCCTACCGAACGAAAAGTTGATCTGATAACTACTGATGGTTTCCTGTATCCATTAGAGAAACTGAAAAAAGATGATTTGCTACAGAAAAAAGGCTTCCCTATTTCTTATGATACAGCCAAATTAATTCGTTTTTTAGCCGATATCAAATCAGGCAAGCCATCGGTAAAGTCGCCTATTTATTCTCATCTAACTTACGATATCGTTCCTGATAAATTTGATATTGTCGATCAACCGGATATTTTAATTTTAGAAGGACTAAACGTTCTCCAAACGGGTTCAAATAAAGCAAATCAAACCTTCGTGTCTGATTTTGTGGATTTCTCTATTTATGTTGATGCAGACGAGAACTTGCTCAAAGAATGGTACATCAAGCGATTTTTAAAATTCCGTCAAAGTGCTTTCACCAATCCAGATTCCTATTTTAAACATTATGCCAATCTCTCTGAGCAAGAAGCCATTGAAACGGCCAGCAACATTTGGGATAACATTAACGGATTGAATTTAAAACAAAACATTCTGCCGACTCGTGAACGAGCCAATCTCATTCTTAGAAAAGGTGAAAATCACGAAGTTGAGTTAGTGAAATTAAGAAAATAAAAAAGAGCGGTCAATTTGACTGCTCTTTTTCTCACTGCCTTACGACATTCTACCATTCTCAATGCCAATCACCTGATCGCAAATAGCCATGGTAGATTGGCGATGACTCACGAGAATAATCAATTTTTCTGCTTTCACGTTCAACAACGATTTCAAAATCATCGCCTCGTTTAAGCTATCCAAATTACTAGTCGGCTCATCGAGTAAAATAATCGGTGCGTTGTGTAGGAATGCACGAGCAATACCAATACGCTGTTTTTCACCATCAGACAGGTTGCCGCCTAATTCGGTCATCTTAGTTTGATAACCTTCGGGCAAACTCAAAATGAAATCATGAATTGACGCTTTCTTCGCGGCTTCCATAATCTCGTCTAACGTTGCATCACGGCGAGCAAGGCGAATATTTTCCTCGATGGTTTCGTTGAAAATATAGGTTTGCTGGGTAATGTACGCCATATTGTCTCGCAAACTACGGGTGTTGATATTCGGTAAGATTTCGCCATTAATTTTAATGCTACCCGATTTAGGATCGTAAAAACGCATCAGCAGTTTTAACAAGGTACTTTTACCGCTGCCACTTCTGCCATGAATCCCTAAGATTTCACCCTTTTTCACAGACAAGCTAACATCCGATAAAATTTGTTCTTCACCATAAGCAAAACTTACGTTCTCAACATCAATGCGAGAAACATCCTTCAAATCGACCGCACTTTCTACGTCTTTTAATTCGGGCTCTTCTGCTAGCAAGCTCAATACACGCTCACCTGAAGCTAAGGTTTGTAACAAGTTGCTTGAAAGGTTACTTAACGCAATAACCGGGCCATAGCTCGACATCAATAAAATCACGCCGATTAAAAAGGCAGAAAAATCAATCTTATCTAGACTAAACAAAATTAAGCCGGTGAATAACATAATGATATTAAACGCCGATACTGCCACTTCAGTGTAAACGCGCACTTTCGCTTCTTGGTCTTTAATACGTTCAAAAGCCATATCAATTTTTTGGCTGCGTTGTTGAATTTCATCTAAACGTTGTTTTGCGTAGCCGAAAAGTTGAATCTCTTTCATACCACGCACACTGTCGAGGAAGAAGTCATTCATTTCCCCCACTAGCTCACGATAGCGTCGGCCATCTTCACGCGCTAATTTAGTGGTGATAATCGGTAAAATCACCCCCACCGTTAAATAAGCGGCTAATGCTACAACTACAAACCAACCTGAAAGATGCCCAAAGACCAACAATAAAATCGCAGAAGTAAAGAACGCAATCATAATTGGCGCGATGGTATGCGCATAGAACACTTCGAGCAATTCGATATCATTAGTCACCAAGGACACTAATTGCCCCGCTTGTTTGTCTTGCAACTTCACAAAAGCTAAGCGGCGTAAGGAAGAAAACACTTTATCACGCAATAATGCCAATAATTTAAAAGCAATATAGTGCCCTGACATTTGCTCTAAATAACGCAATGCACCACGAGCCACCGCCAACACGATAAGTGCGGTCAAAATTCCAGAAAAACTTAAATGGGTGTCAAAGTTGAGAAGATTCACTAACCCCATCGCCCCAAGCACCATAATAAAGATAGCGGCAAGAAAACCAAGCGTTCCCATGGTGATAGTAAACGCCATGATATGCGCCAATGGAGTCACTAATTTCAATAAATGTCCCATCACAACAAAACCATTTTTACGCATTTGCCACCTCTCTAATTTGTTCTAAATCTTTTTGTTGTTGGAACATTTCAGCATACGCGCCTTGTTTTGCCATGAGCTCTTTATGCGTGCCTTGCTCAATCAATTTGCCTTGTTCAAGCACATTAATACAGTCGGCATTTACGGCATTGGCCAATCGGTGGGAAATCATCACAATGGTTTTTTGTTGTTTAAATTGCTGAATAAACTGCAAAATAATCTCTTCGCTTTCTACATCAATGTTACTGGTTGCTTCATCAAAAATATAAAGTTCTGCATTGTGTAATAAAGCACGCGCTAACGCTAAACGTTGAATTTGACCGCCAGATAAATTCGCGCCGCGGCTTAATAACTGCATATCTAATCCACCGTTATCTCGCACAAATTGCGCCAAGTTGACTTGTTCTAAACACGCATAAATTTGTTCATCTGTAGCATCAATTTTCGCCATCTTCATGTTTTCACGCAGCGTACCTTTAAACACATAGCTGCTATAGCTCACCAGAGAGACTTTTTCATAAAAGGAATGGCGATCAATCTCTTGATTTTCTTGGCCATTGAATAGAATTTTGCCTTGTTGCGCTTTATTAAACCCCATTAGCAATGAAACCAAAGTGGATTTACCACAACCACTTTTACCCACAAATACCGTAAGCTGATTTGGTAAAATACTTAAATCTAAGCCAACAATCGCGGGCTTCTCTTCACTGTAAGAAAAATACAAATCTTGAATATCCACCTGAATGGCATTTTTCGCTGCAAAATCGACCGCTTGTGTTTGAGTTTCAACTGGCGTATCTAACAATGTGAAGATCTTATCTGATGCGGCTTTACCATTCATCGCTACATGGAAGAAAGAACCCAATAAACGAAGCGGAATAAAGAATTCAGAAGAAAGCAGAATAAATAAAATGACGCCTAATACGGTTAATTGATCGGCCTGGAATTGCAATAAAGCCGTTAAAATCCCAATTGCCGCACCACCATAAGCAAGTAAATCCATCAGCGATACCGAGTTAAGCTGCATGGTCAGCACTTTCATGGTAATTTTGCGGAAATGTTCCGCTTCTTCATCCATCGCTTTCGCTTTATAAGCATCATCTTGATAGATTTTCAGCGTGATTAAACCTTGTAGGTTATCTAAGAAACTGCTACCTAATCCCACATAAATGGACCAATATTTTGCCAAGAGTTTTTTCGCAATTTTATTCACTGCAATAATAGACATTGGAATCAGCGGCACACAAATCAACAAAATTACGGCTGTTTTAAAGCTGAAAAAGATCAGAAAAGCGAAGAGTGTGAGCGGAGCAAGCAAGCTATAAAAAAGCTGAGGCAAATAACGTCCAAAATAGATTTCAAGTTGTTCTACGCCTTCTGAAGCCACTTGAATAATGTTTGACGTAGATTGTTGATTCACTTGGTTTAGTGGCATTGAAGCCAATTTACGATAGATGAGGCTACGCAGCTCATGTTTGACTTTCGTACTGGCAAAATAAGAAGCCTGCACCGATTTTTTACCTGCAAAGGCACGCAATGCCAAAGCAGCAACCAAAACGATGCCCAAAATGACCGCACTTATCGGGCTCAATTCATTAAAATAAGCCGCCTGTAAAATATAAGAAAACACGACGGCACTAATAATCCCACCAATTAACGCCACCCAATTCCATAACACTGTGATGCCAATCCATTTTTTACTGTCAGCCACTGTGTTAATTAGGCGTTTATCTATCATCATAATGATTGCTCCTAAAACAAAAAAGAAGTACGCACATTACTATGCGTACTTTGCTACCAATCTAACAACCAAAAAACGAGTCTATTTCGTATTATTGTCTTTAAGCGATATAAGTCGTAAAAATTATAGTCAAGAATATAAACAAATAATAGATCTAATTGAAAATTATTTTTATTTATATATTAAGTAAAAAAATACCGCACTCAGTTTCCCAAAGTGCGGTCATTTTTAGTGATATTTTTGAGTGTTAGACTAAACGTCTAGATTTGCTCTTAACGCATTCATTTCGATGAATTCACGACGAGGCTCAACTTCATCACCCATTAATGTGGTGAAGAGCTGGTCTGCGGCAACAGCATCTTTAATTGATACTTTTAACATACGGCGAGCATTTGGATCCATGGTGGTTTCCCAAAGTTGCTCAGCGTTCATTTCACCTAACCCTTTGTAACGTTGGATTTCTAAGCCTCGACGTGATTCTTTCATCAACCATTCAACGGCTTGTTCAAATGATTGAACAGGTTGCGTTTTTTCACCACGAGTAACGTAAGCGCCCTCTTCTAGCAAGCCATTCACTTGCTGACCGAAGGCAGTAATCTTCGCAAACTCATTACCCGTGACAAAATCAAAGTTGATGAAGTAATCGGTATCAATACCATGTTTACGAACAGTAATGACTGCTTCATATACTTGGCGTTCGCTGTTAAACTGCGTTCTCGCTGAATATAAATGCGCTTCTGTTTCTTTTTCAGTTAAGTATGCAACGAAAGAATTTGCCCAATTTTCGACCGCACTTTCATTACGCATTAAATCAACGGTTAATTGTGGTTGATAAACCAAACCTTGCAATAATGGCTCTGGATAATAACGACTTAAGCGAGTAATTAATTTCTGAACATTGTTATATTCACTCACTAATTTCTCAAACACTAAATCATTCATTGCTGGTGCGTTAGCACTGATATGCAACGCGGCACCATCTAACGCAAGCATTAATTCATATTGCACCATTTCGTCGTTATCTTTGATGTAACGCTCTTGTTTACCTTTTTTCACTTTATAAAGTGGTGGCTGAGCAATATACACATAACCACGCTCAATTAATTCTGGCATTTGACGATAGAAGAAGGTCAACAATAAGGTACGAATGTGTGAACCGTCCACGTCCGCATCGGTCATGATAATGATGTGGTGGTAACGTAATTTATCTGGATTATATTCATCACGACCAATACCACAGCCAAGCGCTGTAATTAATGTGCCCACTTCTTGAGAAGAAAGCATTTTGTCAAAACGTGCTTTTTCAACGTTAAGAATTTTACCTTTTAATGGCAGAATAGCTTGGGTTTTACGATCACGACCTGATTTTGCCGAACCACCCGCAGAATCCCCCTCCACGAGGTAAAGTTCTGAAAGTGCTGGATCTTTTTCTTGGCAGTCCGCTAATTTACCCGGAAGACCCGCAATATCTAATGCACCTTTACGACGGGTCATTTCGCGGGCTTTACGAGCCGCTTCACGCGCACGTGCAGCTGTAATAATTTGATTTACAATGATTTTTGCATCCGCTGGATTTTCTAATAAATATTCCTGCATACGCTCATTCATGGCAGATTCAACCGCACTTTTCACTTCAGAAGACACTAATTTGTCTTTTGTTTGTGAAGAGAATTTAGGATCGGGCACTTTCACTGAGATAATCGCTACCAAACCTTCACGCGCGTCGTCACCTGATGTGCTCACTTTCTCTTTTTTCAGTAACCCTTCGCTTTCCATATAGTTATTTAAGCTACGGGTCAATGCACCACGGAAACCGGCTAAGTGAGTACCACCATCACGTTGTGGAATATTATTGGTAAAGCAATAAACGTTTTCGTTTACACCATCATTCCATTGCAATGCGACTTCCACACCAATGCCGTCCTTTTCCGCTGAAAAATAGAATGGTTTTGGGTGAATTGGGTTTTTATTTTTATTTAAATATTCAACGAATGCTTGAATACCACCTTCATAGTGGAAGTGATCTTCTGTGCCATCACGTTTGTCGATTAAACGAATTGATACGCCAGAGTTTAAGAATGAAAGCTCACGTAGACGTTTTGCTAAAATTTTGTAATCAAAAGTTGTAATTGCAAAGATTTCTGGACTTGGCCAAAAACGCACGGTTGTACCCGTCGCTTGAGTTTCACCAATAACGGTTAAAGGCCCTTGAGGCTCACCTAAGTGATAGAATTGCTCATGCACATGACCTTGACGACGAATAGTTAATTGCAATTTATCAGAAAGTGCATTTACTACCGAAACACCCACGCCGTGTAGACCGCCTGATACTTTATAAGAGTTATCATCGAATTTACCGCCCGCGTGAAGCACGGTCATAATAACTTCTGCCGCAGAAACCCCTTCTTCTGGGTGAATATCTACTGGAATACCACGACCGTCATCTTGCACGGAAACAGAGTTGTCATCATGAATAGTGACGATAATATCGGAACAATAGCCGGCAAGTGCTTCATCGATCGCATTATCCACCACCTCAAACACCATATGGTGTAGGCCTGTTCCATCATCGGTATCCCCAATATACATGCCCGGACGTTTCCGAACCGCATCAAGCCCTTTTAAGACTTTAATACTTGATGCACCATAAGCATTTTCTGTAACCGGTGTTTCTGACATAGTTTTTCTCTATTTTGTAATGAAAATTGTGCGGAATTATAGCAAAAAACTGACTATTTTGCGAAATAAAAGTGCGGTCAAAATTTTTGTTATTTTTTATTTACTATTTGACATCTCTATTTTTCCCCTTATATTGACCACCTCATTTTTTATATAGAAATGAGTTTTGTTGTATTAAAAATTTAAGGATCATTAAATGATTTCATTCCTAAAATCTAATCCAGGTACACCTGTTCCTGATGCGGAAATTAGAGAACGTTATAATCGCTTAAGATGGCATGCATTATTTGGCATCTTTATCGGTTATGCGGCATTCTACATTTTACGTAATAACTTCCTTCTTTCTTCTCCTGAATTAATTAGCGATTTTGGTTTCACCAAAAAAGATATCGGTTTTATTTCCGGTACCATGTTAATTATTTATGGTTTAAGTAAAGGTTTCATGTCTGCAATCGCAGATAAATCAAATCCGAAACACTTTATGATTTTCGGCTTAATGATGTCGGCAGCGGTAAACTTAATGATGGGCTTTAGCGCATCATTCTGGGCATTCTTATTCCTTTGTGTACTTAATGGTATCTTCCAAGGGATGGGTGCAGGTCCAGCTTATATCGTATTAGCAAGCTGGTTCCCACGTAAATCTCGTGGTGTAACAACAGCTATCTTCAATATCTCTCACAACGTAGGTGGTGGTTTAGTTGCACCAATTGCGGGTGCTAGTATCGCTTGGTTAGGTCAAGAGCACTGGCAAGCTGCACACTTTGTTGTGCCTGTAGCAATTGCTACTATCATTGCTATTATTTTCTACATCTTCGGTGCGGGTCGTACTTACAACGAAGGTTTACCACCAGTTGGTAAAATTCTTGAAAATGAGAATGAAGAGTTAGTTGTTACAAAAGAAGAAAACGTCAATTTAACCACATGGGAAATCTTCCGTGATTACATTATGAAAGACATTAATGTATGGTTTGTTTCTTTCATTGACGTATTCACTTACATGATCCGTTTTGGTGTATTAACCTGGCTACCACTTTATTTATTAGAAACTAAAGGTTTCACTAAAGCTCAAATGGGTACAGCATTCGCTATCTTTGAATGGGCAGCCATTCCTTCTACACTATTAGCAGGTTGGTTAACTGATACTTATTTCAAAGGTCGCCGTATGCCACTTGCTATCATCACCTTATTCGGTGTGGGCGCAGCAATGTTTGTTTACTGGGGCGGTAGTGACTTAGTAACTGTAACCATCGGTGCAGGTATTATTGGATGCTTAATTTATGTTCCTATGTTCTTATCTTCACTTCAAACTATCGAGCTAGTTCCTTCTTTCGCAGCAGGTTCAGCAACGGGTTTACGTGGTTTATTAAGTTACATTTTAGGTAGTTTCTCTGGTACTGCATTATTTGGTATTTTGGCTGATAAATTCGGTTGGGATGCAGGTTTCTACCTATTATTATTCGCTGTAGCAGGCTGTATTTTCTGTTGCTATATGACACATTTAGGTGTGTTACGTTTAGAGCGTAAAAAAGCACAAGCAACAAACAACGCATAAAACTCATAAGATAAAAAAAGACGAGTTTATTATTTAAACTCGTCTTTTTTATTCCAATAACACTTATTTCCAAATATGATTATTTAACCCGAGTTCTTTCACCATATCTGTAAAACCTTTGATACTCGAAATATAATCACGAATCGTATTGTCTTCTAACAATGACTTTTCAAAGGACGGTTCAAAACTATTCTTGCCTAAATTGAGGGCAATAATCACTTCTCGGTTACGAAGCACCATCGAAATAGGGCAATTAAATTTCTCTTTCAATCCACAAAAACGTTCCATTAACTTAGGCGATAACGCATATCTGGCTAAGATTTGATCTTCCGTGAACACATCAAAATAGCGATTAAAAGATGGATTATCCATCAAAGCGATTTCACCTTCTTTTCTTAAACCTGCTTCCTTCTTATCGCAAACATAAACCCAATGAGCCAGTTCTTTAGGAAAAGTGGCTTTAAATAAAATACCTTGGAAATTCTGTGCACCTAATGCCTTAATGGATTTCTCTTTCAACGACATGTTAAATGCTGAAAAATCACAGATTTCAACTTCAGTTTGGTTAAACTCACCAAAGATTAAATCCTCACTACGGAACGTCGCGGGACCACTATCATAAACGGAGAGGAAATCACTAATATTCAGTCCTCTATCTGCGCTAAAGTGGAAACCAAATTCCTGGACAATTGTATTAATCACCCGAGTTTTAAATTCTGCGATAAAACGCTTATATTTAAAAAATAAATGACGAAAAGAATAAATGAGCACACCAAGAATCAATGCGGTACTTAATAGATATCCATTCCCTATCGTTCCGATGAGGAAAAATAACCCAATGCATAGCATAATAATCCATTTATTGATGAGGGATTTGATGGCTAAACGTTCCTCATCTAACTTTTCCAATCCCAGAAAACGAATCCCTTCAATTTCTTTTGGTGTATTCATGTTTTTTCCACTTATTGTTTAAATAAATTATCCACATTAGGGACTTCAGCTTCATTCTGAGGAATATCGAAAAATGTTCCTTTCTGGAAATTAAACAAGTTTGCGATTAAATTTGACGGAAACATTTCCACTGCATTGTTATATTCTTCAACTGCTGAATTATAAGTACGTCTTGCTGCAGAAATTTGCTCCTCCACATCGCTAAGTGTAGTCTGAATTTGTAAAAGATTTTGATTGGCTTTGAGATCCGGATAATTTTCTAGACGAACCTGTAAATGACGCAATAAACCCGAAATCTCATTATTGAGTTGGAACTTCTCACTTGTAGTATGAGCTAATTTAGCACTTTCACGTAACGTCACGATTTGCTCAAGCAGGCTACGCTCATGCGACATATATTCCTTGGCGGTGGCGACAAGGTTTGGCAACAAATCATAACGACGCTTTAACTGAACATCCACACTGGCTTCAACACTGCTCACCTGATTACGTTTTCTAATCAATTTGTTATACATTGAAATAGTGAAAGCTAAACCGAGAAGAACAATACCTACAACTATATTCATCATTATTTCTCCATAGAAAATTTTCCCTACTCAGTATAGGGAAAAGTACAATAAAATCTATTCACTTAGACAATATTTTGTTGATAAAAATCAATAAAACCAAGAATTTAGTTTTATCCACTTCCCCATTCATATCACCCAGAAGTGCGGTCAATATTCACGAAATTTTTCTGAGCCCAAATCCTTACTTTATTATTATGATTTAGTGTACAAAAAATGGACTCCAAGTGAATGTGGCGCCAACAAATAACAATCATTCTCAATAACCAAGTAAAAACAATCACTTACCCACTTATTTTGTAAGGAAAATAAGGGTATTTTTGATTACGATCAAATAAATTTCCCGCATCAAGGCATATCATAGTTAAATTAACCATACAAGTAACGTGCCAATTGGAGTGATTATATGCAACGAAGTGATGGATTATTTTCTGCTTTAGCAGAAGTTTCCCGTCGGGATTTTATGAAGTTATGTACCGCACTTGCGGCGACTATGGGGTTAAGTTCAAAAGCGGGAGCAGAAATGACCGCTGCTTTAACCGAACCTAAACGTCCACCAGTATTATGGATTGGTGCGCAAGAATGTACGGGTTGTACTGAATCCTTGCTACGCGCCACCCACCCAACAGTAGAAAACTTGGTATTGGAAATGATTTCCTTAGAATACCACGAAACCCTTTCTGCAGCCTTCGGGGAACAAGCTGAAGATAACAAACACAATGCAATTAAACAGTATTATGGAAAATATGTTTTAGTCGTAGATGGATCTATTCCGGTGAAAGACGGCGGCGTCTATTGTATGGTAGCAGGTAAACCGATCGTAGAACACATTCGCGACGCTGCTAAAGGGGCTGCTGCGATTATTGCGATCGGTTCTTGTGCGGCATGGGGTGGCGTACCTTCTAGCGGTGGCAACCCAACTGGCGCAAGCAGCTTATCTGAAGTGTTACCAAAAGGCACACCAGTAATTAACATTCCAGGCTGTCCACCAAATCCACACAACTTCCTTGCAACTGTCGCTTATATTCTTACTTATAAAAAACTACCCGCAATGGACAAATTAAATCGTCCATTATTCGCTTACGATCGCTTAATTCACGAAAATTGCTATCGTCGTCCGCACTTTGATGCTGGTCGTTTCGCTAAAGAATACGGTGATTACGGTCACCGCCACGGTTGGTGTTTATATCATCTTGGTTGTAAAGGGCCAGAAACTTACGGTAACTGTTCTACCTTAGAATTCTGTGATGTCGGTGGTAATAACTGGCCGGTTGGTATCGGGCACCCTTGCTATGGTTGTAACGAAAAAGGTGTCGGCTTTACCAAAGGTATTTTCCAATTAGCGGGCGTAGAAAATCCTACACCACGCGTTGAAAAACCAGATGTTAATAACACCGAAGGTTCAGGTGCGACCATGACCGCCATTGGCTTATTAGGCGGTGCAGCTGCAATCCTAGCAGGCGTGAGTGTTGTGACCTTACGCGAATTAAGCGCTCAACATAAAGCCCGTTCTGAAGCTAAAGCTGCAGAGAAAGAACAAGATACAGGTAAATAACAATGGATAGACGAAAATTTCTAAAAGCGGGTATGCTTGGCGGAATCGCATCTACTTTGCCTGTATCAAATGTGCAGGCATCGGAAGCGGTTGAGCCTATTCCCGGCGCACTAGGAATGCTTTACGACTCTACCCTTTGTGTAGGTTGTCAAGCATGCGTGGCTGAATGTCAAAACGTGAACCACACACCTGTGAACCCAAAAGGTGATCAAACTTGGTCAAATAACGACAAACTCACGCCATTTACTCGTAACGTGATTCAAGTCTGGAGTGATGGCGACGGCACAAACAAAGATAAAACAGAAAACGGTTATGCTTATGTGAAAAAACAATGTATGCATTGCGTTGACCCTAACTGCGTTGCCGTTTGCCCTGTTCAAGCACTCACCAAAGATCCAAAAACGGGTATCGTAAAATATGATCCCGATATTTGTACTGGTTGCCGTTATTGTATGGTAGGTTGTCCATTTGATGTACCAAAATACGATTACGACAATCCATTCGGTGAAATCAGCAAATGTGAACTCTGTAACCAAAAAGGCGTTGAACGCTTAGACAAAGGTGAATTGCCTGGTTGCTGTCATGTTTGTCCGACTGGTGCCATTATTTTTGGTACGCGTGAAGAATTATTGGCAGAAGCAAAACGTCGTTTAAGCTTATTACGTGGTACTGAATATGATTACCCACGTCAACACGTCAATAGCACTGATAAATACCGTGCTACCGTGCCGGCATATCAATATCACATCTACGGTGAAAAAGAAGGTGGTGGTACACAGGTACTCGCCTTAAGTGGTGTGCCTTTTACTAACCTTGGTTTACCTGACTTAGATGAAGTCGCGACAGGTTCTCGTGCGGCGCATTTACAACACTTCTTGTATCGCGGTTTAGCATTGCCATTAGTCGCACTTGCCGGTTTAACCTTTATGACTTACAAAAATATGCATGGCGATAAAATCGCTGAGCGTATTGCAGCACAAAAAGAAGCCATGCGTCAGGCACGCAAGGAAATCGAAGAAGCGGAGGATGAGCATCATGAGTAATCCACGTCCGGTAGGCGGTCGCCTTGTTTCTGCCGCAATTCTCTTTTTTGCACCACTTGCTGTGCTTTGCGTTTTATTAATTTTAAAACGTTTGGTTTTCGGTATTGGTTCTGTGACCGCACTTAATGGCGGTTATCCTTGGGGTTTATGGATTGCCTTTGACTTACTTGTCGGTACAGGATTTGCCTGTGGCGGTTGGGCTCTCGCTTGGACCGTGTATATTTTCAATAAAGGGAAATATCACGCTCTTGTTCGCCCAGCATTGCTTGCAAGTTTATTCGGCTATTCCCTTGGTGGTTTATCTATCACTATTGATATGGGACGTTATTGGCATTTACCATATTTCTACATTCCAGGCCAGTTCAACACGAACTCTGTTCTATTTGAAACAGCATTTTGTATGACGGTGTATATCATCGTAGTGACCCTAGAATTTGCCCCTGTATGGCTTGGTTTCTTCGGCTTGAAAAAATGGTTTAATAAACTAAATAAAATCATGTTTTTCATTATTGCCTTAGGTGCCTTGTTACCAATGATGCACCAATCTTCAATGGGTTCCTTGATGATTGTAGCTGGTCACAAAGTCCATCCGGTATGGCAAAGCTATGAAGCGCTACCAATTCTCTCCTTGCTGACAGCTTTCATTATGGGCTTCTCTATTGTGATTTTTGAGGGTTCTTTAGTTAAAGCGGGGCTTGCAGGAAAAACACCAGATGAACGTCATTTATTTACTCAATTGGCACGCGTTACCGCAGGATTAATTTTCTGTTTCTTAGCAGTGCGTTTTGGAGAGTTGATTTATCACGACAAACTGCAAATGGTTGTAGGTTTCGATAAATTAACTAAATTTGAAGCATGGATGTTCTGGATGGAAGTCTGGTTGATGGTATTACCATTACTAACCCTCTTCCTTGGGGAGAAGAAATCAGATTCCCGTTGGTTATTTATTTCGGCATTAAGCATGTTACTCGGTGCAGCATTATGGCGTATGAACTACTCGCTTATCATGTATAATCCGGGAAACGGCTATCAATATTTCCCATCTGCGGAAGAATTGCTTATTTCAATCGGTTTCGTTTCTATTGAAGTATGTGCCTATATTTTAATCATTCGTTTATTCCCTGTATTACCGGTATTTAAAGAAAAACATACCGAAGACTCAGAAAAAATTATTGCCGAAAAAGCGGCATTCAGCAAAAAAGTTAGCGGAGCAGAATAATGTCAGAAAAAAAACGTATCTCAATTGACCCAATTACCCGTATTGAGGGTCATTTACGTATTGATTGCGAAATTGAAAACGGCGTTGTCACCAATGCTTGGTCCTCTGGTACCATGTGGCGCGGTATGGAAAATATCGTAAAAGGTGCCGACCCACGTGATGCATGGATGATTATGCAACGTATTTGTGGCGTATGTACCACTGTACACGCGATTATCAGCGTACGTGCTGTAGAAGATGCTATCGGCGCTAAAGTTCCCGTCAATGCACAGTATATTCGTAACATGATTCTTGCTGCCCACAGCATTCACGACCATATCGTACATTTCTATCAACTCTCCGCGATGGACTGGGTGGATATCACCGCTGCGCTAAAAGCTGATCCTGAAAAAGCAGCAGATATGCTAAAAGGTGTCTCTACATGGTCATTAAACAGTGCTAACGAATTCCGCAACGTACAGAAAAAAATCCAAGCATTAGTGGATAGCGGACAACTTGGTATTTTCGCTAACGGTTATTTTGGTCATGCAGCAATGAAACTTCCACCAGAAGTCAACCTCATCGCAGTTGCGCACTATTTGCAAGCCCTTGAATGTCAACGTGATGCTAACCGCGTGGTGGCATTACTTGGTAGTAAAACACCACATATTCAAAACTTGGCGATTGGTGGCGTAGCAAACCCAATTAACTTAGATTCCCAAGCGGTACTAAACCAAGAACGTCTCATGTTCGTGAAAGCTTGTATCGACCGCTTAACTGACTTCATTAACCAAGTGTATAAAGTAGATGCGGCAGTATTTGCGGCTTACTATCCTGAATGGTTAAGCTTAGGTAAAACATCAGGCAACTACTTATCTGTACCAGAATACCCAATTGATGCAGATAACTCTAAATTCATGTTGAAAGGTGGTTATATCGAAAACGGCGATTTATCGACTTTCCGTGCAATCGACCAACAAAAAGACGAGTTTGTTGTAAAAGGCATTAAAGAAAGTGGTAAACACGCTTGGTACGAAGATGATGAGCCATTAGAACCTTGGGCGGGCTTAACTCGTCCGAAATATACCGGCTGGCAAGATGATGGTAAATACTCTTGGGTAAAAGCACCAACCTTCTACGGTAAAGTCGTTGAAGTGGGTCCTCTCGCCTATTTAATGTGTGGTTTGGCTTCGAATGACACACCAACTGTCAACCACTTCAATGAATTAAAAGGCATTTATGAAAAATTGACTGGCAACACGTTAACTACCGATAAATTACATTCTACCCTTGGACGTATTATCGGTCGTACCGTGCATTGCTGTGCGATCAACGACATTTTAAGCGCTCAATGGCAAATGCTCATTGATAATATCGCTAAAGGTGATATGACGGCGTATATCAAAACAGATATTCCAGCAAGCGGTGAATTCCGTGGTGTTGGTTTCGGTGAAGTACCACGTGGTATGCTTTCTCACTGGGTTGTCATCAAAGACGGTCGCATTGAAAACTACCAAGCAGTTGTACCATCTACATGGAATGCCGGTCCGCGTAATGAACAAGACCAAATGGGCCCTTATGAGCTTTCCATTATTGGTACACCGGTGGCAGATCCAACTAAACCGTTAGAAGTGGTCAGAACCATTCACTCTTTCGACCCTTGTATGTCCTGTGCCGTACACGTAGTTAATACCGAAAACGGCGAAGTGACTGAAGTGAAGGTGTTGTAATGAAGCCGTTAATTCTTGGCGTCGGCAATATTTTGTTAAGCGATGAAGGTGTTGGTGTGCGCGTGGTGCAGGAGCTTGAAAAACGGCCTGAAATTCAACCGCACTTTGACATTATTGATGGTGGTACTTGTGGCATGGAATTACTGGATGCGATGGCAAATCGCGAGCATTTGATTATTGTCGATGCCGTGCTTGCTAACAAACAGCCTGGTGAGATTGTCGTGTTACATGACGAGCAAGTGCCCACCTTTTTCTCTCGCAAAATTTCGCCACATCAACTCGGCATTTGTGATGTACTTTCTGCAATGAAATTAACGGATGAATTTCCAAAACACCTTTGTCTTATCGGCATCCAACCAGAGTCGCTAGAGTCTGGAATTGGTTTAACGGAAACGATAAAAAACATGTTGCCAAAGGTTTTTGAAACGTTAAATCAAGTCATTAAGGAATACGGCTTAAATCTAGATACCCCTCTTTAGAAAAGAGGGGCAGGGGGAGACTTGACTTAATTAATTGAGACTATTGTTAAATCTCCCCTACCCCTCTTTACGAAAGAGGGGAATTTTCTTTAAGGTTTCTCCAAAATTCTTTAATCTTATTAATATTGAAAAATAAACCATGTATCGACACGAAAAAACACCTGACAAAAAGCAAAGCTTTTTGAACGTTGGCTTTGCCAACGGCTCTGAAGGAGCGAGTAAATCTTCAGGATTTACGAGTAAAAACCCTACCGCACTTTTAAACTCTGTTTCTGGCTTTGAAGAAAACCCAACGGAGATTTTCCTTGCCGAAATGAAAAATATTTTGCCCGAAATGCAAGATCTTCCTTTCTTTCATAAAGGCATCGAGTGTTTCTGCCCTAAATTTGTTTTATTTGAAGACCAATGGATCGGCACAGTATTAACGCCATGGATGATGAGTGTGGTGATTCTACCTGGCCCTCAACAACAATGGGAACCGCGTGAATTAGGTGACAAACTCACTGTGCAACTGCCTTACAAAGCACTCACTTTCACCGTTAGTAGTATTGAAAATGTACCGCAATATTTAAGTTGCTCTTTACATTCACCACTCGACCCGAATCTAACTAACGAACAAGCGGTTCAACTGACGCAAGATTGTTTGCGTATGGTTTTATCCATCCCAACCGCACAGCCGACATTTAATTCTGATCGCCGTAATCTATTTAAGGCGATGATCAAATAGATGTACGCTGCAAATAGTTAATAAAAATGGGCAAAGTAAAATAACTTACTTTGCCCATTTTGCTTTCCATCCCACACAAAGTGCGGTCAGTTTTTACTTAATTTTTCAAATTAATACAACACACGCGCTTTAATTGTGCCTTCGATTTCGCGAAGTTTAGCCAATAGCGGAGACGCATCATCTGTTTCGATATCAACGACGACATAACCAATTTTCGGATCGGTTTGTAAGAATTGCGCTGCAATATTGAGATTAGCTTCAACAAAAATTTGGTTTAATTTGTTTAAAACACCCGGACGGTTTTCGTGAATATGAAGTAAACGTTTTGTGCCAACGTGTTCTGGCAAGGATACTTCAGGGAAGTTCACAGAAGAAAGGGTTGAACCGTTATCTGAATATTTCACAAATTTACCCGCAACTTCAAAACCAATGTTTTCTTGGGCTTCCGCAGTTGAACCACCGATATGAGGGGTTAAGATCACATTATCAAATTTACGTAATGGAGAAACAAATTCTTCATTGATTGAGGCAGGTTCAACAGGGAATACGTCAACCGCTGCACCACGAACTTTACCTTGCTCAAGCGCAGCTGCTAATGCATCAATATCCACTACCGTACCACGTGCCGCATTGATTAAAATAGAATCTTGTTTTAATTGTGCAATACGCTCCGCACTCATTAAATTACGGGTTGAAGGCAAATCAGGTACATGAAGCGAAATCACATCACAAGAACCTAATAACTCTTCAAGTGTGTGTAATTGTTTTGCATTACCTAATGGCAATTTATTTTCAATATCGTAGAAATACACTTCCATCCCTAGAGATTCTGCAATAATACTTAATTGCGAACCGATATGGCCGTAACCCACGATACCGAGTTTTTTACCACGCACTTCATGAGAACCCACTGCCGATTTATTCCATAAACCACGATGCACATCTGCATTTGCTTGAGGAATATTACGCATTAAGAGCAAAATCTCACCCAACACTAATTCTGCTACAGAACGAGTATTAGAGAATGGTGCATTAAATACTGGAATCCCACGCATTTTGGCTGCATTAAGATCCACTTGGTTAGTACCGATACAGAAACAGCCAATGGCAATCAACTTCGGTGCAGCTTCAATCATTTCAGCCGTTAATTGGGTGCGTGAACGTAAACCAATAAAATGCGCATCTTTAATGGCTTCTTTTAGCTCATCACCATCTAAAGCTTTTTTGTAAAAGTCGATGTTGGTGTAGCCCGCCGCATGCAAGGTATCTAATGCACTTTGGTGCACGCCTTCTAATAGCACAAATTTAATTTTTGATTTGTCGAGTGAGACTTTGTTTGTCATGTTTGCTTCCTTATTTTTATTAATCAATAATTTTTGCGCCGTCTGGTGTACCAACAATCACAATATCCGCCCCACGTAAGGCAAAAATACCATTTGTTACTACACCCGCGACATTATTCAATTCTTTCTCCATTTCCACTGGATTTAAGATAGCGAAGTTATGTACATCTAAAATCACGTTGCCGTTATCAGTCACCACGCCTTCACGATATTCTGGGGCACCACCAAGAGAGACTAATTTACGACCGACTTGTGAGCGAGCCATTGGAATCACTTCTACTGGCAATGGGAACGTACTGCCTAACACATCCACTTGTTTACTAGCGTCCACAATACAAATAAATTTTTTCGCTAAAGCCGCCACAATCTTTTCGCGAGTCAGTGCAGCACCACCACCTTTGATCATCATTTTTTGCGGATTGATTTCATCTGCGCCATCCACATAAATATCTAAACTTGATACATCATTAGCACTAAACACTTCAATACCCTGTTTACGTAATAATTCTTCTGAAGCTTTAGATGCTGCTACTGCGCCTTGGATTTGATCTTTTAATTCACCTAAGGCTTCAATAAAACAATTCACTGTTGAACCACTTCCCACGCCAACAATGGTATCGGGCTTAATATATTTTAACGCCGCACGTGCCGCTAATTTTTTCATTTCTAATTGGTCCATTTTTCTCTCCCTTTTAAATCGTGGATAACAACGTAAACGTTTGCTTTACTTTAATACGACACTATTAAATAAACAAGTATAAAAATTTATTCGTGATGATGAAAAAATTTTATTCATCTAAAAAAAGTGCTAACAGCTCGTTCAAAAACAATTTTCCGTGTTCAGTGATTTGCCAAGAATCCAGTGTTTCGACGATATAATTCTGTTGAATGGCAAAATCAATTTGATTTTTGACCGCACTTTGTGAAAGCCCCGTGTAATGCTCAAATTCTTGTTTTGGCACCGCTTCCAGTAAGCGGAAGCGATTCATGAAAAATTCAAAAGCGCGGTCATTTTTTTCCACGTTTTTTTCTTCATAAAGATATTCACCACGCAAATAGCCTTTTGGATGCTTCGTTTTAGAAAAACGTAAAATATCGCCATCAGGGAAAGTGAGTTTTCCATGTGCGCCACAGCCTATCGCCAAATAATCCCCGAATCGCCAATAATTCAAATTATGCTGACACTGAAAGCCCGGTTTCGAATAAGCGGATGTTTCATATTGCTGATAACCGGCTTCGGTTAAAAGTTGGTGGCCTTGCTCAAAAATATCCCAAAGCTCATCATCATCTGGCAACGTAGGCGGACGATAAGCAAACATGGTATTAGGTTCAATGGTGAGTTGATACCAAGAAAGGTGTGGTGGAGCAAGCTCAATGGCTTGTCGCAAATCATCTAGAGCTTCTTCAAGCGTTTGGTTTGGCAAGCCATGCATTAAATCTAGATTGAAACTTTTTAACCCAGAAACTTTCGCCAAACTGACCGCACTTTTAGCCTCCGCCGCATTATGAATGCGCCCTAAACGTTGTAATTTATCGTCATTAAAACTTTGGATGCCCATAGAAATACGTGTTACACCAGCGTCCACATAACCTTTAAAACGCTCTGCTTCCACGGTGCCAGGATTGGCTTCCATAGTGATTTCAATATTCTCTGAAAAAGGAATGCGACGTTTAATTTCTGCTAATAACCACTTGATACTTTCCGCTGAAAATAAACTCGGCGTACCACCACCAATAAAAATTGAATGAAGTGGCCGATTTTGAATACTAGCCTGATATTTCTCTAAGTCTGTCTCAAGATCGGCGATCAGATGTTGCACATATTCTTGTTCAGGAATTGTGCCTTTCTGTGCATGCGAATTGAAATCACAATAAGGGCATTTCTGCACACACCAAGGAATGTGAACATAAAGGGAAAGAGGGGGGAATTTTTGCATAATTAAAAGTCAAAAGGGCTTGTTTTCACAAGCCCTAAAAATGAGTCATTAATTGACCGCTCTTGCTGTTTTAGTCGCAGCTTTACGGCGTGGTGCTTTCGCTTTCGTTTCCACTTTCACGAATTCAATGCCTTTAGGTGGATTCTCTAACGCTAAACCTAACACTTCATCAATGGTTTCTACCGCATGAATCGCTAGATTTTCTTTCACGTTATCTGGAATTTCTTCCAAATCTTTCACGTTATCTTTTGGAATCAATACAGTTTTAATACCACCACGATGTGCCGCAAGTAATTTTTCTTTTAATCCGCCAATTGGTAATACTTTACCGCGTAGGCTGATTTCACCAGTCATTGCGACATCGGCACGCACTGGGTTACCTGTTAAACAAGAAACCAATGCCGTACACATTGCGATACCTGCGCTTGGACCATCTTTCGGTGTGGCACCGTCTGGTACGTGAATGTGAATATCACGTTTTTCATGGAATTCAGAATTGATACCCAATTTTTCAGCACGTGCACGAACTACGGTCATCGCAGCTTGGATAGATTCTTTCATCACATCGCCTAATGAACCGGTGAAGGTTAATTTACCTTTACCCACTACTGACGCAGTTTCAATGGTCAGTAAGTCACCGCCCACTTCTGTCCACGCAAGGCCAGTTACTTCGCCTACACGGTTTTGGGTATCCGCTTTACCGAATTCAAAACGTTTCACACCCAGATAGTCATGCAAGTTATCTGAATTAACGGTAATGGATTTTACTTTTGGATTGACTAATAAATTCTTCACCGCTTTACGGCAGATTTTAGAAATCTCACGCTCTAATCCACGTACACCAGCTTCACGAGTGTAATAACGGATAATATCTAAAATAGCGTTTTCTTCGATGGTTAATTCGCCTTTTTTCAATCCATTACGTTCAATTTGTTTTTGCAACAAATGATGCATCGCAATATTGAGTTTTTCATCTTCGGTGTAACCAGAAAGACGAATAACTTCCATACGGTCTAGCAATGGACCAGGAATATTCATGGAGTTTGAGGTTGCCACAAACATTACATCAGACAAATCGTAGTCCACTTCAAGATAGTGATCATTGAAGGTAGTATTTTGTTCTGGATCAAGCACTTCTAACAAGGCTGATGCTGGGTCGCCACGCATATCCGAAGACATTTTATCGATCTCATCAAGCAAGAAGAGTGGATTTTTCACACCAACTTTTGCCATTTTTTGAATCAATTTACCCGGTAATGCACCAATATAAGTTTTACGGTGACCACGGATTTCTGCTTCATCACGTACTCCACCTAATGCCATACGCACATATTTACGACCTGTTGCATTGGCAATAGATTGACCCAGTGAGGTTTTACCTACCCCTGGCGGTCCCACTAAACAAAGAATTGGACCTTTGATTTTGTTTAAACGTGCTTGCACCGCAAGGTATTCTAAAATGCGTTCTTTCACACGTTCTAAACCGTAGTGATCCGCATCTAAAACCTGTTGTGCTTTTGCGATATCTTTCTTCACTTTAGTACGTTTATGCCATGGCACTTGAAGCATCCACTCAACATAGCTACGCACCACCGTTGCTTCCGCAGACATCGCTGACATCATTTTGAGTTTTTGTAACTCACTTTCTACTTTTTCGCGCACATCTGCCGGCATACCTGCCGCTTCAACCTTTTGACGAAGTTGTTCAACTTCATCAATGGTATCTTCGCTTTCGCCTTCGTCCATTTCTTTGCGAATCGCTTTAATTTGTTCGCTAAGGTAATAGTTACGTTGGCTCTTCTCCATTTGTTTTTTTACACGACCGCGGATGCGTTTTTCAACTTGAAGAATATCTGCTTCAGATTCCATCATACCGAGCAAGTATTCCAAACGCTCTTGTACGTCTGCCAGTTCTAACACGCTTTGTTTGTGGCGAACGGTCACTGGAATATGTGCAGCCATGGTATCTGCTAAACGATCGGCATCATCAATGCGTTGAAGTGCACCTAAAACGTCTGCAGGGATTTTTTTATTAAGTTGAAGATAGCTTTCAAATTCATTTAAAACGGCAGCCTTCACCACATCTAATTCTTTTTCATCACCAAACGTGGTTTCAATTAGTGTAACTTCTGCAGAAAAATGGTCTTCACCATCATTTAATTGATTGATTTTTGCGCGTTGTTGCCCTTCCACCAACACTTTCACCGTGCCGTCTGGCAATTTTAATAATTGAATAATATTCGCAATCGTCCCGACATCGAATACATCATCAACGGTAGGTTCTTCTAAATCTGCTTGCTTTTGTGACACCAATAATAATTGTTTGCC
>JAGZBU010000028.1:0-23650 GCA_018369675.1 Parahaemophilus parainfluenzae | reverse complement strand
GGTATCGTGGCGGCAATTCATCCACAACCGAATCAATTCTTAGTAGAAATTGGCCCAGGGCTTGGTGCATTAACGGAGCCTGTTGGAGAGCTTGTCGATTATCTTACGGTGGTTGAGCTTGACCGAGACCTCGCAGAACGTTTACGTCATCATCCATTTTTACATCAAAAACTCACCGTCATTGAAACGGATGCGATGCAATTTGATTTTGGTGAGCTTTATACAAAAGAAAATTTGGCAGAAAAAGGTCAGAAATTACGTGTATTCGGTAACTTGCCTTATAATATTTCTACTCCATTAATGTTCCACTTGTTTAAGTATCATGATGTGATTCAAGATATGCACTTCATGCTGCAAAAAGAAGTGGTAAAACGCTTATGCGCAGGCCCAAATAGCAAAGCTTACGGTCGTTTAACCATTATGGCGCAATATTTCTGCCAAGTGATGCCTGTACTTGAAGTGCCACCTTCTGCATTTAAACCTGCACCGAAAGTAGATTCAGCCGTTGTGCGTTTAATTCCGCATAAAGAATTACCGCACCCTGTAAAAGATTTATATTGGCTGAACCGTGTTTGCTCCCAAGCGTTTAATCAACGTCGTAAAACATTGCGTAATGCGCTTTCAACATTATTTTCAGCCGAAGATCTGACCGCACTTGGTATTGATTTAAATGCACGTGCAGAAAATTTGGCTATCGCAGATTATGCACGCTTAGCAAACTGGTTAGCGGATAATCCTCCAGCTGATGTCAATAAAGATGAAATCTTAGATTCAGAAGAGTAAAAAGAGCGGTCAAAAATGGCAACCTATTTCGTCGGTGATTTGCAAGGCTGTTATGATGAATTACAGCTTTTATTAGAGCGTGTGAACTTCAATCCAACACAAGATAAACTTTATCTTGTGGGGGATCTTGTGGCGCGTGGGGATAAATCACTTGAATGTCTTCGTTTCGTAAAATCACTTGGTAATGCAGCACAAACCGTACTAGGCAATCACGATTTACACTTAATTGCGACCGCACTGGGTATTAAAAAAGTAAAACCGCGTGATCGTGTCGATGCCATTTTTAATGCACCGGATTTTGATGAGCTGATTCACTGGTTACGTCATCAGCCATTACTTGTACACAATGAAGAATTAAACTTCCTGATGGCGCACGCAGGTATTTCGCCTGATTGGGATTTGGAAACCGCAAAATCTTGTGCAGCTGAAGTGGAACAGATTTTACAGCACGGCGATTTTCATTATCTGATTGAAAATATGTATTCCGAACAGCCTGATCGCTGGTCGCCAGATTTGCAGGGCTTAGATCGCTATCGTTATATTATTAATGCTTTTACCCGAATGCGTTTTTGTTATTTGGACCATCGCTTTGATTTTGCCTGTAAATCCCCTTTAAAAGATGCACCAGCGGAACTCACGCCTTGGTTTAATTTAGATAATCCACTTTATAAACAAATTCCAATTGTCTTTGGGCATTGGGCAAGTTTAGTGGATGAGCCCACTCCGCCAGGTATCTATGCCTTGGATACAGGATGTGTATGGAATAATCGAATGACCCTATTGCGTTGGGAAGACAAACAGCTCTTCACGCAAAGTGCGGTCAAAAATTACAGTGATTTTTAAGGAAACACTATGCTCTCGCTTACAGCTGAATCTTGCGAATTGTTCAATATTCCTTTCTATCAATTCGCCCAGATGAAGAAATTCTGCCCAGAAGATATTCCGGCAATTAAAGCAGATTACAAATTACATTGGGATAACTGGAAAGCGATTATTCAAGAAGTCTCAAAGCAGCTTGGCACACCTTTTGCGAAACCGCATATCGAAAGTTGGACCAATGGTTGGCAGGTACGCGCGCATTTCTTCGCTTATTTTAAATACGAGTTTAATCAGAATTCTGCAGCAATCTTTTCTGTGCTATTAAATCGTCGCCGACTAAGAGTGTGTTTAGATTGGCATTGCTATCGAGCAGATCGCTCACAAATTAATGTGCAACAATATAATCAGTGGCTTGATCAATTTGATTTCAAACAATTTGCTGATTTTGATATTTGGCGAGAAGATGAAAGTGAATATGATGATTTTCGCAAAGTAAAAGCCATCTCTGAAAAAGATCTACTCTTGCGTTCAGATGAGGATTTTTGGTGCATTGGGAAAAGTATTGAAAAAGCTGAACTTCATCAAATTGATCCTGTTTCATTTATCACAAAAACCATTCAACAATTGCAACCGCTTTACGATCGCTGCCATCAATAAAGTGCGGTCATTTCCATTAAATTTTTTCGTCTTGTTTATTTGTTATGCTATCATTACATTAGTTTAACATTTTTAACAATTTTGCTTTTAGGAGTACTTTATGAAAAACGTCGTGATCGTTGGCGGTGGCGCTGGCGGCATAGAGTTAGCGACATTTTTAGGCGACAAATTAGGTCGCAAAAAACAGGCTAAAGTAACGCTTGTGGATCGCAATGCGACCCACTTGTGGAAACCCTTACTACATGAAATTGCCACAGGTGTAATGGATGATGGTACCGATTCTCTGAGCTATCGTGCACACGGTAAAAACCACCATTTCAGCTTTGAACAAGGTTCAATCACACGTATTAATCGTGAGCAAAAATATGTTGAACTTGCCCCCGTTTATGGGCAAGAAGGCGATATGCTCGTAGTTGCGCGCCGTATTCCTTATGATTACTTAGTGATTGCGATCGGTAGTAAATCGAACGATTTCAATACAAAAGGCGTGGCTGATAACTGTATTTTCTTGGATAGTTCTGATCAAGCACTTCGCTTCCAACAAAGAATGTTGGAGCTATTCCTTAAATTCTCTGAAAACCGCGCGTTAGATGATATCGGAGAAGAAGAATTTAAACAGAAATTAGTGGATGAAAGCAAAGTCAATATTGCGATTGTTGGCGGTGGTGCAACTGGCGTGGAATTAACTGCTGAGCTCTATCATGCGACTGAAGACCTGTCTTCTTACGGTTACGGTAAAATTGATAATTCTTGCTTGCAAGTCACCTTAGTTGAAGCAGGTCCTCGCTTATTACCTGCTCTACCTGAAAATTTATCTGCAGCGGTATTAGAGGAATTGCAAGAAATGGGTGCAAACGTGAAATTAAATACGATGATCACGGAAGCCCAACCAAATACACTTATCACCAAAGATGGCGAAGAAATCAAAGCTGATCTCATTGTATGGGCGGCGGGTGTTCGCACCTCAACGGTGACACAGCAATTCGATGGATTAGAGCTTAACCGCATCAATCAATTAGTGGTAAAAGATACCCTTCAAACTACGGTAGATGACAGTATTTTTGCCATTGGTGACTGTGCGGCATTAATGCAACCGAACGGTAAATTAGTCCCACCAAGAGCGCAAGCGGCACATCAAATGGCAAAAGCTTGTGCGAAAAATATCTTTGCACTTTTTGAGCAAAAACCATTAAAAGCCTTCAAATACAATGATAAAGGCACCTTGGTTTCTCTTTCAAGCTTTACTGCATTGGGCAGCATTTCAAATAAATTTGGAAAAAACCCACTGACTGTTCAAGGTAAATTTGCACAGTTTGCGTATGTGTCTTTATATCGTATGCATCAACATGCTTTGCATGGATGTATTAAGATCGGCTTGATCATTTTAGTGGATAAACTTAACCACTATTTAAAACCAAGATTGAAATTACATTAAGACAAAAAGTGCGGTCAAATTTAACCGCACTTTTTTCATTTCTTAAACCAGTTGATTGTTATGCTCATAGGCATAAAGTGTATTAAACATCAGCATGGCAACCGTCATTGGCCCTACTCCACCCGGTACTGGTGTAATATAAGCCGCTTTTTGTATCGCCACATCATAGTCCACATCGCCCACTAATTTGCCATTGATACGGTTAATCCCTACATCAATGACTGTTGCCCCTTCTTTAATCCAATCGCCTGGAATAAAACGAGGTTTGCCCACAGCAACTACTAAAACATCTGCCTGACGAATATGATGCTCTAAATCTTTGGTAAAACGGTGTGTCACTGTGACAGTAGCGCCTGCCAACAACAATTCAAGCGACATCGGGCGTCCTACAATATTTGATGCGCCAACGATCACCGCATGTTTACCATGTAAATCAATGCCTGTGGTTTCTAATAATTTCATCACGCCATAAGGGGTACAAGCGCGTAAAGTTGGAATACGCTGACATAAACGCCCCACGTTATAGGGGTGGAAACCATCCACATCTTTTTCAGGGCTAATACGCTCAATCACTGATGTGCTATTAATTTGTTCAGGCAACGGAAGCTGCACGAGAATACCATCAATGGTTTCATCGGCATTCAATTGATCTATCAGTTGTAGTAGTTCTGCTTCCGACGTTGTTTCAGGTAAATCATAGGATTTTGAAACCATCCCGATTTCCTCACAACTTTTTCGTTTACTGCCTACATAGACTTGAGAAGCAGGATCTGCCCCCACTAAAATTACTGCTAGCCCTGGCGCACGTTTACCTTGAGTACGATAATGTTCAATTTTATTGGCAACATCTGATTTGATTTTTTTTGAGAGTTCAGTACCTGAAATAATTTGAGCAGTCATGCGTTTTTTCCTCAAGATGGCATTAAGTAAACGTTTGCTATTTTAACTGACAACGCCTTATTTTACAAAGACAACAAAAGTGCGGTTGAAAAACTGGAATAATTTTGAGCAATTGAAAGAGGAATCTAAAAAATTAATTGACTGAAAAGAAAAGCTCACTATAATTGTGCTCAATCGTCGGCGAGTAGCGCAGCTTGGTAGCGCAACTGGTTTGGGACCAGTGGGTCGTAGGTTCAAATCCTATCTCGCCGACCACTTCTTTTATATTTCCCTCGAAATTCCATACAAAAGATGTAACCCTTAAAATGCGCCCTTAGCTCAGCTGGATAGAGCAACGCCCTTCTAAGGCGTGGGTCAAAGGTTCGAATCCTTTAGGGCGTGCCATTATATACATTCTCAAGCAAAGCACAAAACCTTACAAAACCATAACCCATTGTTTTACAATGTAAATCTTTGTAAATTTTTAAGTTAAAATATTTACCAAATAATTTCATACAAGTATTATTCCTTTCGTTTCATATCACATGAAATTTTTATGATATTTCGGATATTTTTTATTTAAAGGAATTAAACCCGATGAAAAAAACACTCTTATTTGTATGTTTATTTGGAAGTGCATCTCTTGCTTTTGCAGAAGATACTGCTACAAAAACTGAAGTTTATGCTCAAGTAGGAAGACTCGACGATCGTATTACTGAAACTCGTTCAGTTCTTGATAATCGAATTACAAATGAGCGTAAAGAACTTGACGATCGCATCACGGGTGTCGATGTTCGACTAAATCAAACGGACAAAAATTTAAACGATCGTATTAATGAAACAGATAAAAATCTCAACAACCGCATTAATGACGAAGTGGGACGTCTTGATGATCGCATTACCAATGCTCAGAAAGATTTAAATAATCGTATTACTGGCGTTGATGAACGTTTAAACCAAACAGATAAAAATCTAAATGATCGTATTAATGAAACAGATAAAAATCTCAACAATCGAATTAATGATGAAGCGAGTCGTTTAGATAGTCGCATTACTGAAGATCGCCGAGCGCTCGATGAACGAATTACGGAAAATCGCAAAGATTTAGATAATCGTATTACGGAGAATCGTAAGGACTTAGATAATCGTATCACGGGTGTAGAAGAGCGTGTTACGGATACCCAAAAAAATCTAAATAACCTAGATAACCAAGTAAAAAATAATACAAACAAGATTCAAACGAACAGAACCGATATTGATGATCTAAAAAATAGAATCAACCACAATTCTGCAAGCAATACTCAAAACACCAAAGCGCTTGCTGATAAAGTAAACAATAATGTGCAAAATATTGCGAATAACTCTTCACGTTCAGATCACTTATCAAATCAAGTCATGACAAATACGAAAGAGATTTCTGATTTACGTTCTGAAATGACACGTTCTACTGAATCATTGCGCTCAGACTTGAAACACAACGTGAAAAAATTACGCGCAGGTATTTCAAGTGCCATTGCATTAACACAAGTACCTCAAGCCATTACCTCTGGGGAAAGCGTGCTTGGTGTAGGTGCAGGAACTTTCCGTAATGAAAGTGCACTAGCAGTCGGTTATTCTCGTGCTTCTGATAATGGCAAACTGCTATTTAAAGTAGGCGGTACTGCAAGTAGCCGTGGTGATTTTGGTGCGGGTGCAGGTGTTGGGATACGTTGGCGCTAACTAAACACTCATATAAATAACAAAAGCACGCTTAATGCGTGCTTTTTTATATCCATAAAATATCGAGAATATATGATTTAAAAAATGATCGGGATATTTATAAAGGATTGTAATTTGAATGGCGGTGAGAGGGGGATTCGAACCCCCGATGCACTTTCGCACATACACGCTTTCCAGGCGTGCTCCTTCAACCACTCGGACATCTCACCGTTTTGAAGTGCGTGAAATATAAAGATTTATCCAAGATTAGTCAAGTTTTTTGAGCTAGAACATAAAAAATCCTTTTCCTTTTAGCTAAAATATAAACTTATCTCTTTTCTATCGTCGTATTTTTATGCAAATCAAATCACTCTTTTCTAAAAATGTGTTTTTGGCCGTAAAACCATTTAGCGCATTGAAAGAATCTTTCCGTGAAGGTTACGGAAAACAAAAATTGATTAAAGACATTATCGCGGGGCTCACAGTGGGCGTTATTGCGATTCCCCTCTCCATGGCTTTAGCCATTGCTAGCGGTGTTCCACCACAACATGGTCTTTATACTGCTATCGTAGCAGGTATCGTGATTGCGTTAACTGGTGGATCGCGTTTTAATATTTCAGGGCCAACTGCAGCATTTGTCGTGATTTTATATCCCGTCACCCAACAATTTGGGCTCAGCGGATTACTTATGGCTACCCTACTTTCGGGGATTATTTTAGTCATCATGGCCTTGTCGCGATTGGGGCGACTAATTGAGTACATTCCTCTCCCCGTTACACTAGGCTTTACCTGCGGAATTGGGATCACTATCGGTACCTTGCAAATCAAAGATTTCTTAGGTTTAGACATAGCCCAGATGCCACCCCACTATATCGAAAAAGTACAAGCTATTTTGACCGCACTTCCGACGATTAACTGGGCAGACACGGCTGTGGGTGTGGTCACCTTATTTGTACTCACCCAATGGCATAAACTTCGTTTACCCGTGCCAGGTCATTTACCTGCGGTCATTATTGGGACACTGATGGCATTAGCCTTAGGGCAATTTGGCTTCTCGGTTGAAACCATTGGTACAGCATTCCAATATACCTTATCTGACGGTACAACAGGACATGGTATCCCTAATGTCTTGCCTGAATTTGCCTTACCTTGGAATATTCCTAATGCACAAGGTGAAGTCATCAATTGGAATTTTGATCGCATACAAGATATCTTGCCTGCCGCCTTTTCAATGGCTGTATTAGGCGCGATTGAATCGCTACTTTGTGCGGTCATCTTAGATAATATGACGGATACCAAACATCATTCCAATAATGAATTACTCGCCCAAGGTTTAGGTAATATTATTTCACCATTCTTAGGCGGCATTACGGCAACTGCAGCAATTGCACGTTCTGCAGCCAACGTTAAATCTGGAGCAGTATCGCCAATAGCCAGTGTCATTCATGCACTCTTGGTTTTATTCTCGCTATTATTCTTTGCGAATGCCCTGTCTTATTTGCCACTCTCTTCTATGGCTGCATTGCTATTAATGGTAGCTTGGCATATGGCAAATGTACCTGAAATTATTCGTTTGGCGCGTCGCTCCACAAAAAACGAAATTGCTGTGTTGTTCACCTGCTTAATTCTCACCGTGTTATTTGATATGGTAATTGCCATCTCTGTCGGCGTATTATTAGCGAGTCTCTTATTTATCCGCACCATTGCAGAAATGACAAAATCGATTGAACAACCTGCACCAGAAGATTTAAATGATGTATTAGCTTATCGTATCAGCGGTCCACTCTTCTTTGCTGCAGCGGATAAACTCTTTGCGGATTTGCATGATAAAACCGTCCATACGGATCACGAGATCAAACATATCGTGTTGCAATGCGATGCCGTGACTGTGCTGGATACCGGCGGTATTCATGCACTCACTCATTTTGTACAGCATATGTTGCCACATCAACAAATCTACTTGTGCAATATGCAATTCCAACCACTCAGAATGTTAGTAAAATCTAACTCTGTGCCTGAATTGCAAAAAATTAACTATGGTACAGATTTACAAGATGTGTTTAATAAAATTCGTGAGTTTGAACAAGCAAATCCATAAAACACTAAAAAGCGTGCTAAAATAAGCACGCTTTTTTATCAATAAAATAAAGGAATTCAGAATGCGTCCAAATAATCGTGAAAATCATCAGTCTCGTCCAATTAAAATCACCCGCAATTACACGAAACATGCTGAAGGCTCAGTATTAGTGGAATTTGGTGATACTAAAGTTTTATGTACGGCGAGTGTTGATGAAAGCGTACCGCGTTTCTTAAAAGGACAGAGTCAAGGTTGGGTGACAGCAGAATATGGCATGTTACCTCGCTCTACACACAGCCGTATGCAACGTGAAGCGGCAAAAGGCAAACAAGGTGGACGCACCATGGAAATTCAACGCTTAATCGCACGCTCATTACGTGCAATGGTTGACTTAGAGGCTCTTGGCGAACGCTCTATTACCTTAGACTGCGACGTAATTCAAGCAGATGGTGGTACAAGAACCGCTTCTATCACCGGTGCAGCAGTGGCTTTATGTGATGCTATCAACGGTTTAATCGCGAACGGCACATTAAAAACCAATCCAATCAAAGGTCTCGTTGCTGCGATTTCAGTTGGAATTGTTGAGGGTGAGGCTGTATGTGATTTGGAATATGTAGAAGACTCAGCTGCCGAAACAGATATGAACGTTGTGATGATGGAAGATGGTCGCATGATCGAAGTGCAAGGTACTGCAGAAGGCGAACCATTCAGCCACGAAGAATTACTCACCTTATTAGGCTTAGCAAAACAAGGCTGCGAACAAATCTTCACTGCACAACGTGAAGCATTAGGTTTATAGGAACAAAAAATGGAAAGCTACAAAATCGAATTTATTAAATTCGCCTTGAGCCGTAACGTACTTAAATTTGGCGAGTTTGCACTAAAATCAGGTCGAAAAAGTCCTTACTTTTTTAATGCAGGATTATTCAGCACGGGCGCAGATCTCGCTCGCTTAGGTGAATTCTATGCGAAAGCGATTCAATCAAGTGCGGTCGATTTTGATGTTATTTTTGGTCCTGCCTATAAAGGCATTCCGATTGCGACGAGCGTTTCCATTGCACTATTCAATCAATTTAACCGTGATACACCTGTTTGCTTTAACCGCAAAGAAGCCAAAGATCACGGTGAAGGCGGTAATTTGATCGGTAGCCCATTAACTGGCAATGTGTTATTAGTCGATGATGTCATTACAGCTGGCACAGCCATTCGTGAATCCATGGCACTTCTTGAAGCCAATAACGCGAAATTAGCCGCTGTCTTTATTGCATTAAATCGTCAGGAAAAAGGCAAGGGGGAACTTTCTGCCATCCAAGAAGTAGAACGAGACTATCAATGCCAAGTGCTTTCCATTATTGATTTGGATGATTTAATGCAATTCATTGAAAAAGAACCCGATTATCAGCAATATTTACCTGCGATGCGGGCTTATCGTGAAAGTTATGGTGTGTAATTTATCACTTGAAAAATAAGAATAAAGCCATATTAATGTAAGGGCAGACATTTGCGTCTGCCCATTATTGTCAAAAGACCTTTTGACCGCACTTTAGGGGAAGAGAATGTATTTTTTTGGAAAGATTATCGGCGTTTTTCTCGGTTTTAAATGGGGGGGCTTTTTCGGCGCTATCGCTGGACTCATTTTAGGCTCTATCGCAGATAAAAAACTCTATGAGCTTGGTTCGGTTAACTCTAGCTTTTTTAAGAAAAAAACGACCCGACAAGCGCTCTTTATGCAGACTACCTTTGCGGTACTTGGGCATTTAAGTAAATCCAAAGGTCGTGTGACAGAAGAAGATATTCAACTGGCGAATCAGTTAATGAACCAGATGCAATTAGATGAGAGCCATCGCAAACTTGCTCAAGAAGCCTTCCGTCGCGGTAAAGAGGCCGATTTTCCATTGCGTCAGGTGATTCGCGAATTCCGCATTGGATGTGGACAACGTGCTGACTTGCTGAGAATGTTCTTGCACGTACAAGTGCAAGCTGCCTTTGCTGATTCTCAATTACATGAGTCGGAAAAAGAAGTGCTTTATGTGGTGGCCGAAGAGCTTGGTCTTTCCCGTATGCAGTTTGAGCAAATGCTGGCCATGGAAATTGCCGCTCGTCAATTTACCCAAGGTGGATTCTATCGCCAATACCAACAAGGCGGCTATCAACAGCAAGGTGGTTACCAATACCAACAACAAGGCGGATACCAACAATCTTCAGGCCCTACATTAGGCGATGCTTATAAAGTATTGGGCGTGAGTGAAAGTGATGATCGCAATGCGGTAAAACGTGCATATCGTCGTTTAATGAATGAACATCACCCGGATAAATTAGTCGCGAAAGGCTTACCACCAGAAATGATGGAAATGGCTAAAGAAAAAGCGCAACAAATCCAAGCTGCTTATGATTTAATTTGTAAAGCAAAAGGCTGGAAATAGTGCGCGTTATCCTCGCCCCCATGCAAGGGGTCCTTGATCCTTTCGTTCGCCAACTTTTAACCGAAGTGAATGAATACGATCTCTGCATCACCGAATTTGTTCGCGTGGTAGATCAACTCTTACCTGAAAAAGTCTTTTATCGTCTTTGCCCTGAACTCAAAAATCAGGGTTTTACCCCTTCTAAAACACCTGTTCGTGTCCAACTTTTAGGTCAACATCCAAACTGTCTTGCTGAAAATGCTAATCGCGCCATTAAGCTTGGATCACATGGTATTGATTTAAATTGTGGTTGCCCATCAAAAACCGTTAACGGAAGTAATGGAGGCGCGGCACTTCTCAAACAACCTGAATTAATTTATCAAGCGACTCTAGCCTTGCGAAAAACCGTACCTAGTCATTTACCTGTCAGTGTGAAAGTAAGATTAGGTTGGGATTGTACTTCACAAACGTTTGAAATTGCTGATGCCGTACAACAAGGTGGCGCCACTGAAATCACTATTCACGGTCGAACTAAAGCCGATGGCTATCTTGCCGATCGCATCAATTGGGAAAAAATCGGTGAAGTGAGATCTCGCTTGACGATCCCAGTGATTGCTAATGGTGAAATTTGGCGTTGGGAAGATGGTCAAGCATGTTTGAAATCGACAGGTTGCGAAGATCTAATGGTCGGGCGTGGTGCATTAAATATCCCAAACTTAAGCCTTGTACTCAAACAAAATTGCGAAAAAATGCCTTGGGTGGATATTCAAAAAATCTTGCAAAAATATGCGGAAATGGAAAATTTCCATGATTCCGGTTTTTATCATGTTGCCCGGATCAAACAATGGCTACGCTATCTTAATAAAGAATATCCTGAAGCAGATATCGTTTTTGAACGAATTAAAACCAGCAAAACTGCAGAAGATCTTAGAGAAAGACTCTGTCAGAGCTAAAAAAGTGCGGTCAAAATAGACGGCTTTTTTAGCATTACCCCCACTCGTACGATGAGTGCTTACACTCAAACAAAACTTGACCAAAATCAAAAAGCTATCATACAGAATCAGTAGAATCGATGAGGCATATACCACAAAAAAGGAGAGGTGCCTTATGAAGACTCGTCTATTGCTTTCTAGCTTACTTATCGCATTAAGCGCAACATCATTTGCCCAAACGCATAAAGCGCATTGGTCTTATAATGGAAAAGAAAGCCCTGAACATTGGGGTGATTTGCTCACCGAATATCAAACCTGTAAGCTAGGGAAAGTTCAGTCGCCTGTTAATCTGGAAGCAGATAACGGCATGAAAGTGGCAAATAAACCACTTAAGATGAATTACTTCCCTGCGGAGTATCAAGTAGAAAACAATGGACATACCGTGCAAGTTAGCGTTGCACAAGAAAATGCACCATTTATTACGCTCAACAACAAACCATTTTATTTAAAACAATTTCACTTTCACACACCGAGTGAACATACTTTTAAACGCCAACATTATCCTTTAGAAATTCATTTTGTCCATCAAAGTGAAGATAAAGCTTTGGCAGTTGTTGCCGTAATGGTCAATGAAGGCGAAGCGAATCCAGCATTAGCACTGGTAGTTGAGAAAAAACTCACCGTTGGACAAAAAGAAAAATTGGCTCAACAGATTGATATTAAAGCGCTAATACCAAAAGAGATGGCACGCTTCCGCTTAAATGGATCACTCACAACTCCACCTTGTAGTGAAAACGTGGCTTGGACCATTTTTAAATCACCAATTCAAGCAAGCAAAGCACAAATTGCCGCGATAGAAGAAATGGAAGGGAAAAACAACCGTCCAACGCAACCATTAAATCAGCGTGATGTGGAAGTTGAACAATAAATAAAAAATGCGTGGATAATCTCCACGCATTTTTTCTTCAGATTAGAAAAGATTAAAGGTGAATGTTGCCATCATAGATATGAGTCGCATCGCCAGTCATATAAAGCGGTGAGCCTACGCCTTCCCACTCAATAAGCAAGCTACCACCAGGTAAATCAACTTGTACTTTATTATCAAGTAAACCTTGCATCATTCCTACTGCCGCTGCTGCACAAGCCCCACTGCCACAAGCTTGTGTCTCACCTGCACCACGTTCATATACACGCAACTTAATGTGGTTACGATTGACGACTTGCATAAATCCAGCGTTTACCCTTTCAGGAAAACGTTCGTGGCTTTCTAAGAGTGGACCTAACTCTGCTACATTGGCCGTTTCAATATCGTCCACTTGAACAACACAATGTGGATTGCCCATTGATACTGCACCACAAAGCACCGTTTGAACATCGGTACGCAGAATATAGTTTTTTTCAAATTTATTGGCAGTAAAAGGAATTTTATTCGGCTCCCAAATCGGCTCGCCCATATTGACGCGAATTTGCCCATCTTCTTTTACCGTTAAAACCATCTTTCCTTTTTGTGTGCTAACAGCAATATCTTTCTTATTAGTTAGCCCTTTTAAGGTCACAAAACGCGCAAAACATCTTGCCCCATTTCCACATTGCGACACTTCACTGCCATCGGCATTAAAAATACGATAATGGAAATCTAAATCAGGATCATAAGGTGGCTCAACAATTAAAAGCTGATCAAAACCAATGCCACGATGACGATCGGCTAATCGTTTAATGGTTTCAGGGGTAAAATAGGCATTTTGCGTCACAGCATCAACAACGACAAAGTCATTGCCAAGGCCATGCATTTTGGAAAACTGCATGTTTCCTTCCTTGATTTGAAAATTTTTTGGCATTATAGAGAGCAATAAGCCGAATGGCAAATAGCCAGAATAGACAAAGTGCGGTCAAAAAATACTTAATTTTCTCACAGCACTTTTTATCATTACATCCAAGCGTTATTGCGAATGATCCCTACTGCAATACCTTCAATTTCAAAATGAGGCTGTTCTTCAAGATTCACCACAATCGGCTGAAACTCTTCATTTTCTGCATGCAGATAAATAACAGAACCTTTACGCTCTAAGCGTTTTACTGTGACTTCATCTTCAATTCTGGCAACAACAATCTGTCCATTTCGCACATCTTTTGTGCTGTGAACAGCAAGAAGATCGCCATCTAAAATGCCGATATCTTTCATGGATTGGCCATATACTTTTAATAAAAAGTCAGCTTGGGGTTTAAACATATTAGCATCAACACGGTAAGTGCCTTCAATATGTTGTTCAGCTAAAATCGGCTCCCCTGCGGCCACTCGGCCAATGAGTGGCAAGCCTTCTTCTTCCTCATCATTTGCACTATCATCAATAATACGAATACCGCGAGAAGCCCCCGCAACAATTTCAATTGCACCTTTCCGAGCAAGCGCTTTTAAATGTTCTTCCGCCGCATTAGGGGATTTAAAGCCTAATTCACGAGAAATTTCTGCACGAGTTGGCGGCATACCCGTGGTTTCTAAATGGCGTTTTAAGAGTTCCAGAACCTCTTGTTGTCTGGCTGTTAATGGTCTCATATACACTCCTGTTACTTTATACAGAATAACTGTTAGTATATACAGAAAGATGGCGATTGCAACAACTATTTTCTAGCGATAAAAGTGCGGTCAATTTTTTCATATTTTTGCGTGTTCATCATAAATCTCAAATGTAAATTTTTAGAATTTGACTGGTCGAATGTGTTAAAATGCCAGACAATACCTGGAAATGTCTAACAAAAAGAGAATATTAATTATGTCTGGCATCGTAAGTACTTATCGTAAATTATTAGAATTACCGCTTTCGGTTCTAGTAAAAAATAATCCTATTCCCGCTCAACCCATCGAAGAGCTTCAACTCAATATCAATCAACCCATTCTTTACGTTTTACCTTATACCTCTCAAACTGACTTCGTGATTTTCCGTCGTAACTGTTTGAGCGTCGGTTTACCTGATCCAGCTGAAAAGAATGTGATTGATGGCGTAGCATTACCACGTTATGTCTATTTAGACGAAGGTCGCCGCTTTTTTAAATCAAAAGGCGCAAAAGATGAAACTGTCAAAGTCTTCAATAAATATTTAGAACTGCACCGTGATACAGCTGATTTAGATGTACAGCTGATCCCTGTTTCTGTGCTTTGGGGGCGTTCACCAGGTAAAGAAGATAAAGCAAGCTTACCCAATCTACGTTTATTAAATGGTCTTCAAAAAACCTTTGCTGCCATTTGGTTTGGACGTGATACTTTTGTGCGTTTTTCTCAGGCACTTTCTTTGCGTTACATGGTAAATGAGCACGGTTCAGATGAAAAAATTGCGCAAAAACTGGCTCGCGTGGCCAAAATACACTTTGCTAAACAACGTATTTCCGCGACAGGACCTCGTTTGCCAAACCGCGAAGCGATGTTTAATAAGCTCTTAAATTCCCAAGCAATCCAAAATGCGATTGAAGATGAGGCAAAATCAAAAAATATCAGCCGCGATAAAGCTTACGCTGAAGCCGAAAAAATTCTTCATGAAATAGCAGCAAATGTAAGCCATTCAAGCCTTCGTGCGGCGGATCGTTTCTTGCGTTGGTTATGGAACAAACTGTATTCCGGTATTAATGTGCAAAATGCGGACCGTGTGCGTAAATTAGCATTAGAAGGCCATGAAATTGTTTATGTGCCTTGTCACCGTAGTCACATTGACTATTTATTACTTTCTTATGTGCTCTATCACCAAGGCCTTGTACCGCCACATATTGCGGCAGGGATTAACTTAAACTTCTGGCCAGCGGGTCCTTTATTCCGTAGCTGGGGGGCATTCTTTATTCGCCGTACCTTTAAAGGTAACCGCCTTTACTCTGCGATTTTCCGAGAATATTTAGGGGAATTATTCCATCGCGGTTATTCCGTTGAATACTTTATTGAAGGTGGCCGTTCTCGTACAGGTCGCTTGCTTGCACCGAAAACAGGTATGATGTCAATGACGCTACAAGCGCTTCAACATAACCAAACTCGTCCAATTTCTGTGGTGCCAGTGTATATCGGTTATGAGCACGTATTAGAAGTAGATACTTACGCGAAAGAATTACGTGGTGCAGCGAAAGAAAAAGAAAATGCTGGCTTAGTTTTACGTGTGATTAAAAAATTGCGTAATTTAGGTCAAGGCTTTGTGAATTTCGGTGAACCAATCACACTCTCAACTTACCTTAACCATCACTATCCAGAATGGAAAGAGCAACATCATGAAGATAAACCACACTGGTTTAACCATGCAGTTGGATCTGTTTCTAATCAAGTGATGGTGAATATTAATAAAGCTGCTGCAGTCAATGCGATGAATTTAGTAGGGACCGCTCTGCTCTCTTCTCGTCAGCGGGCACTTTCTCATGAACAGTTATTAGAACAACTCTCTAGTTATCAAGAAATGTTAAAGAATGTACCGTATTCTACTGATGTGGTACTGCCAACAGATACACCAAAAGCAATGCTTGACCACGTATTAAGTTTAGATCGTGTGGGTGTATTAGTTGAAAAAGATAACTTTGGAGAAATTATTCGCTTAGAACGTAATTCCGCTGTTCTTATGACGTATTACCGCAATAATATTCAACACTTATTTGTGTTACCTTCACTTGTTGCGAGTATCGTTTTACATTATGAAGCAATCCAAAAAGATTTATTATTGGATGCAGTACGTAAAATTTATCCATTCTTAAAAGGAGAACTCTTCCTTCATTTCACTGAAGAAGAATTAGATACACAAATTAAAGCCATTATTGATGAATTTGCGCGTCAGGACGTTATCCAGGCCAATGATAATTTCTTATCTATCCACCGCGCTAAAGTTCGTATTTTACAACTTTGGTCTGCTGGTATGCGTGAAATCTTACAACGCTACTACATTACAGTAAGCATTTTACGTAGAGATCCTGGAATTGCCCGTGGTTTACTAGAAAAAGAAAGCCAATTAGTGGCACAGCGTCTTTCTGTATTACACGGTATTAATGCGCCAGAGTTCTTTGATAAAGCGGTATTCTCTGCCTTCATTGCTAACTTAAAAGAAGAAGGTTATTTCGATGATGATAAAGAAAAATTACACGAACTAGCAACAATCTTAGAGCATTTAATTTCTAGCGAAGTTTGCTTAACGATTAACGGTGCTGCAGACAAAGCAGATGACGTTGAGATTGAAGTAGAAGAAGAGGATAAATCAAATAAAGATGAATAATCTTTATTTGGAATAATAAAAGGGCGTGTTGAAGATATCCAACGCGCCCTTTTCTTTTATACGATTAATTCAACCAGAAATAATATCCTATTGTCGCGATAACGAGTATACACACAATATTTAAGATAAACCCAGCTTTCACCATATCACTCTGACGAACATGTCCCGTACCAAATACGATTGCATTTGGCGGTGTCGCCACTGGTAACATAAAGGCACAAGAAGCACCTAAACCGATGATTAAGGCAAGACCAATTTCTGGCATACCAAGAGATTGCGCGATAGAAATAAAGATTGGCACTAATAATGCTGCACTCGCAGTATTGGACGTAAATTCAGTTAAGAAAATAATGAAGGTTGCGACCAATAAACCAATGAGATAGTAATGTTGTCCTTGAACTAAGAATACAATACCGTCAGCTAATACTTTACTTGCACCAGAATCTTTTAACACGGCGCTTAAAGTTAAGCCACCACCGAAAAGCATTAATACACCCCAGTCCGTGCTTTCTTGGATTTGTTTCCAATTTGCCACACCAGTTGAACAAATAATGACAGCAGCAAGCAATGCGACAACGCTATCAAAACTACCGATATTTTTAGCAAGACCAAATACACCTGAAATGATTGGATTAATATAACTACTAAATACCCAACAAAGCGCAATGAGACCAAAAATCACAAGCGTTAAAACACGTTGGCCATTCATTTCAATACGTTCAAAGTTTTGTTCAAAATGTAAATGAAGTCTTGGTTTAAAGACAATGAACAGTGTACCAATCATCAACGGCATCAAAATGAGCATAATTGGTAAACCATACCATAACCAATCAGAGAAAGTTAAATGTAAGTTACTTGCAACGATAGCATTTGGTGGGCTACCTACTAATGTTCCCATACCACCAATACTTGCACTATACGCAATCCCTAATAAGACGAAGACATAAGTATTATGTTCTTTTTCTTTATCAAGTTTGCTTAAGATCCCCATCGCTAAAGGTAACATCATGGCAGCTGTTGCTGTGTTACTCATCCACATGGAAAGGAAAGCAGTAATAGCAAAAAGATACATCACAGCGACAAACAAATTACCACGTGCCATTGCCATGATTTTATTGGCAATCATTTTATCGAGTTTTTGTATGTGCAAAGCTGTCGCTAAAGCAAAACCACCAAAGAATAAGAAAATGGTTGGATCAGCAAACGCCACTAAAGCTTGTTTGGTTGTCACCAAATCAAGAGCAATTGCAAGTAATGGCACCAAAAGAGCGGTCACGGTGACATGTAACGCCTCAGTTAACCAAAGAATCGCCACAAAGGCTAATAATGCTAAACCAGCATTTTCCTTAGGTGCGAAAGGTAAAGATTTTAATAAAATAAAAAAACAGGCTATCGCCAGCAGAAAGATAATCCCACTTTTATAATTTTTTGTTGTGTTTGTTTCGTTCATGCGTCCCTCCAAACTGATTACAGATGAACTATTTTCGATGTTAAATGAATGTTACAAACTTTCAACTAACAAATGTTTAAAATGTGATCTTGTTCAAAAAAATTTTGACAAAAAAAGTGCGGTTATTTCTAACCGCACTTTAAAAAGGCCTATAATTTCAAAATTATTCTTCTTCGACGTCTTCTAAATCTAATGCTTCTTGTGAAAGAATGATGCCTGTTAAATCGGCATAAATATAATCTTCAGGGAAGAATGTTACACCTCCAAAATTCACTGGAAGATCACTTTCACCATGATTATTTTCATCTGCGCCAACTGGAATTGGGGCAAGCGCATGAATACCGATATCAATATTTTCAAGCTGTTGAATTTGACGGACTGCACCGTAAACAATAATACCCGCCCAGTCATTATCTGCCGCAAGTTGTGCAAGCTCAGCATCAATTAAAGCACGGCGTACTGCACCACCACCATCTACGACAAGCACTCTGCCTTCACCATTTTCTTCAAGGATCTCGGCAATTAATCCATTATTTTCAAAACATTTTACTGTCGTCACTTTGCCGTAGAAATTGCTGACGCCACCAAAGCTAGAAAAAATTGGCTCAACTACATCTACTTGATCAGCATAAATATCACAAAGTTCTGAAGTATCGATATACATAATGTACCCCTTGTCGTTAAAATTTTTTTCTCTAGTATAAGCCGATTTAGCCGATAAGCAAGCCTAAACTAAACAAGATATTGATAAATAAAGAAATCATTGACATCTGTGCTAGCATAGGACGCAACACCGTAGGCTCTTTGCTGTAATAAACAAATAATGCGTGTTTTAATAACAATGGAAATGCTAATAAAAATAAGAAATGCCAAGGACTAAACGCTGTTGATGCAGCAAATAGCACATAACATAAAACGGCAACGCTTAATAAAACACAGTGATAAATCCGTCCTTTCTTCGGTCCAATACGCACAACTAAGGTATTTTTCCCTACTTTCGCATCTTGCTCAATATCACGTAAATTATTGATATTTAAAACCGCTGTCGCTAACAAACCTGAGCCTAACGCGGGTAAAGTAATTAAGCTATCAATGCTGTGAGTTTGGAGATAATAAGTTCCACCCACTCCCAATAGACCAAAAAAGAGTAACACTGACAGATCGCCTAAACCTAAATAGCCATAAGGTTTAGCCCCTACGGTATAAGTAATGGCAGCAATAATGGCAAGAATACCCAAACCTGCAAAAGCCAATAAATCTGTGAGACTTTGATATGCGATACCAATTAAGAATGCGCCTGAAAAAAATGAACCTACGGCCATTAAAATTAAGCCCCATTTAAGCTCATTCTCGGAAATTGCACCTTGCTGAATACCGCGTAAAGGCCCTATACGTTCTTCAGTATCTGACCCTTTTTGATGATCGCCGTAATCGTTGGCAAAGTTGGAAAGTACTTGCAATAAAATGGTGGTAAGCAAGCAAAGTAACATCACGGTGAGATTAAAACTTTCTTTATCCGCCCAATATGCCAATGCAGAACCAGTAAAAATAGAAGCTAATGCCAAAGGCAAAGTTTTTGGACGAGCGGTTTCCCACCACATTTTCAATTTATGATTTGTCATTTTTTTTGACCGCACTTTTGATTACAATAAAGGGCGTATTCTACACGGAAATTGCCTTTTTATGAATGATTTAACACTGACTCTTCACCCAATTGCGGTGATTCACACGCCTTATAAAGAAAAATTCTCGGTACCACGTCAGCCAGATTTAGTACAGGATGGCATTGGCATCGTGGAACTGCTCCCTCCGTATAATTCGCCAGAGGCGGTGCGAGGATTAGAGCAATTTAGCCATCTTTGGCTTATTTTCCAATTCGACAAAGTGCCCCATGGGAAATGGCAATCCACTGTTCGCCCCCCTCGTTTAGGCGGCAATCAACGTATCGGCGTATTTGCTTCACGCGCTACACATCGCCCAAATCCGCTAGGCTTATCCAAAGTTGAATTACGCCAAGTGGAATGTATTCATGGGCGTGTTTTTCTGCATTTGGGCTCTGTGGATCTTGTCGATGGCACACCTATTTTTGATATTAAGCCTTATATTGCCTATGCTGATAGCGAGCCTGAGGCAAAATCAAGTTTTGCACAAGAAAAACCACCTGCAAAATTAAACGTGGAATTTACAGAAATTGCCCAAAGTGCGGTTGAAAAATATCACAAAAACCGACCGCACTTAGCAAGATTCATTACGGAAGTAATCGCACAAGATCCCCGCCCGGCTTATCAACAAGGCAAAGAAACCGATCGCATTTACGGCATTAGTCTCTACGAATTTAATATTAAATGGCGTATTAAAGCTGGGACAACTGATTGTGTCGAAATTCTGGATATTCAAAAATTAAAAGAACAAAAAAGCTGACTTTCGTCAGCTTTCTTTTTATCATTTTAATTCTGTCTAATCTGGCAATGCATTTATCACAGCTTTGACGAGCGTTGCCAATGGAATCGCGAAGAATACGCCCCAGAATCCCCATAATCCGCCAAAAATCAGCACTGAAATAATGATTACTAAAGGGTGTAAATTAACGACTTCAGAGAATAAATACGGTACCAACAAGTTTCCATCTAGAAGTTGACTCACCGCAAAAGCCACAATTAAATACCAAAACGTTGGGGAAATGCCAAACTGGAACATCGCCACTAACGCAACAGGGATCGTCACTAATACCGCCCCGATATAAGGCACTAATACAGACAACCCAACGGCAACAGAAAGTAAGAGCGGATAATTCAAACCAAAGCTTAAAAAGATGATGTAAGTCACCACGCCGACAATCAAAATTTCCAACAGCTTACCATGAATATAATTCGCAATTTGTTGCTGCATTTCATTCCATACTCTTGATGCCAAAATACGATTTTTAGGCAAAAATCGGCTCACACCCGCAAGAAGTTCGCTTTTATCTTTCAGCATAAAGAACATCATTAATGGCACTAAAAACGCATAAATCCCCAGTGATACCAGGTTCATTAATGAACTAATCGACAATTTCACTGCAGACTCACCATAGCCCAAAATCTTCGCACGAGCAGCACTAAAAAAGGTGTCAATCATGGTGTAGTCAATGAGTTCAGGATAATGCTCAGGAAGGGCTAACAACCATTCATGTAACTTATTGAACATGGCTGGCAAATCGCTTAATAAGGAAATGGTTTGATTCCATAATGTTGGCACAAGCCCGAAGAAAATTAATAACGCCAAGGTTATAAATCCACCAAAAATGACTAGCGTAGCGAGCATTCGAGGAAATTTTAATTTTTTCGTTAGAAAATTAATCGGCATTTCCAATAAATATGCTAATACAATGGCAATCAGTAAGGGGGCGATTAAATCACTAAAGAAATAAATCGCAATAAAGCCAAACAACAAAATGGCAAGTAGCCCCATCGCCTGAGGATCGCTTAAGCGACGGCTATACCAATTTTTTAGCATTTCTAACATAAAGTCTTCCTAAACAAGTATTTTTTGTCATTATAAGTTAAAATTTGAATCAATCCTATATCCACTCATTCAACATAAAATAGAAGGAAACGTTATGTCTGTGACGATTTATCATAATCCGCGTTGCTCAAAAAGCCGTGAAACCTTAGCTTTATTAGAAGAAAAAGGCATTCAACCGACGATTGAACTTTATTTACAACAACACTACTCTGTTGAAGCATTGCAGCAACTGGCTAATAAATTAGGATTAGATGATGTCAGAAAAATGATGCGTACCAAAGATGAGCTTTATCAATCATTAGGGTTAGCTAATCCTGCATTAACGAATGATGATTTATTAAAAGCCATCAGTGAAAATTCAGCCCTATTAGAACGCCCGATTGTGGTAAAAGGTGAAAAAGCTAAAATTGGACGACCGCCTGAAAGCGTACTCACCATTTTGTAATTCTATTCATTTTCGCTATAATAACTTGCCGTGAAATACTTCACGGCAATTTTTTAGAGGTAAATATGACGAAAAAAACAAAAAGTGCGGTTGAAAATCAGCCCATTTATCAACACACCAAAGGTGTTGTGAAAGATAATGCCGTGATGGCACTATTACACGACAAATTATTCCGCCAACGCGTTGAGAAAAAACGTAAAGGCAAAGGCAGTTACCAACGCAAAGCAAAATATGCGAGCAATTGGTTTGAAAAGCCCGATGATAAAGTTTTTGATTTCAGAAATTTTATCATCGGGTTTTTCGTTTCAATTTCAGTATAAAAAATAACAAGCAGAGGAAGTCTATATGTCAATCAAAACAGAAGTTTTATTTAACAATACTTGGAATGTCCGTATCAGTGATCCGGGTGAAGAAGGGGCTCAAAGCCACTTTTTTGAAACCATTTATCTCACGCTCACGGCTTATTTTGAAGGCGAAAATGTGCGTTATGAATTTGTGCGTAAAGTAGAAGATCAAGTAAAAATCAAACGCTCATTTACAGAATTAAGTGAGTTATTCAAGTTCTTAGGGGATTATTTGGATCCGGTTTCTCTCGGTAATCTTGGTGTAAAAATTGGTAACTTAGGCGTAAAAGCTGAATAACGTCTCTACCAATAAAAAAGTGCGGTCAAATTGAACCGCACTTTTTATTTCTCAACTCATATTATTGTGCAAGTAATACACTTAATGCTGAATACAAGGATTGAGCAGCTTCATTTGGTAATGCCTTGCCGTCTTCATCAGTGATCACGACCGCACTTTGTTTACCCACTGCAGAAATTTGCATTTGATAAACACCTTTTTCTAAATTAGGCGGATTCACACCTAAACGTAACCACTCTTGTTTATCCAATGGTTTATATTTTAACTCGCGATAGCCACGGCCAGCAGATTCCGATGTAGCTTTAAAGCCCAATTTCGGTAAAGTCGAACCTAAACGTTGCCATGCTTGACCAAAGCTTGCATCCATACCTAATGCCATTCTACCATTCGTATCAGTAATTAAACCTGATTGGAAAGGTCCTGCAGAAGCATTATTTAAATCTTGTTGTTGCTTGTTATAAGCGTTAGTAAGCGCAGCAACAAAACGATTTAAACGATCCGATGCATAGCGTTGTTTATCTGCTTGATTTGGTGTGTAAATCACACCATCACGACGCATTTGCTCTACAGAAACCGCTAACGCACTTGCATCTTGCGCCATAACTTGTTCAATTTTATAACGGATCTCTGTATTGGCTTTATCATCTGCACGACCTGTTGGCGCCCAATCGCTAATTAATACCGCACCATTTAAAGTTG
>JAGZBU010000027.1:0-24075 GCA_018369675.1 Parahaemophilus parainfluenzae | reverse complement strand
TCATAATTTCCTCATTGAATTAGGTTAATTTGTGTTATTCTTACAAACTTAACGCTGAATGTATAGCAAAAAGTTAGGGAGTTTATTTATGTCAAAACAGCAAGAATTATTAGAGAGAATTCAAGCCGAATTTCAACCGCACTTTGCCACCGTGGAAAATGAAAGCCATATGCACAGTTCTGGTCGAGGGGCTGATTCTCATTTTAAATTAGTGATTGTCAGCGATGCTTTTGAAGGCATGCGCAAGGTGCAACGCCACCAAAAACTTTACCAACTTTTTGCCGATGATTTAAAAAATGGCATTCACGCATTAGCGCTTCATCTTTATACAAAAAGCGAATGGGAGAGCCTAGGTGAAGCATTTCCAAAATCACCAAATTGTCTTGGTGTTGGACAGTAAGTATTTCCTTACGTTCCCTATATCAGATTTTCATAAGAAGAGAGAAGGTAAGAGACATTCTCTCTTTTTTATTTTTAATTCCTATTTATTTCTAACTCCTAATAAGTATGAATCTAAAAGGTTCACAAATATTTCACAAAAAGTAAGGGCGTAAAGTGGAATAAAAGCCCATTTTTCGATAGAATAAGGCGCTTTTAATTTTCGAATTTCAATTTCTGGATGTGTAAGTAATTTCTTACTCATCGAGGAATTAAACAGGTTTGAGTTTTTAAATTTATGTGTCAGTTAATAACGCTTTGATCTTAAAGTGTTTTCTGGTCACGCTCAATCGTGAGATTGCTTTTAGAGTGTATGCTTTAATCGCAATCGTGTTTTTAACCTAGAAAAGTAGTGCAAACAGTATGATTACAATCAAAAAAGGCTTGGATCTTCCTATTGCAGGAAAACCAGCACAAGTAATCCATAGCGGTAACGCTGTGAATCAGGTTGCGATTCTTGGTGAAGAGTATGTGGGTATGCGTCCTTCTATGAAGGTACGTGAAGGCGATGTCGTGAAAAAAGGCCAAGTGCTTTTTGAAGACAAGAAAAACCCTGGAGTGGTTTTCACAGCCCCTGCGAGTGGTACTATCACTGTAATTAATCGTGGCGAAAAACGTGTATTACAATCTGTGGTCATTGATGTGCAAGGTAACGATCAAGTTACTTTCGCTAAATATAACGCAGGTGAGCTCAATACGCTTTCTTCTGAACAAGTTAAACAAAACCTCGTTGAATCCGGTTTGTGGACAGCGTTCCGCACCCGTCCGTTCAGCAAAGTGCCTGCCTTAGATGCAGAACCTTCTTCTCTGTTTGTAAATGCGATGGATACCAATCCTTTGGCAGCAAATCCAGAGGTGGTGTTAAAAGAGCATTGGCAAGATTTTATTGACGGTTTAACAGTATTAAGTCGTCTATTTCCAAATAAACCATTAAATTTATGTAAAGCGGGTGATAGCAATATTCCAACCGTGGATTTAGCTAACCTAAAAGTACATGATTTTGGTGGTGTTCATCCTGCAGGCTTAGTAGGTACTCATATCCACTTTATCGATCCGGTTGGTGCTCATAAAACCGTATGGCACATCAATTACCAAGATGTGATTGCTGTAGGTAAATTATTCACTACGGGCGAACTTTATGTAGAACGTGTTGTTTCTTTTGCGGGTCCGCAAGTGAAAGAGCCTCGTCTAGTTCGTACAGTAATCGGGGCTAACCTTTCTCAATTAACGGCAGGTGAGTTAAAAGACGGTAATAACCGTGTGATTTCTGGTTCTGTGCTTTGTGGTCAAACAGCAAAAGATGCTCACGACTATTTAGGTCGTTATGCATTACAAGTTTCTGTGATTGCAGAAGGTAATGAGAAAGAGTTCTTAGGTTGGATCACTCCACAATCGAACAAATATTCGATTACCCGTACCGTATTGGGTCACTTTGGTAAGAAATTATTCAACTTCACTACCGCAGAAAATGGTGGTGAGCGTGCAATGGTACCAATCGGTAGCTATGAGCGTGTGATGCCGTTGGATATTTTACCGACATTATTATTACGTGATTTAATCGTGGGCGATACCGATGGTGCACAAGCGTTAGGTTGTCTTGAATTAGACGAAGAAGACTTAGCATTATGTTCTTTCGTTTGCCCGGGCAAATATGAATACGGTTCAATCTTGCGTCAAGTATTAGATAAGATTGAGAAGGAAGGTTAAAAATGGGTTTAAAAAATCTTTTTGAAAAAATGGAACCCGCGTTTTTACCAGGCGGTAAATACAGCAAGCTTTATCCGATCTTTGAATCGATTTATACCTTGCTTTACACACCAGGTACGGTAACGCACAAAAACACACACGTTCGTGATGCGTTAGACTCAAAACGTATGATGATTACGGTTTTCCTTGCGTTGTTCCCTGCGATTTTCTACGGGATGTACAATGTGGGTAACCAAGCGATCCCCGCTTTAAATCAATTAGGCAATTTAGATCAATTGATTGCTAACGATTGGCACTATGCGCTTGCAAGTTCATTAGGTTTAGACTTAACCAATAATGCAACTTGGGGCTCAAAAATGGCATTAGGGGCGATCTTCTTCTTACCAATTTACTTAGTGGTATTTACCGTTTGTACAATTTGGGAATTATTGTTCTCAGTGGTGCGTGGTCATGAAGTAAATGAAGGGATGTTCGTTTCAACCATTTTATTTGCGTTAATCGTTCCACCAACATTGCCATTATGGCAAGCTGCACTTGGTATCAGTTTTGGTATCGTGGTAGCGAAAGAAATCTTTGGTGGTGTAGGCCGTAACTTTATGAACCCTGCGCTTGCTGGTCGTGCATTCTTATTCTTTGCTTATCCGGCTCAAATTTCCGGTGACTTAGTATGGACTGCTGCAGATGGTTTCTCTGGTGCAACCGCACTTTCACAATGGTCTCAAGGTGGTCAAGCAGCATTACAACACACTGTAACCGGTCAACCTATTACTTGGATGGATGCATTCATCGGTAATATTCCTGGTTCAATGGGTGAGGTTTCAACGCTTGCGCTATTAATCGGTGGTGCGTTAATTGTATTCACCCGTATTGCTTCTTGGCGCATTATGGCGGGTGTCATGCTCGGTATGATTGGTACAGCAACCTTATTCAACTTAATCGGTTCTGATTCTAACCAAATGTTCTCAATGCCTTGGCATTGGCACTTTGTATTAGGTGGTTTTGCACTTGGTATGATCTTCATGGCAACCGACCCAGTATCAGCTTCATTCACCAATACGGGTAAATGGTGGTACGGTGCGTTAATTGGCGTGATGGCGGTATTAATTCGTACAGTGAACCCAGCTTATCCAGAAGGGATGATGTTAGCGATTTTATTTGCAAACTTATTTGCACCAATTTTCGACTACATCGTGGTTCAAGCAAATATCAAACGTCGGAGAGCAAGAACAAATGGCTAAATTTAATAAAGATAGCGTTAGCGGTACAGTTACCGTTGTTGTGTTGCTAAGTTTAGTGTGTTCTATCGTGGTTTCTGGTGCTGCAGTAGCATTAAAATCCAAACAAGATGAACAAAAAGCACTCGACGTTCAACGTAACATTTTAACTGTTGCTGGCTTAATGAAAGAAGATAATGCATCAGTAATCAAAGACACTTACAACAAATTTATTGAACCTCGTTTAGTCGATTTGCAAAGTGGTGATTACGTTCAAGCTTCAGCAGAAGAAATCAACAAATTTGAACCTAAAGATGCCATTAAAGATCCTGCAAAAAGCCAAGCAATTCCAGCGGAAGCAGATAAAGCAGGAATTAAAGTTCGTGCAAATCAAGCACGTGTTTATCTTGTAAAAGATGAGCAAGGCAATGTCAGCCAAGTCGTATTACCAATGTATGGTCGCGGTTTATGGTCAACCATGTACGGTTTCGTTTCGGTTGCACCAGATGGAAATACCATCAAAGGTATCACTTACTATGACCAAGGTGAAACAGCCGGTCTTGGTGGTGAAATTGCGAATCCTCGTTGGCAGGCTCAATTCGTTGATAAAAAATTATTCGACGAACAAGGTAACCAAAAATTTAAAATCTACAAAGGTAGCTCTGCTGCAGATAAAGAGCACGGTGTAGATGGTTTATCAGGTGCAACTTTAACCAGTAACGGTGTTCAAGGTTCATTTGATTATTGGTTCAGCCAAAATGGCTTTGGTCCATTCTTAGCGAAATTTAAAGCAGGAGAAATCAAATAATGGCTGATGCAAAAGTAAATTTAAAAGGTCTTTTATTAGATCCTATTGCTAAAAATAACCCGATTGCCTTACAAATTTTGGGTATCTGTTCTGCATTAGCGGTAACAACCCAATTACAAACAGCGATCGTTATGGCGATTGCGGTAAGTTTGGTAACCGGTTTTTCCAGTTTGTTCATTTCATTGATTCGTAACTATATTCCAAATAGTATCCGTATCATTGTACAACTGGCGATTATCGCGTCTTTAGTAATCTTGGTTGACCAAGTATTAAAAGCTTATGCTTATGGTTTATCTAAACAGCTCTCTGTATTCGTCGGTCTTATCATTACAAACTGTATCGTAATGGGCCGTGCAGAAGCGTTTGCGATGAAATCACCACCGTTAGAAAGCTTTGTTGACGGTATCGGTAACGGTTTAGGTTATGGTGCGATCTTATTAATTGTCGCCACATTACGTGAATTAATCGGTTCTGGTCGTTTGTTTGGTTTCCCTGTATTCCAAACAATTCAAGACGGTGGTTGGTATCAACCAAACGGTTTATTCCTTCTTGCACCAAGTGCGTTCTTTATTATCGGCTTCGTTATTTGGGGTTTAAGAACGTGGAAACCTGAGCAACAGGAGAAATAATCAATGGAACATTATATTAGCCTATTCGTGAAGGCGATCTTCATTGAAAACATGGCGCTCTCTTTCTTCTTAGGGATGTGTACTTTCCTTGCGGTTTCTAAGAAAGTTTCCACGGCGTTTGGCCTTGGTGTTGCAGTAGTCGTCGTACTTGGTATTGCGGTACCGGCTAACCAATTTGTGTACGAACACGTATTAAAAGATGGCGCATTGGTAGAAGGTGTGAGCCTTGAGTTCTTAAACTTCATTACCTTTATCGGGATTATCGCGGGTCTTGTTCAATTACTTGAAATGACCTTAGATAAATTCTTCCCTGCACTTTATAACGCATTAGGTATTTTCCTCCCGCTTATCGCCGTAAACTGTGCGATCTTCGGTGGTGTATCTTTTGCCGTACAACGTGAATACAACTTCGCTGAAGCTGCAGTTTATGGTATCGGTGCGGGTGTAGGTTGGATGTTAGCAATCGTTGCGCTTGCAGGTTTAACCGAAAAAATGAAATACGCCGATGTACCGGCAGGCTTAAAAGGATTAGGGATTACCTTTATCACTGCAGGCTTGATGGCGCTTGGCTTTATGTCATTCTCTGGTATTCAGTTATAAGGAGGCATAAATGAGCGAATCTTCAATTTTATTATTAGGTGTTGCGGCATTTACGGTTATCCTTTTAGTGCTCGTTGCGATTATTTTATTCGCTAAATCAAAATTAGTGGATTCTGGTGACATCACCATTTCTATTAATGATGATCCTGAAAAAGCGATCACTTTACCAGCTGGCGGCAAATTACTTGGTGCTTTAGCAAGTAAAGGTATCTTCGTTTCTTCTGCGTGTGGTGGCGGTGGTTCTTGTGGCCAATGCTTAGTGAAAGTAAAAAGCGGTGGTGGTGAAATTTTACCTACCGAACTTTCTCATATCAGCAAACGTGAAGCGAAAGAAGGTTATCGTTTAGCTTGCCAAGTAAACGTAAAAGGCAGCATGGACGTTGAATTACCAGAAGAAATCTTTGGTGTGAAAAAATGGGAATGTACGGTTATTTCTAACGATAACAAAGCAACCTTCATCAAAGAGCTTAAATTGGCTATTCCTGAAGGCGAAGAAGTACCTTTCCGCGCAGGTGGTTATATTCAAATCGAAGCTGATCCACATACGGTTTATTATAAAGATTTTGATATTCCAGAAGAATACCACGAGGATTGGGATAAATACGATTTATGGCGTTATGTGTCTAAAGTGGATGAGCATATTATCCGTGCTTATTCTATGGCTTCATACCCAGAAGAAAAAGGCATTATTATGCTTAACGTGCGTATTGCAACGCCTCCACCACGTCAACCTGATGCACCTCCAGGTCAAATGTCTTCATACATTTGGTCATTAAAAGCGGGTGATAAAGTGACAATTTCTGGTCCATTCGGTGAATTCTTTGCGAAAGAAACCGACAACGAAATGGTCTTCATCGGTGGTGGTGCGGGTATGGCACCAATGCGTTCTCATATCTTTGACCAATTAAAACGTTTACACTCTAAACGTAAAATGTCATTCTGGTATGGTGCACGTTCTAAACGTGAAATGTTCTATGTAGAAGATTTTGATCAGCTTCAAGCAGAAAATCCAAACTTTACATGGCACGTGGCATTATCTGATCCGTTACCGGAAGATAACTGGACAGGTTACACCGGCTTTATTCACAACGTACTTTATGAAAACTACTTGAAAAATCATGAAGCTCCAGAAGATTGTGAATACTACATGTGTGGACCTCCGGTGATGAACGCTGCGGTAATCAAAATGTTGAAAGACCTCGGTGTTGAAGATGAAAACATCTTATTAGATGACTTCGGTGGTTGATTTTAGTTAATCAAAGCATCATTAAAACTGACCGCACTTTGTGATGAAGTGCGGTCAATATTTAAGATGGATTACAGGCAAGCTGATGGAAGAGTCGGTTTGCCTGTAATTCATATATTTAGGAAGGAATAGATGAAAAAAGTATTAAGCGGATTGATTGCTTTAATCCTAGCTTGTTCATTAAGTGCATGTAAGAAAGATCCCGAAATTATTTCACTTAGTGGTAAAACCATGGGAACTACTTACCATATCCGTTATATTGAGGATGATTCTGTTAGCGAAAACGCACAAAAAACACATGAACAAATTGAAGTGGTTTTAAAAGACGTGAATCAGAAAATGTCTACTTACATTAAAGATTCTGAATTAAGTCGCTTTAATCAAAATACACAAGTGAATACACCAATTGAAATATCTGCTGACTTTGCGAAAGTATTACAAGAAGCGATCCGTTTAAATCAGGTTACTGAAGGTTCATTGGATGTGACGGTAGGACCTGTAGTGAATTTATGGGGATTTGGCCCAGAAAAACGTCCAGAACGTAAACCAACCCCAGAACAACTTGCTGAACGTCAAAGTTGGGTGGGAATTGATAAAATTCACCTTGATATGAGCGGTAACACCCCAACATTAAGTAAAGCAGTACCGCAGGTTTATATTGATTTGTCATCTATTGCTAAGGGCTTTGGCGTGGATCAAGTTGCAGATGTATTAGAGCAATATCACGTACAAAGCTATATGGTAGAAATTGGCGGGGAAATTCGCGCTAAAGGTAAAAATCCCGAGAATAAAGCGTGGCAAATCGCCATTGAAAAACCGAATAATACCGGTGAAAGAGCTGTTCAAGAAGTGATAGGTTTAAATAATATGGCGATGGCGACCTCAGGCGATTACCGTATTTATTTTGAGGAAAACGGTCAACGCTTTGCTCATGAAATCGATCCAAAAACAGGTTATCCAATTCAGCATCATTTAGCCTCAATTACCGTGCTCGCACCAAGTTCGATGACGGCTGATGGCTTATCTACTGGTTTATTTGTACTCGGTGAAAATAAAGCACTTGAAGTGGCTGAGAAAGAAAATATTCCCGTGTATTTAATTATGAAAACGGAAAAAGGCTTTGAAACGAAAATGTCGTCAGCCTTCCAAAAATTACTCGAAAATAAGGAATAATCATGCAAACGTTATTTTTTACTCTATTAGCTTTTGTGGCAATCATCGTATTGATGTCAGTAGGCTTTATCTTTAAAAAACAAGCTTTAAAAGGCAGCTGTGGAGGTCTTTCTTCACTCGGTATTGCCAAAGCCTGTGATTGCGATAAACCTTGCGACACTTTGCAAGAAAAATTAGATGCTGGCGATGAAAATGCCAAAGCTGAATACGAACAAAAATTTGCGAAGAAAGACGATGATTCGCAATTTTATGAAGTGAAATAATTCACACAAAATCAACCGCACTTTGTGCAATAACCTTAATTTATGGGGCGGAAGTCATTCCGCTATGTTTCAATCATTATCACCAATGTGCTTCGCCTTAACCGAAGTTACGGGAGACTTATGTTAACTTCAAATACTTATAATCAACATTTCGCACCCTTGAGTGCAGAACAACTTGCCGAAAATGCCACTAAAAAGGTTATTTGCGGTATGTCTGGTGGGGTAGACTCCTCCGTTTCTGCGTTTATTCTTCAGCAGCAAGGCTACCAAGTGGAAGGCCTTTTTATGAAAAACTGGGAAGAAGATGACGATACCGATTATTGTACAGCAGCAGCGGATCTTGCTGATGCTCAGGCAGTATGCGACAAACTAGGTATTAAGCTACATAAAATCAATTTTGCGGCGGAATATTGGGATAACGTGTTTGAACATTTCTTAACAGAATACAAAGCCGGTCGTACGCCAAACCCGGATATTTTATGCAATAAAGAAATTAAATTTAAAGCTTTCTTGGAATATGCAGCAGAAGATTTAGGTGCTAATTATATTGCTACCGGCCATTATGTGCGTCGTCGTGGTGCAGATAATCAAGCAGAGCTATTGCGCGGCTTAGATAGCAACAAAGACCAAAGCTATTTCCTTTACACGTTGAGTAAACATCAGGTAGGTCAAAGCCTTTTCCCTGTAGGTGAAATCGAAAAGCCAATCGTGCGTGCTATTGCGGAAGATTTAGGTTTAATTACCGCGAAGAAAAAAGATTCCACAGGGATTTGTTTTATCGGTGAGCGTAAGTTTAAAGATTTCTTAGCACGTTATTTGCCTGCACAACCGGGCGATATCCGTACTGTAGATGGCGAGATTATTGGACGCCATGAAGGCTTGATGTATCACACACTCGGACAGCGTAAAGGGCTGGGGATTGGTGGATTAAAAAATGCTGGTGATGAAGCTTGGTATGTGGTCGATAAAGATGTCGAAAACAATGAATTGATTGTTGCGCAAGGGCATGATCATCCGCGCTTGTTCTCCAAAGGCTTGATTGCTAAACAATTGCACTGGGTCAATCGTGAAGCAGTGCGTGAAGCATTCCGTTGCACGGTGAAAACTCGCTATCGTCAAACGGATATTGCTTGTTTGGTTGAGCCGATTGATGATGACTGTATTCGAGTGATTTTTGATGAACCTCAGGCTGCGGTTACGCCGGGTCAATCTGCCGTGTTTTACCTAGATGAAGTCTGCTTGGGTGGCGGCATTATCGAAGAACGAATTTAATCAATATTGAATAAAGAGCGGTCAGAAATTTAGAGATTTTCTGACCGCACTTTTTCTTTCATGATTTTTCAATTTTAGGCAATTTGAAAAAATATTGATATTTTGATAATATATATTTCGTAATTGGAAACAATCCACTCAAATTCTACTGAGCGTTTCCTTCAAAATCGCACTTCTCCGTGCTATCATTTGCGATGGTTCCATCTCACCATTTAGGGCTTAAGGCCTTATTTTATTTAATCTGATTTTATTTTTATTCACTTAATTTTTAAGGGGGAAGCGTTGTCTTTATCTAAATTTATGGAAAAGCAAACGTCGTTCAATCCTTTAGTGATTGGTGCAACGTTATTTTTTGTGGTGTTGCTTGTCGCGATGATTTTAATCGCACCTGAACAAACACAAACTTTATTAAATGCTGCTAAATCGGGCATTTTTGCCAACTTTAGTTGGTTTTACGTATTAGCATTCTCAGTATTTTTGGGCTTTTTAGTCATTTTATCAGTCAGTAGCCTAGGTAATATCAAATTAGGCAATGATGAAGAAGAGCCTGAATTTGGTTTTCTGTCTTGGTTGGCGATGTTATTTGCTGCCGGTATGGGGGTAGGGTTGATGTTCTTTGGTGTCGCAGAGCCATTGACGCATTACTTATCTGATATTACCACAGGCAGCGCAGAGCATAAGCAACAAGAAGCCTTGTTACACACCTTATTCCACTGGGGAATTCATGCCTGGGCGGTGTATGGCACGATTGCGTTGGCATTGGCTTACTTTGGATTCCGTTACAAATTACCTTTGGCATTACGTTCTTGTTTCTATCCGTTATTGAAAGAGCGTATTAATGGCAAGTTAGGCGATCTTATCGACATTATGGCGTTACTTGCCACCTTATTTGGTGTTATCACAACATTAGGTTTTGGTGCATCACAATTGGGTGCAGGCTTACATCAATTAGGCTGGATTAGCGAAAATAGCTTCAGCTTGCAAGTTGTCGTAATTGCCGTGGTAATGAGTTTAGCGATATTTTCCGCGATTTCTGGTGTAGGGAAAGGGGTAAAAATCTTAAGTGAGCTGAATTTAACATTAGCTTTCTGTTTGTTGATTTTCGTCTTAGTGGCGGGACCGACACTTTATTTGTTATCCGCTTTTAGCGACAACATCGGAACGTATCTTAGCAACTTAGTAAAATTAAGTTTCAAAACCTATGTTTATGAACAAGAACATACTAGTTGGTTTAGCGGTTGGACAATTCTGTATTGGGCATGGTGGTGTTCTTGGGCGCCATTTGTCGGTTTATTTATTGCTCGTATTTCGAAAGGGCGTACCATTCGCGAATTTATTTTCGGCGTGTTGGTGATTCCTAGCATGTTCGGTATCTTGTGGTTTACCGTATTTGGTAATACAGCCATTTGGTTGAATGATGGTGAAGCTGCAGGTGCGTTAGGACAAATGATTTCTTCGCCTGAAACGTTGCTCTTTAAGTTCTTAGATTATTTACCGCTTTCTGGTGTGACGGGTTTAGTGAGTTTGGTGGTGATTTCTTTATTTTTTATCACTTCTGCGGATTCGGGCATTTATGTATTAAATAACATTGCATCACGCGATAAAAGTCTTGCTGCACCACGTTGGCAAGCGGTGATGTGGGGCGTATTAATGTCAACTGTCGCCATTGTTTTGATGCAATCAGGCGGCTTGGCTAATCTACAGACAATGACGCTATTAGTGGCATTACCTTTCGCGATGTTGATGTTATTGATGTGTTTTAGTTTATGGAAAGGTTTGAATGCGGATAAAAAATATTTTGATACCAAAGTTAATCCAACCAGTATTTTCTGGACGGGGGATAAATGGAAAGAACGTTTGGAACAAATGATGAACCAAACGCAAGAAAAAGATATTTTACGTTTCCTTAAACATACGGTATTGCCGGCAATGCGTGAGCTACGCCAAGAATTGATTGGTAAATATGAATTGAGTGTGCAAATTAACACGTTATTTGATCAAGATGAACCTGCAGTCGAGTTAGTCATTCAGAAAGATTTGATGAGAGACTTTATGTACGGGGTGAAATCTATCGGTCGTGAGGTGTCAGAGCAATTAATTAATGACGATAACTTGCCACATATCCAGCATAGTATGACTTATGAACCATACACTTATTTCTTTGATGGTCGAGTGGGTTATGATGTGCAATATATGGATCAAGATGAATTAATTGCTGATATGTTGAAACATTATGAACGTTACTTAAGTTTGCTAGATGACGTTGGCCAAGAATTGATGGCACACGAGCAAACTGAACTGGCTGAATAATAAGACTAAAGTGCGGTTGGAAATCCTCTAAATTTTTAACCGCACTTTTTATCTTAAAACAAATATGAAGATACAAAATACTTTCAAAGCAAATGTTATTTGGGGCAGTTTAGGTTTTAGTTTAGCGATTATTGCAGCCCTTTTATTTGATACGCAGCAAACTATATCTTATCTTGCTGCGGCGAAAGCATTTATTTTCTCTCAATTTAGCTGGTTTTATATTTTACTGAGTGCATTTTTTCTGTTCTTTTTACTTTTCTTGGCGTTAGGACGATACGGCGATATTAAACTCGGGAGTGATGAGGAAGAACCAGAGTTTAAATTAGGCTCTTGGATTGCGTTACTTTTTACCTCTGGAATTGGTATTGGCATTGTTTTTCTTGGTGTTGCTGAACCGCTTTCACATTTTCTTTCACCAATAGGTGAATATGAGAAAGTTAGAACGGCATTGTTTTTTAGTATTTTTCATTGGAGCATCAGTGCTTGGGCTATTTATGGATTAATTGCACTTACGATTGCGTACTTCGGATTTCGCTATAAATTACCGTTTTCTTTACGCTCTTGTTTTTATCCCTTACTGAAAGAAAAGATTGATGGAAAAGTGGGGGATGTCATTGATATTCTCGGGATTTGTACCACCTTATTTGGCGTAGTTGCAACCTTAGGTTACAGTGCGATTCGGTTGGCGGCTGCCTTCCATTCAATGCATTTATTGGATAACTCACCGTATTTGGTTCCCCTTATTTTAGTGAGTGTTTTTATCATTGCTATCTTAATTTCACTGCAGGGTATCGCCAACGGGTTCCGTATTCTTAGTGAGCTAAATCTAGGCGTTACCTTTCTCTTTATGTTACTGGTTTTGTTATTCGGTCCGACAATATATTTAATTTCTGCTTTTACGGAAAATATTGGTACCTACTTAAGCGGTTTAATTAGAGTCGGCTTCAAGGCTTATGCCTATGATGTAGAACATTTAGACTGGTTTATGGATTGGACAGTTTTTTACTGGGCATGGTGGTTTTCGTGGGCGCCTGGCTTTGGAATTTTTATCGCACGGATTTCTCGCGGACGAACTTTACGGGAGTTTATTTTCGGCGTATTGATGGTGCCAAGTTTATTCTTTGTTTTATGGTTCACAGTATTTGGAAATGGGGCCATTTGGGTTAATGAACATCTTGCTGAGGGGGCATTAGGTCAAGCTGTAAATAATGTGGGGTCACTCCTTTTTGATTTTCTGAGTTATTTACCCTATTCCGGGTTAACTAAAACGTTAGCTTTATTTATTATCACACTCTTTTTTATCGTCACCATTAACTTTGGTATTTATACGCTTAATAATATTGCGATTGAAGACAAAAGCCAGGTTTCACCTCGTTGGCAATCTATGTTCTGGGGAGGACTATTGTCAGCAGTTACGTTTGTGCTTTATCTTTTTGGCGGTATTGAAATACTTCAATCAACGATGTTGTTTTTTTCTTTACCTTTTGCTCTATTGATGTCTTTGATGGCATGGAGTTTGTTGAAGGGCTTACGATTTGAACGTCAATATTATTCCACAGAGGTTTCAGATTTGTGGACAGGTGCAAACTGGCGTAGCCGTTTAAGACAGTTAGTGATTGAACCTAAGCGAGATGATGCCATTTTACATTTAAAAACAACGGCACTTTTGGCAATGAGAGAGTTGCGCCAGTTACTCATTGGTACCTATGGTTTAAATGTGACCTTACAGCAACATTTTGGTCGTGATAATAATCAACTGGTTCTTTCTATTGAAAATGGATTAGCAGAAGATTTTTTTTACCAAATTACCTTGTTCGAGAAGCCTGAGCCTGCACAAGTTCATCATGCATTAATGGTTTCAACCAATATTCAATTGGAAGGTTATCCTTTGAGTATTACAAATGAAGAGGATTTGATTGTAGACATCTTGCAATGTTATGAGCGATACATGAAAGAACTGGATTTTGTTATTTCATAATTCCTGTCTCATGAGTAAACAGAACTGGCTGAATAATAAGACTAAAGTGCGGTTAAAAATCCTCTAATTTTTTTGACCGCACTTTTAAAATTACCTCTTGAGACAAATGCATAAAAAGAGTATATTCAAGCCCAAATTTTCAATTTAATTCTAACGGAGTTTTTCTATGTTTGGTTTATCCCCAGCACAAATGATTATTTTATTAGTCGTGATTTTATTAGTATTCGGTACCAAAAAATTACGCAATGCGGGATCTGATCTTGGCGCAGCAGTAAAAGGCTTTAAAAAAGCGATGTCTGATGACGAGCCGAAAAAAGATGCTGAGTTTACTCAAATTAAAGACGGTACAACCACTGCTGAAAAAACTGAAACTGTAAAAGATAAAGAACAGGCATAACCGTGTTTGATATTGGTTTTTCCGAACTTGTTTTATTGATGCTTGTGGGCTTAGTTGTGCTAGGCCCTAAGCGTTTACCTGTGGCTATTCGCACGGTAATGGGCTGGGTGAAAACGATCCGTGGATTGGCAGCTAATGTTCAAAATGAATTAAAACAAGAGCTTAAATTGCAAGAGTTGCAAGATAGTATTAAGAAAGCGGAACAACTTAATCTCAAACAGCTTTCCCCAGATTTAAGTAAAACTGTTGAAGAGCTAAAAGAGCAAGCCCAAAAAATGCGTGCAGAGCTAGAAGAAAAAGCGGCTGCAGCAGGTACAACGGTGGAAGAGCAAATTAAAGAAATTAAAAGTGCGGCTGAAAATCCGACTGATTCTGCGGAAAAACTTGAGGTAAGCGCACAAGAAACAGCAGAGAAACCGGTTGAAACAGCATCCACTGAACATGCAGAGAATGAAACTGCCGAAGTTTTGGAATCTGAAAAAAAAGAAGTGGATTTGACCGCACTTGAACCTCATGAACAAGCTGAATTAACTGAGCGTTTATCCGATTACTATTCGCCGGATGATGTGGAGCTACAGCCAGCACCCAAATCTGAAGCGAAGTCCTAGAGAATAATTATGAGCAATATGACGGACGATTCCCAACCGTTAATTACCCATCTTGTTGAACTCAGAAACCGCTTATTACGTTGTGTAATTTGTATTTTAGTGGTTTTTGTGGCGTTAGTGTATTTTTCTAATGATATTTATCATTTTGTAGCCGCACCTTTAACGGCAGTAATGCCAAAGGGAGCAACGATGATTGCAACCAATATTCAAACGCCATTCTTTACGCCAATTAAATTAACCGCGATTGTATCGGTATTTATTTCGGTGCCTTATTTGCTTTATCAAATTTGGGCGTTTGTTGCACCGGCGCTGTATCAACATGAAAAACGTTTAATTTATCCGTTATTATTTTCCAGTACAGTTTTATTCTATTGCGGTGTAGCATTTGCTTATTATATTGTTTTCCCTTTTGTGTTTAGTTTCTTTACGCAAACTGCACCAGAAGGGGTGGCTATCGCCACAGATATCAGCAGTTACCTTGATTTTGCTTTAGCGTTATTCTTGGCATTTGGTGTGTGTTTTGAAGTACCGGTTGCTATTATTTTACTTTGTTGGACAGGTGTCACAACTACAAAAGCATTAGCTGCAAAACGCCCTTACATTGTTGTCGGTGCGTTTTTTGTCGGTATGATCTTAACGCCACCCGATGTTTTCTCACAAACGTTACTTGCCGTACCAATGTGCCTTTTATTTGAATTAGGCTTGTTAGTTGCTCGTTTCTATCAACCGAAAGAGGATGAAGAAGAGACAACGGATGAAGAAAGTGCGGTAGAAAATCAGGCTGATTTAAATCAAAAAGATTAAGAAAATGGGCGTAGGTGATACGCCCTTTTAACATCATAAAAAACAGGAATATTATTATGACTCAACAAATTTTAGGCGGTTTCCCAACCCGTCGTCTTCGTCGCTTACGTAAACATGATTTTAGCCGCCGTTTAGTGGCAGAAAATACCTTAACAGCGAATGATTTAATTTATCCGGTATTTATTATTGAAGGTGAAAATCATCGTGAGCCAGTGCCTTCTATGCCTAAAGTTGAGCGTTTAACCATCGATCAGTTATTAATTGAAGCTGGCCTTTTAGTGAAATATGGAGTGCCAGTGATCGCATTATTCCCTGTGATTGAACAAGATAAAAAATCTTTAATGGCAGATGAAGCGTTTAACCCAAATGGTTTAGTACAGCGTGCAGTAAAAGCATTGAAAGCTGCGTATCCAGAATTAGGCGTATTAACTGATGTGGCACTTGATCCTTATACTATTCATGGACAAGATGGCATCATTGATGAAGAAGGCTATGTCTTAAACGATATCACGACAGATATTCTGATTAAACAGGCGCTTTCTCATGCTGAAGTGGGTGCAGATATTGTGGCACCGAGTGATATGATGGATGGTCGTATTGGTCGTATTCGTCAGGCATTGGAAGAGAATGGCCATATCAACACGCAAATTATGGCGTACTCAGCGAAATATGCCTCTAATTACTATGGTCCATTCCGTGATGCAGTTGGTTCTGCGGGTAATCTGAAAGGTGGCGATAAGAAAACCTATCAACTTGATCCAGCCAACGGTAATGAAGGCTTGCAAGAAGTGGCTCTTGATTTACAAGAAGGGGCTGATATGGTGATGGTGAAACCGGGTATGCCATATTTAGACATGGTATATCGTGTGAAAGACTATTTTGGCGTGCCAACCTTTGCTTATCAAGTTTCTGGTGAATATGCGATGCATATGGCAGCCATTCAAAATGGCTGGTTGAAAGAAAAAGAATGCATTATGGAATCATTGCTTTGCTTTAAACGTGCGGGTGCAGACGGTATTTTGACGTATTTTGCGAAGCAAGTCGCTGAATGGCTTTACTTAGAAGGTAAAAATAAATAAGCATTTTTTAAGTTGAAGTGCTAATCCAGGTGCTAATTTTAGATCTAATCTAATAAAAACGAGAAAATATTAAATGTTTTCTCGTTTTTTATTTTTTCTTCATTTTTTCTATAAAAAAACTATTGCCTAGTTGATTTTTCTATTGTTATATTGATGACACGCCGCAACAAGACGGTGATAAATAAAATAACGTTACACACATCATACTCACTCACTACTAGAAGGAAAATCCTATGTCAGCAGTAGCATCCTTAGACGAATTTCTTGAAAAAGTGGCTCAACGTGACGGCCACCAACCTGAATTTTTACAAGCTGTTCGTGAAGTCTTCACGTCAATTTGGCCTTTCTTGGAAGCAAACCCTAAATATCGTTCAGAAGCTTTATTAGAGCGTTTAGTTGAGCCAGAACGCGCAATCCAATTTCGCGTAGCATGGACTGATGATAAAGGCCAGGTTCAAGTAAACCGTGCTTTCCGCATACAATTTAATAGCGCAATTGGTCCATATAAAGGCGGAATGCGTTTCCATCCATCTGTTAACTTATCGATTTTAAAATTCTTAGGCTTTGAACAGATCTTTAAAAATGCCTTAACTACATTGCCAATGGGCGGAGCAAAAGGCGGTTCAGATTTTGATCCTAAAGGTAAATCAGATGCTGAAGTGATGCGTTTCTGTCAAGCTTTAATGGCAGAATTATATCGTCATGTTGGTCCAGATACTGATGTCCCTGCAGGAGATATTGGTGTAGGTGGTCGCGAAGTCGGTTATCTTGCAGGCTATATGAAAAAATTATCAAACCAAGCTGCTTGTGTGTTTACTGGTCGTGGTCTTTCATTCGGTGGAAGTTTAATTCGCCCAGAAGCAACGGGGTATGGATTGGTTTATTTTGCCCAAGCAATGCTTGCAGAGAAAGGGGATAGCTTCCAAGGTAAAACGGTTTTAGTTTCCGGTTCAGGTAACGTGGCGCAATATGCGATTGAAAAAGCGATGGAGCTCGGTGCGAAAGTGGTGACTTGTTCTGACTCAGCAGGTTATGTGTATTTGCCAGAAGGTTTTGACCGTGAAAAATTAGCCGCGTTATTGGAACTCAAAAACGTAAAACGTGGCCGCGTGAAAGAATTTGCGGAACAGTTTGGTTTACAATATATCGCGGGTAAACGCCCGTGGGAAGTGAAAGCTGATATCGCTCTTCCTTGTGCAACTCAAAACGAATTAGATATTGCAGACGCTAAAACCTTAATTGCAAATGGTGTGAAATTAGTTGCTGAAGGTGCAAACATGCCAACAACTATCGAAGCAACAGAGGCATTCTTAGAGGCTGGCGTGCTATTTGGGCCAGGCAAAGCGGCAAATGCGGGTGGTGTAGCAACCTCTGGTTTAGAAATGGCACAAAGCTCACAACGTTTGTATTGGACGGCTGAAGAAGTGGATAAACAGCTTCATCGTATCATGTTAGATATTTATGCAAACTGTAAAAAATATGGCACTGTCGCTGGTCAAGCAAACATCAACTATGTTGTTGGGGCAAATGTTGCAGGCTTTGTGAAAGTGGCTGATGCAATGTTGGCGCAAGGAGTTTATTAATCCAATAAATGAATGAAAATTTGACCGCACTTTGTGATGAAGTGCGGTCATTTTTTATGGTGAATTTCTCAAGTTTGAAATGGGCTTGTGGCTTGCTTTTTTGCTCAAAAAGTGTAAAATCTTCAGGCTTTTTGTCTATATATACAGAGAAAAAAGTAAGCTATATTCTTAAATCACTTTCGAGTTTGAGAATATTCTTTTAGTAATTAAACATTTAGAGGAAGGTTATGGTAACCATTCGTTTATCTCGTGGCGGAGCTAAAAAACGCCCATTTTATCAAATCGTAGTAACTGACAGTCGTTCACCACGTGACGGTCGTTTCATTGAGCGTGTAGGTTTCTTCAACCCAATCGCACAAGGTAACGCAGAGCGTCTTCGTGTTGATCTTGAGCGTGTAAACCACTGGGTTGCTCAAGGTGCTTCACTTTCAGACCGTGTTGCGACTTTGGTAAAAGAAGCTCAAAAAGCATAATCTCGCTTTTTGATTTAGTTCTTAAACTAAGATAGGTGAAAAATATGGAACAACAACGTATTGAAGTTGTGGGCAAATTAGGCTCAACCTACGGTATCCGTGGGTGGTTACGTATTTATTCATCAACAGAACAAGCTGAAAGCATTTTTGATTATCAACCTTGGTTTTTAAAAATCAAAGGTGAATGGCAGCCAACGGAATTAGAAAACTGGCGTCATCATAATCACGAAATCATCGTTAAATTAAAAGGCGTTGATGATCGTGAAGCCGCACAAACTTTAGCGAATGTTGAAATTGGTGTGGATTTATCTGTATTCCCAGAACTGGAAGAAGGCGATTATTACTGGCACGATTTAATCGGTTGTTCAGTCGTAAACTTAGAAGGTTATACAATGGGAACGGTAACAGAGATGATGGAAACCGGTTCTAATGATGTGTTAGTGGTGAAAGCCAATACCAAAGATGCTTTTGGAAAACAAGAGCGGTTAATTCCGTTCTTGTATGAACAAGTAGTTAAAAGAGTCGATCTCACCACGAAAACCATTGAAGTGGATTGGGACGCTGGTTTCTAATCTCAAGTATGCACAAACGTAATGTAGTAGGCTTTTTATGTGGATAGGGGTGATTTCATTATTCCCCGAAATGTTTAAAGCGATTACGGAATTTGGGGTTACAGGTAGAGCCGTAAAACATAATCTTCTGCAAGTAGAATGTTGGAATCCAAGAGATTTTACATTCGACAAGCATAAAACCGTGGATGATCGTCCTTATGGTGGTGGTCCGGGAATGCTGATGATGGTGCAACCTTTACGGGATGCGATTCATGCTGCGAAAGCAGCGGCAGGAGAAGGCGCAAAGGTGATTTACCTTTCGCCACAAGGACGTAAACTCGATCAAGGCGGCGTAACCGAGCTTGCTCAAAATCAGAAATTGATTTTGGTATGTGGACGTTACGAAGGTATTGATGAGCGATTGATTCAAACTGAAATTGATGAAGAATGGTCAATTGGCGATTACGTTCTGACTGGTGGGGAATTGCCGGCAATGACATTAATTGATGCTGTTGCGCGTTTTATTCCCGGTGTATTAGGCAAACAAGCCTCCGCAGAAGAAGATTCTTTTGCAGACGGTTTATTAGATTGCCCGCATTACACCAGACCGGAAGTGTTAGAAGGATTAACTGTACCACCCGTGCTGATGTCGGGACATCACGAAGAAATTCGGAAATGGCGATTAAAACAATCGCTACAAAGAACGTGGCTCCGACGCCCTGAGCTCTTAGAAGGCCTAGCTCTGACTGACGAACAACGTAAACTGTTAAAAGAGGCACAAGCCGAGCATAACAGTTAGTTTCAGTTACATCTAGGATCAATAAAGGATCAAACAATGTCTAACATTATCAAACAACTTGAACAAGAACAATTAAAACAAAACGTACCTAGCTTCCGCCCAGGTGATACTTTAGAAGTTAAAGTATGGGTAGTTGAAGGTAGCAAACGTCGTTTGCAAGCATTCGAAGGCGTGGTTATTGCAATTCGTAACCGTGGTTTGCATTCAGCATTCACTTTACGTAAAATTTCTAACGGTGTAGGTGTTGAGCGTGTATTCCAAACTCACTCACCAGTTGTAGATTCAATCACTGTTAAACGTAAAGGTGCAGTACGTAAAGCTAAACTTTACTACTTACGTGAACGTTCAGGTAAATCAGCTCGTATTAAAGAGCGTTTGGGCGAATAATTCGCAAAATAAAAAGGCTTGGTTTTCCAAGCCTTTTTTGTTTTTAAGAGCGGTCAGAATTAAGACCGCTTCATAATTTCAAAAAACTCATCGTTGGTTTTTGCCACCATAAGTTTGTCGATGAGGAATTCCATTGCTTCCACTTCACCCATCGGGTTAAGGATTTTGCGTAGAATCCACATTTTTTGTAATTCATCTGGTGTGGTAAGTAAATCTTCTTTACGCGTACCAGAACGGTTGAAGTCAATTGCTGGGAACACACGTTTTTCTGCAATTTTGCGAGAAAGATGTAATTCCATGTTACCGGTACCTTTAAATTCTTCGAAGATAACCTCATCCATTTTTGAACCGGTATCCACAAGTGCGGTTGCAATAATGGTTAAGCTACCGCCTTCTTCCACGTTACGCGCCGCACCAAAGAAACGTTTTGGACGATGTAAAGCATTTGCATCCACACCACCGGAAAGAATTTTACCGGATGCTGGAGTTACAGTGTTGTAAGCACGTGCTAAACGAGTAATAGAGTCGAGCAAAATCACCACGTCTTTTTTATGCTCAACAGAACGTTTTGCTTTCTCAATAACCATTTCTGCTACTTGAACGTGACGGGTTGCTGGTTCATCAAAGGTAGAAGCAATCACTTCACCTTTTACCGAACGTTGCATTTCCGTTACTTCTTCTGGACGTTCATCAATTAAAAGCACGATAAGCTCACATTCTGGATAATTGTGCGTGATACTTTGTGCAATGTTTTGTAACAACATGGTTTTACCGGCTTTTGGCGGAGCCACGATAAGACCACGTTGCCCTTTACCAATCGGAGACGCTAAATCCAAAATACGTGCGGTTAAATCTTCGGTTGAGCCATTACCACGTTCCATTCTTAAGCGAGAATTCGCGTGTAATGGGGTTAAGTTTTCGAAAAGGATTTTGCTACGAGAGACTTCAGGTTTGTCATCGTTGACTTGATCGACTTTTAAAAGAGCAAAATAACGTTCGCCTTCTTTTGGTGGACGGATTTTGCCTTCGATTTTATCACCAGTTTGTAGATTGAAACGACGAATTTGACTTGGGGAAACGTAGATGTCATCAGGACCAGCAAGGTAGGAACTATCTGCGGAGCGTAAGAAACCGAAACCGTCGGGTAAAATCTCCAATACGCCGCCGCCAAAAATGTCTTCACCGCTCTTGGCGTGCTGTTTCAAAATAGCAAAAACAATATCTTGTTTACGTAAACGGGCAAGATTTTCTAAACCCATTTGTTCTTCGCCAAGTTTCACAAGATCAGAAACAGGCGTGTTTTTAAGTTCTGTAAGATGCATAATTAATAATGTTGGAACTAATAAGAGTTGATAATACTGAATTGTTTGAATGGTGGGCAATGCCCTTAAGAATGCTGCGTAAATTACCACTAAAATGCAGTACTGTCTAGTTTTTGTTAGAAAAAACAGGGTAAAATAGCGGACGATATAGAGATTATTATTGCATATTGATTAATTATGCGTAATAATTGAATAATTAATCATTTTTATAATCGAGATAAGGATAACTTATGGCTCTCTGGGGTGGTCGTTTTACACAAGCGGCAGACAAACGTTTTAAAGATTTTAATGATAGCCTGCGTTTTGATTATCGCTTGGCAGAGCAAGATATTGAAGGCTCCATTGGCTGGTCTAAGGCTTTAGTCAATGTTGGTGTATTAAGTGCTGAAGAGCAACAACAGCTAGAGATTGCCTTAAATGAATTATTAATCGAAGTGCGGTCAAATCCACAAGCGATTTTGCAGGATGATGCAGAAGATATTCATAGCTGGGTGGAAAGTAAGCTTATTGATAAAGTGGGTAATTTGGGCAAAAAATTACACACGGGTCGCAGCCGTAATGACCAAGTTGCACTCGATATCAAAATGTGGTGCAAACAGCGTGTAATCGAGTTACAAGAGTCTGTTCGTAATCTTCAACGCCACTTGGTACAAACTGCAGAAAATACGCAAGATGCGGTGATGCCGGGCTATACCCATTTACAACGTGCACAACCAATCACTTTTGCCCATTGGTGTATGGCTTATGTAGAAATGTTTGAGCGTGATTATTCACGTCTCACCGATGCTTATAAACGCATGAATAGCTGCCCATTAGGCAGTGGTGCACTTGCGGGCACAGCCTATGCGGTCGATCGTGAACAATTAGCATCAGATTTAGGTTTTGCTTTTGCGACGCGTAATAGTTTGGATAGCGTTTCTGATCGTGACCATATTGTGGAATTACTTTCAACAGCTTCTTTAAGTATGGCACACCTTTCTCGTTTCGCAGAAGATATGATTATTTTCAACAGTGGTGAAGCGAATTTTGTGGAATTATCGGATCGTGTGACTTCAGGTTCATCTTTAATGCCACAAAAGAAAAATCCAGACGCTTGTGAATTGATTCGTGGTAAAGCGGGCCGTGTCATGGGTGCATTAACAGGTATGTTGATGACTTTAAAAGGTTTGCCGTTAGCGTATAACAAAGATATGCAAGAAGACAAAGAAGGGATCTTTGATGCGTTAGATACCTGGCAAGATTGCGTAGATATGGCGACTTTCGTGTTAGATGAGTTAAAAGTGAATACCGATCGTACTCGTGAAGCTGCTTTAAAAGGTTATTCAAATGCAACAGAGCTAGCGGATTACCTTGTGGCAAAAGGCGTGCCATTCCGTGATTCTCATCATATTGTCGGTGAAACCGTGGTTTATGCCATTGAAAAAGGAAAAGCCTTGGAAGACTTAACCATTCCTGAATTCCGTCAATTCAGTGATGTGGTAGGGGATGATGTCTATGACATTCTTTCGCTACAATCTTGTTTAGATAAACGTTGTGCGAAAGGTGGGGTTTCACCACTTCGTGTAGCAGAAGCGATTGCAGAAGCAAAAGCGAGATTAGCTTAATTAGCGCAAATAAAAGAGCGGTCAAAAAATATTGTGCTTTTTCGGTATTATGTAGCAGTTGCACAAAGTCCGAAAATCGACTAATTTACCGCGTAAATTTAAATGCCTTTCCGAATGAAAATCGTGAAAGGCATTTCTTTTACCTCAAATTCTAACTTCAACCTCGCAATTTTTCACATCAATTTTCCATTTTTTCAAACTCAAGGCGTAGCTATTCCGCTCAACCTTCATTCGGGTAAGCTATTTCTTTCTATCTAAGTCTATTAGCGTATATAAGATTCTATGCTGCCATCAGAATTTCATCGTATGCAGCTTGTTCTTCAAGTCGCTTAAAGTAGTGTGATGAAATTTCGTTAGGTGCAAAGGCTTTCATACCGAGAAGCTCACCTTCACGATGATTTCCTTGCCAGTAACCTACCCACTCTTTGAGCGGCAATACCCATAAGCAACGTTTGAGGACATCTTCAAAGAGTTCCCCATTTGATTTACGGCGGTTATCTGAAAAGAATGCTGCTTGATTGGCATAGTGTAAGGCATATTTATTGTCGGTTTTATGGTGTGTACCACGCATTAAGTCGCGCATTCTGGCATTAAAAGATTCCGCAAGGTTATTATTTACACCTTTCGCACTATAAGCCTCTTGATGATTCACCGACCAACGGGTGTAGTGAAAATCAAGGCTTTTATAAGCTGGGTTTTCATCACACATAATATCACTGCCTGCTTTCACAAAGCGTTGATTTAATGCCAAAACAGTATCCGCATTTTCGGTGTAATCCATTGCAACAATGGTACGATTTGCTCCAGATATATTACTATCATTTGCAGCA
>JAGZBU010000026.1:0-25148 GCA_018369675.1 Parahaemophilus parainfluenzae | reverse complement strand
TGTCGTTTTGAATTGAAAGCGGCCATCTTGTGGTAGCCGAGTTTCACTGATATCCAGTTTGGCTAAGAGTTTTAAACGAGAAATTACACGATTGGCGAGCGATTTACTGATTACCGGCTGAGGTTGGAGTACACCATCAATACGTAAACGAATTAAGAGCCCATTTGACTGAGTTTCTAAATGAATATCGGAGGCATTTTTTTGCAGGGCTGTTTCAAAAATACTGTTTAATAATTGAATAACGGGTTCATCTTCATTAGATAAATTAGCCGTGCTTTCGTCTTCTGAATGATGATAAAACGTCGTTTGTTCTTCTATTTGATTGGCTTTAGGGGCAAGGGATTGTAAAAGTTGCTTGAGTTGAGTCGTTTCAAATAAAATCGGTTCAACCAATTTTCCACTTAAAAAAGCAAAGGTTTCACAAGCCGCAAGATTATTCAGCGAATCCACCGCAAGCCATAAATGGTGTTCGTCTTCTTTAAGAGGGAGCGCAAAGTAACGCAGCAGCAAAGCTTGTTGCTGTTGGTTTTGTTGCCAATATTGTGGCGAGATATGATAAATCTCGCCATTTTTTGCGATTGCTTGATAGGCCATGTTTCGCTATTTGGTAGGAGAGCAGAAACCCGCAGGGAATAAATCCGCATTGCTTGGGCAAGCAGTTGTCCAAGTCACACCTGATGAGGTTGAGCCTGTCGCCGTTAAAGAATAACTTATCCCATCCAATGCGCCATTTCCTGTTACCGTAATCACACCCGATTTCGTGGTAATGGATTTAACATAGCCTTTTGCAGTAGTGATGTCTGCTGCAATGCCATTTGAACCACCTGAACAGTTTGTCGGGGCATTGGTGCTATAGACACATAACTCCACATCAGATTTATAAGGTGCCGAAGCTTGCAACAATTCGGAGATGGCTGCTTTTTTGGTATAATTTTGATAAGACGGAATGGCGATCGTCGCGAGAATAGCAATAATCGCAATCACGATCATCAATTCAATTAACGTAAAACCTTTATGTAAAGGTTTAGAAAAAGTGAGTTTCATTAAATTAAATTTCCTTTTGGTTGAATAAAAAAATGCCAGAATTGGCTGCAACATTGTGTAAAAGGGAAAAATGAAAGTAAAACTAACCGCACTTCTTTTGCGATCGAGATCGCAAAAATGAAATTTAATCGCAGAAAAACAGATGAATAAGATAAAAAATGGCTGGTTAAGCCAGACAAGAAAAGTGATTTCACCACATTTTGATGAACGTCCTGATATAGAGGATATTTCATTACTCGTTATTCATTACATCAGTTTGCCGCCAGAACAATTTGGTGGTGGATATGTAGATGATTTTTTCCAAGGAAAACTCGATCCCACAATTCATCCTTATTTTGAGGAAATTTATCAATTTCGTGTGTCAGCCCATTGTTTAATTGAACGTGATGGCAAGGTGACGCAATATGTCAGCTTCGATGATAGAGCGTGGCATGCAGGACTTTCTTGCTTTGAAGGACGCGATAAATGTAATGATTTTGCGATTGGTATTGAGCTAGAGGGCAGTAATGAACAACCTTTTACAGCGGAGCAATACCAAGTGCTTGCTGCATTAACACGAGATATCATGCAGGCGTACCCGAAAATAACGCTCGATCGTATCGTTGGGCATTGCGATATTTCTCCTGGTCGTAAGATCGATCCAGGTCAATATTTTGAATGGGAACGCTATTTAGCGTTAGTCAAAAAAGGTTTGGATGAAAAATAACCACTAAAATTTTTACTTGAATGTGAATAAGATGGTGTCTGTGAATAAGCGTTATCTTCATGAAATTAAAGATAAAATTTCTTCTCAGAAATCGATGATAAAATGCTAAGAAGAGTTATGCAACAGTCACCATTTGCTCAATCACAATTTTATCCACAGAAATATTGAATAACTCACAGCTGTTATTTCTTAACCAAGCCAGGAATGTTTAAACTAAAAAATGGCTGAATTTTTGACCGCACTTTGATGAGAAAAAGTGCGGTCATTTTTTTTGGAAAATTTTTGATTAAAGGTTATGCAAAAATGAAAAAAATGAAGTATGAAAAGCGGTTTTTAATTTTTATACACAGTTAAATTTAGACTATCCAAGCGTTACCCACAGAGTTATCCACAATAGGGTAAATATGCCCATTCGGTTGATAAAAAAGCGAATTTATGAAACAATCTGCAAATTATTTTTGTACAAAATTTAAGGTGAACGATAGTGATCGATTTTGATGGCTACCGTCCAAATGTAGGCATTGTCATTTGTAATCGCAAAGGGCAGGTGCTTTGGGCTAAACGATATGGGCAGAATTCGTGGCAATTCCCGCAAGGGGGAATTAACGATAATGAAAGTGCCGAACAAGCCATGTATCGTGAATTATATGAAGAGGTTGGTTTGCAACCCAAAGATGTGAAGGTGCTTTACGCGTCTAAACATTGGTTGCGTTATAAGCTGCCGAAAAGATTGCTGCGTTATGACAGCAAACCCGTGTGTATTGGGCAAAAACAACGTTGGTTTTTGTTGCAATTAGTGGGGGATGAAAAAAATATAAATATGAACACAACAAAATCACCGGAATTCGATGGTTGGCGTTGGGTAAGTTTTTGGTATCCCGTACGTCAGGTTGTGTCCTTTAAGAAAGATGTTTATCGCAAAGCGATGAAAGAGTTTGCTCAAGTAATGTTTGGCAACGAAAAAACATTACTTGAAAATACGCAAGAGCATGAGGCAAATAAACCTTATCATGCACCGCGTAAGAATGGTTCTTCTAAATATCAAAAACGTTCGTTTTATAAATCAAGGGGGCAATAATGCTCACTTTTATTCTACTTTGTTTACTTGTCGGGTCTGTTGTTGGTTTTCTTGCCGGATTATTTGGCATTGGTGGTGGGTTAATTATCGTCCCAACTTTAGTCTATTTATTGCCGATGGTAGGCGTACCTGAACCTTTGCTGATGTCCACCGCATTAGGGACTTCATTTGCAACCATTGTTATTACCGGATTTTCTTCTGCGCAGCGTCATCATAAACTAGGCAATATAGTCTGGAGTGCCATGAAAGTATTGGCACCAATGGTGATGATCTCGGTCTTTATCTCTGGTTTGTTTATTGGCAAGCTTGATCGTGATGTATCAGCTAAAATTTTTGCCTGTTTAGTCGTGTATTTAGCAGCAAAAATGGTGATTTCTATTAAGAAAAGCACAGGGAAAACCAAACCTTTAACAACGCAAGCTTCTGTTATTGGGGGGATTTTAATTGGGATGGCATCTAGCGCAGCTGGCGTAGGCGGTGGTGGTTTTATCGTACCATTTTTAAATTCCCGCGGTATTGATATGAAAAAAGCCATCGGTTCTTCTGCATTCTGTGGTGCGCTTCTTGGTTTATCCGGCATGTTTAGCTTTATGGTGAGTGGTTGGGGCAATCCTGCCATGCCAGATTATTCCCTAGGCTATGTTTATTTGCCTGCCGTGCTTGGTATTACAGGTACTTCATTTTTCACTTCTAAATTAGGGGCAACAGCGACCTCTAAACTCCCTGTCCCAACCTTGAAAAAAGGCTTTGCCTTACTATTAGTTGCGATCGCAGTTGATATGTTTATGAAATAAGGAATGTTATGAATTCAGAATTTTTGATGCTTCCACATTTTGATCCGACTATTTTCACTTTCGGTGATAGCAATATTGGGCTGCGTTGGTATGGTTTAATGTATCTATTAGGCTTTATTTTTGCCCGCTGGTTAGCTGTTCGTCGTGCGAATCAACCGAATAGTGGTTGGACTGTTGATCAAGTGGATACGTTACTTTTTAATGGCTTTATGGGCGTATTCTTAGGTGGTCGTATTGGTGATGTCTTTTTCTATAACTTCGATCATTTTGTGCAAGATCCGCTGTATTTATTCCGTGTTTGGGAAGGAGGGATGTCATTCCATGGTGGATTAATTGGGGTGATTATCTCAATGATTTGGACCTCTTATTCTCAAAAAAGAAGCTTCTGGCAGACGGCAGATTTTGTGGCGCCCTTGATTCCATTTGGTTTAGGAATGGGACGAATTGGTAACTTCATCAATTTAGAACTTTGGGGACGAGAAACGGATGTCCCTTGGGCCATGATTTTCCCAAATGATCCATTGTTATTACCTCGCCATCCTTCACAGCTTTATGAGGCGTTCTTAGAAGGTTTCGTGTTGTTTATTATTCTGAATGTCTTCATTAAAAAGCCTCGTCCTGTGGGCTCCGTGGCTGGATTATTCCTGGTTTGTTACGGTATTTTCCGTTTTATCGTTGAATATGTCCGTGAGCCTGAAGTGGAATCTTTTTTAGGCATCATGACACGTGGCCAGGCTCTTTGCTTACCGATGATTATTGGTGGTGGATTAATTATGGCATGGGCATACAATCGTGCGAAAAGTGCGGTTCATCAGTAAGGAGTTTTTTTTATGAAACAATATTTAGATCTTTGTCGACGCATTGTAAATGATGGTGAGTGGGTTGCTAATGAGCGTACTGGCAAGCGTTGCCTAACGGTGATTAATGCAGATTTAGAATATGATGTTGGCAATAACCAATTCCCCTTAATTACAACACGTAAAAGCTATTGGAAAGCAGCAATTGCAGAGTTTTTAGGTTATATCCGTGGTTATGATAATGCGGCAGATTTCCGTAAGCTGGGCACCAAAACATGGGATGCCAATGCCAATGAAAATGCCGCTTGGCTTGCCAATCCACATCGTAAAGGCACCGATGATATGGGCCGCGTTTATGGTGTGCAAGGTAGAGCATGGCGTAAACCGAATGGCGAAAGCATCGATCAACTTCGTAAAATTGTGAATAATTTAAGTCGAGGTATTGATGATCGTGGCGAAATCCTGACTTTCTTCAATCCTGGTGAATTTGATCTTGGCTGTTTGCGCCCTTGCATGCACACGCATACTTTCTCCTTAGTAGGCGATACATTGCACTTAACGAGCTATCAACGCTCTTGCGATGTGCCACTTGGCTTAAATTTCAATCAAATTCAGGTCTTTACTTTTCTTGCATTAATGGCGCAAATTACTGGCAATAAACCGGGTAAGGCATATCATAAAATTGTGAATGCACATATTTATGAAGACCAACTTGAGTTAATGCGTGATGTGCAATTAAAACGTGAGCCATTTCCGTCACCACAATTAGAAATTAATCCTGATATTAAAACCCTTGAAGATCTTGAGACCTGGGTAACTATGGATGATTTCAAGGTGGTGGGGTATCAATCTCACGAACCAATCAAGTATCCTTTCTCTGTTTAGGCATTCAAAGTGCGGTCAGATTTAGACGAGAAATTTATGCAACGCGCCCTGATGCTTGCTGATCGTGCAGAAGCGCTCGGCGAGATTCCTGTCGGGGCAGTGTTGGTGGATGATGAAGGAAATATTCTCGGTGAAGGCTGGAATTTATCTATCATTGAAAATGATCCGACTGCTCACGCTGAAATTGTCGCATTGCGTAATGCAGCAAAAAATATTCAAAATTATCGTCTGCTCAATACCACACTTTATGTCACCCTTGAGCCTTGTACTATGTGTGCGGGGGCTATTCTGCATAGCCGAATTAAACGTTTAGTCTTCGGTGCGTCAGATTATAAAACAGGGGCTGTAGGTTCTCGCTTTCACTTCTTTGATGATTATAAGATGAATCACACGTTAGAAATTACGTCTGGCGTGCTGGCAGAAAAGTGCGGTCAGAAATTGAGTGATTTTTTTAAAAAAAGACGAGAGCAGAAAAAGGAAGAAAAGCGGGAAAAAAATCTCCCGCTTGATGTTGAATCGCAATTTTAAACTTGCCAATCAATTTCAGTTAAACCATTTTGCTTTAGGTATTCGTTGGTTTTAGAAAAATGATGACATCCTAGAAAACCACGATGTGCAGAAAGTGGAGAAGGATGCGGGGCAGTTAAAACATAATGGCGATTCCGATCAATAAATTGCCCTTTTTTCTGCGCATGACTTCCCCAAAGTAAAAATACTACTTTTTCACGGTGTTCATTAAGTGCCGCAATTACTTGGTCTGTAAAAATCTCCCAACCAAATTTAGCGTGTGAATGAGCCATGCCACGTTCTACGGTTAGTACTGTGTTAAGCAACAGTACACCTTGCTCCGCCCATTTCACCAAGTAGCCATGATTTGGCATTTGAAAACCAGGAATATCGTTAGCCAATTCTTTATACATATTCAGCAGAGAAGGCGGAATAGCAACCTCAGGTTTCACCGAAAAAGCTAAACCGTGTGCTTGATTTGGACCATGGTAGGGATCTTGTCCTAAAATGACGACTTTCACCTCATCAAATGCCGTATATTTAAAGGCATTAAACACTTCGTCTTGCGGTGGGTAAATGGTTTTTCCCGCGAGTCTCTCTTGATGAACTTGTTGTAGAATGTGTTTAAAGTAAGGTTTTTCTTTCTCTTGACCGATAACATCTGTCCAGGTTTTCATTCTGTATTTCCTTATTGGATAAGCTTGGATACATTATAAATGAAATTGCTTGGAAAGGCTTTATCTAAGAATAATGTTAATATCTTGTTAAAAGTTAGATCATATTGATGCTTTCTTATAATAAAAATTTTAATCTAGATCAATTTTTAAAAATTAGTCAGAAAAAAGAACCTGTTTTAGGTCAAAATTAATTGAATTCTTCAAATAGTTTGATAAAATTTGCACAGTTTAATAAATATACAACCGCCAAATTAGGAGGCACTTTATGATCAAAGGTATTCAAATTACTCAAGCAGCAAATGACAATCTTTTAAACTCATTCTGGTTATTAGACAGCGAAAAAAATGAAGCTCGTTGTTTATGTGCAAAAGCTGAATTCGCAGAAGACCAAGTAGTAGCAGTAAGCGAATTAGGCCAAATCGAATATCGTGAATTACCGGTAAACGTAGCACCAACTGTTAAAGTTGAAGGTGGTCAACACTTAAACGTAAACGTATTACGTCGTGAAACTTTAGAAGATGCAGTAAACAACCCGGATAAATATCCTCAATTAACTATCCGTGTTTCTGGTTACGCAGTACGTTTCAACTCTTTAACACCAGAACAACAACGTGACGTTATTACTCGTACTTTCACTGAAAGCCTATAATTTCAGCTTGAATGAAAAAAGAAACCCCGAAGTAATTCGGGGTTTTGTTTTATCTAAAAGGTTTGAAAATTTGACCGCACTTTTCCCTTTGATCCCTAGCGATTTCCGCGCTTTTCAGGTACAATCCGCCAGTTAAATTTAATGATTTTTGAGAAAACTAATCTATTTATGAAGAATATTCGCAACTTTTCTATTATTGCTCATATTGACCACGGTAAATCGACCCTTTCTGACCGATTAATTCAGACCTGTGGGGGACTTTCGGATCGTGAAATGGAAGCGCAAGTGTTGGATTCCATGGATCTTGAGCGTGAGCGTGGTATTACCATTAAAGCGCAAAGTGTAACCTTAAATTATCAAGCGAAAGACGGTGAAACTTACCAATTAAACTTTATCGATACACCAGGGCACGTGGACTTCTCTTATGAAGTATCACGCTCTCTTGCAGCTTGTGAAGGGGCATTGTTAGTTGTGGATGCAGGACAGGGCGTAGAAGCACAAACCTTGGCAAACTGCTACACCGCCATTGAAATGGATTTAGAAGTCGTGCCGATTTTAAATAAAATCGACTTACCGGCAGCAGATCCTGAACGTGTTGCAGAAGAAATTGAAGACATCGTGGGTATTGATGCGATGGAAGCGGTACGTTGTTCGGCGAAAACCGGTGTGGGTATTGAAGATGTATTAGAAGAAATTGTTGCGAAAATCCCCGCGCCAGAAGGTGATCCTGATGCACCGTTACAAGCATTGATTATTGACTCTTGGTTCGATAACTATTTAGGCGTGGTGTCATTAGTTCGTATTAAAAATGGCGTATTGCGTAAAGGTGATAAAATCAAAGTAATGTCTACAGGACAGGCTTACAACGTTGATCGTTTAGGGATTTTTACGCCAAAACAAGTGGATACGACCGTATTAAATACCGGCGAAGTAGGTTGGGTTGTTTGTGCGATTAAAGATATTTTAGGCGCACCAGTAGGGGATACTTTAACGCACCAACACAATCCAGCAAGCCATGTATTGCCAGGTTTTAAGAAAGTAAAACCGCAGGTTTATGCTGGTTTATTCCCAGTTAGCTCTGACGATTATGAGGCTTTCCGTGATGCGTTAGGTAAATTAAGCCTAAACGATGCATCGCTGTTCTATGAGCCAGAAAACTCAACAGCTTTAGGTTTTGGTTTCCGTTGTGGCTTCTTGGGGCTTTTACACATGGAGATCATTCAAGAGCGTTTAGAACGTGAATACGATCTTGATTTGATTACCACAGCACCAACTGTAATTTATGAAGTTGAAATGACCAATGGTGAAGTGGTTTATGTGGACAGTCCATCAAAACTGCCACCATTAAATAATATTGCGGAAATTCGTGAGCCAATTGCAGAGTGTAATATGCTCGTGCCACAAGAATTCTTAGGAAATGTCATCACCCTTTGTGTGGAAAAACGTGGTGTACAAACCAATATGGTATATCACGGTAACCAAATTGCGTTAACCTATGAAATTCCAATGGGCGAAGTAGTCTTAGATTTCTTCGATCGCTTGAAATCAACATCACGTGGTTATGCGTCTTTGGATTATGGTTTCAAACGTTTCCAAGCAGCGGACATGGTGCGCGTGGATATCATGATCAATGGTGATCGTGTCGATGCGTTAGCGTTAATCGTTCATAAGGATAATGCCCCTTATCGGGGGCGTGAATTAGTTGAAAAAATGCGTGAACTGATTCCACGTCAACAATTTGATATCGCGATCCAAGCTGCGATTGGCAACCACATTATTGCGCGTTCAACGGTAAAACAATTGCGTAAAAACGTATTAGCAAAATGTTATGGTGGTGACGTGAGCCGTAAGAAAAAACTCTTACAGAAACAGAAAGAAGGTAAAAAACGAATGAAATCTTTAGGTAACGTGGAAGTGCCGCAAGAAGCGTTTTTGGCGATCTTACATGTAGGTAAAGATAAATAGGAAAGTAGAGCAATGTCGAATGTATTTTTTATTCTGTTGTTAGCCGTAGGCTTTGCTGGTTGGAAAGCGTTAGATTATTTCCAACTGCCTAACACATTCAGTATTTTGTTACTAATTTTGACCGCACTTTCCGGCATTTTATGGTGCTATCACCGCTTTGCCGTGATACCGAGACGTCGTCGTCAAATTGCACGCGCAGAACAACGTTCAGGCAAAGCATTAACAGACGAAGAAAAAGCGAAAATTGAGCCTATTTCAGAAGGTTCAGAATTTATTTCTTCGCTTTTCCCTGTGTTATCCGTGGTATTCCTTGTGCGTTCATTTATTTTTGAACCATTCCAAATTCCATCAGGATCAATGGAAGCGACGTTGCGCGTAGGGGATTTCCTCGTCGTGAACAAATATACTTATGGTATTAAAGACCCCATTTTCCAAAATACGATTATTGAAGGTAACAAACCAGAACGTGGTGATGTAATCGTGTTTAAAGCGCCGGAACAAGCGTTACTTCGTACAAGTTTAGGGGCGACGCGAGCAGCATATGCGGAAAATCTTGCGTTAGCATCTAAAGACAATATGTCTGGTGTAGATTACATTAAACGTATTGTAGGGAAAGGTGGCGACCGCATTATCCTTGATGTTGAAAAAAGTGCTTTAACATTGGTTTATGGTAAAGATGGCAAACCTTGCGAAGTAGATTGCCAAACTAAAGCGTTTGAATATAAACAAGAACCCACAAATCCAGCATTCCCAACGCAAGTGGAATATTTGGAAATCGGTGACGTGACACACACGATTTTAGTGGAGCCAATGCGCCGTTATTCGGGTATTGAATTCTATCCACAAGAAGGCTTACCTACTGCAGAATGGATTGTGCCTGAAGGGCAATATTTTGTGATGGGGGATAACCGTGATCATAGTGATGACAGCCGTTTTTGGGGATTTGTACCTGAAAAAAATATCGTGGGTAAAGCCACTTATATTTGGATGAGTTTAGAAAAAGAACCAAATGAGTGGCCTACAGGCTTCCGTTTAGACCGTTTCTTTACAAAAATTAATTAATATGAATCATTTAGATCGACTAGAACGAAAAATTGGTTATCAATTTTCCGATCTAAAAAATTTAAAATTGGCACTGACACACCGCAGTGCCTCCACTCAACATAATGAACGCCTAGAATTTCTAGGTGATTCTATTCTTAATTATGTCATTGCGGATGCGCTTTATCATCAATTCCCTCGTTGTAATGAAGGTGAACTGAGCAGAATGCGTGCCACATTAGTTCGAGAGCCGACTCTGGCAATGATTGCACGCAATTTTGAACTTGGGGATTATATGTCCTTAGGTTCAGGTGAATTGAAAAGTGGTGGTTTTCGTCGAGAATCTATTTTAGCCGATTGTGTTGAAGCGGTAATTGGTGCAATGGCATTAGATTCAAGCTTTGATAAAGCAGCAGACATTGTGCGTAGCTGGTATAAAACTTTACTCGCTGAAATTAAGCCGGGTGATAACCAAAAAGATGCCAAAACGCGCTTGCAAGAGTATTTACAAGGTAAGCATTTTGCCTTACCAACCTATGAAGTAATAAAAATTGAAGGCGAAGCCCATTGCCAAACCTTCACCGTAGAATGTACAGTAAAAAATGTACCCAATATTGACCGCACTTTTATTGCGAAAGGTTCTAGCCGCCGTAAAGCAGAACAAGCGGCCGCAGAACAAATCTTAAAAACATTGGAAATTAAATGACCGAATTAAATCAAGAACAAGAGACCTATTGTGGCTTTATCGCTATAGTAGGTCGCCCAAATGTAGGGAAATCCACCCTGTTAAATAAAATTTTAGGACAAAAAATTTCGATTACATCTCGCAAGGCGCAAACTACACGTCATCGTATTGTGGGAATTAAAACGGAAGGTATCTACCAAGAAATTTACGTAGATACGCCGGGGCTTCATATCGAAGAAAAACGCGCGATTAACCGTTTAATGAACCGTGCAGCAAGCTCGGCAATCGGGGATGTAGATCTCATTATTTTCGTCGTGGATGGTACACATTGGAATGCCGATGATGAAATGGTGTTAAACAAATTACGTAATGCGAAAGCACCTGTCGTACTCGCCATCAACAAAGTTGATAATATTAAGAATAAAGATGATTTATTGCCATTTATTACAGATTTAGGCAGCAAGTTTAACTTTGCTCACATTGTGCCGATTTCTGCACAACGTGGTAATAATGTCCATCAATTAGAGAAAATTGTTCGTCAATCATTACGTAAAGGCGTTCATCACTTCCCTGAAGATTATGTAACGGATCGTTCACAGCGTTTTATGGCATCAGAAATTATTCGTGAAAAATTAATGCGTTTCACAGGGGAAGAGCTACCTTATTCGGTAACGGTTGAAATTGAACAATTTAAAGTAAATGAGCGTGGTACTTATGAAATCAATGGCTTGATTTTAGTTGAACGCGAAGGCCAAAAGAAAATGGTGATCGGTGCTCAAGGACAAAAAATTAAAACCATTGGTATGGAAGCGCGTGCTGACATGGAACGCTTATTTGATAATAAAGTACACCTTGAACTTTGGGTAAAAGTGAAGTCCGGTTGGGCGGATGATGAACGTGCCTTAAGAAGTTTAGGTTATATGGATGAATAAAAAACTTGAGTAATACTCTATACCGTCCTATTATTGGAAACATATTTATGTTTTTTAATAAAAACAAGGAGATGGTAGATGAGTATCTATGCCTTAAAACCCAAATTTCAGAATTTACTTCGGCCTTTAGTTAGGCAATTAGCGGCAAAAGGCGTAACGGCAAATCAAGTTACGCTAATTGCCTGCTTACTTTCTATTTTACTCGGTGTGGTTCTCGCACTATTTCCGACATTTTCTTCTCTTTTCTTCCTTATCCCTATTTGGTTGTTTTTGCGTATGGCGTTGAATGCCATTGATGGCATGCTAGCACGTGAATTTAATCAAAAAAGTCGATTAGGGGGGTATCTTAATGAAATTACTGATGTCGTTTCAGATGCGGCACTTTATCTTCCTTTTGCTTTTGTCGCACCTTTTGATGGTATTCAAATCTCAAGTATTATTTGGCTTGCCGCGTTGAGTGAATTATGTGGCATTTTAGGGCAAGTTCAAGGCAAAACTCGTCGTTATGATGGCCCAATGGGTAAAAGTGATCGTGCATTCGTATTTGGTGTGCTCGGTTTACTCTATGCGGTGAATGGTAGCTTGCATTCACTTTTCTGGTGGGTAGCCAATATCGTCATTATATTGCTCATTGTGACTTGTATTAAGCGAGTAAAAAATGGTTTAGCCGAAGTGACGGAATAATAGGAGCAAATATGTTTGCGAGATTAATCGATTTTTTATTGTGTCGTTTTGCTTCTTTTATTACAGGCGTTCGACCACAAGCCGCAATTGCGGAACAATCTTCAGAAGGGCATCGTGTCTATTTTGCCAATCATAATAGTCATGGGGATTTTATCTTACTTTGGATTTCATTGCCTTATGAAGTAAGAAAACAAACTCGCCCTGTTGCAGGCAAAGATTATTGGACGAAAGGTGCGATTCGCCGCTTTCTAGCCTATAAAGTGTTTAATATGTTACTGATTGAGCGTAATAGCCAAGATCCAAAAGCAGCCATACGACAAATGAGTGAAGCATTAGTCAATGACTCCCTGATTATTTTTCCTGAAGGAACTCGTAAGATGGATGGTGATTTACCACTTCAGCCGTTTAAAAGTGGATTGTTTTATTTAGCCAAAGAAAACCCTGATTGTGAGTTTGTGCCCGTTTGGATTAGTAATATGAATAATGTTTTACCAAAAGGCTTTATTTTACCGATCCCATTATTATGTGATCTTTATGTTGGCGAACCATTAAAGATTGAGAACGGAGAGGCTAAAGAGGCCTTTTTAACACGTGCTCAATCAGCATTATTAAGTTTAAATGTCAGTGAAAAAGGCAAATCTTAGGAGCAAATGATGACAGAAATATGGCAACTCTTCGGTGGTTTATTTATCGCCTTAATATTTGCTTCCTCAGTAGGATATATTTTAAAACGCAGATCGGGTGTGGATACACCAAATAGCGTTATTGATAACCTGAATGCACGCATCAATGCTTGGTGGGTGATGATTGGGATTATCTTTATTGCGAGTTTATTGGGCTTTTATGGCGTAATTGGGCTCTTTTTGATTATTTCATTTATGGGATTGCGTGAGTTTCTTTCTCTATTGAATATTCGTCGAGGCGATCATCTTGCGCTAGCCGCTTGTTTTTATGTGATCTTGCCATTGCAATATTTTTTAGTCGCCATTGATTGGTTTAGCATGTTCACCATTTTCATTCCCGTATATGGCTTCTTATTTTTACCTATTCTGTCGGCATTACTCGGCGATCCGGCGCATTTCTTAGATCGTTCAACAAAAATTCAGTGGGCATTGATGATTAGTGTATTCTGTATTTCACATATTCCCGCTTTATTGACCCTTGATATCTCTGGTTATGAAGGAAAAAATCTTCTATTAATGATTTTCTTAATCTTGGTGGTGCAGTCTAGCGATGTGTTGCAATACGTTTGGGGTAAACTCTTCGGCAAACATAAAATTGCGCCAACCTTATCCCCATCCAAAACAGTAGAAGGCTTTGTTGGTGGGGTATTAAGCGCAAGTTTATTAGGTATGCTACTTCATTGGATGACACCATTTAATGCATGGCAGGCTTTTTTAATGAGTATGTTAATTTGCCTAATGGGATTCTTAGGTGGACTCGTGATGTCAGCAATGAAACGCAGTATGGGCGTGAAAGACTGGGGGAATATGATCAGTGGCCATGGGGGTATTTTAGATCGTATGGATTCGCTTTGTTTCTCTGCACCAATTTTCTTCCATGTTGTGCGTTATTTCTGGGCTTAGTCATAAATCATAAAATAAAAAAAGAGCGGTTAATTAACCGCTCTTTTTTATTATTGACGATAAGTCTCTAAGAATCGTGCCAATTTGCCAATGGCTTCTTCTAATTGACCGGTATAAGGAAGTGTCACCACACGGAAGTGATCCGGTGAATGCCAGTTAAAGCCTTTACCGTGCACGAGAAGTACTTTCTCTTTACGTAATAAATCGAGCACAAATTTTTCATCACTATGAATGTTGAATTTTTGGATATCGAGTTTCGGGAACATATACATCGCTCCCATTGGTTTTACACAGCTAATACCCGGGATTTGAGTGAGCAACTCATAGGCTTTATTGCGTTGTTCTAGCAAACGACCACCAGGCTGAACAAATTCATTAATACTTTGATAGCCACCTAATGCGGTTTGAATGGCGTGTTGCATTGGCACATTTGCACATAAACGCATAGATGCCAGCATATCTAAGCCTTCAATATAGCCTTTAGCATGTTGTTTTGGACCATTTAAAATCATCCAACCCTGACGGAAACCCGCAACACGATACGCTTTTGATAAGCCATTGAATGTAATGGTTAATACATCTGGTGCAAGAGCTGCAATATGGTGGTGGACAGCACCATCGTAGAGAATTTTGTCATAAATCTCGTCTGCAAAAATAATCAGATTATTTTCACGTGCAACTTGGATAATTTCTTCAAGTAACTCTTTGCTATAAACTGCACCCGTTGGGTTGTTCGGGTTGATCACGACGATAGCTTTGGTTTTGGCATTGACTTTTGCGCGAATATCATCAATAGCAGGGAACCAACCAGCCTCTTCATCACATAAATAATGTACTGCATTTCCGCCCGCTAAGGTCACAGCCGCTGTCCATAATGGATAGTCTGGCATTGGAACTAAGACTTCATCACCATCATTGAGAAGTGCTTGCATGGACATAGTAATCAATTCAGATACACCATTTCCGATGTACACATCGTTTACTGTCGCATCATGAATACCTTTAGATTGATAGTATTGCACGATAGCCTTACGTGCCGAATATAACCCTTTCGAATCGCAGTAACCTTGTGCAGATGGTAGGTTGCGGATAACATCAACTAAAATTTCATCAGGCGCCTCAAAACCAAATGGGGCAGGGTTGCCGATATTCAGTTTTAAAATTTTATTGCCTTCTTCTTCTAGGCGTAAAGCTTCTTTGTGAACCGGTCCACGAATATCGTAGCAAACGTGTTCTAATTTGTCTGATTTCGGAAAAGATCTCATTAATAACATCCTATGATAATTAGATTTTCATTCAAAAATTACGTCTAATTTACGCTTAAATTCTTATCTTGAAAAGATTTAATAAAAAAATTTTTTGAATGTATTAAAGTGCGGTAGAATATGGGCTAATTTTTTGTGTGTTTTATTATTTTTCATGGGCCCTTTAGAACAAGCTAAATCTGAGCTAATTCGCCAGTTTGAAACCTTGGTGACAACTGATCAGCAATCCGCTATTGCACGTCTTCAGACGAAGATGAAATTGGGTGTTGATCTTTTGGCATGGATGAAGGGGCAACTTGTTTATCCACAATTTTATTTACGTTTTCGTGATGAAGATAAAACCGTCGCAGCGGTGGGGAAAGTGCGGTCATTTTCAGATGTGAATTTGGCACAGCAATTTATCCAAGAACACGATTTCCCTTTAGTCGGTGGTTTACAGTTTCAAGGTGAAAGCCAGTTTATTTTGCCTCAAGTTTTAATTGAACAACAACATGGCGAGACTGAGATTTCAGTTTTTGTTGAAACAAATGAGCTTAATCTGGCAAAAGCGGTATTGAATTCATTCGAAAAAACGACCGCACTTTTACCACTTAATCAATTAACCATCGAAAGCATGGTGCCAAAAGCAAACCAAGAAACGTGGTGCGATTGGGTCAATCAAGCACTCAGTCGAATTCGACAAGGGGAATTAACCAAGCTTGTTTTGGCGAATGAAACCGTGTTTGGTCTTCAGGGTGAGTTAAATGGAAAAGATTTTCTTGCAGCAAGCCAAGCAAAAAATAGTGGTTGTTACCATTTTTTATGGGCAGATAATGCAGAACACTGTTTTGTAGGTTCGACGCCTGAACGCTTATTCGCACGAGATGATCGTCAGTTATTTACGGAGGCGCTTGCGGGCACTGCACCTGTTAGTGATAATCCTAGTGAAAATAATGAACGTGCGAATTGGTTATTAAATGATGAAAAAAACCTCAATGAAAACTGGTTGGTGGTTGAAGATATTTCACAAAATATCAGTCACTTAGTGGAACAAATTACCGTTGATGGTGTCGCATTAAAGTCATTACGCAAAGTGCAGCATTTGATTCGAAAAATGCAAGCAAAATTGACCGCACTTTGTACGGATGCCGATTTACTGAAGGCGATTCATCCAACGGCAGCGGTATCAGGTTTACCACAGCAACAAGCGAAGAAAGCGCTGGCTGAAATTGAAACTTTTGATCGTAGTTGGTATGCCGGAACATTAGGCGTGATGAGCCAAAATCTCTCAGAATTTTGTGTTACTATTCGTTCGGCTTTTATTGAAGAAAACCAAGTACGTGTATTTGCTGGTGCCGGTATTGTGGAAGGCTCACAACCTGTAGAAGAGTGGTTAGAAATTGAACGTAAAGCGGCAGGGCTGATTTCCCTGTTTGCAGAGAATAACGGAGAATAAGAAGAATGTCTGTAAGCGTATTTAATCGTTGTTGGTCAAAGGTGATCTTAGAAACCTTGGTTCGCCAAGGCGTGAGTCACTTTTGTATTGCGCCTGGTTCACGCTCAACACCTTTAACGCTAGAAGCTGTGCGTTTACAAAATGCTTCTCGTGCAACGTGCCATAGTCACTTTGATGAACGCGGTTTAGGCTTTTTTGCGTTGGGGATTGCAAAATCTACGCAAGCACCTGTTGCCGTGATTGTCACCTCGGGCACCGCAGCAGCAAATTTATATCCAGCAATTATCGAAGCTCGTCAAACAGGCGTGAATTTAATTATTCTTACCGCTGATCGCCCACCTGAATTATGGGAGTGTGGGGCGAATCAAGCTATCGTGCAACAAAATATGTTTGCCGATTACCCCGTTGCAAGTGTCAATCTACCGAAACCTCAGGCAGATTATGCAGCAAAATGGTTAATTTCTACGTTAGAACAAGCTTGCTATAAACAAAAACAACAACCAGGCGTGGTGCATATCAATGTGCCTTTTGCTGAGCCACTTTATAATGCACAAGAACAAGAAATTGACAGCCATCCGTGGTTAATGCCAATTCAACGTTGGTTAAGTCAGCCTAAAAATTGGGTCGATCATCAACTATTACAGCAAGAAGTGTTGATGCATGAGAATTGGGATACTTGGCGTACGAAACGTGGTGTGATTGTGGCAGGACAATTAACGCCTGAACAAGCAATGGGCATTAACTCATGGGCAAATACCATGGGGTGGATTTTGCTGACGGATATTCAATCAGGTGTTGAGCCTCTCATGCCTTATGCGGATATTTGGCTAGCAAACCAAACGGTGAAACAAAAACTACTTCAAGCTGATATCGTGATTCAATTTGGTTCTCGTTTTATCAGTAAACGTATTAACCAATTCTTAGCAGAATTCCAAGGCGAATTTTGGGTGGTGGAGCAAAGTCAAAATGCAGTTGATCCAAATCACCATACGCAAACTCGCTTTAACGCCAAAGCTCATCATTGGTTGCGTGCACACCCGCCATTGCGTCAAAAGCCTTGGTTGCTCGAACCTCTGGCACTTTCAAAATTCTGTGCAACCTTTATCGAACAACAAGTTGGTGGCAATCTTAATGAAGCCTCATTAGCACATCATATTGAGCGTGTTTTACCTTACAACGGTATTTTGTTCTTAGGAAACAGTCTTTTTGTGCGTTTGGTTGATGCGTTAACCAAATTACCTGAAGGGTATCCGATTTATACCAACCGTGGTGCAAGCGGAATTGATGGCTTATTAGCAACGGCTGCAGGTATTGGTATCGGTGCCGATCAACCTGTGGTGGCCATGATTGGCGATACGTCTACGCTTTATGATTTGAACTCTTTAGCCTTATTTAAGAATGTCACTCAACCAACCATTATTTTTGTGATTAACAATAATGGTGGCGCAATCTTTGATATGTTGCCGGTGGATGAAGAGGTGAAAGAGCAGTTCTATCGCTTGCCACATAATGGTGATTTCTCTCAAGTCGCGGCAATGTTTGGCTTAAAATATGCCTTGCCTTACACCTGGGCAGATTTAAGCTCCGTGTTAAAACAAGCTTATACTCGCCGCCGTGCGACATTAATTGAAATCAAAACAAACCCAAGTGATGGCAGCGCAACCTATAAGCGCTTGATTGAACAAATCAGTCACGCGGTTATTGGTGAATAATTTCTTTCCCCTCTTATATAAAGGGGATTTCTTTATATGGCATTATTATGATGAATCTTGTTTTTCTCCATGGCTTATTAGGTACGAAATCAGATTGGCAAAAAGTCATCGAAAATCTACCGCACTTTCGTTGTTTCTCTCTCGATTTACCGTTTCATGGAGAGAATAAAGCTGTTGCCGTTGAAGATTTTGAGCAAACCGCTCAGTTCCTTGAAAAACAAATTCAACATCTCATAAAAGATGAGCCTTATATCTTAATTGGTTATTCACTTGGTGGACGAATCGCACAATATTATGCACTGCAGGCTCAAGTGCAAAGAGGCAATTTACAAGCAGTGATTTTAGAAGGGGCTAATTTAGGTTTACAATCTGAACAAGAAAAACAAAATCGTCTAGTCAATGACAACATGTGGGCTGAGCGTTTTTTCCATGAAAAGCCTGAAACCGTACTTGAAGATTGGTATCAACAGCCTGTCTTTTCTCATTTAAATCAGCAGCAACGCAAAGCATTAATGGAAAAGCGAAAAGCCAATTGTGGGGCAAATATTGGCAATATGCTATTAGCCACCAGTCTTGCTAAACAGCCTGATTTCCGAGAGAAAGTGCGGTCAAATTTTCTGCCATTTTTTTATTTTTGTGGAGAACGAGATCAAAAGTTTCGTCAAATGGCTGAAGTCAATCGACTTAATTTAATGCTGATTCCTGATGCAGGCCATAATGCCCATTTAGAAAATCCAATATATTTTGCTAAAAAAATCGAAAATATTGTATTAAAAATTGCTCAACCTTAAGGGAAATGCTAGGATTTAACCCTTTCATTTTATTTGACTCTTAAGGAAGCAAAATGTCCTCACAACTTCGTAATGATCCACTTAAGGTTGCTTTAGCCTCTATGGTGGGTACCGCAATTGAATTCTTCGATTATTATATCTATGCCGCTGCGGCAGTATTAGTTTTTAACACGCAATTCTTCCATAGTGGCGATCCGCTTTCAGATGATTTGCTTTCTCTTTCGACACTAGCCTTAGCGTTCTTTGCTCGTCCAATTGGATCAGCTTTATTTGGGCACTTTGGTGATAAGATTGGTCGTAAGAAAACCTTAGTCGCCTCTTTGGTTTTAATGGGCGGATCTACGGTCGTTATCGGTTTATTGCCAACTTATTCTCAAATTGGTATTTGGGCACCGATTTTGTTATGTATTTGCCGAGTTGGTCAGGGTATTGGTCTTGGTGGTGAATGGGGCGGCGCTGCTTTAGTGGCAACAGAAAATGCACCAGAAGGAAAACGTGCTTGGTATGGTACATTCCCTCAATTAGGGGCGCCAATTGGTTTATTTGTGGCTAATGCAACCTTCTTCTTAGTGAGCTATTTCTGGGGGCAACAAGCCCTTGTTGAGTGGGCATGGCGTATCCCGTTTGTTTCTTCTTTAGCCTTAGTTTTAGTTGGGTTGTATGTTCGTTTAACTTTACATGAGAGCCATGTCTTCGTTGAAGCGGAAGAAAAAGGGAAAAAATTAAAAGCACCGGTGAGTGTGGTATTTACTAAACACTTTAAACCGATGGTGATTGGTACCTTTATTATGGTGGCGACTTATTCCTTGTTCTATATTATGACTGCCTTTGCTCAAGCGTATTCTCGTACACCGGCAACCCTTTCAGAAGCGGGCTATCCTATGGGGTTAGGCATTCCTGCCAATACCTTCACGGGATTACTTTTAATGAGTGCGATCGTTTTTGCGATTTTTATCAGTATTTCTGGTCTTTATGCAGATAAAATCGGTCGTCGCAAATGGTTGATTTGGACAACGGTCAGCATCTTAATTTTTGCATTATGTATGCCATTATTCCTTGGAAACGGTACACCAACTTCTGTATTTGCTTTCTTAGTAATTGGTATGGCATTAATGGGCATGACATTTGGCCCAATGGCGGCGTTATTGCCTGAATTATTCCCAACGGAAGTACGTTATTCTGGTGCTTCTTTAGCCTACAATATTGCATCGATTATCGGGGCCACTATTGCGGCAATGATTTCATTAAAAATTAATGCACTTTATGGCTTAATGGGTGTAGGGATTTATTTAGCCATTAATGCATTCTTAACCTTGTTAGCATTATTAGCCTCAAAAGAAACGAAAAACGTCGATTTAACGCAAATCTAGTGATAAATTGATAATGAAAAAGCTGATGTAAATTACATCAGCTTTTTTTATTTGTTGAAAGGAAGCAGTAAAAAAGAGCATATTGCTACGCACTCAGATTATAAAAGTGCGGTTAAAAAACAGTGTGTTTTTAACATCAGATATGAAAAGAATTAATCTTCACCCCATACTTCTTTGGCAATTTCTTCAACATAACGAACTTTTGCCCATTGCTGTGCTTCCGTCATGATATTCCCTTCTTCTGTTGACGCAAAACCACATTGTGGGCTTAAGCAAAGCTGCTCAAGCGGAACATATTGAGTCGCTTCTTCAATGCGTGCTTTAATAGCCGCTTTATCTTCTAATTCAGGGAATTTTGAACTGATTAAGCCTAATACAACACGACCTTTGTGTGGATTATTGGCAAAGTGTTTTAATGGCTCAAACCCACCAGAACGTTCATCATCATATTCTAGGAAGTAGCCGTCGTATTGGGTTTGGCCAAATAACGCATCCGCAATTGGATCGTATGCGCCGGTTAGTAAATAAGTTGAACGGAAGTTGCCACGGCAAACGTGCGTTGTGATAACCATATCTGCTGGTTTAGCGGCTAATACAACTTGAATATTTTCAAGCGCCTGTGCTTTATCTGCTTCAAATTCTGGTTTTAAGTGATTGTTACAGAGTGAACCCCAATACACATCATCAAGTTGTAAATAACGGCAACCTGCATCATAGAAGGCTTTGAACGCATCTTTATAAGCTTGTTGAACATCTTTGGCAAATTCTGCACGTGTCGTATAAACGCCCGTATCCCATTGAATTGGATACATTAATTGGTTTGGACTAGGGATGGTATATTTTACGACGCCACGATCTCCAACAATGTCTTTTAATTTTTTGAAATGTTCGATAAATGGATGGTTTGGATTCCAAGATACTTTACCGCAGCAACGTGTATTGTAAGGTTTAGTTTCCACGCCATTAAATTTATAACCGTGTTCAGGGTGATAACCTTCGATGCCATTTAGGTTTTCTAAGAAATCAATATGCCAAAATGCACGGCGATATTCCCCATCAGTGATGACTTGAATACCTGCATCTAACTGAGCTTGTACCAATTTAGCAATTTCTTGATCTTCAACTTCCGTTAATTGTTCACGAGAAATTTCACCTGCTGCAAATTTTGCACGGGCTTCTTTTAAAGGTTGAGAACGTAAGTATGAACCGACAGTATCAGCGTGAAAGGGAAGTGTTTTTGATGTCATGTTTATATCCTTTTTTTAATTTTAATATGATGATTTTAACGTAAGGATATTTCATGATCAAAGTAATGATTTTTTCATCTATGATGAAAATAATTAATGCAGAGAAAGATTAGCTTTCAGCAATTCCCATCGCACAAACGGCTGCAGAACTCCATGCCCATTGGAAGTTGTAGCCACCTAACCAGCCGACAACATCTAGCACTTCACCGATAAAATAGAGACCTTTAACCTTTGTGGCTTCCATAGTTTTAGATGAGATCTCATGAGTATCGACACCACCCATCGTGACTTCAGCCGTGCGGTAGCCCTCAGTGCCATTAGGTATAAATTGCCAATTGTGGATTAAATTCTCTAAATTTTCTAACCGCACTTTACTTAAATTTGCAATAACTTCATCTTGAATCAAGCCTTGTTCTAACCAAAGTTCGACTAATTTCTTCGGTAATAAGCGACTTAATACGGTTTTAAGCTGCAATTTTGGCGAAGATTGACGCATTTCATCCAAATGATGACGAATGTTGTTATAGGGCAATAAATCTAAATGAATGCTTTCACCCGGTTGCCAATAATTGGAGATCTGTAAAATAGCAGGGCCTGATAAACCACGATGGGTGAATAGCATTTGATGAGTAAAGGTTTTGTGCTGATTCGTCACCGCCACATCTAATGAAACACCAGAGAGTGCCGAGTAGAATTTGTCACTTTCTCGCCACGTGAATGGCACAAGACTTGCTCGCGGAGGAATCACATTTAATCCAAATTGTTCTGCAATTTGATAGCCAAAAGGCGAAGCACCCAAGCCAGGCATGGAGAGCCCGCCCGTAGCAATAATCAAATTCTGGCATTGCCATTCAACCGCATTTACCTTTAATTTGAACTGCACTTTAGGATTGTTTTCAACGGCTTCAACATCTCTCACTTCGCTGCGTAGTTGAATGCTAACACCATATTTGTCACATTCCGTTCCGAGCATCTTCACGATATCTTCTGCGCCGTTATCACAAAATAACTGACCTAATTCTTTTTCGTGGTAAGGAATGTCGTACTCAGCGACTAAAGCAATAAAATCCCATTGTGTATAACGTTTTAAGGCAGATTTGACGAAATGCTTGTTTTGACTGATATAACGGTCTGGACTGATTTCCATATTGGTGAAATTACAGAATCCGCCACCAGACATTAAAATTTTTCGGCCAATTTTCTTACCGTTATCAAAAATGGTGGCTTGGTTGCCCAGCTTTCCTAACTGTGCGGCACAAAATAAGCCGGCAGCACCGGCTCCAATAATGATATTTTCTGAATAATGAGACATAGCTTATTGTGAGGTTTGTCCTTTTTCAAAATAGTCTATCATTTTGATTCGTTGGATAACAGTACGGCGATCCACGGCAGCATTACCTGAATCTAACAATTGTTGCCAATAAGCTTTGGCTTTTTCAGCTTCATGATTTTTAAAAGCTTCAGTCGCCAATAATGTGATTACCGAGATTTCATGTTTATCTTGTTTTAACGCCTCATCCATTATTTGCTGGATTTGTGGTGTGATATTTTGACCTGCTTGATAATAAAGTGCGGTCGCTTTGAGCCCTAAAATAGCCGGGGTTGTGCCTGAAATTTTTTCTGCATTGCTATAGGCGATGAGCGCATGATCAAATTCATCATTTTGCATATAAGCATCACCTAGCTGAGCCCAAAGCTCAGGATTATTCACATCTTCTCGAATTTTATTTTGAATTTTGAGCACCATATCTTCTTTTTGATGCACCATTGATGTATCGGCTTTTTTATTAGCAAGTTCAACCATCTCTTTTTCGCCTTGTTGAACACGCTCAAAACGATCAAGGGAGAAGTAATAACTTAAAGGAAGAATCAATAAGATTGCAAAGACCCAAATAGCGGATTTGGTTTCAAATTTGACCGCACTTTTTTCTTCTTTAGGCGCTGTATGAGGTTGATTTTCAAGTGGTTTAGGGGCCTCTTCTGATTTTTTAGTGGAAAACAAAATCAATGCAAAAGCACCAATTAATAGCAAAATAGGCAATAGCCAGAGGAGTGCAGTATTCCATTGGAAAGGGGGCTTATAGTTCACGAAATTACCGAAACGTGCGGTCATTGTGTCGATAATTTGTTGGTTCGTTTTTCCTTCATCTACCATTTTATAGACTTCGATACGTAAGTCATAAGCGATGGGGGAGTTGGACTCAACTAAGTTCTGATTCTGACATTGTGGGCAGCGTAAGGATTTTGCCAGTTCAACAGCACGAGTACGATCGGCTTGGTTTTTAAACGCATAGGTATCGACCATTTCTGCGTGAGCAAAAAGGGTGAAAGTCAGTAAAAGTGCGGTCAGAAATCGGGTTAATTTTTTCATTTTACTTTTTAGTTAATTCATCAAGTTTTGGTTTGATTTCGGTAAGCCACGTTTCACGATCCATATAGCCAGAATGACGATAACGGATCATGCCGTGTTCATCGACAATATAGGTCTCTGGTGCACCATCTACGCCTAATTGCATCGCAAATTCACCACGGCTATCGTCAATGGTAAGTATAAATGGATTGCCCATGCGTTCTAGCATCGCAATACCATTTTGTGGTTTGTCACGATAGTCGATGCCCACAATGGGCACGTCTTTTGAAATTTCCATCAAGAGAGGGTGTTCTTGTTGACAATAGCCACACCAACTTCCCCAAACATTAAGCAGGAAAGGTTTCTTTGGGAAATCTCTTGGGCTGACGATTTGACTCGGTTCAAGTAGATTTGCTTGATAAAATTCCGGCACGGGCTTATTAATGAGTGCAGAGACAATTTGTTTGGGATCTTTATGCAAACCAACAAAAAGCAGTAAGCAAACGCTCAATAATAAAATCAGTGGTAAAAACAAAATAAACTTTTTATTCATCGCGTTTTCTCTTCAAATTGATGGCAGAACATAATGCGCCAAGTGCCATTAAAATGCCTCCGAGCCATAACCAGCGAATAAGCGGTTTGTAATGTAAGCGGAACGTGAATTCACCTTTGCCCAAGTTATCACCCATCACAATATATAAATCGCCCCAAAGACCAGCATCTAAACCCACTTCACTCATGGTCATGGTACGAACGTCATAATAGCGGCGTTCAGGTACAATTTCAGCGTAAGGTTTGCCTTGTTTTGACACGTTAAAGAAAGCAACTTCGGCGGTAAAGTTAGGGCCGATTTCATTGGAAAAACGATCATAATGGAATTCAAATTGACCTAATTGCTGGCTTTGTTGTGGTGCAAGTCTAACACCTAATTCACTGCCAAAGTAACTA